>CACIRB010000040.1 GCA_902588925.1 uncultured Pelagibacteraceae bacterium | reverse complement strand
AGGAAAAAAGAGATTATTTTGCAACATCAATATTAGCTGAAAGTACTAATTTACAGTTTGATAGTGAAGGTAGAATTTCTCTTTCATTAAAATTATTAAAACATGCAAAAATAAAAAATAGCATGTTGTTTGTTGGTCAAGGCCAAACCTTTCAAATTTGGGAACCAACAGCATTTGAAAAATTTAAGACATCAGCAAGAAAAAAAGCAAATTTAAATCGAGCAAGTCTTAAATGGGAAAAACATTTAAACAACAATGAGGGGAAATAAGATGACAATTAACTTTAAAGCACCAGAGATAAAAGAACTTCAGCCACGACTTTTAGTTTTAGGAGTAGGTGGTGCTGGAGGAAACGCGATAAATGAGATGATCGATAATAAATTACAGGGAGTAGAATTTATTGCAGTAAATACAGATGCTCAAGATTTAAAGTTAAGTAAAGCAAAAACAAGAATTCAAATTGGTTTAAATTTAACAAAGGGTTTAGGTGCGGGTGCAAAATTAGATATTGGACAAGCAGCTGCTGATGAATCTTTAAATGAAATTATAAATACACTTCAAGGTGCAAATATGGTTTTTATTGCTGCTGGTATGGGCGGTGGAACGGGCACTGGTGCTGCTCATGTCATCGCTAGAGCTGCTAAAGAATTAAATATATTAACTGTAGGTGTTGTGACTCTTCCATTTTTATATGAAGGCCCCTCTAGAATGAGAAGAGCACAACAAGGATTGGAAGAATTAAGAAAACATGTGGACACTATAATTGTAATTCCAAACCAAAACTTATTTAAAATTGCAAATGAACAAACAACTTTTGAAGAGTCTTTTAATCTATCAAATAACGTTTTGATGCATGGAGTTCAGAGTATTACAGATTTGATGGTAAGACCTGGATTAATTAATCTAGATTTTGCTGACGTTGAAACTGTAATGGCCTCAATGGGTAAAGCAATGATGGGAACTGGAGAAGCTGAAGGTGAAGGTAGAGCACTCAAAGCTGCGGAGATGGCAATTAGTAATCCATTAATAGATGATTATACTTTAAAGGGTGCTAAAGGGTTACTAGTAAATATCACTGGTGGTAAAGATTTAAAACTTTTTGAAGTTGACGAAGCAGTTAATAAAGTAAGAGCGGAAGTTGATCCAGATGCTGAGTTAATTATAGGAGCAATAACAGATGCTGACTTAGATGGAAAAATGAGAGTTTCAATTGTTGCTACTTCGTTAGATGGACAACAACCTGAATCTAAATCAGTAGTAAATATGGTCCACAGAATACAAAATCGTAATCCAGGTTACTCTGATTTTTCAAATATGGGCTCACCAGCATTTAATTTTTCAAACTCATCAAGCCCAATTTCTCATGGTGCTAACGCTCTTAAGCTTGAGAATGAAATGGCTCAAGAACAAGAGCAAGTAAGTGTTGAAAATAACATGATGAATGAAAACTTTGCCACAGAAAATAGTACTGAAACAGAAAACATATTAGATGATAGTACTGTTAATGAAATGGAAAAATCTTTTACTCAAGAAGCAGTAGAAACATTTGAAGAAAAAAATCATGATGAAAATATTGAAGAAGAACCATCAAATGATCTTAAGGAATTTGGTGTAGATTCTGACTCACCAGATTTATTCAGTTCTGAAAGCGAAAACTCTTCTCCTTCAGATTTGTTGAATTCTGAGGACCAAGAAGATGAAGATGATCTTGAAATCCCAGCTTTCCTAAGAAGACAAAAAAATTAATGGTCTTCAAAGAAATAAATGGAAGCCACCATAGTACCGGATGTACAAAAACATTATCCAGTACTGCTAGAAGAAATTATTAGCGTTATCACCCCTCAACATGGTGGCACATTTATTGACTGCACATTCGGTCAAGGTGGATACTCAAAAAAAATACTAGAGTTCAAAAATACGAAAGTAATAGGACTTGATAGAGATATTGAGAGTCAAAAAGTTGCAAACTTAATTTTAGAAAATTTTGAAGATAGATTTATTTTCAAAAATTTAAAATTTAGTCAATTAACAAATTTAAAAATCAAAAACGAAAATATTAAAGGTGTTATTTTTGATCTTGGATATTCATTAACACAAATGAAAGATCCAAAAAAAGGATTATCGTTCAACTCAATGACAGATCTAAATATGCAATTGGGTTTAAATAATTATTCAGCAGCTGATGCTATAAATAAACTTGATGCTAAAGA
>CACIRB010000039.1 GCA_902588925.1 uncultured Pelagibacteraceae bacterium | reverse complement strand
AGAGAAAAAAAATTTTTGAAAATAAATGGGTTGTAATTGGCGTTGGTAGTTCCTTACCAAATATTGGAGACGCGAAACCATTTGATCTGTTAGGAATTCCATTAATTATTTTACGAGATAAAAATAATAAAATTAAAGTTTTTCATAATGTTTGTAGTCATCGAGGTTTTAAGATCCTTCAAGAAAAATGTAAAATCAAGAATGTAATAAGATGCCCGTATCACTCTTGGTCTTATGATTTGAGTGGCAAGTTAATTGCCACACCGCATATTGGTGGAATGAATAAACATAATTGTAATAAATTTAGCAAATCAAAAAGTGGACTAAAGGAAGTTAGATCTCATATTTGGTTAGATTTAATTTTTGTAAATATAAATAATAATGAAATTAATTTTGAAAAATATATTAAACCTTTAAGTGATAGATGGAACAAATTCTGGCCGATAAAAGATAGAGACTTAATTGTTTATTCAAAAGATTATGGTTATTTTAATTTAAATGCAAAATGTAATTGGAAATTTGCAATAGAAAATTATTGTGAAAGTTATCATCTACCTTGGGTTCATCCTGGATTAAACTCTTACTCAAAAATTGATGATCATTATCATATTCAAGGATTACCTAATCGTTTTGCTGGGCAAGGCACTATGGTTTATAATCCAAGGTTTAAAAGTAACTTAAAATTTCCAACATTCCCAAACTGGCCTAAAGATCAACAACATATCGCTGAATACATTGCTCTTTTCCCAAATGTAATGCTTGGGATTCATAAAGACCATTTTTACGCCTACTGGCTAGAACCAGTAAATAATGAATATACAAAAGAACATATGGAAATTTATTATGTTGGCAATGAAGCAGCAAATTCGAAAAAATTTAAATCACTTAGAAAACAAAACTTTGAACTTTGGAAAGGAGTTCAAAGTGAAGATTTAAATATAATTGAGGGAATGCAGGATGGCAGAAAGTCACCATCTTATAATGGGGGAAATTTTTCACCTGTGATGGATAATCCCACCCATCATTTCCACAAATGGGTTGTAAACAATATAATAAAATGAAAGGATAAATTATGAAAAAAGATCTTATTACTAGATTAAATGAAGGCCCAATAATGTGTGCTGAAGGATATCTTTTTGCAATGGAAAGAAGAGGATATTTATCAGCAGGTCCATTTGTTCCAGAAGTAGTTTTAGAACATCCAGAAGTAGTAACTCAGTTACATAGAGAATTTATTAGAGCGGGATCTGATGTTGTTCAAGCATTTACTTATTACGGTCATAGAGAAAAGCTCAGAATAATTGGTAAAGAGCATTTGTTAGAACCAATGCAAAAAGGTGCTCTTAAAATTGCAAAAGATGCTGCTGCTGAGTTTAAAGATTTAGATCTTATGGTTTGCGGAGACGTGGCTAATACAAATGTATTTGATCCAGGGGATCCTAATACTCACAAACAATGTCAACAAATGTATGAAGAACAAGTAGCTTGGGCAAAAGAGGCTGGTGTTGATTTTGTAATAGCAGAAACAATAAATTGGACAGAAGAAATGAAAATAGCATTAAAAGCAATTAAAGATGCTGGACTTATTGCAGTTTGTAATTTTGCAATTCCTAGAGGGGACAAAACTAGAGAAGGTCATACCGCCGAAGATGCTTGCAAAATGATGGAAGATTTAGGTGCAGATGTAGTTGGTTTAAATTGTTATCGAGGACCTGAAATGACAATGAAACTATTAAAAAAAGTTAGAGAAAAAGTTTCATGTCACGTTGCTGGACTTCCAGTACCTTATAGAACAACAGAGAAAGAACCTGGTTTTCTAAATATAACTGATCATGGTTGTAGTTGTATTCCTGGGGGGAATGCATTCCCTGTAGCTTTAGATAATTTGTTCTGTAACAGATTTGAAATGGCAGAGTTTGCAAAAGAGTGTGTTCAAAATAAAATAAATTTTATTGGTATATGTTGTGGCGCAGAAGCTCATCATGTCAGAGAAATGTCAGTTGCAATTGGCAAAAAACCAATTTCAATGAAATATATGCCAGACATGAGTAAACATTTTCATCATGGAACAGATAAATCTCTTAAAAAAGTAAATAAGGAGATCAAATACTAATAATAAATATGAAGAGAAAAACTTTTTTTGACTCTAGAGACAAATATTTATCATTTGTAAACTCAACTAATGAAAAATCAAAAATTGCTTTTTATTTATTTAAAAAAATAGAAAAAATCAGTACTCGGTCACCAATTTTTAATGTTTTAGACGCGGGTACTGGTGAGGGAACAATTATATCTACTTTTTTGTCAGGTCTGCATAAATATT
>CACIRB010000038.1 GCA_902588925.1 uncultured Pelagibacteraceae bacterium | reverse complement strand
AATATTCTTAATTCAAGTGCAGGAAATGCTAAAATGCAAGATATTGCGTCTGCAATTCAAATAGGTGCAAAAGCATACTTAGCAAGACAATACAAAACTATTGCTATTGTTGGTGCTGTAGTTTTAGTTATTGTAAGTATTGCTTTTAGTCCTTTGGTAGGTCTTGGATATCTGATAGGTGCTGCTTTATCTGGTATTGCAGGTTATGTTGGAATGTTAGTTTCTGTAGAAGCAAATGTTAGAACTGCTGAAGCTTCTAGAAAAGGTCTTGCTCAAGGTCTTTCTGTTGCATTTAAATCTGGTGCTGTAACCGGTATGTTGGTTGCTGGTTTAGCTTTATTAGCAATAGCAGTGTATTATTTTTTATTGCTAAAATACGAAGTAGATGAAAGAGAAATTGTAAATGCTCTTGTTGCTTTAGGATTTGGAGCTTCTTTAATTTCAATCTTTGCTAGATTAGGTGGAGGAATTTTTACGAAAGGTGCTGATGTTGGAGCAGACCTTGTTGGTAAAGTTGAAGCTGGAATTCCAGAAGATGATCCAAGAAATCCTGCTGTGATTGCAGATAATGTTGGAGACAACGTAGGAGACTGTGCTGGGATGGCGGCAGATTTATTTGAAACATATGCAGTTACTATCGTAGCTACTATGGTTTTATCGTCAATTTTCTTTGTAGGTGATCTTAATATGATGATTTATCCACTTACAATTGGCGCTGCATGTCTTTTAACATCAATCATAGGTACATTTTTTGTTAAATTAGGCAAAAATAACAATGTAATGAATGCATTGTACAAGGGATTTATTGTATCTGCAGTTGCATCATTAATTATCCTTTGGCCTGTAACAGATCATGTTATTGGTTTTACAAATGAATATACAGTTAATGGAAATTCATTCAATGGAATGGATTTATATTACTGTGGGGTTATTGGTTTAGTTATTACTGGTTTATTAATCTGGATTACAGAATATTATACAGGTACAAGTTATAGACCTGTTAAATCAGTAGCCTTATCATCAACAACTGGGCATGGTACGAACGTTATTCAAGGTTTAGCTGTATCAATGGAAGCAACAGCAATACCAGCATTAATTATTGTTGCAGGTATATTGATTACAAACTCTATTGCTGGATTATTTGGTATTGCTATAGCTGTTACAACCATGTTGGCTTTAGCTGGAATGGTTGTTGCTTTAGATGCTTATGGACCTGTAACTGATAATGCTGGAGGAATAGCAGAAATGTCTAACTTGGATAAAAAAGTTAGAAAAACTACTGATGCATTAGATGCAGTTGGTAATACCACTAAAGCTGTCACAAAAGGTTATGCTATAGGATCAGCTGGTTTAGGAGCATTAGTTTTATTTGCAGCTTACACTGAAGATATTAAACATTTTTCTAAAGAAGCGGGATCTGCTCTCGAAGGAATAGTTGTAACTTTTGATTTATCTAACCCTTATGTAGTTGTTGGGTTGTTAATTGGTGGAATGCTACCTTACTTATTTGGTTCAATGGGTATGCAGGCTGTAGGTAGAGCAGGTGGTGCTGTTGTTGTTGAAGTTAGAAGACAGTTTAAAAAATATCCAGGTATCATGAAAAGAAAACAAAAACCTGATTATGCAAAATTAGTTGATTTGTTAACTGTTGCGGCAATTAAGGAAATGATAATACCATCATTATTACCAGTATTATCACCTGTAGTTTTATATTTTATAATATTTTCAATAGGTGGTCAGGTAGCTGCCTTAGCTGCAGTCGGCGCTATGCTTTTAGGAGTCATCATTACTGGATTATTTGTAGCTGTTTCTATGACAGCAGGAGGTGGTGCATGGGACAATGCTAAAAAATATATTGAAGATGGAAATCATGGTGGAAAAGGTTCTGAAGCACATAAAGCTGCTGTAACAGGTGATACCGTTGGAGATCCATACAAAGATACCGCAGGTCCAGCTGTCAATCCAATGATTAAAATTACAAATATTGTAGCTCTATTATTGTTAGCTGTTATCGCTTCATAAGCTCTTTACGTTTTTTGGCCCTCTGTCCAAGAGGGTCATCAATTTTCTGTCGCATACTACTGAGAAATTCATATATGAATGAGTTTTTTTTAAAACCTGATTGAGTAGTTGCCTCACTTATTTTAATAATTTTCATATCGTCTTTATTATAAAATTTCTTTTTATCTAGAATGCCATACTCATCAATTTCTAAAACAAGCACATCATTTTTGAATATTTTCATTTTTCCAAGATTTCTTAATCTTGATTGTGTTTGTTTTCTTTCTATATATATCCATACATCATTATCAAATTTACTTTTTGTTGATGGACTGCCAAGAATTTTGACTATATCGTTTTTATTAGTTTTGTTAATTATT
>CACIRB010000037.1 GCA_902588925.1 uncultured Pelagibacteraceae bacterium | reverse complement strand
TTTCTGAAAAACAAACATGATCATCAAATATAATTAAAGTTTTATTCTTATCTAATTTAGACCAATTGTATTTTGTAATATCTTGTTCTAGATATTTAACGTTTTTATAAATTAAATCACGCTGAGATAAATCTATATCGATAGAAAAGATCTTTGAATTTTTAAGCACATTTTTAATCAGCCATGTAGTTTGTCCTTTCCAAACACCAGACTCAATAACATACTTAGGTTTAATTTTTTTTAGCAAGGTAAATAAAGCATAGCAATGGTCAATTTTCATACCACTTTGATTATTTTTAATTGGCCTATTTTTGTAAAAGGTTAAAAATTCGGAAAAATTTTTTTTTAAATGAGATTTACTAAACATCTAAGTATGGTGAGCCGTGATGGACTCGAACCATCGACCCATTCCTTAAAAGGGAATTGCTCTACCAACTGAGCTAACGGCCCACATAGTTTTCATTTTTATGAAAATGAATAGGGTTTGTATACAGATAATTTTTAATATTTCAATTCGTTCAGGGTATTTTTTTACAAAAATAAATTGTTATAAATGAAGGGTTTTTATTGATAAGTTTTATACATAATAGCACAGTTAATAAAACTACAACTTATCAATGTATTTGTCGTGAAATTCATCAAAAGTATTATTCATAATATTTTTTCTAATTGCTGACATTAATTCTTGGTAAAAATTTATATTATGAAGTGTTAATAACATTGAAGCTAATATTTCATTGGTATTAAATAAATGATTTAAATAATTTTTTGAGTATTTATTTAAATTTAAATTTTCACAATTTGGATCTAATGGACTGTTGTCATATTGATATTTATTATTTTTGATATTGACTCTACCATCCCAAGTGAAAGCTAGACCAGTTCTGCCTGATCTTGTTGGAAGAACACAATCAAACATGTCTATACCTCTTTTTACAGCTCCTAAAATATCTGTAGGAGTACCAACACCCATTAAATAATGAGGTTTTTCCTCTGGCAAATATTCTTTAATTCCGTCTAATACAGCAAACATTTCATTTTGGGTTTCGCCTACAGCCAATCCTCCGACTGCATAACCATCAAATCCAATTTTTGTTAGTTCATCTAATGATTTCAACCTTAAGTCATTAAATAATCCTCCTTGAATTATTCCAAACAATGCTTTGTGAGGATTGTTTCCAAAAGCTTTTTTTGATCTTTCAGCCCAATACAACGATAAATCCATGGATTTTTTTATTAAATTATAATCCTCAGTTTTTTTTGGACATTCATCCATTATCATTACAATATCTGAGTTTAGACCTAATTGAATTCTAATGCTTTCTTCAGGACTTAAAAAAAATTTTTTACCATCAACATGTGAATTAAAAATAGCTCCTTTTTCTCTATCTATCTTATTTAACTTTGAAAGTGACATTACCTGAAATCCACCAGAGTCTGTTAAAATTGGTAAATCACAATTCATAAAACTGTGTAAACCGCCCGCTGCTTCAATTCTTTCTACGCCTGGACGGATCATTAAATGATATGTATTAGAAAGTATTATTTCAGATCCAGTTTTCTTTATATCGCCAATTGTGCAAGCTTTAACTGTTGCTTGTGTACCAACAGGCATAAATGCTGGTGTATTAATTTCACCTCTATGAGTTTCTATAACACCACGTCTAGCAAATTTATCTTTATTTAATACTTTAAAGGCAAAATTTTTTAATGCCATTTAATATTTTACAAAGATTTAAAACTTATAATCTTATCAGGATCTGTTACAGCACCATTATTGTTTTGGTCGCCTCTTTTGATTTTATCTACAAATTCCATTCCTTCTATAACTTTTCCAAAAACAGTATACTGTCTGTCTAAAAAAGGAGCTGGTTGAAAGCAGATAAAAAATTGACTATTCGCGCTATTTGGATCTTGAGCTCTTGCCATAGATATTGTGCCTCTGTCATGAGGTAAACTATTAAATTCCTGTTCTAAATCTGGCATATCGGATCCACCCATACCCGCTCTTCTTAAATCAAAATCTTTAGACTCTGAATTTCCAAATTTAACATCTCCTGTTTGAGCCATGAAACCATCTATAACCCTGTGAAATACAACATTGTCGTATTTACCACTGTTTGCTAATTCTTTAATTCTTTTGACATGGTTTGGTGCAACGTCTTCAAATAATTCAATTTTTACATCACCATCTTTCAGTTTTAAAATCATTATATTCTCCTCAGCTATTAATTGATTTGCACTAATAAAAAATAAAATAAATACGTAAGATAAAATTCTATTCATATTTTTCTTTTAAAGATTTTATTGTGCTTTTGGTAGTAAATTTTTTAATATTTCCATTTAATTTTACAATTTCTTTAACAAATCTCGATGAAATAATTTGATTTTCTACATCTGACATTAAAAAAATTGTTTCAATATTTTGGTTCAGCTTTCTATTCATTCCAGCAAGTTGAAATTCATATTCAAAATCAGATACAGCTCTTAAGCCACGCAATATGATATTTGATTTATATTTTTTACACAAATGTGTGGTTAGTGATCCAAAGGATACAACAATAATTTTTTTTTTATTTAATTTTAAATCCTTGAATAAAGCTTTATTGACAATTTCTATTCTTTCTTCTGATGAAAACAAGTAATTTTTATTTCTAACATCTGAGACACCAACTACAATTTTATCAAATAGCTTAAGTGCTTTTTTAATTACATCTATATGACCATAAGTAATTGGATCAAAAGTACCTGGATATATTGCAATTTTACTCATTAAATTAAATTATCATCAATTTTAATTGCAGAAACAACTTTT
>CACIRB010000036.1 GCA_902588925.1 uncultured Pelagibacteraceae bacterium | reverse complement strand
CGATCCTTTTGCTGCGTTAGCCTTTAGATTTGCGCTCGTAGCTTTTGGTTTTTTTATTTTTTCTATCTATTCAAGACAGAAAATAATTGTAAGTAAAAAAAATTTTTTACAATCTTTTTTTAGTGGAGTTCTTTTTCATGGATTTTATTTAGGAGGTGTTTTTTATTCAATTTCTATTGGAATGCCTACTGGACTGGCTGCTTTAATTGTAACACTTCAACCAATACTAACTAATGCTTTAAGTGGTCCAATACTTAAAGAGAAAGTGTCTGTTAAACAATGGACAGGTGTTTTATTAGGATTTGTTGGAGCATCATTGGTTCTGGGGTTTGAGATTGGATCGAAAATTCCAACTGCTGGATTAATTGCAACCATTATTGCTTTGTTAGCGATAACAATTTCAACTCTTTGGCAAAAAACAATAAGCAATAACCTACCCTTGTCAGTAAGCAATATGAACCAAGCGCTAGGAGGATTTTCATTTCATTTATTAATTATAATTTTTTTTGTTGATCCTTATATTGAATTTTCAAAAACATTTATAATTGCAATGAGTCATCAAATTTTTTTAGTATCTTTTGGAGCATTCACAATACTAATGTTCTTAATTAAAAAAAACTCTGCAAGTAAAACAGTTTCAATATTTTTTTTAATTCCACCTACATCTGCATTCATGGCATGGATATTTTTAAACGAAAAATTATCTAATTTAGATCTTTTAGGATTTTTAATTGCAACTATTGGTGTTTATATTGCAACTAGAGATAAATAGTTAATTTGCGATGTATCCGAATTCTAAAGATGCGTCTGTTATTGAGTGATAAAGAGATTCGCCAAAACTTCTTAATCCAAATATTCTAAATTTATCCGGATCATCATCAAGCATATCTATAGTAACCGACATTCCATTATAAGTAGAATTTAAACATTGATCTTTTTCTAGCTCACCAAAATTAAATGGGCATCCTTTTTTTAAAACTTCCTTAGCCTCCTTACCTTCAATTTCAATTATTGCTTTTGAATGAGATATGTCTGTTATTGCAAATTCATTATCATTAAATTTTTGCTCTACATCATTTAACGTGTCCTTTTTCTTAGAAACTAAAATCCAATTTCTTGGACCATTCCAAAGTATTCTTGTGTTATCATTAGAGCTAACTAAAGATGGATTATCTCTTAAATTTAAACCATCTACCTGTATGTTATCTAATGATGAGTTTGAATTTTTATACTGAACTATCTGTACAATTAATAAATTAGTAGTTTCAGATATTGAAAGTAAATTTTTATCATCTTTACCTTCGAAATCTCCAAATTGACCTTTTGCATGCACATTATTTAAAGCTGAAATTAAACTCATGATCTAACTCTTTCTCCTTTTGGATCGACATAATGTGATGAAACTATCTCTACTGGAATGACTTTGTTCTTTAATGGAGACATTACAAACAATTTTTCTCCAATCATATTTTTTCCATCCTTTAATATTGCTAATGAAAATGGATTGTCGTACTCAACACTCCAACAAGAAGCTGAGATATGACCTAATTTTTTATTCGGCAAAGGAGCATTAGCGTCTTTTACTAAGTGTGAACCCTCTGGAATACTAGTTTTTTTATCCAATGGAACAACACCTACAATTCGCTGTCTATCTTCAGCTACAAAAGCTTCTCTCTGCAATGATCTTTTTCCAATAAAGTCCTTCTTTTTACTTAGAAGTCCTTCCAAAGCATTATCATATGGAATTGTTCTTCCGTCTAATTCAGAGCCTGCAACATGCCCCATTTCAATTCTTAGTGTGGACAATGCTTCTGTTCCGTATGGTTGGATTTGAAATTCTTCTCCAAGTTCAATTATTTTTTCCCACATAAATCTTCCGTTATCAGATTCAACATTAACTTCGTAAGCTAATTCACCTGAGAATGAAATTCTGAAGATTCTAGCTTTGGCACCAAATAAGTCACCCTCGACATATCCCATAAACGGAAGACCCTCATTAGATACATCTGTTTTAGGAAACAATTTCTGTAATAAATCTCTTGATTTAGGGCCAGCTATAGCAGCTCCTGCCCATTGCTCAGTTGTTGAAACTACATTGACATTAAGTTCAGGCCAAACAAGTTGCAAATAATACTCTAAATGCGAAAGCACATTAGCTGCTTGAGCAGTCGTTGTTGTCATGTGATAGTGGTTTTCTGAAATTCTAGTAGTTGTGCCATCATCCATTACTATTCCATCTTCTCTTAACATCACTCCATATCTTGCTTTTCCAACAGGTAACTTCAACCATGCATTTGTGTATACTCTATTTAAAAATTCTGCAGCATCAGGACCCTTAACGTCAATCTTACCAAGTGTTGTTACGTCACAAACACCAACGTTTGTTCTTACATTTTTCGCTTCTCTTTTTGATGCTTCGAATAAAGTTTCGTTTCCTATTTTATAATATCTTGGTCTTAACCAAACTCCTGCATCAACAAAAACAGCGTTATGCTCTTCATGCCAATTGTGAATCGGAGATTTTCTAGTTGGTTTTGAATGCTTTCCTACTTCTCTACCAACAATAGCACCGATAGAAATAGGTGTATAAGGAGGTCTAAAAGTAGTGTGGCCAACGGACGGAACAACTTTATTTTCAATCTCAGATACTAATTGTAGTCCATTTAGATTACTTGTTTTTCCCTGATCTGTTGCCATACCTAAAGTTGTATATCTTTTTACGTGTTCGATTGATCTATAACCTTCTCTTAATGCAATCTCTACATCAGAAACAGCAACATCATTTTGAAAATCTAAAAATCTTTTATAACTTTTACCTTTTGGTAATGGAACACACCAAAATTTATCATGTTTAGAATATTTTTTTTCAACTACATTTGGAATAGATATTTCATTATCTTGCTCAGTAATTTTTTTTGATAATTCCTTTCCTTTTTCAAACGATGTTTTTAAAGTTTCCTCTAGCGTAAATACACCA
>CACIRB010000035.1 GCA_902588925.1 uncultured Pelagibacteraceae bacterium | reverse complement strand
AACCTAATCATAAAAGTTTTGAGGAAAAACGTTATTGGAGGGGTCCAGTTTGGATTAACTGTAATTGGTTTATACACAAGGGCCTAATGAATAAAGACCAAAAATACTCAAACAAAATTAAAGAACGTACTATTAGACTGGTCGAAAAAAAAGGATTTCATGAATATTATAGTTGCAAGAATGGTAAACCTATGGGTGCAAATAATTTTTCTTGGTCAGCAGCTTTATATTTAGATTTAATAAATAATTAATTTTTAAGTGATAAATTAATCAAATAAATATATTCTTGTTAGAATAATAATATGAATTGGAATTATCCTACTAATATTTGGTTTGGAGCAGGTAAAATAGAAGACCTTGCTGAAGCCTGTTTTGACTTAAAAATTAAAAGTCCTCTTTTTGCGACTGATAAAGATCTTTTAAACCTTCCAATGACATCAAAAGTAATTGAAAAATTAAAGAATGAGTTTGAAAATCTACAAGTATTTTCAAATTTTTCAGGAAACCCAACTGGAAAAAACGTAACGGAAGGTGTCTCTTTATATATAGAAAAAAATTGTGATGGTGTAATTGCTTTTGGAGGAGGTAGTGCATTAGATGTTGGAAAGGGAATAGCCTTTATGTGTGGTCAAAAAAGACCTATATGGGATTTTGAAGATATAGGAGATTATTGGACAAGAGCTGATGGAAATAAAATTTCTCCAATTATAGCGGTTCCAACTACTGCAGGAACAGGTTCAGAAACAGGAAGAGCTTCTGCTATAATTAATGAAGAAACAGGTATAAAAAAAATAATTTTTCATCCAAAAATTTTACCATCTATTGTAATTTTAGATCCAAATCTAACTAAAGAACTTCCACCAAGAATAACAGCTGCAACAGGTATGGATGCACTTGCTCATAATCTTGAGGCTTTTTGCGCACCTGGATTTCATCCAATGGCAGATGGTATTGCTCTAGAGGGTATGAGATTGATTAAGAATTCATTAAACGAAGTTTATAAAAATGGCATCAATATAGAAGCTAGATCTGAAATGTTGGCAGCTTCTAGTATGGGATCTACGGCATTTCAAAAGGGTCTTGGTGCGATTCACTCATTAAGTCATCCAATAAATGCTCAATTCAATGTCCATCATGGTTTAACAAATGCGATATTTATGCCCTACGTTTTAACTTTCAACAAATCTGTTATTGAAAACAAGATTGTATCTATTTGTAATTATCTTAATCTAAATAATACATTTGAAAGTTTTTTAGAATGGATATTAAATTTGCGTAAAGATTTAAATATTCCTCATAAACTTTCAGATGTTATGGATTGTAGTGAAATTGATTTAGAAAAACTTTCTTTAATGGCATTTGAAGATCCATCTACAGGAAGTAATCCAAAAAAAATAACACAAGAAGATTTAAAAGAGATGTATAAAAAAAGTATTTCAGGAGAATTATTTTAATGAAGAAAATTTTGGTTGTAGAGGGTAATTTAAAAGAGGAAAATCAAAGTTTCTCAGAGGCTGGTATTCAAACACATACAGAAAGTTTAAAACATAGCCTTTCCTATTTTACTGACCAATTAAATATAGATGTAGTTAATCCATCTTCGGATGAAAATATAAGTGAGAATATAGATACACTAGAAAGTTATGATGGTCTTATTTGGGGTGGAAGTAGTTTAAATATTTATAACAACACCCCTGAAATAAAAAGGCAAATTGAATTTATGAGAGAATGTCAAAAAAAAATTAAAAAAGTTTTAGCAATATGTTGGGGAATGCAAGTTGCAGTAACTGCTGCTGGAGGAGAAGTAAAAAAAGGTGAGAAGGGATCACATCGAGGAATTGCAAGAGATATTGAAATTAATGAAAATGGCTTAAATCATCCATTATATAAAAATAAAAATAAAAAGTTTAACACTCCAGCATTTAATTTTGATGAGGTTGTAACTCTACCAGAAAATTCGACTCTACTAGCTTCGAACCCAATTAATAATGTTCAAGGTTTAAATTTTAAAATTGGAAATTGTGATGTTTGGGGCCTTCAGTATCATCCAGAAATTACATATAACAAAATGATTAATTTAATTATATTCAGAAAAGATAGACTTATAGAACGTGGCGCCTTTAAAGATGAAAACCAAATAGATGATCACATAAAGAATATAGAAATAGAAAATAAAAAATTAGATAAACTTTCCAGAATGAGAGAATTAGAGAATTGGCTAGATTATCTTAAATTAGAATAATCCTTCAATCTCGCCTTTTTCATTTAGTTTAATCGAGTCAGCAGCTGGTACTCTAGGAAGTCCAGGCATAGTCATAATCTCTCCACATACAACAACAACAAATTCAGCACCTGATGAAAGCCTTACTTCTCTGACAGGTAGCACATGTCCAGTTGGTGCTCCCTTCAAACTAGGGTCAGTTGAAAAACTATATTGAGTTTTTGCAATACAAACAGGTAGCTTACCATACCCTTTATCTTCAAAATCTTTTAGTTGTTGTCTAACTTTTGTATCTGCTACTACTTCACTAGCGCTATATATTTCTTGTGCAATTTTTTCAATTTTTTTGAATAACGAAAGATCATCTTCATATAAAAATTTAAATGTATCTTTTTTATCTTCACAAATTTCTATAACATTTTTAGCTAGCTCTATTGTTCCTTCACTACCATTAGACCAATGACTGCATTTTGAAGCTTTTACACCTTGTGTTTCACAAAAATCTAACAAAGATTTCATTTCATTATCTGTATCTGTAATAAAATGATTAATTGCTACAGTTACAGGCAATCCAAACTTTCTAATATTGTTAATATGTCTTCTCAGGTTTACCATTCCTTCTTTCAAAGCCGGTAAATTTTCTTTTTTTAAATCTTCTTTAGCAACTCCTCCATGCATTTTTAGTGCTCTAATTGTTGCTACAATAACAACACAGTTTGGTTTAAGACCTGATTTTCTACATTTTATATCTAAAAATTTTTCAGCTCCCAAATCAGCCCCAAATCCTGCTTCTGTAACTACATAATCAGCTAATTTTAATCCTGCTTTAGTTGCAATTACAGAATTACATCCATGAGCAATATTTGCAAAAGGTCCTCCATGAATTATTGCGGGATTATTTTCCAACGTTTGAGTTACATTTGGTCTTATTGCTTCTTTAAGCAAAACTGTCATCGGTCCTTGAGCATTTAAATCTTTTGCATATATTGCTTTTTTATCTCTCGTATAACCAATTGTAATATTACCAATTCTATTTTCTAAATCTTTTAAATCTGTTGCTAAACAGAAAATAGCCATTAATTC
>CACIRB010000034.1 GCA_902588925.1 uncultured Pelagibacteraceae bacterium | reverse complement strand
AATATATCCAAGCTTTTTTTGATAAAATTTCTGAAACAATCAGTAACTATAAGGTTCTTAAAAAAGATGAACAAAGAAGAATTAAACTCGAAAAACAGGAGCAAGAAAGACAGGAAAAGCTAGCTTTACAGGAAGCAAAGCAGAAGGAGCGAGAACTAAAATTAAAACTAAATGAACAAGTATTAAAAGAAGAGATAAGATTAGAAAAACAAAGAACAAAGGAAATTAAATTATTTTTAAGAAAAGAGCAGGCTTTATTAAGAATTGAACAAGCTGAAAAGCAAAAGAAATTTTTACAACAATTAAAATTAGAAAAACAGATTGAAAAATTCAGAGTAAGGGAAGTTAAAGAATTAGAAAAATTAGAAAAAATTTCATTAAAAGAAAAAAGAGAAGATTATGCAGGACTTCAACAGAGAATTGAGAAGTTAAAAGAGAAATATCGAATAATAAGAGATCAAAAAATAAGAGAGAGAGTAGAGGCATTAGGAGTAAAAATTCAAGGTGATGAAGACAGGGAAACATTATTAAGGAAAGAAAAAGAATATACATTGGCAAGACAAAAAATTGAGTTTGCCCTTGAAAGTTTTTATAGAAGCGCCAGTAGTTTAGTTTTCCAGTTAAATAAGAGACACATTACTAGACATATGTCTATTTTTAGATGTATCGATAGAAGATTTGAGACAGGAGAAATATTTATAAAGTGGGATGAAGCTCCTGATGAGGAATGGCTATTGTTAATTTATATTAAAAATAATTCTCCAGATGAAGGAATAGTCATTGAAGATAAAACCAATCCTGAGAAAAATATATCTCACGAATTTAAAAACAATGAAATATTCAAAGCTTCTGACACTATGGTGGATTCGTTAACCCAATTAATTGCAAAAAAAAGAGAAAAAAATAATAATTAATTATTAGATCTAAATTAAGTATTATTAGTTATGTTTTTTGGAATAATTGGGATGTTGATTTTGTATGTGCTGTTAAAGTATATACTTGCTTGGATTAGATACTTCAATAGTCAGGATGAAAGATTAGGACAATCAACTTGGAGATGGAGTTATGATTATGAAGTTGATGGTGAAAGAGATATATCGGATTTAGATGACAAAAATTTTGTGAGATTGAGAAGAAAAAGAAACAAAATTATTACTCTTATGTACTCTGTAGTTTTAATTATGTTTATTCTTTCAATGTCTTTATTAAGTCAGATTTTAATATTTTTTCTAAATTAATTTTTTAATTGTTTTTTATTTTTCAAATATAGAAAATACGCAGCTATTTCATATCCATATTTAAAAATAGTAAATATGACTGGCAATTTAAAAAAATTATATAAGAATTTATATTTTGGTATCTTCTTCCAAACATAAAGAAAAGCCTCTGCACCTTCAATCACTTGGTCGTTTTCTTTGATGTGCAATCTTCTTAAAAGCTCTTTATCATTTTTAGAAGTTTCTTTTTCTGCATCTTTGTTATCGGTAATATCTATCCAATCAATATCCTCAATATTTTCTTTTTTATACATATTGATTTCTGATCTGCAGATTTTGCATGAGTTATTAAAATAAACTTTCATAAATTTATACTAACTTTAAAAATAAACATGTAAATGCGCCAAATGATTAGTTGAAAATTAATAATTAACTACTATTTAAACCAAGTGAGTAATTTTTTTGATAAATCCGATCTATCCAGAAAAGATGCTGATAAAATAGTATCTGATACCTTGCAAAATTGCGATGATGGTGAACTATACTTAGAGGACACTAAATCCGAATCAATTTTATTGGATGATAATAAAATTAAAAGCTCAAGTTATAGCTCAGATTTAGGTTTTGGATTTAGAGCAATTACAGGAGAGGTAGTTGCTTATTCTCACTCTAATGAAATATCAAAAGATTCACTAAAAAAATCTTCTGAAAATTTAAAATCTACTCTGAAGTCGATGAAAGGTACGTATAATCATGATATTTCAAGATCTAATAAAAAATTTTATGAAGATATTAATCCATTAGAGCAAAAAACATTAAATTCAAAATTAGAAGTTTTAAATAAAGTAAATGAATATTTAAGAAAAAAAGATAATTCAGTAAAGCAAGTTACTACAAGTTTTGCAGGTGAACAAAAATCTATCGAGATTATCAGATCAGGTGGTGAAGTATTAACGGATGTCCGACCATTAATTAGATTTAATGTATCAGTGATGTTAGAGAAAAACGGAAGAAAAGAAACTGGCGTATATGGAATAGGTGGAAGACAATCTTATGATGAATATTTAAAAAATGATAATTGGAAAAAAGTATGTGAGGAAGCCTTTAGAATTGCGTCAGTCAATTTAGAAAGTAAACCTGCACCAGCAGGAGAAATGAAGGTGGTTCTAGGTCCTGGATGGCCAGCTATTTTAATTCATGAAGCAATTGGACATGGTTTAGAAGGAGATTTTAACAGAAAAAAAACATCCGCTTTTCATGATCTTATGGGCCAAAAAGTTGCTAGTGAAGGAGTAACAATTGTTGACGACGGAACAATTGATAATAGAAGAGGCAGTTTAACTATTGATGATGAAGGTACACCAACAGAAAAAACAGTTTTAATTGAAAATGGGATATTAAAGAATTTTATGCAAGATAGATTAAATGCAAGATTGATGAATACAAAATCCACTGGTTCAGGTAGAAGAGAAAATTATAGACACGTTGTTTTGCCAAGAATGAGAAACACTATGATGTTGAGTGGAAATCAAACCCAAGAAGAAATGATTAAATCAGTAGATAAAGGAATTTTTGCAGTAAGTTTTGGAGGTGGACAAGTTGATATTACATCTGGAAAATTTGTTTTTAATTGTACTGAGGCATACGAAATCAATAATGGAAAAATTGGTTCACCAATAAAGGGAGCTACATTAATCGGAGATGGTCCATCAATTCTAAAAGAAGTTTCAATGGTTGGAAATGATATGATGTTAGATCCTGGTATTGGAACTTGTGGTAAAGCTGGACAAGGTGTACCAGTTGGAGTTGCTCAGCCCTCAATCTTAATCGATAAAATGACTGTTGGTGGAACTAAACTTTAAATTATGGTTAAGGATCAAGAATATTTAAGATCAAAAGCTTCATATTGTTTAGATTTAGCTAAAAAATTGGGTGCAACTGGATCAAGCGTGACAGTTGGTCATTCAATTTCAGAAACAGTCAATTTTAGAAATAATACTTTAGACGAGTCAAATAGATCTGATGGATTAGCAATAAGCATTGAAACTTATTTAGGAAAAAAAAGATCATCAATTTCTTCTTCAAACTTGTTAGATGATAACATTAAAACCTTAATAGAAAAATGTTTTGAAACAACCAAAAATACCCC
>CACIRB010000033.1 GCA_902588925.1 uncultured Pelagibacteraceae bacterium | reverse complement strand
TTAAAATTATAGAAAAATATTTAAAATTAAATAATACTTCAAGTTTCTCAATTATTAATTTTTGTTTAATTTTTTTTGAATAATTTATAATCTTAAAATTTTTAGGATATTCAAAAAAATATATAATAACTGATAATGGGTGCGGTAACCAGTCAAAAAAAGGTTTTTTATAAGAGTTTGATAGTTCTTTTTTTCCATAAAGCATCTCTATTTTTTTAATTTGTTTTTGATTTCTAAACTTATTTATTAAATTACTTTTTTTAATATTGAGAATATCATTATGATGAATCATCACTTTTTTTTTATAGTTTTTATTAATTTGTAACAATTTTTTAAATTCGTAGAAATTTTCAACAATAGGTTTTTCTATAATTATATTTTTGTTAAATCTGTATGCATATTTCAAATATTTAAAATGAGTATTTATTGGTGATGAAATAATAATTAAATCTATTTTATTTGATTTAAAAAAATTATTAATCGTTTTTGGATTTTTTGATATGTTTTTGTATTTTAAAACATCAACAATTTTATAGTTTTTATTTTTATTTATTTCTTTAACATATATTTTTCCCATTTTTCCATAACCAATAAGTCCAACATTGTAAACTTTCATTTAATTATTTTTGGAATTGGAAACGGTATTAAAAATTTTAAACCACTTTTTTTAATAATACTATTTTTTTTTAAATTTTTTATAATTATGTCAGAATAATTCCAAGCAAATATAATCAATACATCTATTTTCTTAAAGTTAAAATTATTTGGATTTAAAATTTTAATTAAAGTATTTGGCAAATATAAACCTTGTTTTAAAATATTGTCATCAAATATATATTTTATCTGTTTATTTTTAGATAATTGGAAGTATTTCAAAAAAGTTGTTGTTTTTGCTGCAGCTCCGTATCCAGCTAAAGTAAGTTTTTTTTTATGTAATTCGTTTAATATTTTATGTAGTTTTATTTTACAATTATTAATTTTTTTTTCAAATTTTTCATAAGTAACTCTGCTATATAATTTAAAAATATTTTTCTCTTTAATTATTTGTTTGTTAATTTTTCTTTTATTTATAATTTTTGGTTTTTTTGAAACGTATACCCTAAGCGATCCACCTTGAGCTTTTGTAATTTTAAAGTTAAAAAGTATTAAATTATGTTTCATTAAAAATTTTGTTAATGGCAATAAAGCATGATAATCTAAATGTTCATGGTAAATTGTATCAAAAGTATTTTTTCTTAAAACTGATCCCCTATAAGAAATTTCAAAAATAAAAACACCATCTGATTTTAGCAAGTTTTTAACTCCCTTAAAGAAATCATTAAGATTTTCTACGTGAGCACAGACATGGTTTGCTGTAATAACATCAAATTGATTATATTTTTTCTTTATTTCATCACTAGTTTTTTTTGTGAAGAATTTATCAATTTGATTTATACCCTTATTTTGAGATATTTTTTTTAAGTTTTTCGCTGGATCAATGCCAATTCTTATAAATTTTTTTTTATTAAAAAAGTTCAAAAAAGTTCCATCATTAGATGCAATATCTAATATTTTACCACTTTTTTTGTAGTTTTGCTTAATTTCATTGGCATAATTTTTAAAGTGTAAATAATTTTTTCTCGAAGTGTTTGTTTTGTAAAGATAATTACTGAACATTTTTTCTGGTTTGATTGAATGAGTTAGCTGAAGATGACCACAGTTTTCACATAAATTTAATCCTAAAGGATATTTTTTTAATTTTTTACTTAAGTCTTTTTTTGTATAGGAGTTAGCTAATGCAGTTTCCCCAATATTGAATACATTATAAATTTTTTTTGAATTACATAAACGACAACACTTTATTGAAACACAGTCTTTTTTTTGCACTATTTGTATTTAGAAATTATATCTTTAATTTTTTTTTCTTTGTCCATGTTTAATCTTACTAAATCCTTCTCATAATCAAACTTAGATCTTTTTCTATTACTATAAGACAAAAAATGAGTAGTTTTTAAAAAATAAGCCATATGATCTTGATCATAAGTGGTAAAAAATAAATCACCTTTTTTCATGACTTTATAATTTAATTTTGATCCTTTTTTTCGGTTTCTATAAAAAAAAAGAATTTCACCTTTTAAAACATAGCAAAAATGCTCATCTTTTTTATGATAGTGATTTGCCCTAATCGAACCTTTTTTTGAAAAAATTTCAATACAGGATGAGAATCCTTTATCAAGAATTTTTAATAAATAACCTCTTTCATCTTTAAAAACTTTTCCGGTTTTATGTATAAACTTGAATTTTTTTTTCATTTTTTTTTAAATTTTTTATAATTTTTTTGATACCAGTTTATAATTGAAGGTAAATCCTTTATCAAATTTCTTTTTGGTTTCCAACCTAGTTTTCTTATTTTTCTCGATGATACAGAATATCTTTTATCGTTATATAATCTGTCCTTAGTAAAATGTATGAACTTATCAGGATCTTTATTAAAAATTTTACAAATTTTTTTAGCAATATTTATATTTTTTTCATAATAACTGCTTCCTATGTTATATGTACCTCTATCTTTTTTATTTACTAAAAATATTAAAGCGTTTGCAAAATCTAAAGCTGATAAATAATATCTTATATTCTGACCATTACCATGAATTGGTATTGGTTTATTATTTATTAAATTCACAATTGAAGTTGAAATTAATTTTTCTGGATATTGTCTGACTCCATAAATGTTGTTTGCTCTTACAATAATAATTTCTTTTTTATAAGTATATTTATAGCTATTTATTAAAACTTCAGCAGCTGCCTTTGATGCTGAGTATGGATTAGTTGGATTCACTAGTTGATCTTCATAACAAGTACCACTTATTTTTTCACCATATATCTCATCTGAACTGACATGTAATATTTTTTTTACTTTATTTTTTATACATTCTAAAAAAAAAGCATGTGCGCCTAAAGTATTTGTTTGTGTAAAGTTTAAAGGAGCTAAAAAAGAATTATCTACATGACTTTCGGCAGCAACATTAATTGCCAAATCACAGTTCTTTAAATATTTTGAATATTTTTTTGTATTTAAAATATCACTTTTAATAAATTTTACTCTTTTTGATTTTATTATAGATTTCAAAAAGGCCTTATTTCCAGCATAAGTTAATTTATCTAAAATTATAATTTTACTATTTTTAAAACTATTAAAAAATGCCTCGGATACATGAGAACCAATAAAGCCAGCACCACCAGTAATAAATATTTTTTTAATATTATTTTTCATTTAATTTGACTTTATAAACATCATATTGATGTAATTTATATATAAAAACACGTTTATTTTGTAAATATAATTAAAGTTTTCTAGTTTTAAGAATTCTAAATTCAATTATTCTTCACTAAAAATAATATCTCAGTTATGTTATTACAGTTAGATAACAATATTTTAAAAAAAACATTACAGACCTATATTCCTATTTGTTAAATTCATTTAAATTGGCTGTAAGACTGTTACTTGATAAAAATAAAAATAAAACTTAAAATAAATTAATGAGCTTGTCTATAATTATACCACACTTTAATGGATCTGATTTGTTAGAAACTCTTTTAGTATCGATCCCTCAAGATAAGAAAATACAGACTATTGTTGTAGACGACAAAAGTGATCTGTCTCATGTGGAAGCTATAGAAAAATTAAAAAGCAGATTTAATTTTGAGTTTTATAAAAATGAT
>CACIRB010000032.1 GCA_902588925.1 uncultured Pelagibacteraceae bacterium | reverse complement strand
ATTGATTTCTTTAGAAATAATTTTCAATTTTAAGTTATAAATAGAAGCCACACATACAATAACATCTAATGTTTTCATTTCTTGATTTTTTTGTTGTGTTATTGTGTTTGCTTTTAGATCTCTTAATAAAAAATCTGATTTAGAAAATTTAAAATTTGTTATTTTGTTATTTTTGTTTCTTATAGTTTCTCCGTTATATAATATTAATATTGGAACCCCTTTCGATTGTATAAATTTACCTTTATTTGCGTAAGTAATTTCAAATTCATTATCCATTTCCTTTTTGATATACAAGTTATAAAGGTTACCATTTATATCCTTATTTTCTGCATAAATAGTTACTCCATCTATTGTATCATTAAATCTTTTTGGCTTGACAAAGTTTCCTAAAAAATTCACTTCAGAGTCCCTTAGAAAAGACCTTGCCTTATCTTGACTGCTAGGAACTATTATACTTGTAAACAAAATTTGTATCAGAAACATAAATAATGAAACAAACAAAATAAAATTTATAAATTTAATTTTATTTTCTCCAAAGTTCCAAAAAATCATTAGCTCATTGTTTAATTCATATCTAGATAAGATGTAGAAAATACTAAAAAATAATACAAATGGAAAAAGCCTACTAATAATCTTTGGAAAATTAAGTAAAGAATAATTTATGTAAACCGTGTATTCTCTTCCATCTTCTATCATGATATCAAGAAAATTTACTGCCTGGAAAACCCATATAATTAAAGAGGAGCTAAATAGGGCAATTAAAAAAAAACTCATATAATCTTTTAATAATTTTCTGTAAATTAACTTTTTCATTGAAATATTATTTTTTTGATCATATATAGCACCAGTCTTTACCTTATAGAATTGAAATTTATGAATGTTGTAATTGATTATAAAAATACTAAATCTAAAAAAAGTACGATAAATCAGGTCTTATTTGTTAATGAAAATTTTAACATTTCAAAATGTAAAAGCTTTTTTTCTAAAACAGAATTTACTTTTGTAACCGATTTACTTAAATCAAAAGATCTTAAAAAAAAATTTATTTTTTTTGAACTTAGTTCAAAAAGAAAAATTATTTTAGCTTCAATTAAAAAAGATGTTAAAAACTGGGAATTAGAGAATTTAGGTGGCAAATTTTTTGATACTTTTAAAGAATCTAAAATAAATGAATTTAATATTAATTCAGATACTTTAAACGTAAATTTAAAAAACGCAGTAGGATTTTTTTTGCATGGTATAAAATTAAAATCTTATTCATTTGATAAATATAAAACTAAAAAAAATAAACAAATTATCACAATATTTGTTTCTGGAAAAAATATACCGTCATCCAATGATCAGCTAAAATTCAGATCTGTAGAGGAAGGCGCTTTTTATACTAGAGATTTAGTTTCAGAACCTGGCAATGTACTGCACCCCGATGAGTACGCTAGAAGATTGAGCCTATTAAAAAAAGATGGTTTAAAAGTAACTATTTATGATCAAAAAAAATTAAAAAAATTAGGAATGAATACTTTGCTTGGTGTTGGTCAAGGAAGTATCAGAGGCTCATATCTAGTCACTTTAGAATGGAAGGGGTTAAGAGACAATTCTAAACCTTTAGCATTTGTTGGTAAAGGAGTATGTTTTGATACTGGAGGGATATCACTTAAGCCTGCAAAATTTATGGAGGACATGACTTATGATATGGCTGGATCTGCTGTTGTTGTAGGTTTAATGAAAAGTTTAGCTCTTAGAAAAGCAAAAGTAAATGCAGTAGGTGTAGTCGGATTAGTGGAGAATATGCCAGGTGGAAATGCTCAAAGACCAGGAGATATAGTAAAATCCTACAGTGGAAAAACTGTAGAAATTTTAAATACTGATGCAGAGGGTAGATTAGTATTGGCAGACGCACTAACTTATACTGAAAAAAAATTTAAACCTAAATTTATAGTTGATTTAGCAACTCTAACTGGTGCAATTATTGTTTCACTTGGGTCAGAGTATGCAGGTTTATTTTCAAATGATGACAAATTATCAAAAGAATTAATCCAAGCAGGTGAAAAAGTTGAAGAAAAGGTTTGGAGAATGCCTCTAAATAAAAATTTTGATAAATTAATAGATTCAAAAAATGCCGACATGCAAAATATAAATTATGTTGGGGGAGCAGGTTCAACAACTGCAGCTCAATTTCTACAAAGATTTATTTTAAACAAAACACCATGGGCCCACTTAGATATAGCTGGTATGGCTTTTTCTAAATACGGAGGAGCATTGAACTCAGGTGGAGCAACTGGTTATGGAGTAAGATTATTAAATAAACTAATAGAGGATAAATATGAGTAGTATTGAGCAAACTTTATCAATTATAAAACCTGATGCAGTTGAGAGAAATCTTGAAAATGAAATAAAAGAAATGTTCAAAAATAAAGGTTTTTCAATTTTAAAAGAAAAAAAAATTCAAATTGAAAAATCTGAGGCTGAAAATTTTTATAAAGTTCATGAAACAAAGCCATTTTATAATGATTTGTGTGAATATCTATCTTCAGGTCCGATAGTAGTGATGGTACTTGAAAAAGAAAACGCAGTTTTGGGAAATAGAGAATTGATGGGAGCAACAAATCCTGAAGATGCTGAAGAAGGTACAATTAGAAAAAAATATGGCATTTCAATTGATAAAAACTCTGTGCACGGATCTGACAGTGTTGAAAATGCTAAAATTGAAATTGATTTTTTTTTTAAAGATTAAAGATTTTCAAAATAGCTTTTGCATATAATTTATGCTCTTGAGCTAAAATTCTTTTACCAAGACTATCTGGTGTGTCTTTTTTATAAATATTAACTCTCTTTTGAAGAATTATTTTTCCAGAATCTAATTTTTCATTGACAAAATGTACAGTACATCCTGAGTATTTATCTTTGTTTTCGATAGCTCTTTTGTGAGTATTTAATCCTTTGTATTTTGGTAATAAGGAAGGGTGAATATTTAAAATTTTACCTTTAAAACTTTTAATAAAATTATTTGAAAGTATTTTCATAAATCCTGCCAAGCAAATCAATTCAATTTTTTTTTTTTTAAGCTCATTAAGTATTTTTTTTTCAGCAATATCATTATTTTTGAAATTAATTATTTTTTTTTTAATTTTATAAATGCCTCCATATTTTAAACCTTTAGCTAATTTATTATTAGTAATAATCAGGTTAATTGAAATAGGCGATTTCTTTAATTTAGAGAAATTAATCAATGATTTTAAATTACTGCCTGTTCCAGAGATAAATACTGCAGTTTTTATTTTATTTGTTCCAGTTGATAGAACCATTTAATTTTACTTTATTTTTACCATTAATAATTTTTCCAATTACATAAGGTTTATAATCTTTAGGAAAATAACTTTGAATTTTATTCAAGTTTTTTTTATTAATAATTAAGCAAAAACCAACACCACAGTTGAACGTTTTTAACATTTCATTTTCTGAAATTCCATTTTTTTTTAACCAGTTAAATATTTTTAAAGTTTTAATTTTATTTAAATCAATATCAGCTACCAAATTATCAGGTACAACTCTTCTGATATTATCAGCAAGTCCACCTCCTGTGATGTTTGCACAACCATGAATAAGATTTTTTGAAATTAGATTGATTATTTCTTTCACATATATTTTTGTTGGTTTTAGAAGTTCTGATTTTAAAAATTTATTTTTATTAATATTAATTCTTTTTTTATTTATTAAGTATCTTACTAATGAGAACCCATTTGAATGTAAACCACTTGATGGAATAGCTAAAATTAA
>CACIRB010000031.1 GCA_902588925.1 uncultured Pelagibacteraceae bacterium | reverse complement strand
ACCGAACACCAAAGAGAATGTATGATTTTGCATTAAAGGCAGAAAAAAACAACATTGGAGTTATTATTGCTGGGGCCGGCGGATCAGCACATTTACCAGGTATGATTTCCGCATTAACTCAAATTCCAGTTTTAGGAGTGCCTATTGAAAGCAAAAAACTTAAAGGTTTAGATAGTTTACTTTCAATAGCTCAAATGCCAAAAGGTATACCTGTTGGAACTTTAGCGATTGGAGAGGATGGTGCTATCAATGCAGCATTACTTGCAGCTGAAATACTGGCAATTACTAATTCATCGATCAAAAATAGTTTAAAAAATTGGAGATCAAAGCAAACTAAATCTGTTAAAAGAGCTCCTAAATAGAAATGTCAAATATTACTCTTGGAATTATTGGGGGTGGCCAATTAGGCAGTATGCTTGCAATTGCTGCAAAAAAATTAGGAATAAAGATAGTAATTTTTTCTGATGATATAGAAGCACCAGCTCAGAATTTTTGTGATGAATTTATTGGAGCAAAATACGATGATAAAGAAAAAATAAATGAATTTGTAAACAAAGTTGATATTGTAACTTATGAATTTGAAAATATTCCTTATGAAACTTTAAATGATATCAATAAGTTTAAGCCAGTTTTACCTAAACCTTCAGTTAATAGATTAATTCAACATCGACTAGCAGAAAAAGATTTTGTAAATAAATTAAACATAAGAACCACTAGATACGTTTCTGTTGAAAACCAATCTGATATTGATGTCCTTGAAGATTTTTTGCCAGGTATAATAAAAACAACTACATTGGGCTACGATGGAAAAGGACAGCACCCTATTTCATCAGCTGAAGAATTAAAAAATCTTAAATTAGATTTATCAAGAGGATATATTTTAGAAAAATTAGTCAAACTTAAAAAAGAAATATCAATCATTATAACTAGGTTTAGTAATAATAAATACGAAATTTATGAACCTATAGAAAATACCCATGAAGATCAGATCTTAAAACACTCCAAGATACCTGCAGATATAAATGAAAAAATATTTAATCAATCTAAAGATTGGGCAGTTCTTATTGCTGAAGAACTTAAGTATGTGGGCACTCTATGTGTAGAATTTTTTATAGATAGAAATGACAATCTTTATGTAAATGAAATTGCTCCAAGAGTTCATAATTCTGGTCATTTAACAATTAATGCTTTTAATGTAAGTCAATTTGAAAATCATATAAGAGCAGTTTGTGGACTTGAACAGATACCTTTAAAAAAATTATCTAATGCAAAAATGATAAATCTACTAGGAGATCAAATATCTCAGTACAGAAATTCTCCAAAACTTAAAGATAATGAATTCTTTTTTGATTACTTAAAAAAAGAAATTAAAGATAAAAGAAAAATGGGTCATATCACTATTCTGGAATAAAATGTTAAAATCAATTCAGGGAAATTTCGATGATCCAGAAGTTCACAATCTTTTAACAAAGCATTTTATTGAACTAAGAGCTGCTTCGCCAGAGGGAAGTGCTCATGTTTTAGACATTCCAGGTCTTAAAGTCCCATCGATTAAATTCTGGAGTTTATATAATAATGATCAATTAATGGGATGTGGTGCACTAAAATTTTTAGATAAAGGACATGGAGAATTTAAATCAATCAGAATTCATGATAATTTTAGAAAAAAAGGACACGGTACTATTGTTATCAATCATCTGATTAGTGAGGCAAAAAAATTAGATATAGAAAGATTAAGTATTGAGACAGGTGCTGGAGATTTTTTTATTCCAGCTAGAAAACTGTTTAAATCGTGTGGTTTTGAGCCTTGTGAACCTTTTGCTCATTATAAAGAAGATATTAATTCTGTTTATTTAACTAAACTGATTGCTACAGATTGACAATAAGATTGATTAAACTCTCTATTTTGTTGACAAAACCCATTAAAATCTAAAGAAAGCCAAGATTACTTAATTAAAATTTAAGAAATAATTAATATAACAAAAAGTAAGAAGAAATAATATGAGTCTAACAGGTAAAGTAAAATGGTTCAATCCAACCAAAGGTTTTGGTTTTATTGAAAGAGAAGACAAAGAAAAAGATGTGTTTGTACATGTTTCAGCAGTAAGAGATGCTGGTATGAACGGTTTAGATGAGGGTCAAGCTTTGACTTTCGATGTTGAAGATGGTCCAAAAGGTCCTTCAGCAGTTAACTTAAAAACTGCATAATTTCATACTTCCTATTGGCTGAAAGAATTATATTTTTAAATAAATAAATTTATTCAGCCAGTACCAAATCTTATAAAAAACAACTTTTAGTCAAAAAATTTAATTATATAAGTTGTATTTAAAATAATAAAAAATTTATGATCGGAATTTTAGGTGGAATGGGTACTCAAGCTGGTCTTGATTTTTGTAATAAACTTGCAGTACTGAATAGAGGTAAAATTGATCAAGAGTATCCTTTGTTTGTTCTGTATAACAAATCAAATATTCCTGGAAGACCAGAGTCTATAGGCACTCAAACAAAAAACTTATCAAATTTAAGAACAAATAAATCTAATAAAACAAAATATAATAAAGTTTTAAAAAGTCTTCTTCAAGGTTGTAAATTATTAGAAAAAAATAAATGCAAATTTATTGTTATCCCATGTAATACAGCACACTATTGGTTTGATGATCTGCAAAAAAAAATCAGTATTCCAATTATAAATATGCCAAAAGAAGTATTTAAATTTACAAAAAAAAATTGTAAAAAAAATTCAAAAGTTGGCTTGTTAGCTACAGAGGGAACTTTAAAAACTGGAGTGTATAATAAATTTTTTGATCAAAGCTATAAATTAGTTAACCCTTCCGAAAATCTCCAAAAAAACTCAGTAAATAAAGCAATCAAGTTTGTTAAAATGGGTAATGTTAGAGCTGCTGAAAAAGCTATCAAACCAGCAATAAAATATTTGCTAAAAATGAAATGTAAAAAAATTATTTTAGGTTGCACTGAGTTACCAATTGCAATATTCGCCTTTAAATCATTCAAGAATATTAAATCTTCAAAGATATTTTTGGATCCAAATTTAATTCTTGCCCACTCTGCAATGCAGAAACACAAAAGATAAACCGTGACATCTAAAATCGATAAGCCCTACGTTTTAAGAGTTGCTGAACTAATATATTTTAAAATAATTGAGATAAAAAACCAAAATCCAGAAGTTAATAACATTCAAGCATTTGAGATTTTCATGACAACCAAAGATTATGATTTTATTAGCTCAGGAGAGTTTCATGAAAATTGGATATCAGAATTAAAAGAAAACAATTTTGTCGATAAAATTTCTGGTAAGAAAATAAACCAAGAAACATTAAGACTTTTGGAAATTCAAAAAGACTCGATGATTAAATTTTTGCTAAAAATACCAAAATTGTATTATACAAAAACTCATTTTCCTTTAGAGATATCTCAAAGAGCATTTAATCACCTCTGGAGAGTTTGCGAAAGTTATGAAATGTGGTGCAAAGAAACTAAGCAAACAAAATTAATAAAATTAAATCTTACTTAACTTAAAATTAGTTTTTTTTGATTTCCTTAAGTCCCTCAATAAATTGTTTTATATCAGCTATAAAGCGATTTGTCTCATTTGTGGTTTCAATAGTCTCTTTGAAATGTATGATAGGAAATTTACCTGTCTCTTTTTTAATAGCTGTATTAGCTCCATATTGAAATCCTGCTTGCGCAACATTTCCTGAAGAAATAATTGTCATTCCTGGACCAAGAAGAGCAGAAGATTGGAAACAACCTGTTAAAAAAATAAAACTTAAA
>CACIRB010000030.1 GCA_902588925.1 uncultured Pelagibacteraceae bacterium | reverse complement strand
GCAAATTTTTCTTTAATATTTTTTAATTCTTCACTTATTACCCTTAAAAGCTCTTTTTTAGACGATATAATTTTTTTATATTTTGCTATTAATTCAGCTAATTTTTTAATCTCAACTTCAATCTCATTTATACCAAGAGCTGTTAATTTCTGTAATCTTAATTCTAAGATAGCTAACACTTGTGGTTCGGATAAAGAATAAATATTTTTACCTTTTTTTCCCTCTACTAAAGAAATTAATTTTTGTGATTTGTTTATTTTCCATTTAGTTTTAAGAATAGCATTTTTTGCATCTTCAGGTGTTTTGGAAGATCTAATGATTTTTATAATTTTATCTAAGTTTTCTACAGCTACAGATAGACCTATTAAGATATGAGCTCTTTCCTCTGCTTTTTGAAGATCAAATTTTGTTTTTTTGATTACTACATCTTCTCTAAAAGATAAAAAATTAGAAAGAAATTCTTTTAATGTGCATGTTTTAGGTTTCCCTTCTACTATTGCTAAAGTGTTAAAACCAAAAGAGCTCTCTATTTGAGTATTTTTATAAAGTTGTCTTTTAATTGTTTCAGGTTCAACACCATTTCTTAGATCAATAGCAACTCTTATACCTTCTCTATTAGACTCATCTCTTATGTCTTTAATACCTTCAATTTTCTTTTCTCTAACTAATTGTGCAATTCTTTCATTTAGTACAGCTTTGTTTACTTGGTAGGGAATTGAGGTAATTACCAATCTATCTCTACCATTCTTTAAGCTTTCAACTGATACTTCACCTCTAATTTTAAATGAGCCTCTTCCATAGTTGTAACCTTGTTTAATTATATCTTTGCCGATTATTACACCTCCAGTTGGAAAATCTGGTCCTGGAATATGTTTCATTAGTTCTTTTATTTTAATATCTTTATTGTCTATTAAGGCTAAGGTACCATCAATTATCTCACCAAGATTATGAGGAGGAATACTTGTTGCCATCCCAACAGCTATACCTCCGGCCCCATTAACTAATAAATTAGGAAATTGTGCAGGTAATACGCTAGGTTCTTTTTCAGTTTCATCGTAATTACTTTTAAAACTTATCGTGTTTTTTTCGATATCATCAATTAAGTATTGTGAAACTTTTGATAATCTTGTTTCGGTATACCTCATAGCAGCAGCAGGATCGCCATCAATTGAACCAAAATTACCTTGTCCTTGAACCAAAGGTAAACTCATTGAAAAATCTTGCACCATTCTAACTAAAGCATCATATACAGATTGATCACCATGAGGATGATATTTACCAATTACATCCCCGACTATTCTTGCTGATTTTCTGAATTGTTTAGACCAATCATAACCCCCCTTATACATTGCATAAAGAATTCTTCTATGAACTGGTTTTAATCCATCTCTTACATCAGGTAACGCACGACTTACAATCACACTCATTGCATAAGACAAATAAGACGAGCTCATCTCGTCATGCATAGAGATTAGATTAATATTTTTATTCTTTGATTCTTCAGTTTTTTGCATAGATATTAAAATGGTATTTCGTCATCCATATCATTTGACATTTGGGAAGAATCCTCAATATTATTTTGTTGAGTTGTGTCATTCTGAATTCCACCACCTGTATTTCCTCCACCTAGCATAGTAAGTGAAGAATTGTAACCTTGTATTACAATTTCTGTTGAATACTTATCTTGTCCAGATTGTTCATCTTTCCATTTGCGTGTTGTGAGTTGACCTTCGACATAAACTTGAGCACCTTTTTTTAAATATTGCTGAACAACATTTACTAATCCTTCATTGAATACAACTATACGGTGCCATTCAGTTTTTTCTTTTCTTTCACCGGTATTTTTATCTTTCCAAGTCTGGCTGGTTGCAAGACTAAGTCTAGCCACACTCTTACCATTTACCATTTGTTTAATTTCTGGGTCTGCGCCCAAACGACCAATTAATAATACTTTATTTAAACTTCCAGCCATAATATTTTACTATTTGTTAAATTAATTAAAAAGATTTATATCACAATTCTTCTGAATATTAATTTTATTGACTCAAAGCAACTAAAAATATGATGAAAAAGATAGTTATAAAGGGCGCTAAAGAACACAATTTGAAGAATGTGACTGTAGAGATTCCAAAAGACAAATTTGTAGTCATAACAGGTTTGTCTGGATCAGGAAAATCTTCATTAGCTTTTGATACCATCTATGCTGAAGGTCAAAGAAGATATGTTGAGAGCTTATCTGCTTATGCTCGTCAGTTTTTAGATAAAATGAAAAAGCCAAATGTTGATTTAATTGAAGGCTTAAGTCCTGCTATAGCAATTGAGCAAAAAAATACTTCAAAAAACCCTAGATCAACTGTTGCAACTGTTACAGAAATTTATGATTATATGAGAGTACTGTATGCAAGAGCAGGTATTCCTTATTCTCCTTTTACAGGTAAGCCAATAACCTCTCAAACAATTACTCAAATTGTTGATTTAATTAAAAAATTACCAAAAAAATCTACAATTTATATTTATGCACCTGTGGTTAGAGGTCGTAAAGGTGAATATAAAAAAGATATTTTAAGCTATAAAAGACGTGGATTTAGAAAAATAAAAATTGATAACGTATTATACGATATAGAAAAATCTCCTAACCTTGATAAAAAATTAAAGCACGATATTTCAATTCTAGTAGATAGAATTGTACTTAATTCAAAACTTGGAAATAGATTAGCTGAAAGTGTAGAAACAGCTGTAAATTTAGCTAACGGGTTAGTTTTTGTTGAATATGAAGATGAAACACTTCCTCAAAAATTTAGAAAAATTGAAAAATTAATTTACTCAACAAAGTTTGCTTGTCCAGAAAGTGGTTTTACAATTGAAGAGATAGAACCAAGATTGTTTTCATTTAATAGTCCGTATGGAGCGTGTGAAGAATGTGAAGGTATCGGAATGAAACTAAATGTAGATCCAAATTTAGTAGTTCCAGATGAACGTAAAAGTTTAGCAGATGGAGCCATTGAGCCATGGGCTAAATCGACAACTTTATATTATGCACAAACATTGGCTTCACTTGCTAAACATTATGAGTTTTCTCTTGATGAAAAATGGAAAAAACTTCCAAAAAAAATAAAAGATATAATTTTATATGGTTCTGATGAGGATGAAATTAAATTTAACTATGATGATGGATACGAAAAATATTCTTATAAAAAAACATTTGAAGGTGTAATCAATAATCTTGAAAGACGTTTCTTGGAATCTGATAGTGAGTGGAAAAGAGAAGCAATAGCCGAATACCAATCTGATACTGCCTGTGAAGCTTGTAATGGTGATAGGTTAAAAGAAGAAGCATTATGTGTTAAAATTAAGGATTTAAATATTAGTGAGGTTACTAAAAAATCAATTCATGATGCAGCTGAATGGTTTAAGAGCTTAGAAAATAGTTTAGACAAAAGGCAATTTAAAATTGCTGAGCATGTTTTAAAAGAAATAAATGAAAGATTAAATTTCTTACTTAATGTTGGTTTGGATTATTTAACGCTTTCAAGAGAGTCTGGAACTTTATCAGGTGGAGAGGCTCAAAGAATTAGGTTAGCATCACAAATTGGATCTGGTTTGACAGGAGTATTGTATGTTTTAGATGAACCATCAATTGGTTTACATCAAAAAGACAATGTTAAATTAATAAATGCATTAAAAAGATTGAGAGATCTTGGAAACACAGTAATTGTCGTTGAACATGATACTGAAACTATGGAAAATGCAGATCATATTATTGATCTTGGACCTGAAGCTGGAACAAATGGTGGAGAAATAACTGCTCAAGGAACTTATGAAGAAATTAAAAAAGATAAGAAAAGTATAACTGGGCAATATCTAGCCAATAAACAATCGATAGAAATTCCTAAAACAAGACGATTAGCAAAAAACGGAAGATTTGTTGAAATCAATGGCGCCAGTGGAAATAATTTAAATAATGTTAATCTTAAAATTCCTACTGGAACATTCACTTGTGTAACAGGAGTTTCAGGTAGCGGTAAATCTACATTAGTATTACAAACATTGTTTCATGCATTAAATTTAACCCTTAATAACAAAGCTAGAAAAACTCCTAAAGCTTTCAAAGGTTACAAAGGTGTGGAACTAATTGATAAAATTATTGATATCGATCAGTCCCCTATTGGTAGAACTCCAAGATCTAATCCAGCAACATATACAGGAGCTTTTGGTCCTATAAGAGATTGGTTTACTAGCTTACCAGAGTCCAAAACAAGAGGTTATAAGCCAGGAAGATTTTCGTTTAATGTTAAAGGTGGTAGATGTGAAGCTTGTGAAGGTGATGGAGTTATTACTTATGAAATGCACTTTCTACCAGATGTATATATTCAATGCGATGAGTGCAAAGGGACAAGATACAATAGAGAAACTTTAGAAATTAAGTTTAAAGGAAAAAGTATAGCAGATGTTTTAGATATGTCTGTTGATGAAGGTTGTGAATATTTTGAAAACATATCTAATATTAAAACAAAATTACTAACCTTAAAAAAAGTTGGACTTGGTTACATTAAAATTGGACAACAAGCTACTACCCTATCTGGTGGGGAGGCGCAAAGAATTAAACTAGCTAAAGAATTATCAAAAAGATCAACTGGTAGAACAATGTACATATTAGATGAACCAACAACTGGTTTGCATCAACATGATATTAAAAAATTACTAGAAATCCTTCACACTTTTGTGAAATTAGGAAACACTGTTGTGGTAATCGAACATAATTTAGATGTCATTAAAACAGCTGATTACATAGTTGATATGGGCCCAGAGGGTGGTGTTAAAGGTGGTAAAATTGTTGCAGAAGGAAA
>CACIRB010000029.1 GCA_902588925.1 uncultured Pelagibacteraceae bacterium | reverse complement strand
ATGAAGAAAAAAGCAAGTGTTACGCTGGTTTTACTGTGAGTGGAAACAATGTTGGAGTAGATGAAAGTATAACTGTTAGTGGTGAAGCTTTAAGTTTCTTAAGTACAGGAATTGATACAAGAGTTTACTATATCAAGAATTTTTAAGTATGAAAGGTTACAATATTTAACATTTAAATTTTATTGAATATCATATAACTTTGAGAAGATTTATGTCTGAGACCGTTATTAAGTGTGAGTCAGTTTATAAAATTTTTGGTGAGAATGCCAAAAAAATGCTTGAAGAGTCTAACGGTAATGTTGATGCAAAAACATTTCAAGAAAAGGGTTGTATAGTTGGAGTGAACAACGCTTCATTTGAAGTCGCAAAGGGAGAAATGCTAGTAGTGATGGGTTTGTCTGGATCAGGTAAATCAACATTACTAAGATGTATTTCAAGGTTAACAGATGCAACAGGAGGAAAAATTTTTATAGAAGGCCAAGACTTGCTTCAATTGAACAACAAAGAGTTAATTGAACTTAGAAGAAATAAAATGGGAATGGTTTTTCAAAGCTTTGCCTTGTTACCTCACAAAACAGTTGTGGAAAATATTGCTTTCCCACTTCAGATAAAAGGTATCAAGACTGAAGATAGTATTAGTAGAGCAATGGAAATGGTTAAACTTGTTGGACTAGATGGAAGAGAAAATTATTTTCCAAGAGAACTTTCAGGAGGTCAACAACAGAGAGTTGGGATTGCTCGATCCTTAGCAGTGGAACCTGATATTTGGTTCTTAGATGAACCATTTTCAGCATTAGACCCATTAATAAGAAAAGAAATGCAAGATGAGTTTTTAAGACTGCAAGAAAAGTTACAAAAAACTATTATGTTTATTACTCACGATTTTGATGAAGCTTTAAAATTAGCGGATAGAATTGCTATAATGAAAGATGGAATAATAGAGCAGTTAGATACACCAGCTAATATAGTTTTAAATCCTGCGACCGAATACGTAAGAAAATTTACTGAGGAAGTTCCAAGAGAGAAAGTTTTAGTCATTGAAGATGTAATGGATAGTTCCAATAAAGATAATTTAGGAGATATTAAAGTTTCAAAAGACGACATTATAGAAAACGTTGCAGAAAAAATTCTCACTCAAGAAAAAATTGTAGGAGTGGTTGACTCAAATAATAATATTATTGGCTCAATAAAACCTTCAACAATTATTGATACAGTTTTTGGAGGAAGAAAAAATTATAGCTAAAATATGGAGTATTTAAAAAAATATCCAAAATTATTCCAATGGTTATTTTTGTTAATTGTATTTTTTGCTTTATGTTTTGCAATTGAAGTTCCAGAAACTTATAAATTTATAAGAGGTCAGGCAGAATTTGTAAAAGATCCTAACCAAAGTGTTTATTTTTTTCTAGGCAAAGAAGTCCGATATTATGCATTTGATGTATTTTGGAGATTGCCTCCTCTACTTGGTTGGTTGCCTATCTGGATAAACGACTCTTTATTTTTCTTAATGAATGAGTGGATGCCAATGGAATTTTGGAATGAAGATACTCAAGAGTTCAAAACTAGACCTTTATTATTACAGATAAGTAGAAATTTAACGGCTTTTATGACGTTTTTAATTGAATTAATTAGAGAAATTTTACTTGGAGGATTAGAAACTATAGTTGCGTTCACTAGCTGGGATTTTATTGATGCTTATCCTTGGTTGGAATTACCTGGATTACCTTGGACTATAGTTGCGGCTGGAGCAACAATACTTGCATATAAATTGAGTGGTAAAGGACTTGCTTTATTTGCAGGTTTAACGATGGTTTATATTTCAATATTTGGTCAGTGGAAACCTTCTATGCAAACACTTTCTTTTATATTAGTTGCAGTTCCATTGTCATTTGTATTTGGAATCAGTTTAGGTATTGCTGCTTATAAAAGTAAAAGAGTTGAAAATGCTTTGTATCCAATTCTTTTAGTAATGCAAACAATGCCTCAATACGCAGTATTAGTTCCTGCACTTGTTTTATTCGGTGTTGGTGATCATGCAGCTGTAATAATTACAATGGTAGTAGCAGTGCCTCCAATGATTTTATTAACTATTCTTGGACTAAGGGCAGTTCCTCCAGAAGTAATCGAAGCTGGAAGAATGAGTGGTTGCACAAACTGGCAGTTAATGACCAAAGTACTTATTCCAACTGCAAGAAGAGATATCTTAATTGGGGTTAACCAAGTTATTATGGTTTGTTTTTCTATGGCAGTAATCTCTGCATTTATTGGTGCTAAAGGATTAGGATTTAACTTATTACTTGCTCTAAACCAACTTAATATTGGTCTAGCTCTTGAAGCGGGTTTGTGTATTAGTTTGATTGCAATTTTATTAGATAAAATGTCATTGGCTTGGGCAAATCAACAACAAGACTATTTTGGTAATCTTACTTTTTACCAACGAAATAAAAATATTATATTTTTTGGTGGATCAATAGTTGTTGGAATAATTCTTGCTTATATTGGAACATTTGTTTTTAAAGATACGTTTAATTATTTATTTGAAGTTCCTCATAACAAAGGAATTTCAACAGCTGATTTTTGGAACAAAGGTGTTGATTGGATTTTTGATACATTTTTTGTTTACATAAAAGCATTTAATACTTGGTTAATTGTAGATGTGCTTCAACCCATGAGGGCTTTATATTTAAGAATGCCAGCTGTTGCTACTTTAGTATTAGCCGTAGGTGCTGGATATTTAATTGGAGGAATTAGATCAGCATTAGTTGTTGCTGCTTTAACTCTATTTATAGCATTAAGTCCATGGTGGGACAGAGCATTAGTTACATTATACATGGCAACTTTTGGAGTGGTAGTTTCTTGTTTAATAGGTTTTACTGTTGGAACTTTATGTTTCCAAAATAAAAAGTCCGCAGCGTTTATGTTAGGGGTTTGTGATATTTTTCAAACTTTTCCATCATTCGTATACTTAATTCCAGTAATGATGTTATTTGGAATTACAGATACTTCAGTTTTAATTGCAGTAATTGTTTACGCAACGATTCCAGCAACCAGATATACTATTGAAGGATTAAGAAGTGTTCCTGTCGGCTTGCATGAAGCCGCAACTATGTCTGGTGTTAATAAATTTCAAAGATTAACCAAGATTGAATTTCCGTTGGCTTTCCCACATATGATGCTTGGGATAAATCAAACCATCGTATTTGCTTTATTTATGGTGATTATAGGAGCTTTTATTGGCACAGAAGATTTAGGACAATATATTTTAAAAGCATTGTCAGATAAAAATGGAGCTGGAATAGGTTTAACACTGGGTATTTGTGTTGCTTTCATAGGTTTGATTTTTGATAATTTAATCAGAACTTGGGTTGAGAAAAGAAAAAAACATTTAGGTATAGCTTAGTCCATTGAAAAAATTTATTATTTCTATCGATCAAGGAACAACATCATCAAGAGTAATTTTATTTGATACAAAAGGTAATATTGTTTTTGTTTCACAATATGAGTTTAAACAATATTTTCCAAAAAATGGTTGGGTTGAACATAATCCTAATGAAATATGGTCCACAACACTTAAAGCTTTAAAACAGGTAATAAATAAAGCAAAAAAATTAAAAGGTCATATACTAACAATCGGAATTACAAATCAAAGAGAAACTACAATTTTATGGAATAAAAAAACAGGAAAGCCAATTTATAATGCAATTGTATGGCAAGATAGAAGAACCCAAGATTACTGTAAATTACTTAAGAAAAAAAATTATGAAAACTTATTTAGAAATAAAACTGGATTATTTATAGATCCATATTTCTCAGCAACTAAAATTAAATGGATTTTAGATAATGTTAAAATTTCAAAAAAATTACTTAGTTCAAATGATTTATTGTTTGGGACTGTAGACACTTTTTTAATTTGGAAATTAACAAAAGGTAAGCAACATTTAACCGAAGCATCTAATGCAAGCAGAACAATGCTGTATAATATCAATAACAATAAATGGGACAAAGAAATTTTAAAAAAATTAAATATTCCACAAAAAATTTTACCAGAAGTTAAAAACTCAGCAGATAATTTTGGAAAAACAGATAAAAAAATTACAGGAGTTGAAATTTCAATTTCTGCAGTTCTTGGAGATCAGCAGGCCGCAGCATTTGGACAAACTTGTTTTGAAAAAGGATCTATAAAAAGTACATATGGCACTGGTGCATTTGTTATTATGAACACCGGTCCAAAGAAAATTAATTCAAAAAACAAATTACTGACTACTATTTGCTATCGATTAAATAATAAAAATACTTACGCCTTAGAAGGTTCAATCTTTATAGCGGGCGCAGGAGTTCAATGGTTAAGAGATAAAGTAAAATTAATAAAAAAAGCGCCTGAAACTGAAAAGATTTCAAAGTCCTCTAAAGTTAATGACGGTGTTTTTGTTGTACCAGCTTTTAGCGGAATGGGAGCTCCTTACTGGAGACCAGATGCTAGAGGAGTAATTACAGGACTAACAAGAGACAGTGATTGGAAAAGTATAGTGAGGGCAACAGTAGAGTCTGTTGGTTATCAAAGTTTTGATTTGTTTGATTCAATGAACAAGGATGGTTTGAAACCAAAAATAGTTAAAGTAGATGGTGGAATGGTTGCAAATAATTGGTTCACACAATTTTTAGCTGACATTATTAATTTAAAAGTTGTTAGACCAAAAATATTAGAGACAACTGCTTTGGGTGTGGCTTTGTTAGCCGGATATCAAATAGGAGAACATAAATCTTTAAATCAAATTAAAGATATGTGGAAAAAAGACAGAATATTTAAACCTAAAATGAAACAAAATTTTCGAAAAGATCTTTTAAATGGTTGGAAATTAGCAATTAAAAAGACTTTAGCTTAGTATAATCTATGAGAAAGATTTTAGTAATTGGCGCTGGTGCAATGGGTGCCGCGTTTACATTTCCTTTAGTAGACAATAATCATAAAGTAACTTTGACCGAGCCATATAACAAAGATCTTCAAAATAAATTATTAAAAAAAAATAAATTTCATCCAACATTAAAACTTAAATTATCAAA
>CACIRB010000028.1 GCA_902588925.1 uncultured Pelagibacteraceae bacterium | reverse complement strand
CAGAATATTAATATAGCAAAAAATATAGGAAAATTAATCTCAACTAAATATTACAAAACAGAGTACTCAAGTGATGTAAAGGGTGTTGAATTTTCATCTGCAATAAAAAATATATATTCTATGATTATTGGATCAGGGGAAGGTGAAAATACTGCTTCAGCTTTGTTTAGAAAATCGTTAGATGAAATGGAATATTTAATTAAATATTTTAGAGGCAAAAAAGAAACTGTTCATGGGTTAGCTGGAGTTGGCGACTTATATGTCAGCGCTGTTGGAGGGAGAAACAGTAAAATGGGTGAATATTTAGGAAAAGGATACACTTTTAAAATTGCAAAAAACAAATTCATGAGAAACGATACGGTAGAGGGTGCTGATCTTGCTAAAGAGATTGCACCTTACGTATTAAAAAAAATCAAAAAAAATAAAATACCACTTATGAATGCACTATTAAGTGCAATTATAAAAAATAAAAAATTAAAAGTTAACTATTAATTACTTATTTAAAAAAGTCTTCATCGAGTCATCCATTGCAGTTTCCCATGGAGTATGGTGTATAGGCGCAACAGTACCTGTTACAGGTGATGAAAACGATTTGTTTCTGTAAGTTAAGATATCTTCTACTTTATGATGTTCCCACTCTTTGAAATGTTTTCTGATCAACTCAAAATCTATTTTAGGATAATCAGACATATCATGAAGTTCTTTTGTGTATTCAGTTTGAAAATCAATCATTTGATCTGGGTTTTCTAATTTTTCCTCCATAGCAACCCATTTATTGATATCTTTATTAATTTCATCAGCACTTGGCATTTGAATTTTCCCCATAATTACATCTCTTGCAAACCAAGCTTGGCAATCAAACATATTAAAAGTATGGAATTGATCCTGCATACCAAGATAAAGAAGTTTGTGATTGTCCTGCCAAACTACCCCTTTATATAATTTTGGTGGATATAATCTGTTGTGTGTTTTTAACTTTAAACTTTCATCTAAGAATGGAAAATGATGTAGGTAGCCAGTGCATAATATAATTGCATCTGCATTTTGTTCAGTACCATCTTTAAAAATTGCTTTTTTTCCTTCCAATCTATCAAGATAATGAACTTCTTTCATACCTTTGGGCCATTTAAATCCCATAGGAGCATTTCGATATCCAATAGTTACACTTTTAGCTCCGTATTTATTACATTGTAGAGCAACATCTTCAGCTGAATAACTGCTTCCTAAAACGATCACATCTTTTCCTCTGAACTCCTCTGCATCTCTGAAATCGTGAGAGTGCATTATTCTTCCTGGGAAAGAATTCATTCCTTTATACTCAGGTATAAATGGAACAGAAAAATGACCAGTAGATACAACTAAGTAATCAAATGTATCTTTTGAAATTTCATTTTTAGCTTTGTCTTGATAAGTGATTTCGAATTTATCATTACTAAAATTTACATTCGTTACTTTTGTATTTAGTTTTACTTTATTTTTAAGTTTACCTTTGCTTACTCTTCCAAGAATATAATCTTGCAATACTTCTCTTGGTGGAAAAGAAGGAATTGGTTGTCCAAAATGTTCATCAAAAGAATAATCTGCAAACTCTAAACATTCTTTAGGACCATTTGACCATAAGTATCTATACATACTATTATGAACTGGGTCTCCATATTGGTCACTACCTGTTCTCCAATTATAATTCCATAAACCTCCCCAATCTTCTTGTTTTTCAAAACAAACTATTTCAGGAATTTTTTCACCTTTATTTTCCAGGTGTTCAAATGCTTTTAACATTGAAAGACCACAGGGTCCTGCTCCAATAATTGCAATTTTGCTCATTGTAATTTCTCCAGTTTATAAATATGCTTTCTAAATATAAACAAATATAAAATAAAATTACAATATAAATATTAACTCAAAATGGCTGAGATAAATATTTCAAATATAAATAAATCTTTTGGATCTACACACGTAATTAAAGATGTATCTTTAGATATTAAAAGTGAATCTTTCACTGTATTAGTTGGGCCTAGCGGATGTGGTAAATCAACAATGCTGAGAATGATTGCTGGTTTAGAGGAGATCAACTCAGGAACAATTTCAATTGATGGACAAGTTGTAAACGATCTGCCTCCTAAAGAAAGAAATATAGCAATGGTCTTTCAATCATATGCTTTATATCCTCACATGACAGTGTTTGACAACATGGCTTTTGGTTTAAAAATTGAAAAAAAATCTAAAGATGAAATTACTGAGCGAGTTATGGAGGCTGCTAAAATTCTTCAAATTGAGGAATACTTAGAGAGAAAACCAAAACAATTGTCAGGAGGACAAAGACAAAGAGTTGCAATTGGTAGAGCAATTACAAGGAAACCAAAAGTATTTTTATTCGATGAACCTTTGTCTAATTTAGATGCAGCTTTAAGAGTTCAGATGAGAGTAGAGCTTGCTAAATTACATGATCAATTAAATGCAACAATGATTTATGTTACTCACGATCAAACCGAAGCAATGACACTTGCAGATGATATAGTTGTGTTAGATCAAGGTGTTGTATCTCAAAAAGGATCTCCATTAAAACTATATAATGAGCCAGAAAATTTATTTGTTGGTGGATTTATTGGTTCACCTAAGATGAACTTTATTAATACTAAAGTAATAAGCTCAAATAGCTCTGGCACTGAAGTTGAAATTTCAGGGCAAGGAAAAATTATTGTTCCTAAAACTTCAGATAAAGTTTCACCAGGCGATAGTGTAAAGATTGGTATCAGACCAGAACATATCTTAATCAATACTGTTGAAAAATGCTGGGAAAGCAAAGTATTCGTAATTGAAAAATTAGGCTCTTCAACTTTTTTATATCTAGAAAAAGAGGGAGAACCTCTAGTAGTTCAAACTGACGGAGCAAGCAAAGTTAACGTTGGAGACAATCTCAGCTTAAGCTTCGATCTAAACAAATGTCATTTATTTGATAGTAATAATTTAGCCTTTAAATAAAGGTCTTTTTCATTTCTTATTGTAACTTAGTCAACTGAGATATGACACTATTGCATAAGAAATTGCTTTTTTAAAAGGATAAGGTTTTAATACAAAGAAAACAAAAGGAGATAACAATGTTTAAAAAAACATTAATATTTTTATCTGCTTTAGCATTTTTTATTAATAATGTTGCTTTTGCAGATATCAAGTTTTGGACAACCGAAACTCAACCAGCAAGGATGGCTAAGCAAGAAGATATGGCTAAAGCTTTCGAAGCTAAGACTGGTATTGGAGTTGAAGTTATTCCAATAGACGAAAAAGAATTAGGTAAGAGAGCAACAGCCGCAGCTGCTGCTGGTGATTTACCTGATGTAATATATCACACACTTCAGTACGTTTTACCATGGGCTGAAGCTGGCATTTTAGATGTTGATGCTAATAATGACGTTGTTAAAGAACTAGGTAAGAAAACATTTGCGCCTGGTGCTTTAAACATGGCTAAAAAAGGAACTAAGATAGCTGCCGTACCTGTAGATGGCTGGACACAGATGGTCGTTTATAGAAAAGATCTATTTAAAAAAGCTGGCTTAGAACCACCAACAAGCTATGAAAATATCGTTAAAGCAGTAGAAGCATTATCATCTGACGATATGTTTGGTTTTGTTGCTGCAACTAAAACAGATGAAAACTTTATGAGTCAAGTTTTAGAGCATGTTTTATTAGCTAACGGAGTGAATGTTGTAAAAAAAGGTGGAGTAAAAAATCAAGGCTGGAAATTAAAAAGAGCTTTAGAGTTTTATAAAATAATTGCAAAAGCAAGTCCTCCAGGAGAACTATACTGGAAACAGTCAAGAGAACTTTATTTTGCTGGAAAAACTCCAATGATTATTTGGTCTCCATTTATTATGGATGAACTTGCTGGCTTAAGAGACTCAGCACCACCAACAATAAATGATGATCCAACATCATCGGAACTAGCATCTAAAACTGGTTTTATAACTAATTTTAGTGGACCTGGTAATAAAAGCGGTGCCGCTTGGGCTGATGTAAGATACTTTGGAATAACAGCAGATGCTGACACTGATGAAGCAAAACAATTTGTAATGTATTCAATGGACGAAGGTTATACGAGCACATTATCAATTGCACCAGAAGGTAAATTTCCAGTCAGAAGAGGAAACTCAACTGATCCTGAGGCTTTCACAAAAGCTTGGAGTAAATTACCAGTTGGTGTTGATAGAAAAGCTGCTTTGACAGATTTATATTCAGAAGATGTAATCAACAATATTGTTGCTGGTTTAGATACTGCGAGCAGATGGGGAGTTAAAGAAGGCGAACTTTCAAGAGCTTCTAAGATTATCAATTCTCAATTTTTAAACCGTATCACTAGATTGTATATTGATGATCAAATTGATGTTGATGAGGCAGTAGATATGATCAACAAATCATTAAAAAAGTTCAATTAATTTTTTAATTTTTTGAAAAAAGCGGATAATATTAATTATCCGCTTTTTTTATGAGTAGCACACTTTCAAAAATAGAAAAAAGAACTGCCTATGCTTTAACTTTGCCAGCAGTTCTTATTGTATTTGCAATAGTATTATTCCCAATATTTTCAAACGTATGGATTAGTTTTAAAGAAGTTCAATTAAAAGATATAAGAATTCCAGAGCCAAGAGCAAAAAAAATAGTTAAATCTGTTAAAAACGAAGATTCAAAAATTAAAATTATTTATAAATTAAGAAATAGCTCTTTAATTCAAGATATTAGAGATGTTAAATTTCAGGATAAATTTCCAAACAATGTTCAGCCAGTAGATTTAGATGAGAGATGTAAGTTTATTTCAAATAAAGTTCGGTGTGATTTTGGTGACTGGTCTAAAAAATATAGAGAGCAATTTGTAATTTTTTTTGAAACAAAAAACGGTGAAAAAATTGAAAAAAAACTGTTTAAGTTAAACAAACCAAATTTAAAAGGAAAAGCAGACAACATTCTTTTGACAAGTGATTTTACTTTATCAAATTTTAAAAAAGTATTCACGAACTATGAATTTAAAGAATTATTATTAACAACGTTTTATTATACTTTTTTTGGAACAGTTGGCGCAATTGTTTTTGGAATTTTATCAGCCCAAATGGTAAATCAAAACTTTAGAGGTCGTAGTTTTATTAGGAGCACGTTATTGTTTCCCTATGTGGCTCCTGTTGTTGCCCTGGCTTTTACTTGGGAACTCCTATTAGATCCCAATAGTGGTACTTTAAATAATCTGCTGCTCAATTATAATATCATTGATAAGCCAATAAATTTGTTGGGACAAAAGTATATATCTATTTTTGTTTTTGGTTTTGAATTTAAATTAAGATTAGCTTTAACGACCGTTATTATCTTTGAAATTTGGAGATATTTTCCGTTAGCATTTCTTTTTATATTAGCAAGACTTCAAGCAGTTCCTAAAGAACTATATGAGGCAGCAGATATTGATGGAGCTGGTCCTTACACGAAATTTATGAATATAACACTGCCACAGATAACAGCAGTGATTTCTATTTTATTTATGATTAGATTTATTTGGAACTTTAATAAGTTTGAGGATATTTTCCTTTTAACTGGTGGTGCCTCAGGAACAAGAACGCTTCCAATAAATGTTTATGAACAGGGTTTTTCAATAGGAGATATTGGAATGGGATCAGCTGTTTCGATGGTGATTGTACTATTACTTTTATTTTTCATGTTAATTTATTTTAAA
>CACIRB010000027.1 GCA_902588925.1 uncultured Pelagibacteraceae bacterium | reverse complement strand
GTATTTGTTTTTTTGAACCAAGATCTGAAATTAATCGATCATAACGACCACCATTAATTACATTTTTTAATTTATTTTTTGATTTAACATCAATTTTAAAAACCATCCCTGTGTAATACTCCAATTGTCTTCCAAAAGAAGTTGAAAATACTACATTTAGTTTTGAAACTTTGTTGTTAGAGACTGGAAAATATCTTTGATCAACTACTAAATTAATTCTATTTTTGTTAAAAAAGTTGTTTAGCTCAGATGCAGCTTCATTGATTGGACATTTGATTTTTAAGAAGTCTTTAATAATTTTTGAAACACCTTTACCTTTACTAGCTCTTCTTGGATCTTTAATTTTGTTATCAAATCGATTTAATATCTCATTAATAGTTCTGCCTGCTATTACATTTGATAAATCTTCTTTTAGCATTTTTAAATAACGCTTTTTATCTATTTCAACAATAGTTGGATCTACATCAGAGTTTGTCTCTAATCTTTTTAAAAGATCATTAAAGTAATCTTCTCTCCAAAAATGTCTTGATAATCTTAACTTCCATCTTTTTGGAATATCTAATTTTGAAATTAACAAATTAAATATCTCAACGTTTCCTATTGTTAATTTACCTGAAGAATATTTAATGTTTTGAAGAGATTTTAGTGAGGTATTGATAATTTCTTTATCATCATTTTTTTCATCTTTAGAACCTAAAATTTCAAATCCAATTTGATCTCGAATAATAGAGTCACTTTTATTTTCTGATTTTCTATAAGCTTGCCCGCTATAAAAAATTTTTTCTTTTCCTTTTAAATTATTCTCTAAGTATCTTAAGCAAGATGCAATTGTTAAATCCGGTCTAAGGCATAACTCGCTACCATTTTGATCAGTAAAGGAAAAAATAAATTTTCTAAAGTTTTCACCTGATCTTTGAACGATATGATTAGCCTCAATAACTGAGGGTAAATCTATATATTTGTAACCTCTAGATTTTACTGATCTAAGAATGTTTTCAGATAAGTTTTTTGATTTCATCGATTAAATTTGATTGTGGAAATGTTTTGTTATTTTCACCTTTAACACCTTTAAGATTTTTTATCGTTACTGTGCCTTCATTAAATTCATTATCACCACATATAACTGCTACATTTAATTCACGCTTATTTGCTAAGGTTAATTGTTTACCTAAATTTTTCTTTGTGTCTAAAAAAATTTCTGCATTAATGTTATTTTCTCTTAATTGATCTACAATTTCATAATAATTTTTTAGATATTTTTCATCCATCACACAGACTAAAACAGGCTTTTGATCATCCACCTTAATCTGATCTAATTGTAAAAGTGCAAATAACAATCTATCCACACCAAAACTAATCCCTGTACCTGGAATATCTACCCCTTTAAATCTTGAGATAAGTTTAGCATAAGCACCTCCCGAACAAATACTACCAATATCAACTTCTTTTCCTTTATTATTTGTAACTTTAAAATTTAGATTAGTTTCAACAATAAAATCAGAATAATAAGATAAACCTCTAACAATAGTAAAATTGGTTTGTACTTGTTCTAAATTAGAAACAAGTCCTAAAATTTCAAAAACTTCCTCAAGCTCTTTAATTCCTTCTTGAGACAATGGATTTTTTAAATTTTCTTTTAATTGTTTTAAGTCTTTTATTTTTAAGAAATTTAATATTTGTGATACTTGTTCATCTGTTAGATCAGCACCTTTTGTAACTGCACCACTTGCATCTTTTCTCTCTTTTTTAAGAAGGTCCTCAACACCTTTTAAACCAAATCCAGGTTTATCTAATTTATCAATAGCTCTAATTACTTTTAATTGCTTATCATCAGATATTTTTAAATCATCAATTAAACCTTGTACAATTTTTCTATTACTAATATTGATTGTGAATTGATCTTTATTCAAACCACAATCTAAGAGTGTACTCGAGATTAAATTGCAAAGTTCTGCATTAGCTTGGGCTGAATTAACATTTCCAACAATATCAAAGTCGGCCTGCATGAACTCTCTGTATCTCCCATTTCCTGCTTTTTCATTTCTAAAAACATTCTGAATTGCATATCTTTTGTAAATTGATGGAAGCTCTTGGTTGTTTTGAGCAACAAATCTAGCTAAAGGACTAGATAGATCATATCTAAGGGTAATATTTTTATCACCATCTTTGAATGAGAATACATCAGACATAGGGTTATCCTCGTCCTCTGCTAAAAACGAACCAATATTTTCGCTAATCTCAAAAGAAGGGGTTTCTAATGGTTCAGCTCCAAATTTTAAAAAATTTTTTTCAATCACTTTTAAAAGTTGTTTTTTCAAAACTAACTTTTTATTCCAACGATCTTCAAATCCAGATGGTAATGAAGGATTGAGTTTTTTATTTTTTTCCATTTTAGTGGTACTTTGGGTAGGTTACGCTCCTACGACTTCGGATCCACAAACCGACGTGATACTATTTCACCACCAAAGCTTATCCTTTAGTTATTATCTTATTTTATGTAGAATGAAAATTATAATATAAATAAATAGCCTAATGGCTATGGAAACAGTTTCTGTGAGTAATTCTATAAGTAATTCTGTATATATTTATATTCATGGTCAGCGTTTTAGACAAAAATTATTAATATTCAAGGCTTAAATAAAAAAAGGACGTCAAACTACTAAATGTAGAAATAACGTCCTTTAGAAATTTTACTAAATTAGTCTATTTTTTTTAAATTTACTGCAGAAGGACCTTTAGGACCGTCTTCTAATGTGAATTCAAGTTTATCACCTTCATTAAGAAATCTCATTCCAGCAGCTTTTACAGCTGAAGCATGTACAAAGGCATCTTTCTCTTTGTCGTCTCTCTCTATAAAGCCATATCCCTTTTTACCATTATACCATTTTATTTTACCTTGTAGTGTACTCATCTTATTTCTTCGTCCTTTTGTTATTTATTATATTGATTAAGTTAATTTCTTTTACAGGTATTTCAAGATCAAACTTCGTGGTGGTGGCTGAGGAAGGATTCGCACCTCCGACACAAGCCTTTTCAGGGCTCTGCTCTACTCCTGAGCTACTCAGCCTTATTTATCCTCTAAAGATAATTCTTCCTTTAGTAAGATCGTAAGGTGTCATCTCCACAGTTACATTATCACCTTGAAGAACTCTAATTCTGTTTTTTCTTAACTTACCTGCTGTGTGAGCTGTAACAGTATGACCGTTCTCTAACTTAACTCTAAACATTGCATTCGGAAGAAGGTCTATCACAGTCCCCTTGAATTCAAGTAAGTCTTGTTTTGACAAATTTATTTTCTCCTAATTCTTTTTAATACTGATTGAGCATGCCCAACCAAGCCTTCGTAATTTGCAAGTGTTATAACTGATGGTCCAAGACTTTCAATACCCTTTTTTGATAGGTTTATGTATGAAATTCTTTTGTAGAATTCGTTTACACTTATACCACTCGAGTATTTTGCTGATCCGTTAGTTGGTAAAACATGGTTTGAACCCACATTATAATCTGTCATAGCCATAACGGCATATTTACCTAAACAAATTGATCCTGAATTTTTTATTTTTGAAACAATAGATTTATAGTTTTTAACATTTAACTCTAAATGTTCCGGAGCTATTTTATTAACAATATTTACAATTTTTTTATCTGAATTTACATAAATTAAAATTCCATTATTTTGCAAACTTCTCTTTGCAATAGACTCTCTTGGAATTTCTTTTAGTTGTTTAAATATTTCAGTTTTAACTTTATCTAATAAGTTTTTATCTTTTGAAATTAAAATGCACTGTGCAAGATAATCATGTTCTGCTTGCCCTATTAAATCACTCGCAACCCATTCTGGATTTGAATACTTATCACAAACTATTGTAACTTCTGAAGGACCAGCGGTCATACCCTCAATTCCAACATCTCCAAAAACTTCTTTTTTTGCAGCTGCAACGTAAGCATTCCCAGGCCCTACAATTTTATCAACTTTTTTAATTTTTTTAGTTCCATAAGAAACTGCAGCAATTGCAGATGGTCCACCAATTGAATAAATTTCCTTAATTCTACATTTTTTAGCCGCATATAATACTGCAGGATTTTGTTTTCCTTTATAGCCTGGGTTGATCATAACTATTCTTTTTACACCAGCAACAATAGCTGGAATTGCATTCATCAACACACTAGATGGATAGGATGCAGTTGAACCAGGTACATAAATTGCAATCGACTCTATTGGTAAATATTTATACTCAAGTTTATTTTTAAATTTATCAGTGTAAGAAATATTTTTAAACTTTTGTAATGAATGAAATTTATAAATCCTATTGTAGGCAGTATCGATAGATTTTTTTACAATAGAATTTAATGATTGAATTGATTTTTGAATTTGATTTGAACTAGGCTTGATTACTGAATTTTTGTTAAATTTTTTCTCATATTTTAATAAAGCTTTATCGCCATTTTTTTTAACATCTTTAATAATGTTGGTGACTGAAACAGAACTTGATTGAACTTTTCTCTTTCTTTGCATTAACAAATTATCTAATAATTTGTCAAAATTTTTCTTACTGCTATCTAAAACCTTCATCTCTAATTTATTTCACTTTGATCCTCTAATATTGCTTCAATCGTTTCAGCGGTCAAAGCGATATGAGCATTATTACTAAAAAAGAGATTTATTTCATAAACTTCGTTATTTTTCAAATAATCTATTCCTACTAATTCTAAAACAAATTCTTGATTTGATTGATCAATATTTTTGGACTTTACCTTATCAACAAAATCAAATCTGCAGATACTATTGACTTTTTTATCCTCATTTTCATTTTCTACTTTAATACGCTCAATTGATAATAAAAATACCTTATTGGATTCTAGATACTTAATGTCTGAAACTTTTACTTTGGCTCCTGAACTACAAGCTGAAATCATTTGTAACCCCTCTTTGTCTGTAGCGATAATTTTAGCCAAATATTTGTTCATCTTTTTAATCTTTTTATTTTAACACCAATATTTTTTAATTTATTTTCAATTTTTTCATAACCACGATCTAAATGATAAATCCTATTAATCACAGATTTCCCTTTTGCAACTGAAGCTGCTAAAACGAGTGCCACTGATGCTCTTAGATCACTAGACATAACTTCAGCACCAATAAATTTCGTATTGCCCTCAATATAAGCTTTATTATTTTTGGTAATAATATTTGCACCTAATCTCTGTAATTCAGCAACATGCATAAATCTATTTTCAAAAATATTCTCTGTGATTGAACTTTTTCCTTTTGCTTTACACATCAAGACCATTAATTGCGCCTGTAAATCTGTTGGAATTCCAGGAAACTCTTTTGTTTTAATATTTTTAATAGACTTAATTTTTTCTGGTCCAATAATATGAATTTTATTTTTGCTTACTTTTATTTTAGCTCCTGTTTTTTTTAATAAATTAAGTTCTGTATTTATTATTTTTGGATCTAAATTGTTAACTTCTAGAGTTCCTTTAGCTAGAGTTGCTGCTACACAAAAAGTACCAGCCTCAATTCTATCAGCCATCACAGAATAAGTTGTTGATTTTAAAGAACTTACTCCGCTAATGGTACATGTTCTTCCTTTCCAATTAATTTTTGCACCCGCCGAATTAAGAAAATTAGTAAGGTCTTTTATTTCTGGCTCAACAGCACAGTTTCTTAATACTGTTTTTCCTTTTGCTAAGCATGCAGCGATTATAGAATTTTCAGTTGCTCCAACAGTAATTTTAGGAAATCTAATCAATCCACCTTTAAGTTTGCCAAAAGATTTTGCTAAAATGTAACCATCTTTAATTTCATAATTCATCCCAAGTTTTTCTAAAGCTGACAAA
>CACIRB010000026.1 GCA_902588925.1 uncultured Pelagibacteraceae bacterium | reverse complement strand
GTACCATTTTTATAATATCACCATTATTTTTAATTAGATAATGACAACTAACTTTAGAGTTGTAATCTAATAATTTATCTATCGCTTTTTTTTCAGATTTCATTCCTGTGTAATGAAAAACAATAAATTTGATCTCACTTTTTTTCCTTTTTTTAGCATCAAAGTTTGGAGAAAAATTTATTATTATTTTCATAATCAATTTGGAGACAAATTTAGGCAATTTATAAACAATTTATCGTCACTATTTAAATTTAATTCTACTTTAATAACAATTTTTATATAATATAATTTAGCATGTTGAAAAAACTAACTATTTTACTATTTTCTATATTCTTAATTACATTTAATGCTAATGCAGGTTCAGACGGGGAGCTAGCTTTAGAAAAAAATAAATCCGAAGTGCAAAACACGAGAGATTGTTTTGAAAAGTTAAATAGAGCTACATTTGCTTTCAATCAAGGTCTTGATAAGGCACTAATTAAACCCATTGCAGAAGGTTATAGAAAGCTTCCAGATAATGTTCAAAAAGGAACTTCTAATGCAGTAAGAAATTTATCTACTCTAATTACTATCCCTAATAATGTATTACAGGGAGACGTTAAGACCGCAATTATAAATACAGCTCGATTAGCTGTTAACACAACTGTGGGGCTATTAGGTACAATCGATGTTGCTAACAAAATGGGTTTTCCAAAATATGAAAAGGAAGATTATGGTCAAACTTTAGGTAAATGGGGTTTTGGACCAGGTTGTTATTTAGTGCTTCCAGTTTTGGGTCCCTCTACCATTCGAGACACAACAGGATCCTTTGCAAATATAATGGGTGGCGACCCTTGGTATAATGCTTCAGTACATGGAAATAATGAATTTTTAAGTGAAGGTCTTTACATAACCTCAAAGGGAATTAGCGGTATTGAGTTTAGAGCTAACAATATTGAGTCATTTGAAAATCTTGAAGAAAATTCTATAGATTTCTACGCATCAGTCAGAAGTTTATACTTACAGGACAGGGAAAATAAAATTAAAAACAATCAACGAGGAAATATCGATGTCATTTATGAAGATGATGAAGATTGGGAAGAAATAGAAAACAAATAATCAAAAATAATATAAATAAATCATGAAAAAACTATTAATATTACTTTTTTTATTAAATTTAGTAACAGGCAATTCTCATTCTATTGAACCTGATGTATTTGTTCAGTCAACTGTAAATAGAGCATCAGAAATTCTTTCAAAAGATATTTCAAAAGAAGAAAAAATAAATCAACTTAAAGTAATAGCAAAAGAGACTGTAGATATAAGAGGAGTAGGTTTTTATTCTCTTGGATCAGCAAGAAAAGATCTTGATGATAATCAAAAAAATAAATATTTAGAGTTTTTTGAGGATTATTTTTTAAAAAGTTTTTCAAGTAGATTGTCGGAATATTCTAATCCTAAAATAGATGTTCAAGATAAAGATGTATTAAATAAAAATTATACAATTGTTAAAAGTGTATTGGTTGCAACATCTGAAAGACCAGAAATTAAAATTGACTGGAGAATTTATACGAAAAATCCAGATAATCCTTTAATTAGAGATTTGATTATAGAAGGACTAAGCTTAGCAAGAACGCAAAAAGAAGAATTTGCATCTATTTTGAATTCTAACGATGGTGATATTAATGCACTATATGAAGCGTTAGAAAAATTTGCCAACAATTAATTTGGTGGGCCCGCCAGGACTCGAACCTGGGACCAATACATTATGAGAGTCCTGTAGGAACTTGAATTACCATTGTTATGATTAATTTATTTTATCTCGATGTCGTCTTGTACTCAATTTGAGATACAATGAAAAAATTAAATAAAGAATATTTTTGTGTACAATTTACTTATTTTGGGTTGTTACCCAAGCCATTATTAAAGAACAAATAACACCTAATATGTAGAGTTGATTTAATTCTATACTAACTTTGTATTGCAGATCACCAATCCATCCAAAAAAAAATGTTATAATTAGCCAAACTAAAAAATGTAGAACAAATCTATTCCCAGTACTCATTTATTTCCAAAATGCCATCATTACCCATCCAATTGCAGCTATACCTGAGCCTATCCACATTACAGGGTCCCAAAACTCTGTTGGACCAGGTCCTCCCATAACATATCCAAGTATAGCAATTGGTGTTCCCACTAAAACAATTTTCCAAGGTAAATCTATTGACATAAAATCTTTTAATAATTTTTTCATATTAAGAATTTATATCTTTAGCAATCATTAAGAAAATATAAATAAATAGGTAAATACTTGCTAATCCACCTAATCCAACAAAAGTTCCTAAAAATAATTTTTCTTGCCAGCTATTTTTTTTAAAATATCTCTCACTAACTTCTACAAACCAAATGAACAGCCAACTACAGGATTTCCACCATACCCAAATAAATATTGCAAGGCCCACATACACAAAGAACATTCCACTAAAAAATAATCCTAAAACCTCCATCAATCCTGTAAAAGTTTATAGGCCAGAAAAGCAAGTTCCAAGGCTATTAATACTTCAATCATCTAAAATTTCTGTTTCACTTTAGTAATTGGAAGTTTCTTTTTAGAAGTTTTATTACATATTCTGTCTTGATCTACTGCATCTGAACGTTCTGAGAAATATGCTTTCAATCTTCCCGTTTCTCTATTTAGTTCCCATATCAACTCATACACATATTCTGCCTTTGGAGTATCATTTGACAGTGATAAAGACTCAGTGCTTCCATCTGAATAAGCGTAGGCTCTAGACTTAATTAATTTTTTATTTATTTCAATAATGTCAAAAGACATTTTAAATTCCTCATTTAAAGGATCCCAATCACTAAACATTCTGTAGTCATTAAATGCCCTATAAGATATCTGTTCAGTATCCTCATCTTTACAAATAAGGTAGGTTTTACCATCGTGAGTAGCCATTTTATAAAATAAAAAAATAATAACTAGTAATATGATTAATAGAATAAATCCTGATACTTTTAATGTTTTCTTAAAGAAACCCAACCAAGTATCGTTTTTATTTTTCATAGTATTTTAAAAAAATAATCAATTATTAATATTGGAATTCCATAGGTTAACATATTAATTATACCCACAACAGGCAAAGCAACAAAAGTATCGTTTTTACCCTTTATATACTTAAATTTTTTTGTTGGTTTGATGTTATGTGCTGAATAATGCCCAACCAACAGACTTGCAACATACCAGTATAAACATCCAAAGAGATTTAACTGAACACCAGCCTTTTTTGAAACAAAAATAAAAAATATTGTTAATAAAGTTATTGATATGTGATTTATATATCCTATCTTTTTTAAATCTTTTAAGATTTCATTCATAGTTATGAGACTAGTACATTTCAAAAATTAACTCGACTCAATCTCGTACACAACGAAAAAATTTTTAGAGGGTATTTTGACAAAATTTTAGAAAAACTGATTTACTAAACGTTGATTTTACTGGATTTGGTGGGCCCGCCAGGACTCGAACCTGGGACCAATACATTATGAGTGTACTGCTCTAACCAACTGAGCTACAGGCCCAAATATTTATTTAGTTATATCATTTTTAATAAGTTATCAATTAAAGATAAATTAATAATGGTGGGCCGTGTTGGTTACGCTCCAACTACCCCTGCAATGTCAATGCAGTACTCTACTATTGAGCTAACGGCCCTAGTTTTTTAACTTTCTAAGAAACTTTTTAATTGTTTAGATCTGCTTGGATGTTTTAATTTTCTAAGCGCCTTGGCCTCTATCTGCCTAATTCTTTCTCTAGTAACCGAGAACTGTAATCCAACTTCTTCAAGTGTATGATCTGTATTCATGCCAACACCAAATCTCATTCTTAAAACTCTTTCTTCTCTAGGAGTTAAGGTAGATAATATCTTTGTAGTTGCTTCCCCTAAGTTTGATTTGATGGCTTGCTCTAATGGAGCCAAAGCTTTTGTATCTTCAATAAAATCTCCTAAACTACTATCCTCTTCATCACCAACTGGTTTCTCAAGAGAAACTGGTTCTTTAGAAATTTTTAAAACTTTTCTAACTTTATCTAATGGCATTCTTAATTTTTGCGCCAACTCCTCTGGAGTTGCTTCTCTCCCAAATTCACTTAAAATTAGCCTTTGTGTTCTTACTATTTTATTAATCGTCTCTATCATATGAACGGGTATACGAATTGTTCTTGCTTGGTCTGCAATTGATCTTGTGATTGCTTGTCTAATCCACCAAGTTGCATATGTAGAAAATTTATATCCTCTTCTATACTCAAACTTATCAACTGCTTTCATTAATCCAATGTTTCCTTCTTGAATTAAATCTAAAAATTGTAATCCTCTATTCGTGTATTTTTTGGCAATTGAAATTACTAGTCTAAGATTGGCTTCAACCATCTCTTTTTTAGCTATTCTAGATTCTTTTTCACCTTTTTGAACTCTGCTTACTAATTTTTTGAAATCAGTTACAGAAATTCCAAGTTTGTGACTAATTTCAATAAGTCTCTCTCTAATATTTTTAAATTCCTCTTTATTTTTTACAAAAAATTGCTTCCAAACTAAATTTGTATCTAAAAATTTCTTAAGATTAGGATTTATTTCGTTCCCAACATAAAACTTTATAAATTCATTTCTTGGTATTTTTTGATCCATTGCAAGTCTTAAAAGATTTCCCTCCAAAGAAATAATTTTTTTATTTTCAACATAATGTTTTTGAACAAGTTCTTCTAATACAGATGGGGAAAGTTGAAGTGATTTAATATTTTCTAAAATATCATTTACAATTTTTTCATAACCTTTTTCCTTTGCGGGCGTAAAATTTTGAGAATTTAAAACACAATCTAACTTTTCTTTCTGATATTTAATTAGTTTTGTGTATTCTTTAGTTAATGTGTTAACCGTTTTTAATACTTTTGGTTTAATTTCTGTCTCCATTGCTGCTAGAGTTGGATTAAAGTCATCATCTTCATCTGTAGATCCATCTTCTTTTTCAGTTTCACCAGCATTTTTCTGTTTAGCACTAGGTCCTGTTGACTCGTCCTCCATATAATTTGTATCAATATCTATAATCTCTCTAACTAATATTTCATCTTTATGAAGTTTATCGTTCCATTCAAAGAATTGTTGCGCTGTAATTGGGCTTTGTGACAACGCAATTAACATTACATCCTTTCCAGCCTCTATTCTTTTTGCAATTGCAATTTCACCTTCTCTTGAAAGTAACTCAACACCTCCCATTTCACGTAAATACATTCTGATAGGATCGTCACTTTTTTCGATTGTTTTACCTTCTTCTTTATTTGAATTTTCTTTTTTTCTAAGAACTTTAAAATCTGATTTTTTTTCAACTAAAGAAATATTTTCATCTAAAATATGGATAAAAGCTTGAGCAAGATTTTCATCTGATAGATTTCTTTTACCTAAAGATTTGCTTAATTCTTCATAAGTTATAAAACCTCTATGGGTTCCTCGACCCATTAACCTGGCAAATGATTTTGTAATTATTCTTTCCACAGCTATAAAGTTGAAAGTCTTATATAATGTCAAATCTGTAAAAATCCATTACAAATTTGTCCAAATTAATTGAGATTCTGCTTTTTTTTAAGCTCTTTTAGCTCATTAAATGTGCTCTCACTCATATCGACAGAGAACTTCGATTCTAATTCTTGAATTCTAAACTCAAGATCATAATTCATTAGATCTCTTGAAATATCTTCTAGCAATTCAATGATTTTATGTCCATCTTCAGAATTATTTTTTAAAATATATTTTATCGGTGCAAATTTATTGATTTTTTCAATTATCTGATCATCCAAATTTAAGTCCTGAACAGTTAGTTGATCCGCTGATTTTAAA
>CACIRB010000025.1 GCA_902588925.1 uncultured Pelagibacteraceae bacterium | reverse complement strand
CTAATAGTGATGGATTTTGTAATGGATATAAATCATCTTCATTTAGCGCTTCTTGCGTTACGGTTGCTAAAGATGAAAATAGTATGGAGAGAGATTATGAATTTACAAGCAAACGTCATTTATCAGACATTAAAGGTGCAAAAGAACTTGGTGAAAAAGCTTCTGAGCAAACTATAAGAAAATTAAGCCCGAACAAAATTGGCAGTGAAAAAATAAGCATTATATTTGACAAAAGGATAGCAAAAGGAATGCTAGGTGCATTTGCTGCCGCGATATCTTCAAATGCCATTGCAAGAGGAACTTCTTTTCTTAAGGATAAAATCAATGAACAAATATTTTCAGAAACAATAAATGTAATTGATAAACCAGACATGAACAAAGGAGTTGGATCTCAAATTTTTGATTCAGAAGGAGTAAAATCAGATACTTTAAATCTTATACAAAATGGTATTTTAAAAAATTATTTAGTCGATACTTACAATGGAAAGAAACTTAATTTAAAATCAAATGGAAGATGTGGCGGTACAACAAATTTATATTTTGATAATGGAAAAATTAGTTTCGAAGATTTACTAAATACTAACTCAAAACATATTTATGTAACTGAAACAATAGGCCATGGAAGTAATTTGGTTACTGGAGACTATTCAGTTGGTGCAACAGGATTCTTAATTGAAAATGGCGAATTTAAATTTCCGGTAAATGAAATAACAATTGCTGGAAATTTTAAAGATATGTTCAAAAATATAACTTTAGCTAATGATTTAGATTTTGAATATTCCGTCAACTCGCCGACAATGATGATAGAGGGAATGACAGTTGCAGGTAAATGAGCACTTACTGTGTCATTGGATCGGGAATATCTGGAGCTACAATTGCAAACCTATTAAATAAGAAACATTCTGTAGATCTCTATGATAAAGCAAGAGGTCCTGGTGGCAGATCATCATTTAAAAGGTTAGATAAAAAAATAGGGTTTGATCATGGTGTTCAATATATATCCCCTAAGAGTGATGAATTTAAAAAATTTACAACAAAACTTTTAGCAAAAAAAATATTAAAAAGTTGGAAAGGCCGACATATTTTTAAAAATAAAAAAATAAAAGAAAACAAAAACCATCAAAAAATTATTGGTAGACTAGGAAATAATGATATTAGCAAGTTTTTATTAAAAAAAATTAATTGTAATTTTCAAAAAGAATTAAAAAAAATTGATTACAATAAAAACAAATGGAAACTTACCTTTTCTAATGGTGACAATAAATCTTATGATAATCTTATTTTAACATGTCCGTATCCTCAATTAGTTAAATTAGCAAAAAAATTTATTAATCATTCATTTATCAAAAAAAAAATTAAAATGGATGCAAATATTACAGTCATGATAAAAATAAAAAAAACTGGAAAAAATATAAGCAGTTTTTTATTTGATGATGAAATTTTGGGTTGGGCTGCTAAAGAAAATAGTAAGTTAAGATTTAAAAGTATTCATGATCTATGGACACTTCAAAGTACATCAAAGTGGGCAAATAAAAAAATAATGAAAAACAAAGAAAATAAAGATTTAAATTCAAAAATTTTAATTAATAAATTTTTTAATCTTACTGGTATTAAAAAAACTAATATTCTATTTTCTATAAATCATGGATGGATGTATTCATCAAATTCAAAATCTTTAAAAATTAAAAGTTATTGGAACAAAAAAATTAATTTAGGAGTATGTGCTGATTGGTTTGTGGGACCTAGGTTGGAGGCAGGATGGATAAGTGCAAACGATCTTTTTAACAAAATTAGTAAATAAAATTATTCAATATTTTTAAGCCTATACTCCCAATTTCCCATTCTTTCATAAGTAACTTTAACTATTACCGAAGTTTTCTTATCAAGCCATATATCAAAATTAAGTCTTTTGTCTTCTGGAAGTGACATATCTTTAGAAGTAAGTTTAAAATGATCAGTTTCAAATTCTTTTCCATTGATAGCAACGTTTTCATTACCAATAAATGTAACTAATTGTTCTTTTATGCTTCCAGAAATAGGACTTATTTGACTTTCTGCTTGTAAAATTTTGTGACTCCACCAATTTCCAATAATACTTTTTAGAGAAGCTTCACCTGAATATGAGGATCCTGTAATATTAAATTTTTTATTACTATTATCTAATTTTAAGCTTACAAATTTTTCTTTTTTATTTTGAAGTGTTTTTGATTGAAATGAAATTAAACGATCATTTAAATATATTTCTTCTCCATATCCCTCCACTTTAAAAATTGTTGCAGATAGTAATTTTACTTCAAATTTATATTGATTTTTAACTGTTGTTGTTTCACCGTCTCTCTCAAAAAAATAATTATTATATCCAATTACTTCATTATTTCTCAAGATCTCCATTTCTATTTTATCAAATTTGTTATAATGACCTATATGAGCTAAAGAAATTGATGAGAAAAATATAGTAAGTAAAACAACTAAAAACTTTTTCATTAATAGATATAGTTTATCATATTTATGTTTTTAAAAATAAAAAAAATTCCAATAGTTAACTGGAGCTCAGAAAAACCATTAAATTTTAAACCAAAATTTTCTACATTTTTTTTCTTATGTTTTGGTTTATCTTTGTTTGGATTAGGTGAAGGTTTGTTAATTGTTTCTTTCACAGGGGCTTCTCCTTGGAGTGTTTTAGCTCAAGGTATTTCCTTAAATGTTAATTTAAGTATTGGAACTATCACGTTATTAATAAGTATTGTTGTTTTACTTTTATGGATACCACTTAGACAAAAACCAGGAATGGGCACAATTCTTAATGCTTTGATAATTGCAATTATGATTGATCTTTGTATTAAGTATGTTCCAACACCTTCAAATTATATATATCAATTAATTTTAGCTGGAATCTCTGTCATTATGGTTGGAATAGGTGGGGGTATATATTTAGTTTCAAATTTAGGAGCCGGTCCTAGAGACGGGCTTATGATAGGATTACAAAAAATAACAAATTTTCCTATAGCTGTTGTGAGAGCAACATTAGAAATTTCTGTAGTTAGTATTGGATGGTATTTAGGAGGAACAGTAGGTGTTGGAACTTTATTATTCGCATTCGGAATAGGTCCTTGCGTTGCTCTTGGTTTGTTTTTAGTTGATAAAATCTTTAACTAGGCAGCCGCACTATTTTTTTCGTTTCTTTTTCTTTCGTGGGGATCAAGAATTCCTTTTCTCAATCTACAAGAATCAGGTGTAATTTCTAATGCCTCATCAGTATTAAGCATACTTAGTTGTTCAGCTATTGACATTTTCCTTACAGGAGTAAGAACTACGTTTTCATCTGTTCCTTGCGTTCTCATATTTGTTAATTTTTTTCCTTTCATGACATTAATTATCATATCACCCGGTTTTGGTGATAATCCAACAATCATACCTGGATAAACTGGATCATTATGTGTAACAAACATTTCTCCTCTTGCTTGAAGGTTGAAGATTGCAAAAGCTACTGCTTTTCCTTGTTCCATTGCAATTAATGCACCATTTCTTCTACCTTCCATTTCTCCTTCAAAAGGACCGTAGTCGTGAAAAATTCTATTTATTACACCTTCACCTTTAGTAAGAGTAAGAAATCTACTTGTGTATCCCATTAAACCTCTAGTGGGTGCATGAAATATTAATCTCTTCTTATTTGTACCTGTATCTTTTAACTCAATTAATTTGCCTTTTCTTCTATTCATCGAGTCAATTACTTTAGAAGAGTGTTCTTCATCTAAATCCATTGTAATTTCTTCAATTGGTTCAAGTTTGTTTCCTTGATCGTCTGTTTTATATAAAACTTTTGGAGGACTTACAGTCATCTCAAAACCTTCTCTTCTCATTTGAGTAAGAAGTATTTCCAACATCAGCTCACCTCGTCCACTTACAACAAATGAATCTTTACCTCCATTTTCTGAGAAAGTTATGCCAACATTGTTTTGTGCTTCTTGAACTAATCGTTCTCTGATTTGTGTGCTAGTAAGTTTTTTACCTTCAGTACCTGCTAACGGAGAAGTATTTACAGTTATAGTAATCGACATTGTTGGAGGATCTATAGGAGTTGCTGGTATAGGATCATTTACCTCCAAATTACAAATTGTATCAGCAACATTTGCTTTTTCTAATCCTGCTACAACAACAATATCTCCTGCTTCTCCAACATCAATTGGAACTTTTTTAGTTCCTTCATACCTAAAAATTTTTGTTAATTTTCCTTCATCAACTTTTTCGCCTTTTAAATTAATAGCTTTGATTGGTTGATTTGCTTTTGCTGTGCCTTGTGCAATTCTACCTACTAGGCTTCTTCCTAAAAAACTGTCTGAATAAAGTAATGTTGACAACATTGCAAAAGGTTTAGTTTTATCTAAATCAGCTGGTTTAACATGTTCTACTATTAAATCTAATAAAGGATTTAAATTTTTTCTTGGACCGTCTACTTCATTATCTGCCCATCCTGATCTTCCACTTGCATACAACACAGGAAAATCTAATTGTTCTTCATTGGCATCTAAACTTACAAACAGATCAAAAGTTTCATCTAAGACTTCATTTGCTCTTTGATCCGCTTTATCTAATTTATTGATAACGACTATTGGTTTTAAACCTTGTTTTAATGCTTTCGATAAAACAAATTTTGTTTGAGGCATTACTCCTTCTGCAGAGTCAATTAATAAAAGAGCACCATCAGCCATACTTAAAACTCTTTCGACTTCTGCTGCAAAATCTCTGTGGCCAGGTGTATCAATGATATTTATTCTTGAATTATTCCAGTTAATAGATGCAGGTTTTGCAAGAATTGTTATTCCTCTTTCTTTCTCAAGTTCTCCTGAGTCCATTAATCTTTCATCAACAACTTCGTTCTCTCTAAATGATCCACTTTGTTTCATTAAATTGTCAATCAAAGTTGTTTTCCCATGGTCGACATGGGCAATGATTGTGATATTTCTTATATTGTTGCTCATAAATTGTGGCTCTTATACATATTTAATTTGATATTAAAACTTAAAAAAACTCATGACTGGCTTGATTAATTTAAATAACTTGTGATTAATTAGGCTTTTTTTGTTTATCTTTTTTAAGTTTTCTTTTTTCTTTCAAATTTAATTTAGGTTTCTTTTTTACACTCGAATCTTTAAATGATTTTCCACTGTATCTTTTTGACATGATATAAATTTACTTAAAAAAAAGGCCATCATGTGATGGCCTTTTAAATTTTAGTTTAGAGTAGAGGGATTACATTCCCATTCCACCCATTCCTCCCATGCCGCCCATACCACCAGGCATTCCACCAGGCATTCCACCAGCAGCATCTTTTTCCTCTGGTTTGTCAGCGATCATTGCTTCTGTAGTTACTAACAATCCTGCAATTGAAGCAGCATCTTGTAAAGCAGTTCTCACAACTTTAACTGGGTCTATGATACCTTTTGCAAACATATCGCAATATTCCTCACTTTGAGCATCATATCCGTGAGTTTTTTTCTTTTGCTCTAATAATTTGCCAACCACGACTGATCCATCTACACCAGCATTCTTGGTAATTTGTCTAATAGGAGATTCTAATGCTTTTCTAACAAGATCCACACCTGCTTTTTGATCATCGCCTTTTGCTTTAACTTTATCAAGTTCTTGAGCAGCGTAAAGAAGAGCACAACCGCCACCTGTTACAATACCCTCTTCCACAGCAGCTCTAGTTGCATTCAAAGCATCCTCAACTCTATCTTTTCTTTCTTTAACTTCAACTTCAGTTGCACCACCAACTTTAATTACTGCAACTCCACCAGCTAACTTTGCAAGTCTCTCTTGAAGTTTTTCTCTGTCATAATCAGAAGTAGTTTCTTCAACTTGTTGTTTGATAGATGCACATCTTGCTTCAATGTCAGATTTTTTTCCACCTCCATTAACAATTGTACTATTATCTTTATCAACTTTTATCTTTTTACAAGATCCAAGATCATCAAGTTTAACATTTTCAAGTTTGATACCTAAGTCCTCAGATATAACCTGACCTCCTGTTAAAATAGCAATATCTTCAAGCATAGCTTTTCTTCTATCACCAAATCCTGGAGCCTTTACAGCTACAACTTTTAAACCACCTCTAAGTTTGTTAACTACTAAAGTAG
>CACIRB010000024.1 GCA_902588925.1 uncultured Pelagibacteraceae bacterium | reverse complement strand
ATGCTTTTTTACAAAGTGCAATGAGAGACCAAAAAGGCGGACAAATTGCTATTGCTTATACTGTATGGTCAAAGAAAAAAGGTGGAGGAAAGTTAATTGTTAAAGAAGTATTTAAAAAGATTAAAAAATCTAATCATTTAAACAGATTAGTCACACTTTCACCATTAACAGAAATGGCAAAAAATTTTCATGAACGAAATGGAGCAAAATTAGTTCAAATTAATGAAACAACTCAAAATTTTGAATATAAAGTCACTTAACCATGAAGTTAAAAAAGCAATTAATTCTTCTATTTTGTACTTTCTTTGTTTTACCGTATTCTATTGTAATGGCTAATGAAGAAGCAAAATATGAAGTGGTTGATAAAAATGAAATCTATGAGATTAGAAAGTATTCTGATCGTTTAGCAGTTGAGACCTCTAGAGCTGGAATAGATAGTAATTTTAGAAAATTATTTAATTATATTTCTGGAAGAAATGATGTTCAAGAAAAGATAGCAATGACTACTCCGGTCACTCAAGTAGAAAAAAATGGCAATATGACCATGCAGTTTTATTTACCTTCAAAGTTTAATTTAGATAATGTACCTAATCCAAGTAGAGAAGATATAAGGATAGTAAATATTGAAGGAGGATATTATGCTGTGCTTAGGTATTCAGGTAGAGCTTCTGATGGAAATTTCATAAAACATAAAGAAATTTTAGAAAAAGAATTAAAAAAAAATAAAATTTCAATTATAAGTCCACCCATTAGAGCTACATACGATAGTCCTTTTACTCTTCCAATGAATAGAAGGAACGAAGCAATGTATAAAGTAGAGATTAATTAATGAAGTCAAAATATAAAGCGATGGTGTTATCATGCATGGATCCAAGATTTCAACATTTAGTTTATAATCATTTAAAGAAAAAAAAATTAACTGGAAAGTATAGTGCTTTTACAATTGCTGGTGCTGCAGTAGGCGTCACACATAATAAATTTAAAAAATGGCATAATACTTTTTATGATAATCTTGCAACTTCCATTCAACTTCACAAAATAGAAAAGCTGATTGTTATTAATCATAAGGATTGTGGTGCCGCAAAAATTGCTAATGGAAAAAAAAAATTTACACCTGTTAAAGAAAAAAAAATACACCAAGATTCATTTAATAAGCTTAAAAAAGAAATTAAAAAAAGATTTCCAAATCTAAAAGTAGAATTAAATGTAATTGCTTTAGATAGCAAAATTACAAAATTTTAATTATTGATTTCTAATTAAAGGATAAACTTTTGGATTTAAATATTTTAAGTTAGTTAACATAATCAATAACAAGGTTACAAATCCAATTGAAAAACCTAAGTAAATTAAAACTTTAAAATCAAACATCCACACTAGTTCAAAGATATTTTCCATAATAAATTTTGAACCAATTACCGCAAAGAATATTGCAATTAGTATGACAGATTTAAATATAATGATGAACTCAATTAATGATGATAGGATTATTTCTTTTTTTGAAAAGCCTAGTATTTTAAACACTAAATTTTGATACTCTTTAACTTTTCCTTGAACCATAATTGCACTCGAAATAACAATTAAACCAATCACAATAGTTACAGCTGATATCAAAGTAACAGCAACGAATACTTTATTTAAAACAGCTGTTACTTTTGTAAGATAATCAGCAATTTTAATCATTGATAAGCTAGGCATAACTTCTAGCATTTCAGTTTCATCAAATTTATCAGAATTAAATTTTGCTGTTGCTAAATATTCATGTGGAATATTTTGAGCAAATTGAGGATTAAATAGCATTGCAAAGTTAATACTTAAATCTCGATAATCAACTTCTCTAAAATTTACTACTTCACCATCAATTTCTCTTCCATAAATATTTAAAGTAAAAATATCTCCTAATTGAATATTAAAATCACTTGCAACTTTAGCATCCAAAGATATCTGTAGTTGATTAGGTTTATTTAAATCCCACCATTCTCCAGCAACTAATGGATTATCTTCAGGGACAGCCTCTACCCATGAAGATCTTCTCTCGCTTCCAATTACCCAATAACTATCATTATCAGGTTTAATATAAGTATTTGGGTTAATACCATTAATTTTAGCAATGCCAGATGAAACCATTGGTACAACTTCAATGTCTGCATTAGGATCCATTTTTAGTATACCTTGCTCAAACTTTTCACGTTCTCCTTTTTGAATTCCCACAAAGAAATAATCAGGCGCGATATCAGGAATTGATTTAGCAATTTCTCTTTGAAAGTTTGTTCCAACCAATGCCAATGTTAAAAGTAAAGTAACACCTAACCCTAAAGACATAATAGTAATTGGAGTAATACTTTTTGTTTGAGTGATATTTTTAATTGATACTTTTAATGAAATATTTGAGCTTGATTTAAATTTTTTAAGAAAAAATATAATTATTCTTGAAAGAAAGAAAAACACAATCAAACAAACAAAAAATGCAGCAAAGTATCCAAGACTGTAAGTTGGTTGCTCGGAGCCAATTGTAAATAATAAAACTAAAATAGAGAGCAAAATAAAACTTAAAACAACAGATTTTTTGGAATAATAAAATTGTAAGTTTTGAAAAACGTTTCTAAATAAATTAGAGGCTTTTACTTGGTCAATTGAACTTATTGTTGGGATAGAAAATATTACAAGTACCAATAAACCTACTAAAAATATTTTAATAAAATTTACTATAGAGAATACTGGATAAACATTTAATCCAAGTCCATCTGATAAGTACTTATCAGCGATAGGTACTATTAAAAAACTAGTACCATAAGAAACAACTGTAATTACAAATAACAATATTAACAATTGAAGATAATAAAGTGTCTTTATATTTCCTGAGTAAAATCCAACTGCTTTTCTAACTGCAATTGACATGTTGTTTTGGTTAATGAAAGAAAGGAGAGTATTTGCAATTCCAATTCCAGCAATCAGCATCGCGCTTATTGAAACAAGAGATAAAAATTGTGAAAAATTATTAATAATCCTCTTTATTCCACTTGCTGAATTTTCAGGATAACGAAGTTTTACTTTTTGATCATCTTTAAAAATATTTTCAATTCTTTGTTCTAATTCATCAGGATTATCTCCTTCATTAAATTTTACTTTGTATTCGTAGTTTAAAAAGCTTCCAATCCCGTTTAGTTTTAATATCTCTAATGTTTGTTTTCCTGCAAGTGCCCAATCACCAAAAGCAACAAATCCACTAACATCAGGAACTGATTTTATAATTCCTATAACTGTAAAGTTTTGGTCTTGAACTTTAACTTGTTCATTAATTTTTATCTTAAGTGTCTTAGATAAACTTTCATTAATTAAAATAGTGTTTGGTTCTTTTTGCATTTGGTCATAAGCACCTTCGGGTTCAAAAACTACTTCACCATATAACGGGTATTTTTCATCAACTGTTTTAATTCTTGTAAATAAAGATTTGTTTTTTTCTCTACCTGTTGTTGAAAGCATGGTACTGAACTCAATCATTTGAGATACATTTGCAAATTCTTTTACCTGATTAACTAATTCTAGATTTCCTTGGTTACGATTGTAATCAATTTCTAAATCACCACCTAAAAGTGCTTTAGCATTATCGTTTAGTTCTTTTTTGAGACTATCTTCAATTGTAAAAATAGCACTTAATATAAAAAGGCTAATAAATAGTGTAACAATGATGCTCGAGATTTTGTGATAATTTCTGCTTAAATCCTTTAAAGCATATTTAAAAATCAAACTTAATTCAGATCGATTATTTAATTTTTCCATCTTTTATTTTAATTTTTCTTTTTGCTTTATTAGCTAGTTTTGGATCGTGCGTTACCATAATTAAGGAAGATCCTTCCTCTTTTACATATTTAAATAAAATATCTGAAATCATTAATGAGTTTTCAGTATCTAAGTTTCCAGTAGGCTCATCAGCTAAGATTAATTCAGGTTTCATTGCTATAGCTCTTGCAATCGCAACTCTTTGCTGTTCACCACCAGATAATTGACTTGGTAAATTATTAAAACGATGCTTTAAACCAAATCTATCTAATAAAGTTTTGGCTTTAGTCTCAGGTTTTTTAAAATTATTTAATTCTAATGTTAAAGCAACGTTTTCAACTGCTGTATAATTTGGAATTAAGTAGAAAGATTGAAAAATAATCCCAATATTTTTCTTTCTTATTTCTGAAACTTCATCTTCATTTAAATTAGTAATTTCTTGATCTTGAAAAATAATTTTACCAGAAGATGGTTTTTCCAACCCTCCAACGAGCATAATCAAACTAGTTTTACCAGATCCACTTTCACCTACGACAGAAACTGTCTCTTTTTTCTTAATGGTAAGATCAATATTCTTTAAAACACTGATACTTTCTTTACCAGTTTGGTATTTGAGATTTATTTTTTTTAATTTAAGAAGATCACTCATGAATAAAAGTTTATTTATAAAAGTTTTGATAATCTTTCTAGTGCACATAAACGCATTCGCAATAGAAAAGGTAGTGTTATTTGGAGATAGTTTGATGGCTGGATATGGTTTGTCTAAAGAACATCACTTATCAGTAGTATTAGAAGATGATTTTAAAAAAGACGGTTTAAATATAAAGATAATTAATGGCAGTGTATCTGGGAGTACTTCTTCAGGAGGATTAAACATTGCTGAATGGAGTTTGTCTGAACCTGATATTGACTTAATCATTTTAGGTTTGGGGGCCAATGATATGCTTAGAGGAATAAAACCAGAAGAAACTGAGAAAAATTTAGAAGAAATCATAAAAATAGCTAATAATAAAAAAATCAAAATTATTATTGCAGGAATGGTTGCACCAACGACCCACGGCGCTGAATACAAAAAAGAGTTTGATGCAATTTATCCAAAATTATCAAAAAAATATAACTTACCCTTGATCCCATTTTTACTTGAAGGTGTTGCATTAAACCCAAGTTTAAATCAGCAAGATGGAATTCATCCCAACAAAGAAGGAACAATTAAAGTAAGTGAAACTATTAAAAAAAGTATTATTAATATTTTAAATTAAATGAATAAATTTTTATACAACCTTAAAGAAAGCAGAATTTTCCAGTTTGTTGTTATTTCAATTATCATATTAAATGCAATCACAATTGGGGTTAACACTTACGATTTAAGTGAGTTAACCAAGCAGGCAATTAATTATTTAGATTATTCAATTACTATATTTTTTGTAATTGAAATTATAATTAGATTTATAGGAGAGCCTAAAAAACTTCAGTTTTTTAAAAGTGGATGGAATGTATTTGATACTTTAATTGTCTTAATCTCATTAATTCCAATTCCTAATAATTCTAGCTTCTTACTTTTAAGATTGCTAAGAGTATTTAGAGTACTGAGAATTATTTCGGTTGTTCCAGAATTAAAAAAAATCATTGAAGCTCTGCTTACTTCGGTCAAAAGAGTATTTTATGTTGGATTATTATTGTTCATAATTCTTTATATATACGCAACTATAGGTTCAATTTTATTTAGTACAGATATTCCTGAAAGATGGAGCGACGTTGGTGTTGCTATGATCACGTTGTTTCAGGTTTTAACTCTATCTAGTTGGGAACAAGTAATGCTTCCACTACAAGATGTTTACTGGTGGGCATGGATTTATTTTTTCAGCTTTATAATTATTTGTGGAATTACAATGCTTAATTTGTTGATTGCGATATTAGTAGACGTAGTAATCAATCAGAAAAAGCTATAGGACTTTTAAATGAAAAAATTGCTAATCATTATAAGTTTCCTTTGCTTTAGTTATGCTAATGCACAAAATATAAACATTACTGTAGATAAAAATTTAAACCTTGTGTGTGCATTTGAAAAAGTAATTTTAAAAAATCCAGATCATAACTTTGAAACATTTACAAAAGATCAAATTAATAGAGATGACATTAATAAACTTGTAATTGAATCTAAATCACCAAATGTATTGAATATTAAAAATTTATCTAATTTCATTGATAAAATTGAACTAGAGGTAAAAATTTCTAATAAAGATGTTGTTCTAATCCAAGCTTTTGATGACGATAAGAATTATTCAGAATCTGCTGTGCTGACAATTAAAACAGGTGAGCTTATTCACGAAATTACAAAAAATATTAAACTAGAAGAGAAAGAAAAGGATATTTCTTTTTATAGTTGTAAAAATATTAATCAAAACACATAAGAACAAAGACTCTATTTCTCTTATTTGGTAATATCTAATTATGAAGAAAGTATTTTTAGTTTGTTTAATTTACTTATTTTCTTTAACGAGCGCTTTTGCAAACGATAGAGATATAAGACTTAATCAATTATTTAATGAACTAAAGGTTAATAAAGCAAAAGTTGCAGCTATTGTTGAGCAGGAAATTTGGTCTTTATGGAGTACTCATCCAACAGATGAAAAACTTACAGCTCGTTTAGAAGAAGGTTCAATGTTTATAAGAAACCAACAGCCAAAAAGAGCAAGAGAAATTTTTACCGAAGTAATAAAACTTGATGAAAATTGGGCTGAGGCTTGGAATAAGAGAGCTACTGTACTTTATATGTTAGGAGAATTTCAAAAATCACAAGATGATATTGATAAAGTCTTAGAATTAGAACCAAGACATTTTGGTGCCTTAGCAGGGCAGGGTTTAGTAAACATTCAGTTAAAAAATTTTGAAAAAGCAATTAGAAGCTACAAACAAGCTCAAGAGATTTATCCGTCCATGCGATCTCCAGAAATCATGATAAAACAAATTGAAGATTTGATGAAAGAACAAACAATTTAAAATGTGTGGAAGATACGTTGTAAAAAATCCAGTTACTAAAACAAGTTCTCTAGTTAAATCCGCAATTCAGGTTGAGGATAACGAAAACTATAATGCTCATCCTTATCAAAAACTTCCAGTCATAAAAAAATATAAAAATGGAAATACTTTAGAAGGTTTGAAATGGGGCTTAGTTCCAAGCTGGGCAAAAGATAAAGATTTTAAAGCCCTGATTAATGCAAGATTAGAGACAATTGATGAAAAAGTTTCCTTTAAAAAATTGATTAAAAACAATCGATGTGTTGCTGTTGCAGATGGATTTTATGAATGGAAGAGGGAAGAGAAAGAAAAAACTCCTCATTACTTTACTCGTGAAGATAATAATACTATTTATTTTGCTGGTATTTTTGAAGGTGATCAGTTTTGTTTAATTACAGAAGAAGCAAAAGAAAACATTAAGGAAATTCATCACCGTCAACCAGTTATTCTTAATCAAGCGGATGTTAATAGATATCTAAATTTAGAATTACAAGGGTCAGCGTTTTTAAATGAACGTAAATCACCAGATCTTATATTCCATGAAATTTCTAAAGATGTAAATAAGCCTACAAATAACACGG
>CACIRB010000023.1 GCA_902588925.1 uncultured Pelagibacteraceae bacterium | reverse complement strand
CTAAACCAAACAAAATACTTCCTAACGCAAAAAATACTAAAGCTGCTGGTGGAACTAAGCCCATAAAAAATTCATACCAAACTTTACCCATATTAGTTGGTCTTTCATTGGCTGGTAAAACTGGACCTAGTTTAGGATTTAAAAAACATCTTAAAGTAGTGTACCCTGCGTACAAGCATGCAAGCATTATTCCAGGAATTATTGCTGCAGCAAATAAATCTGTAACTGGAATTTCTAAAACAGGACCCATAACTACCAACATAATGCTAGGTGGAATTAAAATTCCAAGAGTTCCACCTGCACAAATTAAACCGGCTGACAATCTTGTATCATAACCAGATCTAATCATCGTCTTACCTGCCATAATTCCTAAAATTGTAACTGAAGCTCCAACAATTCCAGTTGCTGCAGCAAATATTGTAGATACAAACATAACTGCATAAAATAATGCACCTCTAGTTTTAGAAAGCATTAGTTGGACAGAATTAAACAATCTTTCCATTAAACCAGCTTGTTCCATTAGAATTCCCATAAAGATAAAGAGCGGGACTGCCGCGAGGGTATTCTCGGTCATTATCATATTGAATTGGAGTGTCATTAGGTAAAAAACTAATTTTCCAAAACCCCAATAACCAAATACAAGCCCTAAAAATATTAAAGTGAACGAAATTGGAAAACCAATAAAGATTGCAAATAACATGCAACCAATCATTATTGCACCAATTATTTCAGGTGTAAAAAATTCCATTATGGCCATCTTCCTTTTACAAAGGCATAGTAGCTCTTAAGAACCTCAGATACTCCTTGAACCAATAATAAAAAAGCTCCTATAGGCATACAACTTTTTAATGGCCACATTATTGGCATCCATGTAGTGTCCATTGCCCTTTGAATTCTTACTTTGCCCCCCAAGCATTCCATAAGATCTGACCGTCCACAAATAGATGTGTAAGCGTAATCAAAGCTAACCCAGAAAAATACTAAGAAACCAGGGAAAAAAAATAATAAATATAAAAATAAATCTACTTTGGCTTGATTTTTTACTTTCCAGTTTCGATATAAAAAATCAGCTCTTATGTGTATTCCTTTTGATAAAGTATACGCTGCACCTAACATAAATAATGCGCCAGCTAACATTCTACTAATATCAAATGACCAAAGTGTAGGTCGATTAAAGAAATGCCTTCCAATTACTTCATAAACCATTGCAAATATTAAAGGCACTGTTATCCAGCAAACAATTTTGCCAGTAACAAGCATATTTCTGTCAATAAATTCTATTGTTTTTGCCATCCAAGGATCCATGTCCTTTGGCATTTTTGTGCTAGTACGACGTTCAGCGATAAGCTCATCGGTTATGTCCAGATTTTCACTAACGTTTTCTTTAGACTTTTTATCAACCATTGAGCAATTTAATTAATTTTGATTATTAAAAAACGGGGATAAATTTAATTACCCCCGTTTTAAATTAATTTTTATTGTTGTTTTGCAAATGCAGTACCAATAGATGCATCAGATGTTTCCATCTGAGAAATAAATGGCACAACTATTTTCGCATGCGCTGTCATATGATCATACACTTCTTTAAAGAAAGCATTTTCTGCAGCGTTCTTTTTAAGAGTTGCTTGAGCAGCATTCATGTACTCAGTGAAATAATCAGCTGGTGTATCCCATAATTTTACACCATGATTTTCAGTAAGATCAATCAATGCTTTTCCATTTTCTACAGCTCTATTAGTGATGTTTCTAGTAATCATCGCTTCAGATGCAATTTCCATTGCATATTTTTGATGATCAGTTAGAGAATTATATACATCACCATTGATGTAAATATCACCATTAACTACGTTTTGGTGTAAACCTTGTAGGTAGTAGTTTTTTAGAACTTTTTGGAAACCAAAAACTGAGTCTGGCTTTGGACAACACCATTCAGCAGCATCGATAGTTCCTTTTTCAAGTGCTGGTAAAATATCACCACCTGATAAAGACACAGATGCAATACCAATATCTTTATAAGTTTGTCCTGGGATTCCTGGAGGAGTTCTAAATCTATACTTTCTGAAATCATCCATGCTTGTAATTGGCTCTTTAAACCAACCTAATGCCTCAGGTCCAGATGAAGCCATCACGAAACCTTTAACATTCATACCCATTTCATCCCAAAGTCTGTCATATAACTCTTTTCCACCATTATCAAAATACCATGCTAACCATGATTTAGTTGATAATCCGATTCCTCCACCTGCAACAGGTGAACCGAACAACATAGCAGCTGGGTGATAGTTAGACCAGTAATGCGTCCATGCAGCACCACCATCAACTAGACCTTTGTCAACAGCTTCTAGTGTTTCTTTCATACCAACAACTTCACCTTTTGATAAAAGTTCAAATACTAACTCTCCTCGAGTTAATTGAGTAACTCTATCAGTCCACATCTTTACGATTTGACCATCGTAAGAAGTTTTAGGAAAAGTAAGTTGGATTTTTAAAGTTTTAGCAGAAGCAGTACTAATTAAAGATACCGCAAAAACTAAAGCTAAAATCATTGAAGTGATTTTTTTCATTTATTTCCCTCTCTTTATTTATTTATTAAGACTTAATAATTTTTGTAGTAAACATTATTGAAATAAGAAAGTAAAGTGATTAAAATAATTATATATAAATTTTAAATATAATTTTTATTAATTCTAAACTAATCTTCGCCCTTAGGATCAAAAGGATAATCCCACGCATCACCACCAATTTTTTTAGAAATACCTGAGTAATCAGTATCCGCATCACCTTCCTCACAAAAATCTGAAAAAATTTTTAGAGCAGCTTTTCCTAAAGGTGTGCTTGCATTAACAGAAGTAGCTGCGTCATTTGCTAAATTTAAATCTTTTTTCATCATAGCTGCTGTAAAACCTGGTCTATATTTATTATTTGAAGGAACCCCGTCTGTTAAATCAGGTAAAGGAGTATAATTTGTGAGCGCCCAATTGTTACCTGATGCTTCTTTAATTATTTTATGAACTTTTTTTATATCCATTTTTAATCTTTTTGCCAACATCAAAGCCTCGGATGCCGCTATCATCGAAATTCCAAGAGACATGTTGTTACAAATTTTCACACCAACCCCACTTCCTTGATCTCCAGCATGTAGTATTTTTTGTCCCATTATCTCTAAAAGTGGTGAAGCTAATTTTACTGCATCATTACTACCACCAACTAAAAAATTCAATTTTCCAACTCTAGCACCCATCACACCACCAGTAACTGGAGCGTCAATCATTTTTATTCCCAAAGACCTTGCTTCATCTCCTACCTTTAATGAAGTTTCAATATCTATTGTTGAACATTCAATAATTAAACAATATTTAGAAATTTTTTTTAAAATTCCATTCTCACCAAGATATAATTCATAAACATGTTTCCCTTCTGGTAACATTGATATTACAGTTGATGCATTAGACAAAAGATCGTCTAAAGAATTTACAACATTTAAACCTGTCTTTTTTGCAGTTTTAATTGCGTGTTCTGAAACATCGAAAACTTTAACCTGTTTTCCAGCTTTTACTAATTGTTGTGCCATGGGATTTCCCATGTTTCCTACTCCAATAAATGCAATATGATTATTCATCTATATTTGAACTTCCTCTATTAATTAATACTGTTTTACTTTGGGTGAAATGATTGATCATACTATCAAATGCATATTCTTTTCCAAGACCACTCATTTTTAATCCACCATAAGAAACATTTGCTCTTGGAGCTACACATTGATTAACTTGAACAAAACCTGCATCTATTTCCTCAACAAATTGAAGTGCTCTTGATAGATTTTGTGTCCATAAAACTGCTGATAATCCAAAAGGAGTATCATTTGCACTTTCAATAACTTCGTCAAATGATTTAAATGGAATTGCACAAGCAACTGGACCAAATATTTCTTCCTGACACACAGGCGACTTTACTGGAACCCCCGACAATAAAGTAGGTTCATAAAAAAAACCTTCTTTGTATTCACCACCTTTTTTTTGATTACCACCATGTAGAACTTTTGTTGATGAGTTTTCTTTTGCAATATTCATATAATGTAATGTTCTTTTCAATTGATCCTCTGAAATTATTGCTCCTACATCTGAATTTTCATCTAAAGCATTTCCCATTTCAAGATTTTTTAATCTATCAACAACGCCATCTAAAACTTTTTCATAAATTTTTTCTTGTATATAAACTCTTGAGCCAGCGGTACATGCTTGTCCTTGTCTGGTATATCTCATACCATCGATTACACCAGGTATTGCAATATCAAGATCTGCATCGCTCATGATTATATTAGGATTTTTTCCACCGAGTTCTAATGTTACCGGACAAAGTTTTGGAGCTGCTTTTTGAGCAATAATTTTACCAACATTAAATGAACCAGTGAAAGTAATTTTTCTTACATCGGGATGAGACAAAAGTGGCTCTCCGCATTCTTCTCCGTATCCAGAAATAACATTTAAAACTCCTGGAGGAAGTTCTTGTTGAAAAATCTCTGCTAATAGTAATGCACAGAAAGGTGCTTGTTCAGCTGTCTTTAAAACAACAGTATTACCAGCTACAATTGCTGGAGCTATCTTTGCAACAGTTAAAAATAAAGGAGCATTCCAAGGAACGATAGCACAAACAACTCCAATTGGATCTCTTGTTGTGTAGTGTAAAGTGTTTGGAATATTTGGAGGATAATTCTCACCTTTAATCTCTCCAGATAAACCAGCAAACATCCTAGTTAATTCAATTGAGGCGGAAGTTTCTGGTTTAGCTTGTGTTCTTAAAGCGTTCCCTGTGTCCAGAGCTAGTAAAGTTTCAATCTCATCTCTTCTTTGCTCAAGTTTTCTAGCACCTAATTCTACCAATCTTCCTCTTTCTCTTGCTGGTACTTTCTTCCATTTTTTAAAAGCATTTAGAGAAGATTTTACCGCAAGATTAACTTCAACCTTATTGCATTGGGGAGCTTCACCTATATTTTCTCCTGTGCTTGGATTTATTACATTAATTTTATTATTAGTTGATGATGAGATTAATTTACCGTCTATTAAAATTTTATTTGATAATCTTTTTGCATTTTTGTTTGCTTTTTCGAAATTACTTAAAAAATCACTCATAATTACAATTCACCTTCTCTTGTTTTAGCAGCTAACCAACCACCATCAATTTTAATCTCCGATCCATTAATAAAATCAGATTCATTAGAAGATAAAAAAATTGCTGCGCCAACTATATCAGATGGTAGTCCCCACCTACCAACAATTGTTTCTTTTCCCCATTGCTCACCATGAGTTGGGTCTTCTGCATATTTTTTATTAAATGGTGTAGATATTAGACCTGGACAAATTGTATTGACATTTATATTTGTTCCCTTCAAATCTATAGCAAGAGCTCTGGTTAAACCCAGTATTCCACTTTTGGCTGCAACATATCCTACACGATCAGGTCTCCCCATAAAACTAGCGATCGAACCAAAATTTATAATTTTACCTTTACCTATTTTTTTCATCTCAGGTATTACTGCCTGACAACAAATATATGGTCCAGTAAGATTAACAGAAATCATGTCATCCCAATCACTTAAGTCATGATTTTCAAGTTTTTTAACATGTCTTATCCCAGCGTTATTAATCAATATATCTATTTGATCAAATCTATTAATTGTTTCTGATATCAAATTTTTAACACTTGCTTCGTTTGAAACATCGGTTTCTACATAAATTGCATCACCATTATTTTTTACGATTTCTTTCACAACATTAGAAGAGTTTTCTTTATCTAAATCTGCAACAACAACTTTAGCTCCCTCTTTGGCAAGGCCTAAGGAAATTTCTTCTCCTATACCTTTTCCTCCACCTGTAACAATTGCAACTTTATTTTTTAATTTCATTTTTATTACTAAATATTATTTCATGATTAAATACAAAAAAAAATTATTGTTTTTAAGCTCTAAAAAATAGGTATACTTTTGATACTATGATTAAATTTGAGAGTATTAACAACTTTTTAAAATTAATAGGAGGAAAATGGAAAATTAAAATTTTAGCTGAATTACACATAGGATCTAGAAGATTTTCTGAATTAAAGAACAATTTAGATGGAATTACTGCGAGAATGTTAATTAGAGAATTGAGAAGTTTGGAAAATGACACTCTAATAAAAAAAAGGATTAACAATAAAATAAATGATTATATTTTAACTGATTTTGGTAAATCCAGTGCTTACATAATTGAAGCTATAAACGATTGGGGAAATAATAAGAAACGTAAAATTAATAAAGTGATTGAAAATGATTATCGTGTAATTGATTTATTTCAGGAAGAAATACGTATCAAAAAGATACAGAGTCAAAGAATTAAAAATAAAAACTAATTATAACTTACAAGCGGTTTATTGCTTTTTATCCAAGATTGAATTCCTCCATCAAGAACATACACATTTGTAAAACCTAAATCTTCAGCAAATGCATTACCTAAAATTTCAGCAGTTTTTCCGTCATGACTTATAAAAATCAATTCAATTCCTTGAGACTCAGCACCTGCTAAAGCCCTAACTTTGTCCATTAAATAAACATTGAATTTACCATTAATATCAAATGCTGTTTCTTGAAATGAACCTTTAATTACACCTGTCTTTTTCCATTGATTATCAAGCCTAATATCTAATGCCACTGCATTTTCATTAATTAAATTTTCTAGTTTTTCACTATCAATTTTTTCATAATTAGGACTCAAAACATCTAGAATTTTAAATTCAAAGATCAAGTTTGAATTTGGTGGGATTAATTCGCCTGCACCCTTTTCGCCATATGCAAGCATTGAAGGTATTTTAATTTTTCTTTTAGAACCTTTGTTTGCTCCCACTATTCCTTGCTCAAACCCTGGAATAACTTCTTTCATTCCTATTTGAAAAACTAATGGTTTGTCTTTACCAACATTAGTGTCAAAGACTGTTCCATCTTCGAAAGAACCTGTGTATTCAATTTTTACCCAAGAATGATTTACAACTTTTAAACCATTTCCTTTAGTATCATTAATGATTTCAATATTATCTGCTAAAAGAAAGTTAATTTTAAAAAGTGTTAAAATAATTATTACAAAAATTTTTTTCATTTATGAGATATATTAAAACCCTTATACATTTTTTTTTTAACTTTATTACAGATTTTTCTATACTGAGGCAATCCTGCTGGATAAGGTATAAAAGTTTTTGGTTTACCTGGAATATTATCACCTTTATACCAAGAATTTTTTGCTTTCATAAAAAGAGATTTGTTGGCTAATGTATTTATTTTTTTAACCCATTTTTCAGCTTCTTTAGCTTCAGGTTCAACTGAAAGACTATTTGATTTTTCTAAATATTTAATAAATTCTGATATCCATTCTACATGTTGTTGAATTTGTGCAGGAACATTAGTTAATACTGAAGGACTACCAGGTCCAGAAATGATAAAAAAATTTGGAAAATTTGGTATCATTAAGCCTAAATATGTTGTCGGACCATTTTTCCAATATTTGTTTAATTTAATATTTTTTCTACCAGTCAAATTTAAAGACAAAATAGGACCTGAAAGCGCGT
>CACIRB010000022.1 GCA_902588925.1 uncultured Pelagibacteraceae bacterium | reverse complement strand
GAAAGTGAAATAAATATTCAAAAGAAAATTAAGGTTATTAAAAACTATGATTTTGGTAAGGCTACATTAGTAGTTGCAATTCCAGATCCTTGGATTGATGTTCAAACTATTGCTGATTTAGAGGAAATAGCATTTGAGTTTAGAGATAAGAAAAAAAAAGGATTAAGAGTTGCAACCAAATATCCAAATCTAACAAGAGAGTTTTTATTTTCTAAAGGGGTTACTCAATTTAAATTAGTAGATAGTTTAGGTGCTACCGAGGCATATCCTTTTACTGGTTCATCAGAAATAATTACTGACATCACTTCAACAGGAGAAACTTTAAAAGCTAATAATTTAAGAATTTTAAAAGATGGTGAGATTTTAAAATCGGAGGCTTGTATGATGATATCTAAATCATCGTCTAAAAATAAATCACTTCAAAGTTTAGCTAGATTACTTTCTAAGAATTAAATCTTTCCAATAAATAAGAATAATTTTAATAATATCTAGGTTTCGAAGGATTGCATAGAGACCAATTAGTATTCCTGAACTAATAATAATTTTTAATATTAATAATAATTCCATTACATATTTTATATATGATATAAAGTGATTCATGGATGCTATATTTTTAATTATTTTAATTCTGTTGCTTGGAGTAGTTTCAGCAATTCTTTACTTAAATTTAAGATCTAAGCCCGAAGATCAAAAAGAAAATAAAGAAGCTGAAGAAATAGCTAACTTAAAATCTGAAATTTCAAGTTTGAAGGATACCTTAAATACAACAATCAATAGCTCACTTGGTGCAATGTCCACTTCATTTAATAATCTGTCTACTGGAGTAACTAAAGATATGACAGAGGCTTTAACTAAAGTAGATGAAAAAGTTGGAAATTTTAATCAGCAAGTTCAATTATTAAATCAAAGCCAAGAAGGAATAACTAAGATATTGGCCGGAGTTAAAAAATATGGAACTCTTGCAGAGTTTAGTTTGGATGCACTGATTAAAGATTTATTACCAGCTTCTCAATTCATGACAAATGTGAAAATGAAAGAAAATACAAGTGAGAATGTAGAATTTGCAATCAAGCTACAAGGTGATGTTTTAGTTCCAGTTGATAGTCATTTTCCGGTGGAGAAATTTAAAGTAATTACCGATGGTCATGACACGGAAGATAAAAGGTTAGTTGCCGATGCTAGAGCAAAATTAGCCAATGCATTTAAAGCAAAAGCCAAAAGTGTAAATGAAAAATATATTGTACCACCAAAAACTACTGACTTTGCAATTGTGTATGCTCCTACAGAAAGTTTATACAAAGAGTTAACTGAATACCAAGACCCAAGTACAAAAGAATTATTAACTCAAGAATTAATGAAAAAATATAAAGTTGTAATCTGTGGCCCTAATACTTTGTCAGCATATTTGCAATCTTTACACATGGGATTTCAATCTTTGAAAGTTCAAAAGGGAGCAACTGAAATCTATAATCATTTAAAAACAATAAGCACAAGATTTTCAAAACACTTTGACAACATAGTAATTCTTAGAAAAAAATTAGAAGACGCTATGGGTGTGGTTGATAAATTTGGAACAGATGCAAGATCAATAAATAGAACTTTGGAAAGCATAAAAGATCCAGAGCAGGTTGAGAAAGCTGTACAAACAGACAACGTTGAAAAATTTGTTGATAAACAAAGACAAATTAAAAATTAATTTCTTTTTTTTGATAATACCATTTATAAGAAATCTCATGCAATGGAATCGTAAATATGATTATCCAAAATCTTCAAGAGCTACTGTAGATGGTATTAGAAGATACCTTTTGGGAGAAGAAAAATTACCAAGTGTCACTTCAATTTTAGATGTTACTAAATCTGAGGAGGATAAAGCAGCATTAGCAAATTGGAGAGAGAGAACTGGGTATAAAGAAGCTGAAGCTATCACTAAAGCTGCAAGCAGCAGAGGCTCACAGATGCATAACTACTTAGAATCTTATTTACTTGGGAGAGAAAATTTAAGTTTTTTTGATGATAATGAACAATATAAATTGATGGCAAAAGAAATAATAGATCATGGTTTAAAAAATAGATTGGAAGAAATATGGGGTGTTGAGTGTACACTGTACTATCCAGATAAGTATGCTGGCACCGCGGACTGTGTTGGAGTTTATGAAGGAAGAGAAACAATTATAGATTTTAAACAAAGCAATAAACCAAAGAAAGCTGAGTATATCGATTCATGGTTATTACAAACCAGCGCGTATTCTTTAGCTCATAATGTTGTGTATAACTCTAATATCACTTCTTGTGTAATCTTGGTCTGCACTGTAGATAAATTGTTCCAACAATTTAAAATTCAAGGACATGATTTAGTCATCTATCAAAATTTGTTTTTAGGAAGATTAAAAAAATTTCATGAACTATCTAATTTAACTTAAAATATATAAGAAAATATGGACAAATTTGTAATCTATGACACTGAAACAACTAATAGCACTATTTGGGGATCAATTATTGAGGTTGGGGCTGTTGTTGTTGATAAAAATTTAAATGAAATTGGTAAATTAAATATCAGAGGCAGAATGCCAGAAGGAGAAGTGCCAAGTGCTAAAGCTCTATTGGTAAACTCAACAAGTATAGATTTACTTACCAAAGGAAACTATTCTCATTATGAATTCTTAGGAGCAGTTGAAAACTTCTTCTCAAAAGCTGCACCAGCATTATTCATGGGATGGAGTAACTTAAATTTTGATAGACGTATGTTTCATTTTAATTTTTTTAAAGGTAACAGATATCCTTATATTACTCACTCGTCTCCAAATAAAGAACACGACGGTCTTCATGTTGCAAGAGCTGCACAAACAATTAATTCTGAAACTTTAAAAACTGAACTAACAGATGCTGGAAATGAAAGTCTTGCTCTAGAAGGTTTAGCAAGACAACAAGGATTTGATACTTCTCAACAACATACTGCGTATCATGATGCATTTACTAGTTTGAAAATTTTGAGAATTATAAAAGAAAAGCATAACGAAAATTGGGAAAAATTTTTAACCACCTCTACAAAGAGTAGTGTGGAGTCTATTTTAAAAGGAGAGGGCATTTATTCAATTTTTGAAAATGTTAAAGGAAGAAATATGATGTATTTAGTTTCAACATTACATCCAGAACATTGTTTCCATCCATCTTATGCTTCTTGGGGATATTTATGGGATTTAAGACGAGATCCAGAGCCTTTTTTAAACATGTCAGTTAATGATCTTAAAGCTAATCTTAAAAAAATAAGTCCTAAAGCTTTAAGGGTTATTAAAACAAATAAAGCGCCTGTTGTATTAGATAAAAAATTTGCTTTAAAAGAAAAAGCCTATGCAGATCTAGATTTAGAAACAATTCAAAAAAGAGCTAAATTAGTTAGATCTAGTGAAAACTTATGCAAAAATATTCAAATCATTAATAGAGAAGCTGCAGAAGAAAAGGCACAAACTCAAAACCAAGAAGATTTACTTCCTGAGGAAACTTTGTATGAGAAATTTGTTCCAAACAAAGATACTGCTTTATTCAAAACTTGGCACAGTTCATCATGGGAAGATAAATTAAGATTATTAGATAAATTTCAAGATAAAAGATGTGCATGGTTTGGGCAAAAAATTATTTACCAAGAAGCACCTCATGTATTGCCACCTGATTTATATAAAAATATTAAAAGTGAGATAGCTAGAAGAATTTTGAGTAAAAATAGAGAAAAGTGGCAAACTATAGCAATGGCATACACTGAAATAGACACCTTAAGAGATCAAGCATCTAATAGAGATGATGAGGAAGAACTAAAAAAATTAGATGAAATAAATGAATTTATTATGTCTATTGAAAAAAAATATGAAATTGCATAGTTGACTTTAAAACTTTAATTTATAGAAAGGATTTATGCTTATAGATTTTAAAGATGAAGATTTTGATAGTAAAATCAAAAATGAAGATGTTTCAGTAATACAGTTTTCAGCTGCTTGGTGCGGACCTTGCAAGGCTTTAAAACCTGTGATGGATAAATTAGCTGATGAATACAAAGGTAAAGCTGGTTTTTATTATGCTGATGTTGAAGATGGTGGAATAAATACTGGAAGCGCTGCTGGTATAAGAGGAGTACCAACTGTTATTATTTACAAAAAAGGTGTTGAAGTAGATAGAAAAGTTGGTGGAGTGCCTGAAAGTCACATGAAAGAATTTTTAGAAAAAAATATCTAATTTAAATTAAGTATTTCTCCGGCTAGATAAAGAGAACCTGTAATTAAAATTACATCGTTTTTCTTGACCGAAATAGACTTGATTGCATCAAATATATCTTCTTTGTACTGAATATTTTTGAATGAATTTAGTTTGTTTTTTAAGTCTTTTCCACCAATTGAATTAGGTTGGTTAGGAATATCAATAGTGGTCAAGGTCGAGATATTTTTAAAATAACTAATATACTCATTGTGATCCTTGTTGGACATCATACCTAAAATAATGTGTTTATTACAATCTAAAGTTTGGAGATATTCATTTACTACTCTAGCTCCATCAGGATTATGATCTCCAGAAATTAACAATGTATTATTTTTTACAAGTTCTTTAAGTTTTCCAGATTTAATTTCTTGTAATCTTGCAAGATTATGTATTTTTTGAATACCATTTTCTATTTGAGCACCTTTAATTCCAAGATTTAAAGTTCTTATAGTTGCAATAGCAGTCGATATATTTTCTAATTGAAACTGACCAAGAACGTTTGGCAAAGGAAGTTTTAAACCTCCAAATTTGTCCTCATAGTAAAAAAAACCATTTTCTTGAATTGAATAACTAAAGTCCTCATTAAAAAATAATTTATTTGAAGGGTTATTTTTTATATTTTTTTTAATGCATTCCATCGTTTGTTCTTTATTTTGTTTAGCGATAATAATATTTGAATTAAGTAAGGCTGATGTTTTTTCAAAAACAATTTGTTCAATTGTTTGATTTTCTTTTGGAAGCCAGTCGAGATGGTCTTTACTTATTGATGTCACTATACTTGCAAGATTACTCTCTAAAATATTAGTAGCATCAAATCGGTGAAATAAGCCACTTTCTACTAAGTTGATATTGTCAGGATATTGTGCAGCTTTATGAAAAAAACAAGCTGACAACATTTCAAAAACAGTTATTGGTTCGTTATTATTAACTTTTTGAATCTCTTCTAATAAATCAGCTAATTCCTCGTCATTTAATTCCTGATTATTGAATACAAATCTTTCATTAATTTTTTGTATATGTGGGCTCGTATAGACATTGCATTTTAAATTTGCCTCCTTAAGAATTGCATAAATAGCCTGGATGGTAGAGTTTTTACCATTAGTTCCTACAACTGATATGGCCTTAATTTTATCTTGGGGATTTCCTAATTTTTTACAAAGATTTTGAATTCTATCTAAAGATAAATCTATTTCTTTAGGATGCAACTTTTGAAAATTGCTGAGTATCTTCTGAAGTTTCATTTCGCTCAGAACTTATAGCAGAATTTTGTTTTAACAATATTGATAATAAAGTTCCTATTTTAGATGCCAGATCTCTTCTCTCTACGATTAAATCAACAAAACCAGTTTTTTCAACATACTCACTTTTTTGAAAACCTTCAGGCAATTCTTCTTTTACTGTTCCTTGAATTACTCTTGCGCCTGCAAATGCAATTAAAGCACCTGGCTCTGCAATATGAATATCTCCTAACATTGCATAGGAAGCAGTTATTCCTCCTGCAGTAGGGTCTGTGATACAGACTAAGTAAGGTAAACCATTTTTCTTTAATTCATTGATCGCAATTGTGGTTCTTGTCATTTGAGATAAAGAAATTAAACTTTCCATCATTCTCATTCCTCCCCCAGCACTTATGCAAATAAATGGCGTTTGATTTTCTATTGCATGTTGAATTCCATATAGAAAGGCTTCACCTTCTGCAGCAGCCATTGACGCTCCTAAGAAATCAAAATCAGATGCAACAGCTGTAATTTTAATATTATTTATTGTGCCAGACGCAACCATCATTCCACAGTCTAATCCAGTTTTCTTTCGAGCACTTTTTAATCGATCTTTATAAGATTTAGAATCTGTCCAATTTAAAGGATCATCTTTTGGAATGGGTGTTTTAAAAATTTCATAATTATTTTTTCCAAACAAAATATCAAATCTTTGTTTTGGTTTAATTCTATGATGCTTGTTACAATCTGGACATACCCAAAGGTTCGCTTCTAAATCTTTCTTTAGAATTGGTCCACGACAACAACTCGTCCAGTCACTTTTTGCAATATCTTCTTTAGATGATCTTTCTTTTATAGCAGTTTTAATTTTTTCACCTGCTTTAATTAATTTTGTAAGCCAATTCATGCTCTATTTTAATACCTCTGAAAAACTTTGGACTTGTTTCCCAAAACTTTGTGTTAAATCTGGGGCATTTATATTGTCTTGAATATATTTTACAAATGTAGAACCAACAATAACTCCATTACATCCACTATTAGCTACTTTTTTTGCATCCTCTGGACTTTTAATGCCAAATCCAGAGCAAACAGGAATATTTGTTAAGCCTTTGATTCTTTTGACAAAGTTTGTAACATCAGTTTCATTCGCAGATTTTACTCCCGTAACACCACTGACATTTACTTGGTAAATAAAGCCAGATGAGATTTTAACTATATCTTCAAGTCTTCTTTGATCTGTAGTGGGTGCTGCTAATTTTATTAATGATAATTCATTATCATTTAGAGCCTCTCTTAATTTATTTTCCTCTTTTAATTCATGTGGCGCATCAACTACTAGCACAGCATCTGCACCAGCTTTTTTTATATCATTTACAAATTTATTGATTGGGTATTTGTAAAGATTAGCAATATAGCCCATTAAAAGGATCCCAACCTCTTTGTTATAACCTCTAATTTTTTCTACAAGTTTAATGGTATCACTTAAAGTGTACCCACATTTTAAAACATGGTCATGTGCAGCTTTGATAACTGGTCCTTCAGCAGATGCTTCAGAGGTACAGTAACCGATTTCTAATATAGAAACACCATTATCTATTGCTTTTTTTATTAATTCAAAACTTTGATCAGGAGTAGGGTAGCAACCAACAAAATAAGAAACTAGCTTTGTTTTTGGTATACTATTCTCAAATATTTTTTTAAATCGTTTACTCAAAATCCTTACCTATATGTTCTTGGATAGTATCCAAATCCTTTTCACCCCGGCCACATAGAGACAAGCAAATTGTATAATCTTTAGGTTTGTCTTTTGCTTGTCTAAAGATTACTTCTGCCGCAGCTGCCATAGGTTCTAATGCAGAACAAATCCCTTCAGTTCTTGCTATAATTTTATATGCTTCGAGCATTTCTTGGTCAGTAGCTGAAGAATAAGTGACTGCTTTTTGATCTTTTAAATAAGAGTGCAGTGGACCAACAGAAAAATAAGTTATACCTGCACCCAAACTCATTCCTCCAAGAGATTTTGCACCGTCATCCGTTTGTAACATGTATGTTTTCATTCCCTGCATAATTCCAGGCGTTCCATTTGAGAGTGCAGCAGTTTCACTTGCTTCTACACCAACCTTAGAAATATTAGGTTCATCTAAAAAATCATAAATTG
>CACIRB010000021.1 GCA_902588925.1 uncultured Pelagibacteraceae bacterium | reverse complement strand
TTTAGGCTGGTTTCATAACAAAAATTTAAAAAGTTATAAAACAATTGTTTATTTTCATGGAAATGCTGGAACACTTGAAAATAGAATCCATAAATTAAATCATTTTAAAGACATGGATGTTAATTTTTTAATTATTGCATGGAGGGGGTTTAGTGGAAATAAAGGAAAGCCAACAGAACAGGGGCTTTATACAGATGGTAGAAGCGCAATAAACTGGCTAAAAGAAAAAGGTCTTAAAGAAGAAGATATAATAGTCTATGGAGAGTCATTGGGAACTGGAATTGCTACTGAAATTTCTCAGAATAAAAATTTTGCAGGATTAATCTTAGAAACGCCCTTTACATCAATGATAGAGGCTGCGAAAAATTTTTATCCATATATTCCTGTAGGTTTAATTTTAAAAGATAAGTATGAAAATAATGAAAAAATTAAAAATATAAATATTCCAGTATTAGTAATGCATGGTGAGATTGATCAAATAGTTCCATTTTGGATGGGTAAAAAAATTTTTAAATTAGCTGGTGAACCTAAATATTCATATTTTACAAAATATGACGATCATATGATGGAATACGACGACAAACTTGTATTAGCTCTTAAATCTTTTGTTGATAGTTTAAATTAAGCCACAATCTAAACAAACATAATTCAAATTTTTTTTTTTAATTTAATTTATGAAAAATTTTTTCTTATTTTTAATTGTTTTGTTTTCATTTAATAATTTTTCAAATGCCAAAGAAAATTTAGCATCGATAGATAGCCTTTTTCATATTGATCAAATGAACTCTCATAATGAAAATTTTGCATTATATTTTAAAACCCGTGAAAAAGCTGTCTTAGCTCGAGGAGAAAATTCAAATTACATTAATGATTTTCCAAAGGACCTTTATATTTACAACTACAAAACAAAAGAGTCTTTACCATTGATTTCTTATGAATGGTTTCCAAAAACCGCAAAATATTTTTTGCAGGACTATAACTTTCCGGTTTTCCCAGATGACTTTGCATATTATCTTTTAAAAGATAACAAAACTTTAGTGATGATTAGTGCTGTAAAAAGTTTAAGAGCCAATTTTAAATTTAATATTATTGATAAAAAACTAGAGCTTTATCCTGCAAATGGAAAATTTGATTTTATTATTTCCTCTATCGCAAAAGACTGTGGGCACTACAGATTTAAGGATAATTATAAATGTAGTTTCTATAAACCTTTAATATCAAGCACTTTAATTAAGTAATTTGTGTAAACGCATCAGCAAATTTTTCAGCTTCAAAAATTTGCAGATCATCTTCCTTTTCTCCTAAGCCAAGCGCAATAATTGGTATTTTATACTTTTTAGCTACAGCTAGAAGTATTCCCCCTTTAGCTGTTCCATCTAATTTTGTCATTACTAAACCTGTAATTGGAATAATTTTATTAAATTCCTCAACTTGATTTATAACGTTTTGACCTGAAGTTGCATCTAAAACTAAAATCACATCATGAGGTGCGCTTTCATCTATTTTTTTGGTCACGTTTGCAATTTTTTTGTATTCTTCCATTAAGTTTTTTTTATTTTGTAATCTTCCAGCAGTATCAATTAAAACTTGATTAAAATTATTTGATAAAGAAGTTTCTATTGCCTTGTAGGCTACAGATGCAGGATCGGAACCTTGTAAAGATTTTGTAATTTCAACATCAATTTTTTTTGCCCAATTTTCTAATTGCTCTATCGCAGCCGCCCTGAATGTATCTGATGCAGCCAACATAACCTTGTTTCCATTTTCTTTTAATATTTTACTAATTTTCCCAATTGTTGTTGTTTTACCAACACCATTAACTCCAGAAACTAAAATAGCATTAAGTTTTTCTTTATTTTTAAAAAATTCATTATTTTCTAGAGGTTTCATAACTGAGATAATGTAGTTTTTAAGAATATTATTTATCTCAATAGTTAAATCTTTGTTTGGATCTATTTTTGTTTTTGAAATTATTTCTCTAATTTCTGAGGCAGAAGCCACACCAACATCTGATTGAATTAAATAATCTTCAATTCTGTCCAAAGTTTTGTCATCAATTTCTTTTTTGACAACTATATCTCTTAAGCCCGATGTAAAAGCTGAAGCACTTTTTTTAAATCCTGATTTAAATTTTTCGAAAATTCCCATTAAATTTCTATATTAATTTCTTTTATATCAGAAACAGGACCTTTCATGTGTATACTATTGTTTTCATCAATAGATATTGTCAATCTTCCAGTAGAAAACTCAATGTCAATTTTATTACTTGTAAGCCCTGCTTGCTTAGCAGCATAGGCTGTAGCACATGCTGCGGTCCCACATGCTTTTGTCAAACCAGCTCCTCTTTCCCAAACTTTAACTTTTATTAATTCTTTGTTTATTATTGTTGCTATTGTAACGTTACATTTTTCTGGAAACAGTTTGTGGTTTTCTATTTCTGGACCAATTTTTTCTATTTCAAATTTTTCATTGTCTTCCACAAAAAAAATTATATGAGGATTTCCTACATTAACAGCTGTTCCTCCAAAAAATTCATTATTATTTGAATCAACAATTTTAATATTTAAGTTTTTCGTTTCTAGTTCTTCAGATAATGGAATTTCATTCCATTTAGTTCTACCCAAGCCAATTTCTGTGGACACTAATTTTTCTCCTAATATATGAGATTTTAAATGGCCAGACAAAGTCGTTAATGTAATAGTATTTTTATTTTTTTCTTTCCCCAATAGTTCAGCCACACACCTAGTACCGTTTCCACAGGCACCAGAAATACCGCCATCAGAGTTAAAAAATTCTACAGAAGCATCGTACTTTTGGTCTTTATTAATTAATATGAGTTGATCACATCCTAAAAAGTTTCTGTCACAAATTTTAATTATTTGATCTTTGGTAAGATTTGTAACTTTTTCCCTATTATCAATAATTACAAAATCATTACCTAAACCGTCCATTTTAAATGCTTTTATATTCATAATTAGATATTTAACTTATTTATTGACTTTTTGAACCTCTATTATAGGTTGTTGCCGTTTCCGCAAAAACATTAACTTTGCGGTGTCTTTGGAAACAAAGAGATCGACACTAGTCAGCGAGAGTTCGCCCACTAGTGCGTTACTGCTATGCGTAACAAAAAAATATATGTTTGAAAATTTAACAAATAAATTTGAAGAAATTTTTTCTTCTTTAAAAAAAGCACCTTCTTTAAATGAAGCTCAAGTAGACGAGGGTTTGAGAAGCATCAGGCAAGCATTGCTTGAGGCAGATGTTTCTTTAGATGTTGCAAAAGAATTTATTGAAAATGTAAAACCAAAAGCCTTAGGACAAGAAATTATAAGATCAACTTCACCTGGGGATATGGTTGTAAAAATAGTTTACGACGAGCTAGTAAACTTACTAGGATCAAGCAATGCAGATATAAATTTAAATGCTGTACCGCCAGTTCCTATGATGATGGTTGGTTTGCAGGGTTCAGGTAAAACAACTTCGACTGCAAAATTAGCTAAATATTTAGAAGATAATAAAAAGAAAAAAGTGATGATGGTCAGTTTGGACATTTATAGGCCAGCAGCACAAGAACAGCTTAGATCTTTAGGTGAACAGAATAATATTTTGACACTTCCTATTATTGAAGGCCAGCAACCAACTGATATTTGCCAAAGAGCTATGAGTGCAGCAAATTTAAATGGAGCAGATATAATTTTATTTGATACAGCTGGAAGAACTCAAATTGATTTACAAATGATGAGTGAAATTAAACAAATTGAGAGCGCAATCAATCCTGCAGAAACTTTTCTTGTAGCAGACTCTCTAACGGGTCAAGTAGCTGCTTCGGTTGCAAAAGAGTTCAAAAATACAGTCAACTTATCTGGAATAATATTAACTAGAGCTGATGGTGATGCTAGAGGTGGAGCTGCTGTGAGTATGAAATATGTATCAAATGTTCCAATAAAATTTTTGGGAATAGGTGAAAAAATTGAAAATTTTGAGGTATTTCATCCAGACAGAATAGCAAATAGAATTTTAGGAATGGGAGACATCGTCTCTCTTGTAGAAAAAGCTGCTCAAGATTTAGGTGAAGAGAATATTAAAAAAGCTGAAGAGAATTTAAAAAAAGGACAATTCTCTATGGAGGATTACCTTTCTCAATTAAGACAGATGAAAAAAATGGGAGGCATTGAGGGAATTATGTCTTTTATGCCTGGAGTATCAAAAATTAAATCTCAAATGGATTCAGCAGGGATTGATGAGAGTATTATTACAAAAAACGAAGCTATAATTTTATCAATGACAAAAAAAGAGAGAGAGAATCCAAAAGTAATTGATGGTTCGAGAAAAAAAAGAATTGCTAATGGCTCTGGTACAGATCCAGCCACTATCAATAAATTGCTCAAGCAATTTAAAATGATGTCTGAAATGATGAAAAAGATGTCAAAAGGAAATCTGAAAGGTATGTCTGATCAAGGGATACCACCAGAGCTATTTAATAAACTAAAATAATAAAATAAGGAGAACAAATGTTAAAACTAAGATTATCAAGGGGAGGCTCTAAAAAGAGACCAGTTTACAAAGTTGTTGTAGCTGACAGTCGTTTCCCAAGAGACGGAAGATTTATAGAAAAGGTAGGTTTTTTTAACCCATTACTTCCTAAAGACAAAAAAGAAAGAGTAGGTCTTGAAGCTGAAAGAATTAAATATTGGTTAGGTCAAGGTGCTAAACCAACAACAAGAGTTGCAAGAATTTTAGGTGAGAATGATTTAATCCCTATGCCTGCAAATGGAAATAATCCAAATAAAGCGGTTCCTAAAAAGGAAAGAAATAAAAAAGAAGAAGAAGCTCCTAAAGCAGACGCAGCACCAGCAGCAGAAGCTCCAAAAGAAGAAGCTCCTAAAGAAGAAGCTCCTAAAGCAGACGCAGCACCAGCTGAGGAGAAAAAATAAACCAAGGACAATTTATGTGGCAAGCTCAAGTGTTTACACTTTATCCAGATGTTTTTCCTGGTCCTTTGTCTAAAGGATTATATGGAAAAGCAATGTCTAAAAACATTTGGAATTTAAAAGTAGTAAATATTAGAGATGCTGCTGAGGATAAACATAAAACAGTAGATGACACTCCTTACGGTGGTGGCTCTGGTATGTTATTGAAACCTGATGTGTTAGCAAAATCATTAGACCAAAATAAAAATGAAGGAGAAAAAATATTATATTTATCTCCTAGAGGAAAAAAATTTGATCAAAATTATGCTAAAGAATTATCAAAGGAAAAATCAATTTCGATAATTTGTGGACATTTCGAAGGAGTTGATGAAAGAGTGTTAAGCACCAGAAACATAGAAGAAGTTAGTATTGGAGACTTTATTTTATCAGGAGGAGAGACAGCAGCATTTGTGGTGATTGATAGTATTTTGAGACTTTTACCCGGTGTTCTGGGAAATGAGAATTCTACGATAAACGAAAGTTTTGAAAATGGATTATTAGAGTATCCTCAGTTCACAAAGCCTCAAATTTGGGAGGAAAAAGCTGTTCCAGAAGTGCTTTTGTCAGGAGATCATAGCAAAATTAAACACTGGCGTTTATCTCAATCTGAGGCTATAACACGCGTCCGAAGACCAGATTTATGGGAAAAATATAAGAAGAATTAATTTGATAAATATAACTATGAAAACAATTGAAGAGATAAATCAACACAACGTTAAAAAAATACTTTCAGAAAAAAAAATACCTGAATTTTACCCTGGAGATGTGGTTAAAGTAGGTGTCAGAATTACCGAGGGAAAAAAAGAGAGAATTCAATATTTTGAAGGTGTTTGCATTGCAAAAAAAAGCAGAGATTTAAACTCGTCTTTCACAGTTAGAAAAATTTCTTTTGGCGAAGGTGTTGAAAGAACATTTCCACTTTATGGAACTTTAATTGACTCAATTAAAGTCATTAGATCAGGGAAAGTAAGAAGAGCAAAATTATACTATCTAAGAGATAGAACAGGTAAATCAGCTAGGATTGCAGAAAAAATTAGAAAAAAAATTGGTATTGATGTTGATGTAAAACCCGAAACAGTTACTGAAGAAAATGTAGCGCCACCTACAGAAGCTCCTAAGGAAGAAGCACCTAAAACAGAAGCAGCGCCAGCAGCAGAAGCTCCAAAGCAAGAAGCGCCTAAAACAGAGGAAGCTACAACTGAACAATCAACAGAAAGTACTTCAGAAAAAAAATAATTTTTTTTTCAATGTTTACTACCCTTTACGATAAAATTTGGAACGATCATCTTGTTGATCAACAAGATGACGGAACAGCATTATTGTTTGTTGATAGACACTTAATTCATGAAGTTACTAGTCCACAAGCTTTTGAGGGTTTAAGAAATTCAAATAGAAAAGTTCGTCATCCTAACTTAACTCTAGCCGTTGCTGATCATAATGTTCCGACAACAGATAGAACTAAAGGGATATCAGATGAGGAGTCCAAAATACAAGTTGATACATTAGAATCAAATTGTAAGGAATTTGGTGTACAGCTTTTTGGTATGGATGATAAACGACAAGGAATTGTTCATATTATTGGACCAGAACAAGGCTTTACTCAACCAGGAACAGTTATTGTATGTGGAGATAGTCATACGGCAACACATGGAGCTTTTGGTTCTCTTGCTTTTGGTATTGGAACATCTGAGGTTGAACATGTTCTAGCAACACAAACACTTGTTCAAAAAAAAGCAAAAAATTTTAGAATTAATGTTAACGGAACACTTGCATTAGGAGTAACATCTAAAGATGTAATACTTCAAATAATTGGAAAGATTGGTACTGCAGGTGGAACAGGTTGTGTAGTTGAATACGCTGGAGATTTAATAAGATCTCTAAGTGTTGAACAGAGAATGACTATTTGCAATATGACTATTGAGGGTGGTGCAAGAGCTGGATTAATTGCTCCAGATGAAAAAATATTTGAATATTTAAAAGGAAAACCCATGTCTCCAAAAGGAGAAAATTGGGAAAAGGCACTGGAATACTGGAAAAGCTTAAAAACAGATGCTGATGCAAGTTTTGACAAAGAAATAAATCTTAATGCAAATGAGATTTTACCGATGATTACCTGGGGGACATCACCTCAAGACGTAATTACAATTGATGGAAAAGTACCAAATCCTCACAATGAAAAAGATGAAGATAAAAAGAACTCAATTGAAAGAGCACTAAAATACATGGGATTAACTCCTGATATGGCAGCGACTGATATTAAAATAGATAAAGTATTTATCGGAAGCTGTACAAATGGAAGAATTGAAGATTTAAGAGAAGCTGCCAAAATTTTAAAGGATAAAAAAATATCATCACATGTAAATGCCATTGTAGTTCCTGGTTCAGGACTAGTTAAAGAACAAGCAGAGCAAGAGGGTTTAGATAAAATATTTGTAAATTCAGGATTTGAATGGAGAGAGCCAGGTTGTTCTATGTGTTTAGCAATGAATGCAGATAAATTAAAACCAGAGGAAAGATGTGCGTCTACTTCAAACAGAAACTTTGAAGGAAGACAAGGAAGAGGTGGCAGAACCCATCTAGTAAGTCCTGGAATGGCAGCTGCAGCTGCAATCTCTGGTAATTTAGATGATGTTAGAAAGTATCAAAATTAAATGCAAAAATTTAATACACTAAAAAGTATTCCAGCTTATTTACCAATTGTAAATATTGATACAGATATGATTATTCCTAAGCAATTTTTAAAAACAATAAAAAGAACTGGACTTGGAAAAAATTTATTTTTTGAAATGAGATATGACGATAATGGAAAAGAAATTAATGATTTTGTATTAAACCAAGAACCATTTAATAACTCTAAAATTTTAATTGCAGGAAACAATTTTGGGTGTGGATCATCAAGAGAGCATGCTCCATGGGCATTGTTGGACTTTGGAATTACTTGTGTAATTAGTTCAAGTTATGCTGATATTTTTTATAGTAACTGTTTTAAAAATGGAATTTTACCAATAATACTTGAAGAAGA
>CACIRB010000020.1 GCA_902588925.1 uncultured Pelagibacteraceae bacterium | reverse complement strand
TGCAAATGCTTGTGGAAAATTAGTTATAGCCGAACAAAACTGGGCATCTGCCGAGTTAATGGCAAACGTTGATAAAATCATTCTCGAAGAAGGATATGGATGTGAAGTAGAATTAGTACCTGGTGCTACTATGCCTACATTTACCTCAATGAATGATAAAGGAACACCTGACATGAACCCTGAGCAGTGGGCAAATGCAGTTTACACTCCTTTAAAAAAAGCGGTAAGTGAAAAAAGATTAATTATTGCAAACAAAGCACCAATTACTGGTCTTGGAGAAGGTTGGTGGCTAAATCCAGCAGCTTTTGAAAAACACCCAGAACTTAAAGGAATGACAGCTGTTCAAATTTTAGAGCGACCAGATCTGTTCCCTGATAAAGAGGATCCATCAAAAGGTGCTTTCATGGGATGTCCAGCAGGTTGGGGATGTCAATTAGCAAATGCAAATTTATACAGAGCATTTGAAATGGAAAAAAAAGGTTGGAAACTTATTGATCCAGGTTCAGCTGCAGGTTTAGATGGTTCTATTGCTAAAGCATCAGATTCAAATGAGCCGTGGTTTGGATATTATTGGAATCCTACATCAATGGTTGGAAAATATAATTTACAGCCAGTAGATTTTGGTGTTCCTTTTGCAGGGAGAGATAATTGGGATAATTGCATCACTCTTGCAGAGCAAGATTGTGCAGATCCAAAACCAACTGCATGGACAAAATCTGAGGTTAACTCAATTGTAAGTGCTAACTTTGCTAAAACTGGTGGAAAAGATGTTTTAAAATATGTTGAAAGTAGAACTTTTCCAGGCCCAGTAATGAATGGAATGTTAGTTTATATGGCTGACAACCAAGCAAAAGGTTCTGATGCTGCGGTTGAGTTTTTAATTAAGCATGAAGATATTTGGACTAAGTGGGTATCTTCTGGTGCTGCAAAAAAAATCAAAAAAAGTTTATAATTAACTTTTAATTACGAGCCTATTTAATATAGGCTCGTAAAAATTTTATATTTATGGAATTTTTTACTGAATTTCCAGAAATGGGAAGAAGATCCCAAATGGAGCTAAGAAAAGGTATAGATTTAGCTTTTAGAAATTTTTCAAGAGAATATGGAGACAATATAGAAGCATTTTTTGATCCATTATTATTTTTTTTAGTATCATTAGAAAAACTATTATTATCTACACCATGGATAATAATTATTGGAACAATTTGTGGATTAGCCTGGTTAGGTTCAAAAAGTTGGAAATTAGTTATAGGAAGTGCAATTGCATTTTTGTTAATTGGATATTTTGGAATGTGGGAAGATTGTATGGCAACGGTTGCAATTATTACAGTTTGTACGATTATATGCATTGTGGTTGGAATTCCAATTGGAATAATAATGGCTAGATCAAGTAGAGCTGAAAAAGCAATACTTCCTGTGTTGGATATGATGCAAACAATTCCTAGTTTTGTTTATTTAATTCCAATTTTGATGTTGTTGGGAATTGGAAAGGTTCCTGGCTTAATTGCTGTTTGTGTCTACGCAGTTCCTCCAATTATTAGGTTAACTAATCTAGGAATTAGAGAGGTGGACAAAGAAACTTTAGAGGCTAGTGAAGCTTTTGGAGCAACTACAACTCAAAAATTAAAATCAGTTCAAATTCCACTTGCTTTACCGACTGTTTTTGCTGGCGTAAATCAAACAATAATGATGGCTCTAGCAATGGTGGTTATTGCTTCTATGATAGGTGTTAAAGGACTTGGTGTACCAATATTAAGGGCTGTTTCTAACCAATATTTAGCTCTTGGAATGATGAATGGATTAGCAATAGTGGCTCTCGCAATTGTCTTTGATAGGGTCACTCAAGAGTATGGAAGAAGAATCCAGAAGCATAGAGGTCAGATAAAATAGTTGATACTTTGCTACATCGAATTTTCTAGACTCATATTTTAAAATAAATAAAGATCTCCTCTATGAATTTTTCATTGGAAATAGGACCTAAAACAGAAATTGATACTGTTCCAGCATTATCCGACATTTATATTACAATGCTACCTGGAGGTGATTACAAGGAAACAGCTGACAAGGCCGTAGAGCTTGTAAAAAAAGGTTTTAATCCTGTACCACATTTTCCTGCTAGATCAATGCATGATGAAAAGGAACTTAAAGATTATGTTTCACGGTGCAAAGATGGAGGAGTTAAACAAGCTTTAATTATAGGAGGAGGAAGAGAGCCTCTTGGAAAATTTGATAGTTCGTTTCAACTTTTAGAAACAGGTTATTTTGAAAAAATGAGAATAGGAATAGCTGGACATCCAGAAGGGAGTCCTGATATATCCGACACTGAATTAGAAAAAGCAATGATAGATAAAAAGCCTTACGCTGATTATATAGTAACTCAATGGTTGCTTGATCCTCAGCCTATTATTGATTTTATTTCTAAACAAAGCGTGCCAGTGCATGTTGGAATCACTGGGCCCTTAAAAATATCAAGCTTAATTAAATTTGCTAATATTGTTGGGGCAAAAAATTCCTTAAACTTTCTTAAATCTAATTTTAGTAAGGCGTTAGATTTATTGAAACCTAAAGACCCTAATGATTTAATTGGGAAAGTTAAATCGCACACTGATAACTTCCACATTTATACATTCGGCGGCTTGAAGGAAACTAACAAGTGGTTGAGGGAGAATAGTTATGTCTAATGAATTTGACTATACTAAATTAAAACATGTTACTTCTGTTGATCAGTCAGATAGAGAAGTACCATACAATTTAAGACAAAGTGGGCCAACAAAAGTTGAAATGTTAATTTCAACAAGGGTAAGAAAATCACCTTATTGGCATTTATCAATGCAGGCAGGTTGTTGGAGAGCAACTGTATACAATCGTATTTATCACCCAAGAGGTTACGTAAAACCTGAAGATGGTGGAGCTATGGTTGAATACGATGCTATAGTAAACCATGTAACAATGTGGAACGTTGCTGTTGAAAGACAAATAAGAGTTAAGGGTCCAGATGCAGAAAAATTTACTGACTATGTAATTACAAGAGATGCAACTAAAATTTCACCAATGAGAGCAAGATATGTAATTCTATGTAATGCATACGGTGGAGTTTTAAATGATCCAATCCTTTTAAGAATATCTGAAGATGAATTTTGGTTTTCGTTATCAGACTCTGATATTGGAATGTATCTTCAAGGTGTAAATGCAGATGGCAGATTTGATTGTACAATTGAAGAAATTGATGTGAGTCCAGTTCAAATTCAAGGTCCTAAATCAAAAGCATTGATGAAAGATTTATGTGGAGATGAAGTAGATTTTGACAACATGCCTTTCTATGGATTAGCTGAAGCTAAAATTGGCGGAAGAGATGTTGTAATTTCACAATCTGGTTTCTCAGGAGAAGCTGGTTATGAAATTTATCTAAGAAACTCTACTTTATATGCTGAAGATATGTGGAATGCTGTACTTGAAGCTGGGAAAAAACACAGCTTAATGGTTATTGCTCCTGCTCACCATAGAAGAATTCAAGCGGGTATTCTTTCATGGGGACAGGACATGGATCAACAACACAATCCATTCCAATGTAATTTAGGTTATCAAGTTTCTCTATCTGGTAAAGGAGAATGGAACAAAACTGCTGATTATGTTGGTAAGGCTGCACTAGAAAAAATGAAAGATGAATTAAAAGCAGGAAAAAAACCTTACAAACTTCAATTAGTTGGTATGGAATTAGGTGGTAAACCTATTGATAATTATGCGCCTGACTTTTGGTTAGTTTCTCCTGAAAGTGGTGGAGATCCAGTAGGATTTTTAACATCACCTTGGTGGCATCCTGAAAAGAAAACAAACATTGCAATGGGATATGTTCCTTTTGATGGAACATTGAATTCAAATGGTTTTCCAAAAGGAAAAGTAGGAACTAAATTTAAAGTTCACCTACCAGAAGAATATTCAGATACTCCAGGAACACCAGTTGATGCTGTAGTAGTGGATATTCCATTCAAAGAGTCTTTCAACGCTAACACGAGAGAAGTTGTGAAAGGCTAAATTTATTTAGGGGGAGTTATTTAAACTCCCCCAAAATTCAATGACAAAAGGGTTTTTAATCGCAGTTTGCATTATTATTGTGATTGCTTTAATAATATTTCCATTAATTGTTTCATATAAAGCTCAAAAAAATAAAAAAGATAAAAATTAATGTTTGGTGAATTTTTAAATATAGTTTTCAAATCAATAAAATTAGATAAGACACTTTATTCTGATAACAGAAATTTTGGTGAAGCTTCGATATATTTTGCAGGCGTAATAATGATTTTAGATGGAGTTGCTGGTGCAGTAGCAGCTAATACAATAATTAAAACTGCAATAGGAATGTCAGGTCTAACAGCAATAGTTACTTGGTTAATATGGGCTATCTTTATTTTTGTTATAGGTGTTAAACTTTTTCCAGATAAACAAACTAAAGTTTCATTTAAAAAAGTTCTTACTGCAGTTGGATTTGCACATGCTCCTGGTTTATTAAGATTTTTTGCAGTAACTCCAGATTTAATGATACCTATAATTTTTCTTACTCAATTTTGGATTTTTGCAGGTTTAATCATTTCAACAAAAGAAATTTTAAATTTAAAATCTAATTTTAAATCTTTTGGTATAGTCTTGTTATCTTTTTTAATAATAGCTTTTTTATCAATTTCATTTGTAATGAGCAGAATGAATATGCTTCCAGTCAATCAGATTAGCTAGATTGGAAAAATAGTTTTAGAGACTCTACAAGATTTACAAATTTTAAAACCAATTAAAATTAAATTTTGAGATACACTCTCATCTTCATCTTTACACTCATCACAAATATTATTTAATTCTTCATTATTTTCTTGATCCTGAATTTCATCAAAATTATCAGTCATTATCTGTTAGGCCTGCACCTGCCCCACCTTGTTTCAAACTCTCAGACTCATCTACGAATGTATCTTCAGACAATTTGTATAAATTCTTCCACTCTTCTTCAGAAAAGCTATCAATATTCTCTAAAAAACTAATTTCTAAATGATTTGCGATAAACGGAAAGTCGTTACTAGCAATGTTAGAATAGATATTTAAATTTAAATTTAAAATAATTTCTTTTTTATCAAGATTTAGGTGTATTTTTTTGCCAATAATTTCTGATGTTCTGCTTAAAAAAGCTAAAAATATTGATGGGTAAGCAACGTTATTTAGTTCAATTTTTTTTAAAAATTCTAAAGAATTTGATTGGTCTAAAAAACTAACTCCAAGGATAATTGGACAATAAGGTTTTGCTGAAGGTGGATTTCTTTCTGTTATTAGATTTAAATTTTGAAAACTGTTTTCTTTCCTTTCAGAAAAATAATTATTTATGTGTTTAATTCCTGGAAGACCAAAGGACTCTAATAGTCTTATACATTTTGCTGTTTCTTCAGCAACTCCCCATGAATATCCACTAGCTTTAGTTGCTCTTTTAACAGTAGTTTCAATTTCACTTAATGATTTCATAATTAAATCTTAGTTTTATAAACCCACTGCTCATCGTAATTTTTTAATTCATGAGGTAGTGGCGCTCCTTGGAACATACAAATTCTTAACCATTTGTCAGACCTTGGATCGAATTTCAAAGCTCCAAAAAAAGACAACTTTAACCTCAACATATCAATAGGCATTATGTTTTTACCAATTGTATTATCTTGAATTTCTGAATAAGGAAATTTTTCAACTATAAAAACTCTTCTAACAACATGTCTAAATTCAGAATTTTTTATCAAAAAGTCAGATACAGTTTGACTATTTTTAGAAACCAATAGTATTTCATAAAGTTTTTTTATATCTCTTGCTATAGCTAAAGGTTGTTCTAATTCTGAACCATGTTCTTCAAATCTATCAGCTAATCTTGGCTCTTCTTTATTTTTTGAGATAAACCAAAAATTTTGATTATTTTCTTTTTTTTCAAAATTTATTTCTAAAATATTTGGGTATTTTTTCTCAATTATATTTCGTAAATCTTCAACAGTTCTATAAGCTGGTATATTAAAATGTTTTTCTTCATCAGAGCTCATTTCTTTTACTAAGGGTTCAGTTATTTCACTATATGGTTCCATCATAATGGATACTACATACTCAATACATTCTTCACATGTTTCTTGCTCAAGCCACTCATAAATACCATTGAAGGGATACCCTGTTGTAAAATCAAAATCATTATCAATAAATTTCAAAAATTTTTGAACATCTTTCTGTAAATTATTAATTTTATTTTTTTGATATTCACTATCAGTGTTCCAGCTTGTGATATTTGTTAATGATTTTTTTACACAATCAACAAACAGTTCACTATCGTTTTTATTTACCTCTTTAATTTCTCTAATTTTTTTTAAAGCTTTTTCTCTACTTAAAATCCAGTTATTTAAAAGTGTTGGATGATTAACTATAAAAGGTGCCATTCCTAATCCAGTAGAATTTCCAATACCTAAGTTTTTAGAAATTTGCTCATCTAGTTTAACTGCTTTTTTTGGGTTCTTGTGATAAGCGACATGATTTACTTGGTCAAAAGTAAACTGTCTTACAAGATAAACAAGCATCATTTCTAGTCTAAATGGTCCGTTAATTTCCTTACGATTTTTAATTCTAAACCTATCTGCCAAACCAAACTTACCTGATCCATAAACAGCTGTAGTTCTGTACAAATATCCAACTTTTGATAATAAATTTAAATCTGGTTGTAATCCTTGACTTAAATTCTCTGTTACATGATTGAATAATCTTAGAGACTTATTTGCTCTTGATAATGTAAGTTCTTTAAAAGAAAGTCTTCCGACTTCTTGTTTAGGAACTTCATTTTTCAATCTTTCAATATCTTTTTTACTTGGTACTCCATCATGAAGTGTAAAGGCTGCATCCCACTTAGTAGCTATAACCCTGTCTGATCTTTCTTCATCTTTGATATGATTTGCAAAACAAACTAATGAATAAACTCTTTTATCTTTTTTAAATGAATATACTGCCTCACCATAACCATTTTCATCTAAATTAAACAAATCTTGTTTATATTCCCAGTCTTTAAATTCATTCAAAAAGCTTCTTAAAAAAGATAATTTAGATTGATGAAAAGATCCCAATCGAGATAATTTCATTATAATATTTGGATCTCTTAGTTCTACTTGCATAAGTTAAATTGATTTATAAAAATTGTACCAATTATTTCCTAGTATCCCATGTGTCTCATCATCTGAAAATCCTATATTTTTAAGACCTTTTTCTATATTAGAAAATCCTCTAGCATCTTCAAACCAATCGGGTTGTTTTGGGAAACCTGGTTTATTTTTTGATCCTTCCCCATAATTTTTAGTTTTAGTCCAAGTACCATTCCTCATCCACTCAACCACACTGTTGGGTTGATTAAGACAAAGATCTGACCCTATACCAATTTTACTTGCTCCCATAATTTCTGCAGTCTTTGCAACCATTTCACAAAAACTATCAAGAGTACAATTAGTATTATTTCTCAAGTGATGTGGATATAAAGATAAACCTAACATTCCTTCACTATCACTTAGCATCTTAAGCAAATCTGAAGATTTGTTTCTTTTTGCAGCATGCCAAAAAGAAGGGTTTGCATGTGTGATCGCAATTGGTTTTTCACTTATTTCTATTGCATCCATTGTGCTTTTTTCAGCAGAATGAGACATGTCAACAACGATACCTACTCTATTCATTTCTTTTATTGCTTCTCGTCCAAAATTAGTCACTCCACTATCAATTTTTTCATAGCAACCAGTGGCAAGAAGAGATTGATTGTTGTAAGTAAGCTGCATAAATCTACATCCAAGTTCATGAACTTTTGCAACCAAACCTATGTCATCCTCAATTGGTGAACAATTTTGAAAACCAAAAAATATTGCAGTTTTGTTTTCAAGCTTTGCTTTTTCAATATCCTTAAAATCTTTTCCTAGAAAGATAATATCAGAATTTTCCTCAAAAATTTTTTCCCACTTATTTAATTCTGCTAATAACTCATCATAATCTTCATGGTAAACTATAGTGACATGGACTGCATCTAAACCTGCAGCTC
>CACIRB010000019.1 GCA_902588925.1 uncultured Pelagibacteraceae bacterium | reverse complement strand
ACTATTGCTGCTTTTAGAGCAGGAGACCAGCCACACTATTCACAAGTTTACGATGCTGGTGCTGCAATTATGGTAGCTCAGGTAAAAAATGGTGTTGTTATCGGATTTGAAGAAATGGCAGAGAAATATGGAATTAAAGTTGATGCAGACAATTACATTCCAGGAATTAAAAATTTCTATGCTGACTCTGATGGAAAAATGATCGGTGTACCATTCAATAGCTCAACTTGTTTGATGTATGCAAACATGGACATTTTGAAAGAAGTTGGAATTGAATCAGTGCCAAAAACTTATGAGGAATTTGAAGCTATGGCTCCAAAAATTAAAGCTGCTGGATACATACCTTTAGTTCAAAGTCACTTTCCCTGGATCTGGACAGAAAATTTCTTTTCAAGACATAACTTACTTATGACAGATGGTAACAATGGTTACGATGCTGTTCCAACAAAAACTTTATTTGCTGAAACGGATGCATTTGTAATGCACTGGAAGAAAGTTAAAGAGTGGTATGAAAAAGGCCTTTATGGTTATAAAGGAAGAGCATGGGGAGATAACCAAGCTCCATTTATAGCTGGTGAAGCTGCGTTTTGGTTTGGTTCGGCTGCATCGTTCGGTGGAATGAAAGGTGTTGTTCCTAACTTTACAGTAAACCATATTCCTTATTGGGATTCTGTAACAGGTGGTAAAGAGTATCCAACATTTATTGGTGGTGCTGCTAACTGGATATTAAATGGTCATACAGAAGAAGAGTACAAAGGACTTGCTAAATTTATAGAATTTATGGGTTCTCCAGAAATGGATCTGTATTATCACAATATGACTGGTTACTCTGCAGTAACTAAAGGCGGTATAGAGTTAGCTGAAACTATAAATTTCTATAGAGCTTCTCCATATCATAAAGCAGTTGGTGAACAATTAAGCTTAGAAGGTTCGACTATTCCTGGTGGATATAGAGCTGGTAACTGGCCACAAATTCGTGAAGTAATTTACGAAAATGTTGAGCCTATGTTAAACGGTAAAATATCTATCGAAAAAGGATTGAAGAACATGGATAAAGGTGCAGCTAAATTGTTAAAACAATTTGCTAAAACTTTATAAACAACAATCTAATTAAGGAGGGTAATAGCTTACCCTCCTTATTCTTTATTTTACTTATATGAAAAAAGTCCAATTTAAATCTAGTTATTCTCAGTATTTATTTTTGGCTCCACAGTTAGGAATTTTATTAATTTTTTTATATTGGCCAATCATTCAAACTTTTAGAGATGCATTTACAATGCAGGATGCATTTGGATTTGGAACTCAGTTTGTATGGTTTGATAATTTTTTATTCATCTTTGATGATCCTGCTTATTGGATAGCATTTAAGTTTACTATTATTTATAGCTTTGTAATAACACTAATCACAGCTTCTATTGGTTTGTTGCTAGCAGTTCAGGCAAACAATGTTATGCATGGCAAAAGTACATACAAAACATTATTGATATGGCCGTATGCAATTGCTCCTGCTGTTGTTGGTGTAATGGCAAATTATTTTTTTAGTGAAAGATTTGGACTACTTTACCATTTGTTTAATAATCTTTGGGGTTTCAATTGGTACGAAAGCGTCTTTGACTCATATATTTATTTAATTATCGCTGGTTCCTGGAAGCAAATAAGTGCAAATTTCATTTTCTTTTTAGCGGGTCTACAAGCCATACAAAGATCTGTGATTGAAGCATCTATGATAGATTGCAAAAATAGTATTAGAAGATTTTGGACAATTACATTTCCTTTACTAATGCCAACAACATTCTTTTTAATTATTATTAATATTACTTATGCGTTTTTTGATACGTTCGGTATTATTGATACTACAACAATAGGTGCCCCATCAGGTGAAACAAGAACTCTAGTTTACAAAGCCTACATGGATGGCTTCAGAGGATTAGATTTAGGAAGTGCAGGCGCTCAATCAATAATGATGATGTTCATAGTATTATTTATTACAATTTTTCAATTTAGATACATAGAAGGGAAAATACATTATAATTAATGACTAGATTAATTACATCAGGATTTTCTCATTTTATTTTATTCATAGGAATATTAATTATGATTGTTCCTGTATGGATGATTTTTGCTAGCTCAACTCATACAGGTTTAACGATTAATACTCATGGTCTTCAAATGTTTTTAGGAGACAGCTTTTATGAAAATTATATGAGAGTTTTGTTATATCAAGGTGGTTTTTTCAAAGAGATAACCGCTTTAAAAATGTTTTTAAACAGTTTCATAATGGCAACCGGAGTTGCAATATTATCTGTTATTACTTCTTTAATGGCTGCTTATGCTTTAGTTTATTATAGAACAAAATATGCAACATTATTGTTCTGGATAATATTTGTTACAATCTTAGTTCCATTAGAGTTAAGAATTTTTCCTACTTATTCAGTAATGGCTGAATTAAATCTTGTAAATTCTTATTTTGGATTAATTGTGCCTATATCAGCTTCAGCGATAGCAACATTATTTTTCAGACAGTTTTACAAAACTGTTCCAGATGAGTTACTTGAATCAGCAAAACTTGATGGAGCAAATACTTGGAGATTTTTTGTTGATTTCTTAGTTCCATTATCAAAAACAATGATTGTAGCAATGTTAATATTTATGTTTGTCTTTGGTTACAATCAGTATCTATGGCCCTTGTTAGTAACAAGCTCAGAGCAATACTGGACTGTGGTTATGGGATTAAAGATGATGTCAGGTTCAATCGTTCATCGTTTTGCGTTTGTTTTGATGTCTATGGTTCCACCAATTTTAATTATAATTGTTTTACAGAAACATTTTATTAAAGGAGTTTTTCAAGATAAATGAAAATAAAACCACTTCAAATTGTTGCTCATATTATTTTAATAATAGGAGTTTTGTTAATGGTTCTTCCAATTTGGATTTCTTTTGCAAGTTCCACACATGAAAATGTATCTATACTTACAGAAGGTATGAGGTTTACTTTAGGTGATCAATTTTCAAGAAACTATAATGAAGTTTTAAATGAAAAAGGTGGTTGGTCTGAGGAAGTAACTGCTGCAAAAATGTTTATTAACAGTTTTATAATGGCTTTAGGAATTGCTACACTTAAAGTAGCTATTTCAGCAATGTCTGCATACGCTTTAGTTTATTATAGATTTAAATTAGCAGTACCAATTTTTTGGTTAATCTTCATTACTCTGCTTGTTCCTTTAGAGGTGAGAATATTTCCAAGCTATAAAATAGTATCTGATTTAGGTTTGACCAACTCTTATACAGGCCTTATTCTTCCATTAGTTGCCTCAGCAACGGCAACTTTTTTCTTCAGACAATTTTACAAAACAATTCCAGATGAACTATTGGAGTCTGCAAAATTAGATGGAGCAAATGCTTGGAGTTTTTTCATTGATTTCTTAGTACCACTATCAAAAACCATGATAGCTGCAATGTTTATATTTATGTTTGTTTACGGATATAGCCAATATTTATGGCCATTGATTATGACTACTGCCGAAGAATATTGGACTGTTGTAATGGGGATGAAAATTATTTACACAGAGAGTTATGAAGGAGTTGCACTACCAAGAACTGCAGAAAGATTTGCGTATATTATTTTGTCTATGATCCCTCCTGTATTAGTGGTGGTATTTTTACAAAAATGGTTCATAAAAGGATTAATTCAAACGGAGAAATAAATGAGTTTTTTAGATTTAAAAAATGTAACTAAGATTTACCCTAACGGCACAAAAGCAGTACATGAAACTTCATTAAGCGTTGATGAAGGGGAGTTCATGGTTTTTGTAGGACCTAGTGGATGTGGAAAATCAACTTTGTTAAGAATGGTTGCAGGTTTAGAGGACATAACTGAAGGTGATATTAATCTTGATGGACAATTAATAAATGAAGTTGATCCATCTGAAAGAGATATAGCAATGGTATTTCAGAACTATGCATTGTATCCACATATGAATGTTTATAACAATCTAGCTTATGGTTTAAAAAACAGAGGAATTGACAAAGAAACAATTGAGCAAAAAGTTAATGATGCAGCTAAACTTTTGCAAATTTCAGATTTTTTACAAAGAAAACCATCAATGTTATCTGGTGGTCAAAGACAAAGAGTTGCTATGGGTAGAGCGATTGTTAGAAACCCTAAAATATTCTTATTTGATGAGCCTCTTTCAAACTTGGACGCAAAACTAAGAATCCAGATGAGACTTGAAATCAAAAAACTTCAGCAGAAAGTTGGAGTAACAAGTATATTTGTTACACACGATCAAGTTGAGGCCATGACCCTTGCGGATAGATTGGCTGTTATAAATAATGGAATTATTGAACAGCTTGGAACCCCTATTGAAATTTATAATAATCCGGAATCTTTATTTGTTGCTGGTTTTATCGGTTCTCCACAAATGAATTTTTTAGATGCTAATTTAAATAACAAAACACTGTCAGCTGAAAATTTTGAAATAAAAAATATAGATAGCGATTATAATGGTGAGGTTACTTTAGGAATAAGACCAGAGCATTTAATTGAGTCTGAAAATGGTTTGATAAATTTAAAAGTAGAATTGGTTGAACAGCTAGGTTCAGATAATCTTGTTTATGGACAAATAAAAAATATAAAAGATTTTTGTTATAGATCTCCAGGAAACCAAACAATCAAAAAAGGTGACACTCTAAGTTTGAATATTGAAGAAAATAAATATTATATCTTTGATAAAAACACTGGCAAAAGAGTAAACCAAATTTGATTTTAGCAAAACCAAATCATATAAAAATTTATGGTCATAGGGGAGCCAGAGGCGATTTACCAGAAAATACATTAGATAGCTTTAAATATTTATTTGAAAATAATATTAATGCCTACGAAACAGATATTTTAATTTCCAAAGATCTTATACCTGTCATTACCCATGATTTTAAGCTAGATCCAAGTTTAACTAAAGATGATGAGGGAAATTGGATAACAGATGAAAATATTAAAATTTTTGATTTAACTTATAATGAAATTTTAAAATATGATGTAGGTTCACTTAATAAGTTATCAAGATACGGAAGAAGATTTCTCAATCAAAAAACTTTAGAAAATCAAAAGATACCTAAACTTTCTGAGTTATTAGAATTATCCTCAAAAAATATATCTGAAAATTTATTAATAAATTTAGAAATTAAATCTACGCCAGATGAGGAAAATTTAACACCAGTTCCTGAGGATACAGTGAAATTAGTTATCAAAGAGGTAGATAAATCAAATCTGCAAAATAAAATAATTGTTTCTTCATTTGATTGGAGAATACTTACAGAAATAAAAAATAATTTCCCTGAAATATCAAGAGCATATTTAACCTACCAACAACAAAGAGGAATGAAAATTAAAAATACGATTTATAATAGATCTCCATGGATGAGTTTTTTACCTTTTTCTGACAATCATGAATTACCTAAAATTATAAAATCACAAGGTGGAAAAGCTTGGCATCCTTACCATAAAGATATTACAAAAAAACTTGTCGATATTTCTCATCAAGAGGGTTTACCAATCAATGTATGGACGGTAAATAAAGAGTACGACATGTTAAAAATGATTGAATACGGTGTAGATGGCATCATGACAGATTACCCAATAAGGTTGAAAGAACTTTGTGATAAAGAAAATATAAACTGGTTCTAGTTTATTTTAATGGATTTAAATATAGTTAATAATGAGGAAAAGTTTTTAGCAGGTAAACTTGAAGGTTATACTTTAAAAGGTGCTGAAAATAAATTTGATGACAAAGGAAATCCTCTATTATTTCCAGGCTGTTCAATAATTTGCAATATTCCTCTTAATACTGATTTATCTAATGAAATTATTAATTATCAAAAAAAAATAGAAAATTTTAATCCTAAAAAAACTTATTTCTATTTACCTCCTTCTAGTTTTCATATGACATTATTTGATTGTTGTAATTTAAATACAAAAAACACTAAGTATTGGCCATCAAATGTAGATCCTAATATGGATTACGAAAATATAGCTATTGAGTTAAATAAAAGAATTAAGGACTATATTTTTCCAGAAGAATTAAACTTAAAATTAAAAATGTTTTTTGGTGGTTACAGTATTATTTTGGAACCATTTTCTGAAAAGGACGAAAAAATATTAAGAAATTGTAGAGATGAACTAAGCAGTTTGTTAAAAATTCAATTTGAAAATCATCTAAGATACACTTTCCATATTACTTTAGCGTATATATTAAGAGAACTTAATCAAATCGAAATAAAAAATTTAATTGAATTTAATAAAAAATTATTTTTTGACTTTAGTAAAAGTTTTCCAAAACTAACTTTTGAAAAACCTGAAATGTGTACTTTTAAAGATATGCTGGAGTTTAAGAGTATTAATCCTTCCAACCGGTAACTGTTTTTACTTCTAGATATTCCTCAAGCCCCCAAACTCCACCTTCTCTTCCATTTCCTGATTGTCTATATCCTCCAAACGGGGTGCCGGCGTCAGCTGCATTACCATTTATGTAAACACAACCTGATCTTAATTTTTTTGCAACTCTATGAGCTTTTTCTCTGTCATCAGTTTGTAAATAATTTCCTAAACCATATGAAGTGTCATTAACAATGTTTACTGCTTCATCTTCAGTTTCAAATGGAATAATAGATAGAACTGGACCAAAAATTTCTTCTTTTGCTATTCTCATCTCATTTGTAACATTTGTGAAAATTGTGGGTTTAATAAAATAGCCTTTATTTAATCCATTAGGTAGTTCAGGACCTCCTGCAGCTAACGTTGCTCCTTCTTTAATTCCACTTTCAATTAAATTTATAATTTTATCATACTGAGTTTTTGAAATTACAGGTCCAATGTGATCTCCTTTTTTAGAGGCTTGATCAACTCCTATATTGTTTGCCTCATCAACTGCTTCATCCACAGCTCTTTGGTAAATAGATTTTTCAACAAGCATTCTTGTAGGTGCATCACAGGATTGACCTGAATTACTCATTACATTTCTGATACCATCTCGAACTGCATTTTTATAACTGTCCGCAAAAACTATATTTCCACCTTTGCCTCCAAGTTCTAAACAAACTCTTTTAATTGTTTCAGCTGCATTTTTTGAAATTAATCTCCCAGCTCTTGTTGAACCTGTAAAAGAAACCATATCAATATCAGGATGACTTGAAATTTGAGTTCCAACGCCAACACCATCTCCATTCACTAAATTAAAAACCCCTTTAGGAAATCCAACTTCATCAATCATTTCTGCAAATAACATTGCTGATATTGGTGCTATTTCAGATGGTTTTAAAATCATTGTACATCCTGTTGCAAATGCAGGAACTACCTTTAAAGCTATTTGATTAATAGGCCAGTTCCATGGAGTTATTAATCCACAAACACCAATTGGTTCATAATAAATATGATTATTTGATTTTTCATCAAAATGCTCATCAAATTCAAATTTTTTAAGTCTAATTATAAAATCTTCCAAGTGAGCCTGTCCCGACGCAGTTTGTACCTCTGTAGCCCAATCCATTGGTGCTCCCATCTCTAATGAGATAGCTTCAGCCATTTCACCAAACCTTCTTTTGTAAATAGCTAATAATTTTTGAAGTAAATCTAATCTTTCTTCTTTAGTGGTTTCTTTAAAGCTCTCAAATGCAGTTTTTGCAGCTTTTACAGCATTATCTGTATCATCCTTTGAACCTAACGAAATAATTGCACAAGGATCTTCATTACATGGGTTAATTACTTCGAAGTCATTTTTTTTAATTGGATCAACCCATCCACCATTTATATAAAATTTTCTTTTATCTAACATTTAATAGTCTTAGCATATTTATTAAATTTCATAGCCTTTTTCTTCTGGTTCATTATCCACAAGCTCATCAGGAAAACCTTCAGCTCTAAAATTAATTTTATTTAAATCCTCCATTCTTTTTACAATCATGGAAGACCATGCTCTTGAACCATATTTTTTTTGTCCATCTTTAAATATCTCAACTATCTTTGGAGAAATCTCTAAAGGAGCATTTAATTTCTTAGCCAGACTATCAAATAAACCAGTATCTTTTAAAACAAGATCCATTGTGAAATTGATATTATAAGAGCCATTTAAAATGACCTGACTTTCTGTTTCATGTACAAAAGAATTTCCAGATGAAACTGCTATACCTTTAAATGCTTTAGTTAGATCTAAATTTGATTTTTTCGCAACAGTCCATGCCTCACCTAAAGCTACTAAATGAACCGATGCTAAATAATTTGTTATGACTTTAAGAACTGATGCACTGCCTAATTCACCAGTATGTAAAACTTTTCTACCCATTACAGTTAATGCAGGCAATATTTTTTCAAAAGCTTTTCTTTCTCCACCTACAAATATAGCAATATTACCTGTAGCAGCTCTATGACAACCACCACTTACAGGCCCATCTAGTGGGATAGCTTTTTTTGATATTACCTTATTCCCAAGTCTTTTAACTTCATTTTCATCTGTTGTACTCAT
>CACIRB010000018.1 GCA_902588925.1 uncultured Pelagibacteraceae bacterium | reverse complement strand
CTCCAAAAGGTCTAAAGAGCACTGGTTCAGCTGATTTCAATAAAGTTTGGTCTTATCTAGGAACTCCTTGTATTTCACTTCCTTTACTTCAAGGTGAAAATAATTTACCATTAGGCATTCAAGTAATTGGAGAGAAATATGATGATAATCGTTTTTTAGGAGTTTCCAGTTGGCTCGAAAAGGAAAGTGAGAAATTTAATGAATAAATTTGTAACACTAATAGGACTTTCTTTTGCAATTTTATTTCTTGTGGGTTTAGCAACAACACTTACAAGATCCATGATGATAGGTTTTCTCGATGTATTACCAGTTTATATATTGATGATACTTGCGATATCGATGATGCTCTACGAAGCCTTCTTTGATAAAAAATAATTTTAAATAATCTTAAATTTACTACCTCTGATTGTAATTAATTCCTCAATAGAGATTTTAATCTAGACTTAAACGCCCAATTGTAATTTAATCTGTTTAGTTAATTAACTAAGAGGAGAAAAAATGATTAAAGAAAAAAGATCATTGAAGGGTAAATCACCTTCAAGACGTAAATTCTTTAAGGCTGCTGCTGCGACTGGTGTTGCTGCTGTAGCTGCATCATCTTTAGCTGCTCCAGCCGTTGCCAAAGAAAGAATTGAAGCTTCTATGGTAGCTACATGGGGAAGAGATTTCCCAGGTCTAGGAACTGGTGCGCAAAGATTTGCTCAAAGAATTATAGACATGAGTGATGGAAGAATTCAAGTCACTTACTATGCGGCAAACGAAAGGGTTAAAGCGTTTGACTCATTTGATGAAGTTGCTTCAGGTAACTCACAAATGTATCACGCTGCTGACTACTACTGGGTTAAAAAAGACCCAGCTTGGGGTTACTTTACAGCTGTACCTTTCGGTTTCACTTATACTGAAATGAACGCATGGATTAGATTTGCTGGTGGTCAAGAATTATGGGATGAACTATCAGACAAATTTGGTCTTAAAAACTTTATGTGTGGAAGCACAGGAGTTCAAATGGGCGGATGGTTTAACAAGAAAATTAGAAGCCCTAATGACTTCAAAGGTCTTAAAATGCGTATGCCTGGATTAGGTGGGCAAGTTATCGGTAAACTTGGAGGATCTCCAGTTTCACTTCCTGGTGGACAAATTTATGAAAACCTTGTTTCTGGTGCAATTGATGCAACAGAGTGGGTAGGTCCATGGAATGATGAAGCTATGAAATTCCAAGAAGCTGCTAAGTACTACTACTATCCTGGAATGCACGAACCTGGATCAATGTTAGCATGTGGAACTAACAAATCATGGTTCACAAGCTTATCAAAATCAGATCAGCTATTAATTGAAGCTGCGGCTGCAATGGAAAATGATGTTATGATGTCAGAGTACAATGCTAAAAATGGTGCTGCACTTGCAAGGTTGATAAACGATCATGGTGTTAAACTAGAGAAGTTTAGTGATAAAGTTTATGATGGTTTTGCTAAAGCTGCTAATGAAGTATTTGAGGAAACAAGAGCCAGTAGTGATCTCGCAGAAAGAGTACACACAAGTTTCTTGAAGGCTAGAAAAGACATTGGTTCTTGGACGAACTTGTCTGACTCACCTTACATTTCTCAAAGAAACAGAGCATTAGGAATGTAATCTAACTAAATTTAGTTATTAAAGGGCCCTTTATTGGGCCCTTTTTTTTAAAACAAAATCGATTATTACTTAGGTATTTTAAAATACTATGTTGGCAAAAAATTCAAATTTATCTCTATATATCAGAATAATCAGTTATTCAGTTTTAGCTTTTACTTTAGCATTTTTAATTAATAATGTTTTAACAGTTTGGAGTGATTGGCCAGGAATAAAAAAAATTTTTTCACATCATGAGATGTTTGGATTTAAGAAAAAAGCTCTAGAGGGATCTGATTTAAATTATGGTTACATGCAAATTGGATTGTATTTGATTTGTATTGTTGCAGTCGTTTTTTATGTTTTTAAAACATATAGCCAAACTTTGGAACAAGATTCAAAAATTCTATCAAGATTTTCAGCATATCTTGTTAGATCATCATTTTGGGCAGTATTTTTAGTTGGTGTAGCTGACTTTGTTATATCTTTTATGGTTGTTGAAAGATTATGGGAAGCAATATTCAGTCCAGAAGTGAAAGCCTTTATGGTGAAATCACCAGAAAGAATTACATTTATACATTTTCCAATTATATTAATTTCATTTGTAATTGGTTACTTTACAAAATCTGTTGGTTTTATTTGGTTAGCAGTTTTAGTTGTTGTCAGTGAATTCATAATTGTCTTATCTAGATTTATATTTTCTTACGAGCAAGCTTTTCAAGGAGATCTTGTTCGTTTCTGGTATGCTGCACTATATTTATTTGCAAGTGCTTATGCTTTAATTCACGAAGGTCATGTTAGAGTAGATGTGTTATACTCCTCATTTAGTGAAAGAAAAAAAGCTTGGACAAATCTTTTAGGCTCTGCTCTTCTAGGTGTTCCACTTGTATTGATAGTTTTATTTTTAGGACTTAATGGAAAAGCAAGTATAATAAATGGACCGGTGGTTGCCTTTGAAGTTACGCAACAAGGATCAAATGGTTTATACCTTTTATATTTGATGGCTGTATACTTAGCAGTATTTGCAGTTACCATGCTTTTACAGTTTACTAGCTATTTCATGGGTAGTAGTTATAAAATTTTAAATGGTAAGGAAAATTAAAGTATGGAACTATTTTTCTTAGCAGTTTTAGTCTTAATAATGATAGTTTCTCTTGCTTCTGGATATCCTGTAGCATTTGCGCTTCCTGGTTCAGCTATAATATCAATTGGATTAGCCGCTTTTTTTGGATATTTATTTGAAGGTGATGCAGATGCTTATTTTGCAGTTGATGGTCCGATAGAATGGCTTGTTGCCGGTATTACAAACTTTAGAAGTAATTATTGGGACGTTGAAACTGACACCCTAATTGCAATTCCTTTATTTATTTTTATGGGAATTATGCTGCAAAAATCCAAAATTGCAGAAGATTTATTAATAACAATGGGTCAATTATTTGGTCCAATTCCTGGTGGTCTTGGTATTTCAGTAATTTTTGTTGGAGCATTGTTAGCAGCAACCACTGGTATTGTTGGTGCAACCGTTATTGCAATGGGATTAATTTCATTGCCTACTATGTTAAATAATAACTACGATAGGAAACTTGCTAGTGGTATCGTATGTTCATCTGGAACGTTAGGTCAAATAATACCCCCATCTATTGTTTTAATTATTATTGCTGACCAATTAGCTAGCGCATCAGATGTTGCAAATAACATCCGTCAAAATGATTACAAAGCAGTAACGGGAGAATTTAATATGCCGGGAGAATTTAGAGTTGGATCTTCAAGTGCTGGTGATATGTTCCTTGGTGCTCTTTTACCTGGTCTTGTTTTAGTTGCGCTTTACATGATCTATGTATTTTTCTATGCGAGAATAAAAAAAGGTGTAGCACCACCAGTTCCATTTAAAGGAGAATTTAATTTTAAATTTTGGTTACGAGTAATTGTTATAATTATTCCTCCTCTTGCACTTATTTTTGCAGTTTTGGGTTCAATCTTGATGGGTATAGCAACAGTTAACCAAGCTGGTTCAATTGGAGCAATTGGTGCAACGTTGATGGCTGGTTATAGATTATTTGAAGGTAAGAAAAGTGCATTTTATCCTTTAATTCTTATAATTGGATCATTAATACCTATTACTTTTCTTGCATCCACATATGAACTTAATGTTAAAAATTTAGAAGAAAGAAATTTAGGTGCCATTTATGTTACCGCATTTTTTGTAGCAATACTCGTTTATGGTATTGCATGGAGTTTTTGGAGAACATTTAAAACTGAAAATGTTTTAAAAGAAGTAGTTACTGAGACATGTATTACTACTTCAATGGTATTTATAATCCTTCTTGGTGCTGCGATGCTTACATCAGGATTTAGAGCATTTGGTGGAGAAGAATTAGTAAGAGATTTTCTTCAAGATTTACCAGGAGGTTTTTGGACACAGTTTGTTGTGGTCATGATTGTAATTTTCTTGCTAGGTTTCTTTTTAGATTTTATTGAGATTGCAGTTGTTGTTGTACCAATAATTGCACCGATATTGCTAGCTGAAACAGGAGCAAATGTTACAGCTGTATGGCTTGGAGTAATGATAGGTGTTAATTTACAAACTTCTTTCTTAACACCACCATTTGGATTTGCTTTATTTTATTTAAAAGGTGTAGCTCCAAAAGTGGTCCAAACATTAGATATCTGGAAAGGTGTTGTTCCTTTTATTATCTTGCAACTTATCGGTTTAGGAATTGTGGGCGCATACCCTAGTCTAGTAAATTATTTACCAAACAGGGTTTATTTAACATCTAATGTTGCTCCACCGCCGATGAATCCAAAACTACAATATTGCTTACAAGAGTATAAATTTGCAAATTATACTAATAATGCTGATGCAATAAATAAAAGTATTACTGACTTTGACGACATAATTCTTGCAAATTTACCAGCAGATAAATTAAGTTATTTCCAACGCCATGTTGATAATTCTAAGTACTCTTTTGAACTTGTTAATGAGGTTAAAAGTACAGAGACATTATATAATGATTATGCAGTCGATTATAGAGACTTACATTTTAAAACAAGAAAGAAACAAAAGAAAATTTTAAAATTAAATAAAAAGATAGATAAATATAAAGCTGAGATTAGAAACTTAGATGATGAAGATGTTTCAGATAAAAACAAGCTTGAACAAAAAATTGAAAATGTGAAACTAGAAATAGACGAGATAAGTAGTCAAATCCCAGAAGAATGGAAATCAAAAAATGATGAATTTAACAAAATTAATAAAGCAAAAAATCTTGCGACAAGAAAATATCGAAAAACAGTTGATAATGCTTACGAAGATTTATTGTTGATTAAGAGTTTTATAAATGACGGTGAAAAATTTGAAGAATTAGAACAAGAAATGAAACTTCTTAAAAATAAAATAGATAATAGAGGCTACATTGATGCAATAGAGTTTATAGATAATATATTTGAAAAAGTCGGAGAAATTTCTGGATCCGATGAGTTTGCCGATAAATTAGATTATCTTATCACTTTAATGGATGAGGATGAAGTTGATTTTGAAAAACTTCAAACTTCAACGGTCAATACTATTGCATTATTTGAGCAAGAAGTTAGTTGGAGAAAAAATTTCAAGAAAAAATATATGGATAGAATAAATGCTCATGACAAAGTTATTAGTGAGACTATTGGATTAAGATTACAATCAAAACTTACAAAAGAACAAGCTATATATGTTTCAAAATGCAATTCTATCCACAGAGATATATCTTTAAACTTTTAATTATTTTGTGATTTGATCAATTAATTTTGATCTTTTGTATAAACCAAGCTTTTCCGCTTTTGTTTTTAATTTTTCGTACTCAGATTTTAAATTTTCGGTTTTGATGTTTACTTTGTTACCAATTTCGACAAGAGAACCAATAATTGGATCAATTTCTAATGAACGTTTAGCATGTAAATCTTGAGTTGTTGATGGTTTATGACCCTTAATAGAAATCGCAGCATTTATTCTATCATCAATAGAAACATTAAATTTTACACCAATTTTTTCACCTACTTGTTGGCATTCCTCCATCAATTTTCTAACTATTTTCAACAATTCTGGATCATTTCCAATTTCATCTAAGGTTTTATCATAAAGAGCACTAATGATATTAAATGAGCAATTACCCCAAAGTTTTATCCAAATTTCATCTCTTAAATTGCTTTTTTGAGGAGCTTTTAAGCCTCCTGCAATTAATAAATCAGCAATGATCTTAAGTCTTTCTGATTTAGATCCATCAGGTTCACCAAGTGTAAATCTTTCTCCTCCATTATGTTTTATTATACCTGGTTCGGTTATTTCAGCAGCGGGGTAAACAACGCAACCAATAGCTTTTGCAGGATCTAAATCTTTCCATATTTTTCCCTCGGGATCCACACTATCAATATGATGGTTATCTAAATTTGTTCCAGTATTTGCTTTATAAAAATACCACCAAGGAAGTCCATTTACAGCTGATATAATCGAGGTTTTTTCTCCAATAATATTTTTTAGTGAATCAACAATATTTGAAATTGCATGAGCCTTTACAGAAATAAATATATAGTCTTGTACATCTAATGTTTTGGGATCATCGGTTACTTTTAATTTGAAGTTTTCAGACCTACCCTCTTTAATTAATGTCAATCCATTTTCTTCTATAGCTTTTTTGTGTGGTCCTCTTGCTATAAGAGATAAATCTATATTTGTTTTACTTAAACATGCTGCCAAATATCCACCGATAGATCCTGCACCAAATATACAAATTTTTGCCATTAACTACTTAAACCAAATTTCTTTGCCAAAACGTTTCTTTGTAACTTACCAGTTGCTCCCTTTGGAATTTCATCTACAAAAAAAATTTTCTTAGGAATTTTAAATTTTGCTAATTTTTCTTGAGCATATTTTAATACATCATCTTCTGAGCACATCTCTCCGGACTTAATAATTATGGCGCTAGCTATATTTTCGCCAAGCATTTTATCCTCATAGCCAAAACACACAGCTTGGTCTATTGATGGATGATCCATTAAAACATTATCAACCTCTAAAGGAGATATTTTTTCTCCACCCTTATTAATTATTTCTTTCAATCTTCCTGAAATTTTCAAATATCCGTCTTCGTCAAAATATCCTTGATCACCAGTTCTAAACCAACCATTTGTGAAACTTGTTTTGTTTGCTTCTTCATTATTTTCGTAGCCAAGTGTTACGTTTTCACCCTTTATACATACTTCGCCTTCTTCACCTTGTTTCATCATTTCACCATTTTCACTCATAATACATACTTCTGGACCTGCTGGTAGGCCTACAAATCCTGCTTTTTGTTGTTTTGGTGGTAATGGATTTGACGTCATTTGATGCGTTGCTTCAGTCATCCCATATGCTTCAATAACAGGACAATTAAATGCTTCATTTAAATCTTTAAATACAGCAGGAGGTAATGAAGCTGAGGAAGATCTAATTAATCTTAAATTTAAGTTTTTTGCTGCCTCTTTATTTTTATTTGCTCTTAATAAGATTGCTTGATGCATAGTTGGTACACCTGAATACCAAGTAATTTTTTCTAATCTAGCCAAATCAAGAAACTTTAATGCATTAAAACCGCTAGAGGCACATACTGATGCACCAACTTTCATTGATGTCGCTAAAACTGCTATAAGTCCATGAATATGAAATAATGGCATAATATTTAAACAATGATCATTATCTGTAAGACTTAAACTTTTTGAAATATTTTCAGAAGATGAAAAAATATTATTATTAGATAACGGAACAATTTTTGGCCTTGAGGTAGTTCCTGAAGTATGCAGGACTAAAGCCTCATCATTTTCATTTGGGGATGAATAATCACTTTTGTTATCAAACAAATCAAACAAACCTTCAGGTTGATCTTTATGGATTTTCAATTCACAAATTTCTATATTTAATTTTTTTGCAACTTCTACTGACGGATTATTTGAATTTTTTTCAACAATAATTATTTTAGGATTTAAATCCTTAAGATAAAACTCATACTCTTCTGATTTATATGATGGATTAAGAGGAGCAGCAGACATGTAACTTGAAATTCCTAAGAAACTAGTGGCCATGGATGGTCCATTCGGTAGAACTATTGCAGCTCTATCTTTATTAGATATACCATTTCCTGATAATTGTTTTGAAATATCTTCAACAAATATTTTTAAATCTCTGTAACTAATTTTTGAATTGTTTTCAGACGAAATTGCAATTTTATCATTTTCACTATTTTCAAAAATGTTTTTAACAATTCTTTTTGACACTTCTAATATCCTTTTGCGTACCCATCTTTTCTAGGATCTGATCCACCTAATAGATCACCTTCGCTTCTATTAATTTTTATTGCTTGCCCTCCACCATGTGTACCATCAATATATTCTACATTGTGACCTACTTCTTTAAGGCCATGAAAAATCTCTTTATCAACAGTTTTTTCGAGCTTATAAACATTATTAAAATGAAATGCTCTAGGAAAGCTTAAAGCTTCTTGCGGTCCCATCCCATAATCAATCATATTATTTAAAACATGAACTTGTCCGACTGGTTGATATTGACCACCCATAACACCATAGCTTAAGGTTGCGTTGTTATCTTTATCAATGACCATACCTGGAATAATTGTATGCAATGGTCTTTTTAAGCCAGCAATACAGTTAGGGTGTCCATGCTCTACTCTGAAATTTGTACCTCTATTATGCAAAAGTATTCCACTTTTATTTGTTGTAATCCCTGATCCAAAAACATAACAGACAGAATTGATTATTGATACGCTATTTAAGTCTTTATCTACTACTGTTAGATAAATTGTCTCTGGGTGAGCTGGAATATTTAAGTCACCAACATCACTGCATGAATTTAGATTAATTTTATTAAAAATATCTTCAATATTTTTATTACTTAAAATTTCATCCAAATTAATATTTGCAAAACTTGGATCACCCAAACTTGTTTCTTTAACTTTATAGGCTTGTTTTGTAACTTCTGCTTCAAGATGAAATCTTTCTACGCTGTTGAATTTATAGTTTTGAATATTGAGTTTTTCTAATAATTTCATCATAACTAATACCGTAACACCAGGTCCATTAGGAGGGCATTGATGAATAAAATCACCTTTATATAAAGATTTGATAGTTTCTGATCTTATTGTTTTCTGTTTAGAAAAATCTTCAAAGGTATGAACGCCTCCTAATTCATTTAAACTTTCAATTATATCTTTTGCAGTTTCACCTTCATAAAATTCTTTACTTCCTTTTTTACTAATTGCCTCAAGCGTTTCTCCCAACGCAATATTTTTCATTAATTCATTTTCTTGATATGTACGACCATCTTTTAAAAAAATTCTTTTTGAATTCTCATTTCCATTAATTTTATTTAAACTGTTATGCCAAGCTTGCGATACTACTTTAGAAATTTTATGACCATTTTTTGCAATATTAATTGCTCCTGAAAATAATTGTTCAAAATCAAGTTTGCCAAATTCTCTATGGATAGTTTCCCAAGCATGAACTGCTCCAGGTATAGTTACCGAGTGAGGACTTGTTAACCCAATTTTATCTATATTTTTTTCCTTAAAGAAATCATAATTTAATTTTTCTGGAGCCAAACCAGATCCATTAAAAGATACTGCATCTTTATTGCTCATTTTAACAATTGCAAAACAATCACCACCGATACTTGTTGCATTAGGCTCAACAACTGATAAAACAATTGAGGCAGCAATAGAGGCATCCACTGCATTTCCTCCCATTTTAAGTATTTTTAATGCTTCTTCAGTGGCCAATGGATGAGAAGTCGCTGCCATTGCATTCGACGATCTTGCATCATTTTCTTTTGTTGATTTATGATTCATAGTAGTCATTTATTTCAAAAAATATAAATGATTAATAAAGTAAATAAAAGCATTATCATATTTTGTGTTTTTGCTTTCGGATTTTTATTATCCAATTTAGTTAGATCTATAACCGCAACCTTAACTCCTGTTCTTACATTGGAATTTGACTTGACCGCAGGAAATCTGGGATTATTGGCAGGAGGATATTTTATTGGCTTTTCTTTAATGCAAATTCCAGTGGGGCTTTTATTAGATAAAATTGGCCCAAAAAAGGTTATAGGTTATTTTTTAATAATAGCATTGATTGGAACAATATCATTTGCACTTGCAAAAAGTTTTACTGGATTATTTGTTTCCAGAATATTTATTGGCGTAGGCGTAAGCGCTTGTATGATGGGACCTCTTACTGGATATAGAATATGGTTTGCAGAAAAATATCAACAAAGAGCGAATTCCTGGATGTTGATGGTAGCAAATATTGGATTTGTGTCGTCGACTTTGCCAGTTCAAATACTGTTACCATATATCGGATGGAGATGGATTTTTATTTTAATAGCTATACTTATTTTATTTAGTATAATTTTAATTTTCTTATTAATTCCTAATTGGGAGCAAAAAGAGAGCACCTCAATAAAATCTGAAAAAGAGTCATTAAGCAAAATATGGAAAAATAAATTTTTCATAAGTATGATTCCTCTTGCCTTTATTAATTATGGAGGAATTCAAGCAATTCAAACTCTTTGGGCTGGTCCATGGATGTTAAATATTACTGGTTATACACCTCTTCAAAGTGCCACAGGATTATTTTGGATAAATATTACTATGTTGATATCATTTTTAATTTGGGGATACGTTTTACCAAAAATTTCAGAATATGGTATTAGCAGTATTAAATTAATTAAATTAGGATTGCCTATAAGTTACTTTTCGTTATTCCTGATTATTTATTTGGGTAATGATGCAGGAGCATTTTTATTTACTTTATACATAATGACATCAATTGTCATTTCTTTAACTCAGCCAGCAATTGCGCTAAACTTTTCAAAGAATTTAGCTGGCAAATCTCTTACTTCATATAATGTATTTCTTTTTTCTGGAACTTTTTTTATCCAGTGGGGGATAGGATTGGTAATTGATTTATGTAATAATAATGGATTTGACATTGTAAGTAGTTATAGAATTTCATTTT
>CACIRB010000017.1 GCA_902588925.1 uncultured Pelagibacteraceae bacterium | reverse complement strand
TCAATCTTTATGGAATTTAATAACTAATAAAAATATTTTAGATGTTGTAGAAAAAATTTTAGGTAAAGAAATTATGTCTAATCCAGTTCAAAATACAAGGATTAAACAGCCAGAAAAAAAATTACCTAAAGGTTCAGTTTTTGATGGTTTAAGTGGAAGAACACCTTGGCATCAAGATGCTGCTGTGCTTAATGCAAAAGGACAAAAATTAACCGATATGGTTACTGTTTGGATACCATTTACTAAAACTACTAAAAAAAATGGGTGTATGATTACTGTTAAAAAGATAAATAAAATGGGACTATTAAATCATATCTCTGGATATAGAGGCCAAGTAGCAATTAAAGATAGTAAATTACTAGATAAAATGAAACACATTCACTTGGAAGCAGATATCGGAGATATTATTCTTTTACACAAACACTCAATACATTGTTCTTTACCAAATAGATCAAATGATTTTAGAATTAGCGCAGATCTTAGATATAATGTAGCTGGACAACCTTCTGGAAGAGAACCGCTTCCAAATTTTTATGTGAGAAGTAAAAATAAAAAAAATATTAAAATTCAGAATTTTAAACAATGGTTAGCTCTTTGGGAAAAAGCAAAAGAAAGGTGCATTCCACGTAAATATGCTTTTAAATATCCACTTCCTACTTATAAAACAAATAAAAGAGATTTGTCTAATTTAGTTTAAGAATTAATTTTTTATTATGAAAATTTTAATAACTGAATTTATGGATAGCAATAGTATAGACGACTTAAAAAATAATTTTGAAATCACATTTGATGAAACACTTTGTAAAAATACTAAAAAATTAAAAGAAATAATAAAAGATTATGATGGTTTGATTGTTAGAAATAAAACTCAAGTAAATAAAGATATTTTATCTAATGCTAATAATTTAAAATTTATAGGAAGATTGGGTGTTGGTTTAGATAATATTGATACTGAATTTTGTAAAACCAAAAATATTCATGTCCAACCTGCAACTGGCATGAATGCAGACTCTGTAGCTGAATATGTAATTTCATCTTCGATGTCTTTGATAAAAAAAATTCCTATGTTTCATAATGGAACAGTTAAAGGTGATTGGCCTAGAACTATTATTAAATCTGCAGAAATAAATGGAAAGTGTATTGGAATTGTGGGATTTGGTACCATCGGTAGAATGGTTGCGGACTATAGTTTGAAAAATGGCTTAAATGTTTTGGCTTATGATCCTTACATTAAAAAATTAGATGATAATGAAAAAAATTATAAATTATCTTCATTAGAAGATGTATTTAAAAATGCAGATATTATTTCTTTGCACTTACCATTAAGAGAAGAGACTAAAAATTTAATCAACAAGTCTTCATTCTCTAAAATGCAAAAACAGCCAATAATAATTAATACTTCAAGAGGTAGTGTTATAAATGAGAATGATCTTATAGATGCTTATAATCAAAATCTAATTTCAGGATTTGCATTAGATGTATTTGAAAATGAACCTATTAAGAAAGATTTATACGAAAGAATAACATCTGAAATGAATTGTATTTTAACTCCTCATATTTCAGGTGTCACAACAGAGTCAAATATAAGAGTTAGTAATTTTATAGTTAAAAAAGCGATAGATTTTTTTAAGTAATTATCTCGTTCAATTTAACTACTCTTCCAAGTTTAATTGATGTCTCAGCAGCTTCTCCAATAGCAACTGCAATTAATCCATCATTCAAAGATACCTCTGGCTTTAATTTATTTTTTACTGCATTTATAAAGGCTAAATGTTCATAATAAGTTGAACCATGATGGTGTCCTGCTTCAAGTATTTTTGGATCCACGCTAACACTTTCTTGTTTAGTTTTTCCATCTCTCATACCAATTCTTACATCAGAAGTAGTTTTCCCAGATTCGTTTGAAGGAACTGAAGTTTCAATTTTGCCAATATTTCCTGTTGCAGTTAACTCTTCTTGCATTTCAGAATTTTCAGCAAACATACAAAGCTCAAGCATACTTCTTGAGCCATTCTCAAAATTAACAACTACGTATGCATTATCAATAATATCTGGTTTTTTCCCATCATACTCTTCATCTAAATGATTTACATCTTGTCCCCCACTCGCATAAACACTTATGGGCTCACTCTTAACAATAAAACGCATCAAATCAAAAAAATGACAACACTTTTCAACTAAAGTTCCTCCGGTATTTTTTTCAAATCTGTTCCAATCATTTACTTTTTTTAAGAAAGGAAATCTGTGTTCTCTTATTGTTAATGTTTTTAGGTCACCAATTGTTTTGTTGTGGATTTCTTTGATAAATTTTGAAACAGGAGGCATATACCTATATTCCATTGCGGTCCAAAAAACTGAAGGGTAATTTTTAGTAAGTTTTTCTATTTCTAAACAATCTTTTGTCTTAGTACACAAAGGTTTTTCAACCAATATATGTTTCTTAGTTTTAATTACATCTTTTAAAATTTGAATATGAGTAAAATTAGGCGATGAAATTAGATAAACATCAACTAAATTTTCTTTGATCAGATCTAGATGATTTTTAAAGCAAACAACTTCTGATTTGAGTAATTCTTGGCACTGTTTCAAGGATTCCTCATGTGGATCTGAAAGAGCAATTACTTCAGCTTCATCTATTAAAGATAAATTTAAAATATGTTCTCGAGCCATCGTGCCAGCTCCAATAATTCCATATTTAATTTTTTCCATATTTATTATCTATCAGTTTAATTAAATAAATTTAATCAATTGTTAATCCACTTGGTACTTTTTCTGGTTTACCGAGTGGTCTTTGATTTCCACTTTTACCAGTTAGAGATTTTAAAAAAGATACTAATTGGTCAATTTCTTTTTCACTCAAATCTATTGGTTTGATATCTATACTTGAAATGATTCTATCCTGTTCTCTTTTGTCTGAAAAAGTTACAAAATCAATTTGTTCTAGCCATGGAGCCTTTGGTAAATTTGCATATTGAGGTTTCCAATTTTTATTCATAGCTACTGGATTTAAATGATGTTTAATTATGCCTTTAAGTGTTGGATAAGCACCATTATGGCCATAAGGTGCTGTTAAAGAAACATTTCTTAGCGCAGGTGTCTTAAATTTATACATGTCATTCACATCATCTGTTTCAACCATTCTACCAACATCGCGAGCATAAGGATCAAAAGGTCTAGTTCTACCTGGTCCAAATTGTGGAATACCTATTGAATGAAATTTCTGATCAGACATTAATGATCCAGAATGACATGAGCTGCAATTAGCTTTGCCATAGAATAAATTCATACCAGCAATCTGATTTAAATTTAAAGCTGTTTTATTTCCATTTAAAAATTCATCAAATGGAGAGTCAAATGATGTCCATTCATGAATTTCAAAAGCTGCAATTGAGTTTACTATGTGTGTGATATTTATATCTAAAGCGTTATCTACATCATCAAAAGCATGTTTAAACATTTCAACATATTCAGGAACTCCTCTTATTCTATGAGTAATTACAGGCCAAACTCTATCAATTCTCATACTGTCTTTACCAACTTTTGATACAAGTCCTATAATTTCATTTTCACCTGGATTTCCAGCCATTTCAAATTGTCTTGTCATTGGAAATAAAGCTTGTACAGCAACTATATTATCAAGACCTTTTGGAAGCAGTTCTTGTGCTGGGGTATTAAAACCATTACCAAATATGTCAGATTTAGTCACTCTTCCATCGTGAAGTAGTGTTGTAATATTTTTAAATCCTAAATTCCATAATGCTAGAGCATTTCTAGGAATACGTTTTTTAATTTTATCATCCCCTGATCCAGCTGTTCTTTCTAATCCAATACCATGTCCTCCTTCGCCAATTCCTAATGAAAGTCCATCAGACCCTCCTAAATCATGGCTATGACATGTTGCACAAGCAATATTACGATTAGCTGATAAAATTTTATCATGAAATAAAAGCCTTCCAATTTTAACTTTTTCCATATCAACTTTATGAAAATCATTACTTGTCAAAGGTTTTGGTAATTCAATTGAATATGTTTTGTTTGCTGAAATTAAAAATGGAATTATAAATATTAATATTTTTATATGTTGAGATACTTTTTTATAATTTTTTTTATTCCAACTATAGTTTTTGCAGAAATTGAAAATGCTAGAGATTTGATGGAAGCTGGAAAATTTCAAGAAGCTATGGAAGAGCTGATGCCAGCTGCTCGATCTGGAAACGCTGATGCTGAAGAGCTCATTGGAATTATGTATGCAATGGGTCTTGGAGTTGAACAAGACGATGTTAGAGCTTTTGAATGGTATCTTAGATCTTCGATGAAAGGTCATCCTGGTGCTCAATCGGGTGTTGGATGGTATTATGAAGTCGGTAGAGGACTCCCTGCTCCTGATCTTGTTCGAGCTTATATGTGGTATGGTTTGTCTGCTATTGGAGGTGATCCTGATGCTGCGATTTCTCAAGAGGAAGTGATTAAAAAAATGACTCCTGAACAAATTGAAAAAGCGCATATACTTATTAAAGATTACAAAGCTTGGATTTATCCATTTAGGTAATGAGGCGAATAATTAAATCCGCCCCATCATAAAATTAAGATTATAAGTCTTTGTCGTATGCACTTGATGCTCTTTTCTCAGCATCAGCAACTGCACTAGTTAAAGCGTCAAAGATTTGTCCACCCCCTTTAACATTTGACTTAAACCAATCATAAACTGGACTAGCAGCTTTTTTAAAGTCAGCCTTTTGTGCTGGAGTTGGAACATACAGATCTCCACCACCTGCTACAAAGTCTTCATATGCTTTGATTGACTTTCTTTTTGGAGATGCAAATGTTGCTTGTTGCAATGCATAAAATCCATCCGTAATAACTTTCTTAAGTTCTTTTGGCATAGATTGATATTTTGCATTGTTCATCCACCAAAGTGCTCCCATGTATGCATGACCATCTAAAGTAACATATTTTAGACCTGCATCTGGAAACTTCATATTCATAATGTCAGTTATTCCATTTTTAGAACCTTCAACTACACCTGTTTGAAAAGATGTAAATAATTCTGGCCATGGAATAGGAGTTGGTGATGCACCTAGAGCTCTTACAAGCTCTTGGGGTAAATCAGCTACAACAGTTCTGATTTTTAGACCTTTCATGTCAGATGGTTCTGCAACTCTTCTTTTTGTGTTAGCAAAATTTCTCCATCCACCAGTGTTTCCAATAGTCATTAATCTAATTGTATCACCTGAATCTTTAAGAGCCATTTGTCTCATAGTTCTTACAAAATCACCTTGCATAACATCTTCAGCAATTCTGTCATCTGCCATTAGATATGGTAAATCTAAAACTTGAACATATGGGAATACACCAGCTGCTCCTCCAGAAGTAGAAATATAAATATCGATACTTCCATCAGAAACACCTTGTAAACATTCTGCTCCTTTAGAACATAACTGTGTACCTACAAAAAGTTCCACAGATATTTTTCCATTTGATGCTGCTTCTACGTAGTTTTTAAATACTACTGAACCATCATAGTCTTCATCTTGATCATTAGAGTTCATTGTCATTCTTAAATTGTAATCAGCAGCTGAAACAGAAGCTGTAAAACTAATTAAGAATAATAATGAAAAAAATGATTTAATTAATTTACTCATTATTATTTCCCTCTCTTTAAATATATATTTAAGTATAGAAACTATACCTAATTTGTACCTCTGTGTCTATTATCTAAAAAATTTAAAACTATTTTGCAAAACCTGTAAGCAAAGGAATGGTCATTGAGATTGATGGAAAGTATGTAATTAAAAATATCACAATAGCTTCAACTGCTAAAAACGGCAAAATTGCTTTTGATATAGTTTCAACTCTTTCTCCAGAAACTGAAGATGCTACAAATAACACTAAACCCATTGGTGGTGTTGCTAAACCAACAGTTAAGTTAACTGACATAATAATTGCAAAATGAACTGGGTGTACACCTAGTTCTACAAACACAGGTCCAAGTATTGGTCCTAAAATAATTATTGCTGGACCTGCATCTAAAAACATACCAACAATAAATAGTAAAATATTAATAAGAAATAATAAAATATAAGGATTGTCGGTTAATCCCAAAACAAATTCAGCAAGATATTCTGGTGCATGAGATAAACTAACAACTGTTTTAAAAGCCATTGCAGCACCAACCAAAAGTAATACTACAGATGAAACCATTGCAGCTTTTGTCATAACCTTTGGTACATCTTTCCACTCTAAAGATTTTAAAACAAACAAACCAATAAACATTGCATAAGCAGCAGCAACTGCAGATGCTTCTGTTGGAGTAAAAATTCCTCCAAGTATACCTCCCAGAATTATGACTGGGGTCATCAATGGGAAAAAAGCTTTCAAAGAAGCTTTTCCTCTTTGGCTCCATGTTGTCTTTTTTGTTACAGCAGGAAAATTATATCTTTTAGCCATAAACTTAATTGTAACCATCAAACTAACACCAACTAAAATTCCAGGAATAATACCTGCTAGGAATAAGGCGGCTACACTCTCTCCCATAACGTAAGCATAAATAATCATAATTCCTGAAGGTGGAATAATTGGACCAATAACTGAGCTTGCTGCGGTAATTGCTGCTGAAAATTTTTTAGTATAACCTTGTTTCTCCATTGCAGGAATTAACATTGAACCAATTGCAGAAGTATCTGCAACTGCAGATCCAGATAGGCCAGCAAAAAGCATCGAAGTTAAAACGTTAACATGTGCTAAACCACCTTTTAAATGACCCATCATCGCTTGGCTAAATTCTACTAATCTTTGAGTAATTCCTCCCCTATTCATTAGCTCACCAGCTAACATGAAAAATGGAATTGCCATTAAAGGAAAACTATCAATGCCATTGTAAATATTTCTATAAAGCATTGCTCCATCTCTAGATTGATCATTAAGCCAAAGTAAAATTCCAGGAGCAGCCAACAATCCGAAAAATACTGGTAATCCAATTAACAAAAATAATAAAAACAAAGGGAGAAACCAGATTAACATTATTGGGTCTCCAATTTTTGTTTATCTAAATCTTCAGGTAACTCTAATTTTGTAAAATTACTTAAAAAATTTCTTAAAATTAACTCTATATTTACTGAAATCAAAAAAACAATTCCAACAGGTAAGGACATATACATCCAAGCTAATTTTATTGGCTCAGCTTTTCCACCAATTAAATTAAATGGAATTTTGATTGAAGCAGAATTAAATATCCATCCAGCATTAATATGCTTTAAACCTAATTCAAGTCCAATGATCAAAACAAATAAAGATATAATTAATAGAAATAAAGTTAATAAAGTGGATATAATTTTAGGTAAAAATCTTTCCAACATATCAATAGAGACAAAACCTCCCCATCTATAGGCTGAAGGAGCGATTAAACCAGTCATCCATAACATTAAAAATCTTGCAACTTCATCTGGCCAAGGTAAGGCATTGTTGAGAACATATCTAAAGAAAACCTGGATCATAATTACGACAACCATTAAAAAAATTGCGATCCACGCAAATTGTCTTCCAATTCTTAGAAAAAAAGTATTAATCTTTTCAAGAAAGTTAAAAATATAAAGTAGAGTTTTTATAGTTAAATTCACAGCTAAATTTATTTTAATAAGAAAATAATTACAACTTTTTAAAAAACTATTTTACATTGTTTGATATTTTTCGTATTAGAAAAGCCTTCAATAGAAAAGCTTAAATTAAATTATGAGTAATAAAAAGAAGATTCTTGTTATCCAAAAAGTTCATGATAAAGGTATGGAATTAATTAATAACCATCCTGATTTTGATGTAGAAGTAACTGACGATGTTTCAATAGAAAATTTAAAGACTAAAATAAAAGATTGTGATGGCGCTTCAATTAGAATAGCAAAACTACCAGGTGAGGTAATTAACGAAGCAAAAAATCTTAAAATAATTTCTAGACATGGGGTTGGCTACGATAATATCGATTTAAAAACAGCTAAAGAAAGAGATATAAAAATTGCTATTACAGCTAGTGCAAATGCAGTTACAGTTGCTGAGCATGTAATGTTTGTCTTGCTAAATATTGCAAAGAGAAGAGAGCTTTATCATACGACAGTTAAAGAAGGTAACTTTAAGGACAGAAATAAATTACCTAAAACTATTGAAGTATGGAAAAAAAATTTCCTAATAATGGGATTTGGTAGAATAGGTAAAGCACTTATTAAACGATGTTTGGGATTTGAAATGAATGTATTCGTCTATGATCCATTTGTAAATAAAGACACAATAGAAAATCTTGGTGGAAAAAAAGTTGATAATCTTGAAGAGGCAGTAAAAACAATGGATGTAATATCTCTACATATGCCTTTAACAGAAAAAACAGAAAATCTTATTAATTATGATTTACTTAAAACGATGAAGAAAAACTGTATCATCATTAATGCTGCTAGAGGTGGAATTATTCACGAAGAAGATCTTAATAAGGCATTAAATGAAGATTTAATTTTTGGAGCAGGAATTGATGTATTTAAACAAGAACCACCCGAAAATGATAATCCTCTTTTAAAAAATGAAAAAGTTTATTTAAGTCCACATACTGCTGCCTTTACTGATGAATGTATGACAAGAATGGGCGTAGAAACAATTCAAAATATAATTGATTATTTTGATGATACATTAGAAAAATCAAAAATTGTAAGACTGTAGTAAGAGATTTAATCTAAATGTTTAGGTTTATTATTTATTGAAAGTTAACTTTTGTAAATCTCAATACTACTAAGTTTTAAAGTTTCAGTTAAATACTTGTATCCTATCTTTGCATACTCAAATGGATTTGCTTTTGCAGGATCTTGTTCTGCTTCTACCACCAACCATCCTGAATAATTTTTTTCTTTTAACACATCGAACAAAGGCTTGTAATCAATACATCCATCACCCGGAACCGTAAATGCGCCTTCTAAAAAGGCTCCTCTAAAACTTAAATCTTCTTTTAAAGATTTTTCTAAAACGCTTTTTCTAATATCCTTGCAATGCATATGAATTAATCTTTCGCTAAAGTCATTTAATATTTTTAACGAGTCTCCCTGAGCAAACAACATGTGACCAGTATCTAATGTAAGTTTTACGCTATCATGAGTGTTCTCAAGCAATCTTACTGTATCCTCTTCAGTCTCTATTATGGTTCCCATGTGATGATGATAAGCAAGCGGCATTCCTTCGTCTTCAAGAAATTTTCCCATCTCTGAAATTTTTTCATAATATTTTTTAGATTCTTCAAGATCCATTTGGGGCCTTGTAGATAATTTTCGATTTGGATCTCCTTGAATTGAGCCAGAAACTTCAGCAAAAACCATACAAGGTGAGTTGCAATCTTTAAAAAGTTTCAACTGATCTTGAATAAGATTTTTTTCTTCATCAATACTATTTGTTCTTAAGTTAGCTCCATACCAACCTGAACAAAGATTTAATTTAAATTCATTAAGTTTAGGAATTAATTCCTCTGATTTTTTCGGAAATTTACCACCAGACTCAATTCCAATAAATCCTGCCTGACTTGCTTCAGACAAACATTGTTCTAAAGAAGTATTACCACCCAATTCCGGCATATCATCATTACTCCATGCAATTGGTGCTATTCCTAATTTTACTGGCATACAAAATTTATTAAAAAGTTAAATGAATTTTTAAATGATGATGATATGTGCATCAAGAAAATTATATTTTAAATGGAGGTTTAATTCATCATTAAAAAATTGTTTCTTGATTTTGTTTTTTAATTCTGTTCTATATTCTTATGATTAACTTTTCTTTAATGGGAGCCGGACGGATTGGAAAAATGCACGCTAAATTTATAGCAGCGCATCCAAATGCAAAATTAAAATACATATACGATGTAAATTCTCAATTTGCTGAAGAAGTAGCAAAATCAACAGGTTGCTCTATTGCATCTACAGCGGAAGAAGCAATCAATTCAGATGATATAGATGCAGTTCTTATCGCTTCAGCTACACCAACTCATACTCAATTTATTACGATGTCAGCAAAAGCAGGAAAGGCAATTTTTTGTGAAAAGCCAATTGATTTAGATATTAATAAAGTAAATGAGTGCATGGAAAATATTAAAGGAACAAATGTTCCAATTCAAATAGGCTTTAATAGAAGATTTGATGCTAGTCACGCAAAAGCACAACAAGCAAGAGTAAAAAAAGAAATTGGAGAATTAGAAATGCTAGTTATTACAAGTAGAGACCCTGAGCCTCCAGGTATTGAATATTTAAAAGCTGCAGGGGGATTTTTTAGAGATACTACTATTCATGATTTTGATTTAACTAGATTTATACTAGGTGACGATCCTGTGGTTCAAGTATCTGCATTTGGGGATGCTTTATTTGATAAAAATTCACAACAGGTAAAAGATCTAGATACTGCAATGTTTATATTAAAATCAAAAAAAGGTGTTTTAATTCATATTAATAATTCCCGAAGAGCAGTTTATGGGTATGACCAAAGAGTCGAAGTATTTGGTAGTAAAGGAATGGTTATTTCTGATAATCAAACTCCTACTTCTTTAAAAAGATACACAAGTTCATCTACAAATGAAAAAGAACCTATACATTTCTTTTTTATTGAAAGATATGAGCAAGCTTACAGAGATCAATTTAATGAGTTTGTAAAATGCATTAAAAATAAAACAAAACCTTTAGTAGGATTTGAAGATGGTAGAAATGCGTTGATAATTGCTAATGCAGCGTATGAATCATTTGAAAGTGGTAAAGTAATAGATATAAAATTCTAATGTCTAATAAATATATATCAGAACAATCTAACCAATTTAAAAATAAAATAATAATTGTAACAGGAAGCACTCAAGGAAGCGGAGCAGAGACTGCGAAATTGCTAGCAAGCAGAGGTGCTAAAGGAATAACTATCTGTGGAAGAAATAAAGAAAAAGGAAACAAGGTTAAATCTGAGATAGAAAGTATGGGCGCGGAATGCATATACGTTCAAGCAGATTTGGAGAAACATGAAGACTGTAAAAAAATAGTTTCTGAAACTGATAAGAGATTTAACACAGTAGATACTTTTATAAATGTTGCAGCGTTCACTGAAAGAGGAACGATCTTAAGCACAACAGAAGAAAATTTTGATAAAAATTTTAATGTAAATGTGAAAGCTCCACTTTTTATGATGCAAGATGTTATAAAAATAATGATTAGAGATAAAAAAAAAGGAACTATTGCTCATATTTTATCAATGGCTGGGTATAGTGGTATGCCTTTTTTAACTGCTTACAGCTCTTCTAAAGCGGCATTAGCAGTAATGATTAAAAATGTTGCAAATTCAGTTTCTGGTCATCAAATAAGAGTAAATGGAGTAAATTTAGGATGGACAGATACACCAGCAGAAACAGTAATTCAGAAAAAATTTCACAACGCGGATGATGATTGGTTAAAAAAAGCTGAAGCAAAAGCTCCTTTTAAAAGATTAAACAAACCTTTAGATGTTGCTAGGATTTTAGCTTTCTTGTGCTCAGAAGAATCAGGAATTATGACTGGAAGTATTGTTGATTTTGATCAAACGGTAGCAGGGTGGCATTCTTATTCAGCATATGACACTAAAATATTAGATGATAGTATTTTAGGTGAGTGAGCCTAATTTAAATTAACTTATGAATAAAAATAAAATTAAAAATATTGGTATTGAAGTTACTGAATTGAGTTTTGGAACATCCTCTTTAGGGAGTATGCCAGATACTTATGGCTATGAAGTGCCAGAACAAAGAGCT
>CACIRB010000016.1 GCA_902588925.1 uncultured Pelagibacteraceae bacterium | reverse complement strand
CTATTGTGGCCTTGTTAAATGTAGATAGTAAATTTGTAAAATATTTTTTTTATTCCATTTTAGTTTGCTTTACAGTTTTAATTTTTGATGGGTTTTATCAATATTTTTTTGAAGAAAATATTTTAGGTTGGCCACTTGGTGGAAGAGTAACGAGTTTTTTTGGAGAAGAAAAAATCTTGGGAAGTTATATAACCAGATTATGGCCAATATTTTTTGCAGTATTCATACTTCTTTTTAAAAAAAAAAATAATTTATTTTATTTCGTTATTTTGATATTTATTTTGTCAGAGGTATTGATCTTCCTTAGTGGTGAAAGAACTGCCTTTTTTTACATAAACTTTTCAGCTTTGTTTGTAATTTTATTGTCTCAAAAATTATTAAAATTAAGATTAGTTATATTATCAATAAGTATATTATTAATAGTAATTATAAGTGTCATAAATCCATCTGCAAAAAATAGAATTATTGATTACACTCTAAACCAAATGATTTATAATCCTAAAGAACTTAAAGATTTAGCAAAAGCATCCATTACAGGATCAATCATCCAAAATGAAAAAAAAAAGTATGAGGTAATATATATTTTTTCTATGCAACATACACACCATTACTTATCTGCGTATAGGATGTTTTTAGACAATAAGATTTTAGGTGTAGGTGTTAAAAATTTTAGAAATTTTTGTCATGTTGAGAAATATAAAGAGAGTCGTTTTTCTTGCTCTTCGCACCCTCATAATACCTATATTCAAATTTTAGCAGAGACAGGAATTATTGGCTTTTTATATTTGATAACTATACTCATTTTATTTTGTAAGTTTATTTTTACCCATATTCTTTATAAAACTAGAGGAAAGCAATATTTCAATGATTTTGAGATTTGTGTGCTTTCAGGAATAGCAATTTATCTTTGGCCATTTATTCCAACAGGTAATATTTTTAATAATTGGTTAAATATAGCTATGATTTTGAATTTACCATTTTTAATTTGGAGTAGAAATTTAATTAAAACCTAGGAATTATCATTAAATATAATTTTTTTTTGCCTTTACTATTTAAATTTTTTTAAGTAAAAGATCTCGCCTGGTGATTATTGCGAAAGTGTAATACCCGATCCCATTCCGAACTCGGCAGTCAAGCCTTTCAGCGCCAATGGTACTTTGTCTTAAGACATGGAAGAGTAGGACATTGCCAGGCTAATTAAGAATTATGAAAATTAAAAGTTCACTAAAATCGATTAAAAAAAGAGACCTAAATTCTAAATTAGTTAGAAGAAGAGGCAGAGTTTACGTAATAAATAAAACTAATCCAAAATTTAAAGCAAGACAGAAATAATTTTTATGGATAACGAAAACCATAAGAATACCTGGAACAATTTTACAAAATTTGTTTTGTGGGGAACTGTCGCAGTAATTTCTGTTTTAGTTTTAATGGCAATATTTCTTTTATAATATATTAATCTATTTATATTATGAACTTAGCTTCAATTTCAGAAAACAGAGATATTGAAAAACGGATTGCAATTACTCCAGAAATTGCAAAAAAATATATTAGTTTGGGATTTAATTTAACATTACCAAATAATTATGGAACTCACTTAGGTTTTAATGATGAAGATTATAAAAATCTAGGAGTGAATTTTTTAAATAATGAAGAAGAAATAATTAAAAATGCTGAGATTATAATTCAATTAGGATTACCAGATGAGAAAAAATTATCATTGTTTAAAGAAAATCAAACTTTGATTGGTTCACTAAACGCTTTTGTTAATAAAGAAAAATTAGAGAATTTAAAGATAAATAAAATAAATTGTTTTTCTTTAGAGTTGCTACCAAGAATTACAAGAGCGCAATCAATGGATATCTTATCATCACAAGCTAACCTTGCTGGATATAAAGCTGTGGTAGAAGCTTTCCAGGTTTATGAAAAAGCAATTCCGATGATGATGACTGCAGCTGGTACAATTCCTGCTGCAAAAGTATTAGTGGTTGGAGCAGGAGTTGCTGGATTACAAGCAATTGCAACTGCAAAAAGAATGGGAGCAGTAGTATTTGCAACAGATGTAAGGATGGCCTCAAAAGAACAAGTTGAGAGCTTAGGTGGGAAATTTCTTACAGTTGAAGGTTCTGAAAATCTAGAAACTGAGGGTGGTTATGCAAAAGAAGCATCAGATGAATTTAAAAAAAAACAAGAAGAATTATTGTCAGAAACATTAAAAAAAATTGATATAATAATTTGTACTGCTCTAATTCCAGGCAGAGAAGCTCCAAAAATAATTAAAGAGGAAATGTTTAAAAATTTACAATCAGGTTCAGTTATTTATGATTTAGCAGCTATTCAAGGAGGTAATACTGCGTTTACAGAAGTTGATAAAATTATTGAAAAAGATAATGTTAAAATTTTGGGAGAGGCAAATATATTAAATAAATTACCTGTATCAGCTTCTAATTTGTATGCAAAAAACGTATTTAATTTTATTTCTAACTTATATGATAAAGAAAATAAGAAGTTAAATATTAATTTAGAAGATGAAATAATAGAGAAAACACTTATTAAATAGTTTTATGGAAATTGATCCTTTTATATTCAGATTAAGCATATTTATACTATCAATATTTGTTGGTTACTATGTTGTATGGAGTGTAACACCTTCTTTGCATACTCCATTGATGTCAGTTACAAATGCAATTTCTTCAGTAATTATAGTGGGCGCAATTATTGCAGCTTTATCTGGAAGTGAAGGAGTGGTTTTCTCATCATCAAGCATTTATGGATTTTTAGCGATTATTTTAGCAGCTGTTAATATTTTTGGTGGATTTTTAGTCACTCAAAGAATGCTAGCTATGTATAAAAAAAAGAAAAAGGATAAATAATAAATGTCAGCAAATTTATCTGCAATTTTGTATTTAGTATCTGGGGTATTATTTATTTTAGCTTTAAGAGGGCTATCATCTCCAGAAACTTCAAGACAAGGAAATTTATTTGGAATAATCGGAATGGTTATTGCTGTAACAGTTACATTTCTTTCAGTCGGTAATTTTAGCTCTGGATTTATTTATGTTTTGATGTTTTTAGCTTTAGGTGGCAGTATTGGAGCATTTATAGCATATCGTATACCAATGACTGCAATGCCAGAATTAGTTGCAGGCTTTCATAGTTTAGTAGGTCTAGCAGCAGTGTTTGTTGCAATATCTGCATTTATAAACCCAGCAGCCTTTAATCTTGGAACGCCAGGAAATATTAAGCTTGCAAGCTTAATTGAAATGGCAATAGGAGCAGCTGTTGGTGCGATCACTTTTTCTGGCTCTGTAATAGCTTTTTTAAAATTACAAGGAATAATGTCAGGTGCACCTATAACTTTTAAAGGTCAGCATCTATTAAACGCTTTATTGTTAATATTGATAATAATATTAACAATTTATCTTTGCTCAACTCAGTCATCTAATTTATTTTGGATATTAATTGCAGTTTCTTTTTTAATAGGGTTTTTAATTATCATTCCTATTGGTGGTGCAGATATGCCAGTTGTAATCTCAATGTTGAATTCTTACTCAGGATGGGCTGCAGCTGGAATTGGGTTTACTTTAGAAAATACAGCTTTGATCATAACAGGTGCATTAGTGGGATCATCCGGAGCAATACTTTCATATATTATGTGTAAGGGGATGAATAGATCATTTTTTAATGTAATTTTAGGCGGTTTTGGAGGTGCTGACCAAACAACTGGAAGTCAAAGTAAAGAACAAAGACCAGTAAAAAGTGGTAACGCAGATGATGCGGCTTTTTTAATGAAAAATGCATCTTCAGTTATAATTGTTCCAGGATATGGGATGGCAGTGGCGCAAGCACAGCATGCTTTAAGAGAAATGGTAGATACATTAAAAAAGAACGATATTAAAGTTTCATATGCAATTCATCCTGTAGCAGGAAGAATGCCTGGGCATATGAATGTTTTATTAGCAGAAGCAAACGTACCATATGATGAGGTTTTTGAATTAGAGGAAATAAACAATGATTTTGCAAATGCTGATGTTGCTTTTGTTATTGGAGCTAATGACGTTACTAATCCAGTTGCAAAAACTGATCCACAAAGCCCAATTTATGGTATGCCAGTCCTTGATGTTGAAAAATGTAAATCAGTATTATTTGTAAAAAGAAGTTTATCTCCTGGATATGCAGGTATTGATAATGATTTGTTCTATAAAGAAAATACTTTAATGCTATTTGCAGATGCAAAAAAAATGACTGAAGATATTACAAAGAACTTATAGATTTTATGACTATCAAAATCTTTTGTGATATTGCAGACATTTCATTAATAAAAAAATTCAATAATAAATCAATTGTAAAAGGATTTACAACAAATCCAAGTTTAATGAGAAAAGCTGGTGCAAAAGATTATAAATCATATTCTAAACAAATTTTAAAGGTATGTAAAAACAAGCCAATATCTTTCGAAGTTTTTGCTGATGATCAAAAAACTATGATTAAGCAAGGAGAAGAAATAAATACTTGGGGTAAAAATGTATATGTTAAAGTTCCAGTGGTTAACTCAAAAAATAAGTTTTCTAGAAAAGCGATTAAAGAGCTGAATAACAAAAATATCAAGTTAAATATAACTGCAGTATATACAGCCAAACAAACTGCAAAAATACTTAAAATAATAAATAAAAAAACGAGAGTAATAATATCTATTTTTGCTGGCAGAGCAGGAGACACTGGGAAAGATCCAATTCCTGAATTTGTCAAAAGTATAAAATTAGCAAAGAATTTTAAAAATGTAGAAATTTTATGGGCTAGTGTTAGAGAGCCATACAATTACTTACAGGCTAAACAATTAGGATGTCATATAATTACTATTCCACCAACTTTAATTGAAAAAATTGAAAAATTTGGAAAGTCTTTTAAGCAGTTAACTGTTGAAACAGTTAAAGCATTTCTGGTTGATAGCAAAAAATCTGATTTTAAATTATAATTAAATTGGTTGCGGGGGACGGATTTGAACCGCCGACCTTCAGGTTATGAGCCTGACGAGCTACCAGACTGCTCCACCCCGCGATATATTTAAATTCTATTCTTAAGTTTGTTTAACTTTTTTACTCTTTTTATATTCTCTTGAAGAATTCTTTTTTTCTTTTCTGAAGGTTTTTCATAAGTATTTTTCAATTTAATAACTTTAAAAAAACCATCTCTTTGTAGTTTTCTTTTTAAAACTCTTAATGCTTGCTCAACATTGTTATCTTTAACTTCTATTTTAATAACTACCTCCAAAAAAGTGGGTTGTTATCACTTTTATTATTTTATGTCTATTAGTTTTATACATTATACTCTTGTTTGATTGATTTTATTTTGTTTTTCTTTTTCTTTTTTTTCTCTCTTTACTCTTCTTTCAGCTTTTTCTATTGCTTCTATCAGGTCTCTTTGAGAAAATAAATTTAATGCTACAGGATCTTTTGGACTGAGATTGTTATAATTCCAGTAACTTTTATTTCTTATTGAAGAAACTGAATTTTTTGTAATCCCAACCAATTTAGCTATTTGTGAATCTTTCAAAATATTATGCTGCCTGATAAGCCATAAAGCAGAATCTGGTTTATCCTGTCTTTTTGAAAGAGGAACATATTTTTTAATTTTCTTTTCATTGTTTGATATTTCAATATCATTACTTTTGATTTGTAGGGGTCTACTTTGATCTTTAGATGATAATTCTATCTCATCTCTTGAAAGTTGTCCTGAAATAATCGGATTATAAGCTTTAATTCCCTTCGCAACCTCTCCATCTGCTATACCTTGTATTTCTACCTCGTGAAGTTTGCAAAAATCTGCAATCTGCTTAAATGTTAAAGTGGTGTTTTCTACTAACCAAACGGCAGTAGCCATTGGCATTAAAGGTGCATTAGACATTTAGTTTTTTTTATCTGATTTAAAATTTTGAAATTTTTTATTGAATTTACTTATTCTACCCTTGTCCATTAATTTCTGTTTTCCACCTGTCCAAGCAGAATGTGATTTGGGATCAATTTCTAATTTAAGAACTTCTCCTTCTTTACCCCATGTAGATTTAGTTTCAAACTGGGTGCCATCAGTCATTTCTACTTTTATAGAATGGTAATTTGGATGAATATTTTTTTTCATAGCGTGTCTTATAACAAAAGATTTTTTTAAAACAATTAAAAGTTTACAAAATTTAAATGAATTTACTCATGTTATTAAGGTTTTTTTCTACTTAATAAATTCACGTTGATACTGACATAAATAAAAGCAATAAATATCCCAACAAGAAATGAAAATACTATAATTGGAAAAATTTCTATTGGTTTTTTTTTAATACTTGGATATCCAAAAAAAAATGCCTTTTCTCCATTATTAATTGCATAATTCAATTTTTTAATTTTCATGTATTTTTCAATAAACACACTATTTTTTAAGTTTTCAGGATCCATTGTTTTTTCAATTTCATTAATTTCGTAGATAGTTGACTTTAAAATTTCATTAGTGATTATTTGATTAATTTTATTAAATTTGTCACTATAATTCTCAATGGTTAACGGTGAGCTAGTTGTTGAAAAAATTATTTTTTTTTTTGCATCATAATCCCAATTGTAACCAATTAATCTAATTAAAGCATCAGAACTAAGTTTATTTAGACAAGCAAGGTTACCAACATTACATAAATCTACGACCCTTGAAGAGTGATACAAAACTGAATATGGTATATTTATTGTAAATTCAGTTTTATTTATTTTTGAATAGTTCATCCCAACACCACATATCATCGAAATAAAAACAATTATTAATATTGGAAATTTATAATTCCATATTTCAAAAATTAACTGCGATAAATCTATATCACCCTTATTTAGAATTTTTTTTCTTTTAGACATTTGATTAGACTTTAATTCATTTTATATATAATTAGCTTTTTATATTCAATATTTTATAAGTCACTTTAAATATTAATTATATCCTATTACAAAATTTAAAACTCTTCTAAATGTTTTAACATTTGATCGTTAATTGAGGAATTGGAAGCTTTTATGTCAATATTATTTATGTCAAATTTATTGATATCATTTACATTTCCACCAGCTTCTCGGACCAGCAGAGTACCAGTGGCAACGTCCCATAAATTGATCTTATTATGAAAAAAGCCATCTAATCTCCCGCTCGCAACATAAGCTAAATCAAGAGCAGCGCATCCGCTATATCTCATATTTAGATTACTGAATTTTACTCCCTCATGGTTGCTTGAAAAAAGACATTCCTCTAAAGAATTTTTTTTCGATACTCTTAATCTCTGGTTGTTTAGATATGCTCCTTTATCTTTTTCAGCAAAAAACATTTCATCTTTAATTGGGTCGAAAATTAATCCACTTAAAATTTCCTTATTGTTAATATGTGCAATGCAAATTGCAAAGTGAGGAATTCCATGCAAGAAGTTAGTAGTCCCATCTATTGGATCAATAATCCAAAAATTTTCTTTATCCTTGTTGTTAATTTTGCCAGTTTCTTCTGTAATGAATGAATAATTTTTTTTTGATTTACTCAATTCTTCAATTAAAATTCTCTCTACATTTTTATCTGTTTTTGTAACAAAATCGTAAGGACCTTTTTTTGAAACTTGTAATTTTTCTACTTCTCCAAAATCTCTAATGAGTGATTTAGAAGCTTTTTCAGCGGCTTTTATCATTAAGTTAAGATTTGAGGATATTGATATCATTTCAAATCTTTTTTACGTATTCTAAATTTCGAGTATCAACAATTACTTCATCTCCTGCTTCTATAAATGGTGGGACTTGAATATTTAAACCATTATCTAAAATTGCTGGTTTGTAGGAGGAAGATACAGTCTGACCTTTTAATGCTGCATCAGTAGTTTCTATTTTACACAGTACCTGATTTGGCAATTCAACTGAAATTGGATTTTCATTATAAAAACTTACAGATACCTCAAGATTTTCAGTTAATAATTTACCCTGTTCTCCAATAATTTCTTTTTTGATTTCAATTTGTTCAAAAGTTTTTGGTTCCATAAAAAAATAATTAGCATCATCTTCGTACATATAATTATATTTATTCTCATTTAGTGATGCTTTTTCTACAGTTTCACTGGATCTAAATCTTTCATTTAGTTTGGTATTTTTACCAACACTTTTCATTTCTACTTGTGCAAATGCACCACCTTTTCCAGGTTTTACATGTTGTGTTTTAAGAACTTGCCAAAGATCATTTTTATATTCTAATAGCATCCCAACTCTAATTTCACTTGCATTTATTTTCATACTAAACTTTCTATAGCTTCTGTAGGTTTGTATTTTTTATTATTCCAAATGTAGCCTGAGATAGCTAAAAAATTTACATTGTTCAATAAAAGTTTTTTATGGTTTTTGTTTGTTATTCCACCAATGGCTACGATAGGAATATTTGTTAATTTCTTTGCTTTATTTAAAGTTTTTATACTGGATCTATATTTGGCTTTTTTTGTTTTTGTTGAAAAAAAAGCACCAAATGCAATGTAATTAGCCTTATTTTTAATTGCTTCTTTTGCTAGTTTAATTGAGTTATGACATGTTACTCCAATAATTTTACCTTTAATTATTTTTTTGGCATCTTTAATATTCATGTCTTTTTGTCCTAAATGACATCCATCAGCGTTTAATTTTTTTGCAAGAATTGGGTCATCATTAATTATAAATTTAACATTATTTTTTTTACACAAATGTCTGATTTTTTTTCCTATCATAATTTTTTTTTCAAAAGAGTATTTTTTAAATCTCATTTGAAAAAAACTTATTTTATTTGTTTTTAGTACCTTGTTGAGCATCTGATAAAAATTTTCTGTAATTTTATTTGGAGATATAAGATAAATAAATTTTTTCTTATTTATTCTCAAGATTACTTGTCCATTTTCCTTGAGCAGCTAAGGTACACATTCTAGCTCTATGGTTAAACACATCCTGTGTTTCGGTGATTTTAGTGATATCTTTTGACCAAAATTTAAGAGCACTTTGTTGTAAAGCTCTACCATATGAATAGGTCATTATAAAATTTGTATTATTATTTTTGTTAATTAAATTTAAATTTTCTGTTGCCTCTATTTCAGATTGACCTCCTGACAAAAAAGCAATTCCCGGGACTTCTGTTGGAACTGAATTTTTAAGACATTCAAGTGTTTTATTTGAAACTTCTTCATTAGAGATTTTATTTTTTGAATTATTTCCAGCTAAAATCATATTTGGTTTTAAAATAATTCCTGATAAATCAATTTTATGTATAATTAATTCTTCAAAACATTTTTCTATAACTTCTGAAGTTTTTTCAAAACACTCATCCGCTGAATGATCACCATCCATCAAAACTTCTGGCTCTACTATAGGGACCATTTCACATTCTTGAACTAATGCGGCGTATCTTGCAAGAGCATGTGCATTAGAATGAATTGCAATTTTGCTAGGGTAGTTATTGCTTATTGAATAAACACCTCTCCATTTTGTAAATCTTGCGCCAAGCTCATAGTATTTTTTTAATCTTTCTCTAAGCCCGTCTAGTCCTTCTGTAATTTTTTCCTCTGGAGAGTTTGCTAAATTTTTTGCACCTGTATCTACTTTTATTCCTGGGACTGCTCCACTAGCAGAGATTAATTCAGGAATTGATTTACCTGAACTTGAAATTTGATTTATCGTTTCGTCGTATAAAATCACACCACCAATACAATCTTTCATACCCTGTGAACTAAAAAGAGTTTCTCTAAAAGCGAGTCTGTTTTTTGGTGTAGATTCAATATTAACAGCCTCAAGTCTTTTTGTCATAGTTCCGTTACTTTCATCTGCCGCAAGTATTCCTTTGCCATTTGAAAGTATTTTAAGAGCTTTTTTATTTAGTTCTGACATGTCAATTTAAAGCGCTTATACCAGGAAGTTCTTTTCCTTCAAGATATTCCAAAAATGCTCCACCTGCAGTTGAGACAAAATTGAAGTTTTTAACTGCATTCAAAGAATTAATTAATGAAACGGTATCTCCACCACCTACAACAGAGTAAATTTTATTTTCTTTATTTTTTTCAATTATTTTTTTTGCAATTTCAATACTTCCTTTTGCAAAATTTGGATTTTCAAAATATCCAGCAGGACCGTTCCATAATATGGTGTTTGTATTATCAATAATATTAAATATACTTTCAACAGTTTTTGGACCTATATCCAAAATCATTTCATCTAATTTAATTTGATTCAATTCTTTAATTTTAGGCTGACCATTTAAATCATTGGCCACTATCACATCTTCTGGAAAAATTATATTACAATTCTTTTCTTTTGAATATGAGAGTATTTCATTAATTATTGAATTAACATTTTCTTCCTTAAGAGATTTTCCAATATTGTGTCCACTGTATTCAATTAAGTTATTCGCCATCGCGCCTACAATTAATATATTATCAAATTTTGAAATTAAGTTTTTCATAATATTAATTTTAGTTGAAATTTTAGATCCTCCTATTATACAAGTAACAGGTTTAGTTATATTAGATGTAATTTTTTTTAATGCACTAATCTCTAAATCTAGTTGTAATCCTGAAAAAGACGGTAAAAATTTTGTAATTTCACAAACAGATGAGTGAGCTCTGTGCGAACATGAAAAAGCATCATTTACATAAATATCACCTAAACTTGCTAAATGTTTTGCAAAATTAGTGTCATTTTTTTCTTCTTCTGGATAAAATCTAATATTTTCAATTAATAAAATTTTTTCACTAAAATTATCAAGTAAGTCTTTTTTTATCTCATATATGTTTTTTTCAATAAGGTTTATTTTCTCTTTTAATTTTTTTTCTATATCTTCTTGTATTGGTTTTAACGAAAGATCTTTTATTACTTTTCCTTTTGGTCGACCAACATGAGATAAGATAATTATTTTTGAATTTTGCTTTAATAAAAACTCAATTGTTGGAAGAATTTTATCAATTCTTGTACTGTCAGTTATTTTACCATTCTTAAGAGGGACATTTAAATCCAATCTTAAAATAACTTTTTTACCTTGTAGCTTGGTTAGTTCGTAAAGACTCTGCATTAAGAATTTTGATGAATAAATTCTGCAATATCACACATACGATTTGAAAAACCCCATTCATTATCATACCAGGCTGAAATTTTACCCATGTTGTCTCCAACAACACTTGTAAGTGATCCATCAATAATGGCAGATGCAGGGTTATGATTAAAATCAATTGATACTAATTTTTCATGAGTAATTTCTAATACATTTTTTAGATTATTTTTAGATGCTAATTCAAAGGATTTATTTATATTTTCTTTATTAATATTTTTTTTCGTACAGAAAACTAATTCTACAAGTGAGACATTTGGTGTAGGTACTCTCATTGCAACTCCCTCTAACTTTCCTTTCAAGCTAGGAATTATTTCACCAATTGCTTTTGAAGCGCCAGTAGATGTTGGAACAATTGATTGACTTGCTGATCTTGCTCTTCTTGGGTCTTTATGAGAATTATCTAGAATTCTTTGATCACTTGTAAATGCATGAATAGTGGTCATAAACCCTTTTTCAATTTCGAAATTTTCATTTAGTGTATGTACAACTGGAGCCAAACAGTTTGTAGTGCATGATGCGGCTGAGATTATTTGGTCTTTACTAGTTATATCTTTTTCATTTACACCAAATACAATCGTTTTATCAGCATTTTTGCATGGAGCAGATACTATTACCTTTTTTGCTCCATTTTTAATATGAACTAAAAGTTTTTCTTTAGAATTAAATTTCCCTGTACATTCAAAAACATAATCAACATCAAATTTTTTCCAGTCTATATTTTCAATATTAGAATCCTGTGAAAATGTAATTTTTTCATTATTTATTATTAAGTGATTTTCATCAAAATCTAAATCAGCATTAAATTTACCATGTATTGAATCATATTTTATCAGTGCACAAGTAGTCTCAGAATTTGATCTATTGTTTATGTGTTGTATTTTTATTTTTTTATTTTGGCTTTCTATAATTGATCGAACTACCATTCGTCCAATTCTACCCATTCCATTAATTCCAACTTTAATTGTCATAATTAATTATTAATTAAATTTTTTGATTTGCTAGTTATATTTTCTTTTGTGAGACCAAAAAATTTATATATTTCTTTAAATGGCGCACTTTTACCAAATTCATTAATTCCAAAATTTTTTCCATTTTCTCCAACATACTTTTTCCAACAATCACTTGAACCAGCTTCTATTGATATTTTGTTTTTGGTTTCATTTAGTATTTTATTTTTGTAAGAGTTACTTTGTTTATCAAACAGCTCCATACAAGGTACTGAGATAACTTTAGAATAAATTTTATCTTTGGCAAGTTTATGACTTGCTTCGACTGCAAGATTTACTTCTGAACCACTTGCTAAAATTGTTAATTTAATTTTCTTATTTGTTCTAAGCACTTCATATGCACCGAGTGAACATTTATTATTTGAGGAATATTTTTTTCTTATCGGATCTAAATTTTGTCTTGTTAGAGACAAAACACTCGGAGTTTTTGTGGTTTTTAAAGCATGCTCCCAGCATTCAATTGTTTCAATTCTGTCTGCAGGTCTAAACACATTTAGGTTTGGAATTGATCTTAAACCAGATAATTGTTCAATTGGCTGATGTGTTGGTCCATCTTCACCTAAGCCGATTGAATCATGTGTCATTACATAAATAACTCTTTGTTGCATTAGAGCTGACAATCTTATCGATGGTTTACAATAATCGGAAAATATTAAAAAAGTTCCGCCATAAGGAATAAAATTACTGTGGAGTGCGATCCCATTCATAACGCCACTCATTGCATGTTCCCTGACACCATAGTGAATATAATTTCCATTAAAATTTCCTGGTGTAATAATTTTATGTTTTTTTGTTTTTGTATTGTTAGATCCAGCCAAATCTGCAGAACCACCAATAAGATTATTATTTGAATTGGTTAATGCGCTTAAAGTTAACTCAGAACATTTTCTTGTTGCTAAGCTGTTAGGTTCTTTGATTGCAAGTTTCTTTTCTGAATTTAAAACATTTTTAAAGTTATTTTTTTTGATTAGATTTAATTTTTTACTTTGTTTTTTAATTAATTTGCTCCATTTTTTTTCACTTAATTGACCTTTGCGTCCTATAGCTCTCCATTCCTTCAATAATTTATTTGGAATTTCAAAGGGTTTATATTTCCATTTAAGGGCTTTTCTAACTAATTTAATTTCTTCTAGCCCTAAAGGACTACCATGTGAAGAGGATTTGCCAGACTTATTTGGAGAACCAAATCCAATTTTTGTTTTACAAGAAATTACTGTTGGTTTTTTTGCATTTTGAACTCTTTTTAAAGCTCTGTAAATTTGATTTTCATTATGACCGTCAATTAATACGTAATCCCATCCATAGCTTTCAAATCTTTTTTTAAAATTATCTGATACAGCGAGGCTTGTTGGACCATCAATAGAAATATTATTATTATCGAAAAGCATCACCAAATTTTTTAATTTTAAGTGACCAGCTAAACTCATTGCTTCGTGACTAATACCTTCCATTAAGCAACCATCGCCAGCTAGAACATAAGTTTTGTGATTAATTAGATTTTTACTTAATTTTTTTTTAAGCACTTCCTCAGCTATTGCAAATCCGACCGCATTAGCTATTCCTTGTCCAAGTGGACCAGTGGTTGTTTCAATTCCAGTTTTTGGATGATACTCTGGATGACCTGCACAAATAGAGTTTAGTTGTCTAAACTTTTTAATCGAATTTAATGAAATACTTTTATAACCTGTTAAGTACAACAAAGAATAAAGAAGCATTGAACCATGCCCAGCTGATAAAACAAATCTATCTCTATTCAACCAATTTGGATTTTGCGGATTAAATTTTAAAAAATACCTAAAAAGTACTGTTGCGACATCCGCCATACCCATTGGCATTCCAGGGTGGCCTGAATTAGCTTTTTGGACTGCATCAATAGATAAAAATCTGATACAATTTGCCAAATCGTTATGTATTTTGCTCAAAATTATCCTGACTAGACTAAGAAGATTCTATTTAATATTATAAGTATATATATATGAATTCTATAAACGAAAAAGAAAAAAAACTTAATCTAGCTTTAGAAGAATTAATAAATTTAGATCTAACTAATCCAGATTTGAAAAATAATATTCAAAATCTTAACTTGCAAAAAAATCAATTAGAGATTGAAAAAAATGAGCTAGAAAAAAAATATAAAGAGATATCAGATCAGAACGAAATTTTATCAAAAAGATTAGATGAGTTTAGAAGTAAAGAAAAGGCAGAAGAAAGAAAACAAATAGAGTTTTCTGAGAAAATTGATGAATTAAATCAAGAAACAGATA
>CACIRB010000015.1 GCA_902588925.1 uncultured Pelagibacteraceae bacterium | reverse complement strand
TTCATGCATCAATTCATTTATTGCTTCAGTAATATTAAAACCATCTCTTGAGAATTTCCGCATAGATAAATTTTAAGTGAAAAAAAATTAAAAAAAAATAAAAAAAATTATAACTCTAATTCTTTAGCTAGATCGCCAATTTTAGCACCACCTGCCATCAATCTTTTCACATCTTCATTGCCAAGTTCTGAAGACAATCCTGAACCAATTACCTCTCCTAAACTTAAGAAAGTATATCGATCAGCTATAAGACGTGCATGAATTTCATTGTGTGTAATAAGTATAATTGCAATATTTCCTAAACTTTGCACTTTTTTAATTGTTTTTAAAACTTCCATTTGCTGCTTTTGACCTAATGCTGAAGTAGGCTCATCTAATATTAGTATCTTTGCACCAAAGTAAATTGCTCTTGCGATAGCCAAAGTTTGTCTTTGTCCACCTGACATTGTTCCAACTGGCTGATTAGGGTTTGCAATATTAATTCCAATTTTAGACATTTCTTCTGTTGTTATTCTATCCATCTCATCCATTTGCAGTAAACCAAATCCGCTAGGTCCTTTTATTAATTCACGTCCAAGAAAAAAGTTTCTTGTTACCGATGTTAGAGCGTTGAGTGCTAAATCTTGATAAACTGTTCCAATACCTGCATCAGATGCTTGACGTGGTGTAGTGAAGTTAACAATTTCTCCATCTACTTTTATTTCTCCACTTGTCATGGGATGAACACCTGATAACACTTTGATCAAAGTTGACTTTCCAGCACCATTATCACCTAACAATGCGTGAACTTCACCAGGATAAACATCTAAGGAAACACCATTTAAAGCAGTAAATGATCCAAATTTTTTTACTAAATTCTTTATTTCAATTAATGGTTTTTTATCCATTAGATATTTCCCATAATTCGTTTTCTAATATTCTCATTTGTTAATGCAGCAGTAACAAGAACTGCTCCAAGGAATACTCTGTAGAACGATCCATCGATTCCAGGAATATAAAAGAATGCTTCTTTTGCAATTCCGAAAATTATTGTGCCTAGAATTATTCCACCAATGGTTCCAAATCCTCCGGTTAACACAACACCACCAATAACCGCTGCAGCAATTGCCTCTAATTCTTTTAAATTACCTTTTGCTGTATCTGCGGTATTAACTTCAAATACTTGACAAGCTGCAAACATGGTTGCACAAAATGCAGTGAACATAAATAATGAAATCTTAACTTTATTCGTTGGCACACCATTAGCCTTCGCGGCACTAAGATTTCCACCAGTTGAATAAATCCAGTTCCCTGCTTGAGTTTTACTTAAAATTAAATAACAAATAAATGCAATAAGTCCCCAAATCATTAAACAGGAATACATTCCTTTAGCAAAAATGTTTCCAAAATTATTTACATTCCAATCTGCCGTATAATATAACCAATTAAATACCGGCTCCATAATGTCGCCTCCAAAGAAATTAGCAACCGGTCTTGCAGTAACTATTGTATCTATGTAAGCTCTAGCTATATCAATATCAGTAACTGCTTTTGCTGCAACATCAGGAACATTCACTCCAGCTTCTATTTTCTTTGTCAAAATTTCCACCATTGAATCATTTCCAGATTTTTTTGCCCCAGCTAATGATTTTTCTAAAGTCGCTACCATCTTTTCAGCATTCATGGCAGTTTTGTAAGCTGCAACTTTCTCGTTAATATATGTTAATCGTTCAGTTAATTTAGCAACCGTGCTAGCAGGCACAGTGCTGAGAATTTCTAATAATTGGTCATTTGGTAAGGCTTTAGCCGCATCTCTTTCCATTTCTCCATGACCTGGAACATTTATAATGTTTTTAATATCCGGTAAATCTGTAACAGTTGTTGATCCAGCAGTTTGATCAGGAGCTCTATTAAAAGCTCTATACGAAACTTCTGTTAAACCTCGTAAAAAGAAAAGTCCACCTAGCGTTACAATGAAAGAAGCTATACCACTTTTAACAATTATCCATCCTTGTATCCATCCAAAAGATAGCGTCATACATAATGTAATTAATATTGCTAGTAATGGCGAAACATCTTTAATTTTAAATAATGTGTATCCTTCAAAATGAAAACCTCCCTCAAAAGATATGTAAGGAATAACAACAGCAAAACCCCATTTTAATATCATTGCCATACAACCACCAGCAAAACCGATCATTGAACCAACGGAAAGATCAAATTCACCTGCAATGATTAACATTCCAGCAGCAAGTGCAACAATACCTAATTGTGCAATAACCCTAAAATTATTTCTAATTCCTAAAGCATTAAATCCTTCACCAGAAAAAGGGTTAAGAGAAAATTGTCCTTCTGGAATAGAAAAGTATCCCAACATACAAAAAAGTAAAACCATAACTCCAAAAGGTCCAACCTCTGGACGAGACGTAAATGCAGAGTACCATTTTTTTTCACCTTGTCGGTCTGACTCTTGTCTTGGTTTTTTTGTTGTTGATGTATTCATTTATAAAAAGACTTATTAATTTTTTTTAAAAAAAAAGGGCCGATTGAATAATCGACCCTTTAAATTATTACAGACTATCTGTCAATTCCTGCTAAAGCAGCAACTGAAGAAGCGTTAGACTTGTCTACGAAGCCAGGTCCTGATGGGATATTAGCTCCTGGTAAAAGTCCAGCACTGTTGTTGTACAAGTGTAATACGATAACTGGCATATAACCTTGTAGTCTTTGTTGTTGATCGATAGTGAAAGAAACTCTTCCAGATCCGATTAAATCCATAACTGCAGGACTCAAGTCAAAACAAGAATGGTGTACAGTCATACCAAGGTCAACTAAAGCTTTGTCAACAGCTTCACAAACGTGTGGTCCTACTGAAAGGATCGCATCGATATCTTTGTTAGCTTGTAAAGCAGCAGTAGCTCTAGTTTGAATAGTTGCAGGGTCAGATGTAGTATCAGTCATTTGCATAGGAACAGCTGAACCGTAACCTTCACATCTGTCTACAAGAGCTGTATTGTATGCTTCTTGAATCATACAAAGTGCTTTAGAAGCACCTTCAGCTTTTGCTCTTTCACCAGCTTTTTGACCAGCAAGTAATTCTGGCTGACCAACGTGCATTAATGCACCTAGGCTAGCAGAAGACTCTAAACCAGAGTTCATTGTAATTACTGGCACACCAGCAGCAACAGCAGCTTTAATAGCTGGGCCTAATGCATCTGGATCTGGTAAAGAAATTACCATACCATCTGGTTGAGTAGCTGCAGCAGCTTGAATTGAGCTTGCCATATCAGCCATATCAGCAGAAGGGTTGTAGATATATTCGAAGTCAGCACCGATTGCTCTAGCTGCATCTTCACCACCTTTTTGAACTACTGGCCAAAAAGGATCTTTTCCTTCACCATGAGTAATCATGACGTATCTTTCAGCGAACGCAGAAGTTGCAAATAATGCAAGAGCTGCAATCGAAAGTATAAGTTTTTTCATTATTTCTCCCTTTTTTTATGTTTTTAAATTAATTTAAAAAAGGAAATATACCTACTTTGAGTAAAGATCATAACAAAAAATTTAAATACAACTTTTGATTGATTTTTTTTTTTGAGTTTTTTTTCCTAAGTTTACTTGTATTTACAAAATTAGAATTTTTCTAAATTTAATTCTGATCGGAAATTAAAAATTAATATGTCGCGCTTCTTCCTAATCTTGCAGCACCTCTAACACCACTAGCATCACCATATCTTGGTTTCAAAAAAACACCTTCGTATTCTCTTCCAATTACAAATTTTCGCACCAGTGAATCTATTTCATTTAAGAAATCAATCTCGTTTGAAACTCCTCCTCCAAATATAAAAGCATCAGGATCTAAAATATTAATTATACTTGAAAGGGACATTGCTAAATTGACTTTAAAATCGTCTATAAATTTTTCAGCATCTAAATCATGTTTTCTGTTTAACTCAAAAATTTCATTAGTTTTTAAATTTTTGCCGTAAAGTTTTTTAAATCTTTTTGCCAAACCTAAGCCAGACAAAAAACTCTCAATCTCTGCTTCTCTAGGATTAGTCGAGTCGAAATTTTCTTTCTTTGCAGCAAAATAGGGAATTTGATTGTGGCCCCATTCTCCTGCAACACCATTTGGACCACTTACAATTTTTTTATCAATTACTAAACCACCTCCAACTCCAGATCCTAAAATAATTCCATAAACTATCTTGTAGTGTTTCCCTGCTCCATCTATAGCCTCTGATAAAGCAAAGCAATTTGCATCATTTTCACAAAATACTTCCTTACCTAATGCTTTACGTAAATCATTTTGAAAAGGTTTTTTTTCTAACCAACTGATGTTTGGAACGTTTTTAACCAACCCTGTTTGAGGAGAGTGTACTCCTGGGTGACAAACACCAATTGGAAGTTCTTGTTTAAACTCTTCTTCTAATTTTTTATGAATATCTCTTATTGCAGTTATAATCTGAGTGTAATTTTTTGGGCATGATATTCTTGATCTATGTTTTTCTTGTCCATCTTTTTCCAGCACAACACTCTCTATTTTTGTTGCACCGACATCTATACCTACTTGCATAATTATTAATAAGTTGCTCTACCACCACTTAGATCAAATACTGCGGCTGTTGAGAAAGAGTTTTCTTCGCTTGATAACCAAGCAACTAAAGAAGCTAATTCCTCTACCTTGGCAAATTTGTTTCTTGGTATTTTTGAAAGCATATAATTTATATGCTCCTCAGTCATTTGATCAAAAATTCTAGTTTTTGCTGCTGCTGGAGTAACACAGTTTACTGCAATATTTTTTTGAGCAAGTTCTTTACCTAAAGATTTGGTTAACCCTATAACTCCTGCTTTTGAAGTACTGTAAGCACTTGCATTTGGATTTCCTTCTTTACCTGCAATAGATGCAATATTTACAATCCTTCCGTAATCATTCTTAGCCATAAATGGAACAACTGCTTTGCAACAGTAAAAGACTGCATTTAAATTAAGGTTAATAACCTTATTCCACTCTTCAATTGGATACTCCACAACAGTAGTGTTCATACCTGCTACACCAGCATTGTTTATAAAGATGTCAATCTTACCATGTGATTTTTCAACTTCAGATAATTTTGAATTAATTGTTTCGTAGTTGCTTACATCAACTATTTGATAAGTTAAATTTTTAGAATTTACTTTTTCTAAAGCTTTTTTAGCTTCACCTTCATCTATATCCCAAATTACTACTTTAGCACCAGACTCGATAAATCTTTCAGTAATAGCTAAACCAAACCCTTGGGCTCCGCCTGTTACAATTGCTACTCGGTTATTTAAATCGAATTTAATCATCTTTATTTTTTAATTTTTTTTGCTCTTATTAAAGGAAAAGCTAAGGCAATTAAAGATAAAATAAAGAATGTTAAAGCTATTGGTCTTGTGAAAAACATTAACCAATTTCCATCAAATATAACCAGAGATTGTCTTAATGTTCCCTCTACCAACTCTCCTAAAATTAATCCAATGATAACAGGGACAACTGAAAAACCGTATCTTCTCATAAAGAAACCAAGTACACCAAAAAATAACATTATCCAAACATCTATTATTGATTGATTTAATGAGTAGGTTCCACAAACAGAAACTGCAAAAATCATTGGCCATAAAATTTTATTAGGCACCAATGTTATTCTTGCAAAAATTTTTGCACCAAAAAAACCAAATATAAAAAACAAAACATTAGCAATAAGCATTGCTCCAAATATTCCATATAAAAAATCAGGTTGTTCTCTAAATAAATCAGGACCAGGTCTAACCCCATGTATAATTAATCCAGTCAAGATAACAGCTGTTGTGGCACTACCAGGAATTCCAAGTGCAAGGGTTGGAACCATTGCTCCACCTGTTGCTGCATTGTTTGCAGCTTCTGCACCTGCAATTCCCTCTATTGATCCCTTTCCAAATTCTTCAGGATTTTTAGAAAATCTTTTAGCTTCGGAATAACCAATCAAGGATGCAACTGTTCCACCTTCAGCAGGTAGAACTCCAATAAAAGAACCAATACCACTAGATCTTAAAATTGTTTTCCAAGTTTTCTTGTAATCATCTTTACTTGGAAGTTTAATTGCTTTTAAAGCTATTCTATTAAATACCTGATTAATTAAAGTTGATTGTGTTAACATCTCACTCATTGCAAACAACCCAACTACTACCGGAATAAAACCAATCCCTTCTGTTAATTCATTTATTCCAAAAGTAAAACGGTCAATAGAGGTCATAAAATCTTTACCAACTGTTGAAATTAAAATTCCAAATGCACCTGCAATCAAATTTTTAATTGGACTTCCCTCTCCAATTGACGCAAGCATCGTTAAACCAAAGATAGCTAATGCAAAATATTCTGGTTGACCAAATTCATATGCGAGCTGAGCCAATATAGGTGCAAAAAAGACAAGTATAATAACACTAAAAATACCTCCAACTGTGCTTGAAACAGTAGCCATTCCTAAAGCTCTTCCAGCTTCTCCCTTTTGTGCTAGAGGATAGCCATCTAAACAAGTTGCTGCTGCAGCTGGAGTTCCTGGTGTGTTGATTAATACTGCTGTTATCGCACCACCGTAAGTACCTGCACAATAAATTGAAGTTAACAATACTATTGCTGATAATGGATCAAGTGTCATTGTAAAAGGTAAAATTAATGCACCACCAGTAGTTGGTCCTAAACCAGGTAGAACACCTAATATTAATCCAAATAAAGTTCCAAAAAATAAAACTAATAATAGCTTTGAGCTAAATAAAGGAGCCATCATTAATAATAAATTATCCATCTAGCTATAATAAATATTAGTTATAATTCCAGGTGGAAATCTTAAACCTAAGATTGTTTCAAAAAATACAAAGACAATTACAGGAAAAATAATTCCAACAAGTAATAAATAAAATATTCTTTTCTCTCCCCAATAATAAGAAACAAAAATAGATAAAGCTGAAATTGCTAAAAAGAAATCTAATGTTTTTGAAATCACTACAAAAATAAAAAAACTTAGAAGAGTTAAAAAGAACGATTTAGGTAATTTTTTTTGAACCTTCCAAGGATTTTTAGTTGCTAAATAATAGATCAACAAAGTCATAACTATTATTAAAACCAAAAGTGCTTTTGGAAAAGTTGCTGGCTGTATACCTCTGTTTAAAATAGGTGGGACAATATCAAAAGTAAAGGTAGTGATTAATAATGCAAAAGATATAAATATAATTACAAAAGAGACTTTAAACTCGTCTCTAAAAAAAAAGGGCAAACTTTTGTTTGCCCTTTTTTGTTTTTGTACATTCTTCATATGCAAATGTACTTTAAATTAGATTAGTTAATGTAACCTAAAGCTTTTAGCTGAGCGGTCATTTCAGCAAGCATTTCTTCCATTTGCTTACCCCACTCGTCAGCACCAACTACACTAGTGTCATCAAGACCAATTTCAGTTAAGAAATTTTTGTAATAGTTGTGGCTCATAGCTTTCATCATTCCAGCTTCTAGTTGTTTAACTCTTTCTGCTGGAGCACCTTTTTTAGTTACAAAACCTCTAACAGTAGATAAAGAAACAGGAATTCCTAATTCTTTAGCTGTTGGAGAGTCTCCAATTTTAGCCATTCTATTGTTTGCTAAAACAACTGACACACAAAGTTTACCTTCATTAATTTCAGTTAATGCTTCACCTAAGTTTAAAACACCTACATCGATATCACCTTTGATCAGGTTAGTTTTAATTGGTGCTACACCTTTGTAAGCAACAATAGTTGGATCTGTTAATCCACCTTTTTTAGTAAATGCAATTGCACTAACGTCATCAATACCACCAGTGTGTGTTGTTCCATATTTTAGTGATTTTGATTTTTGTGCGCTAATGAATTTTTTAGCATCTTTAATTTCATTGTTACAGTTAACAACAAATAATTGAGGATCATCTGTACCTCTTGCTAAAGGCTGCATATCGCTCAATTTAACTTTAGTTTTTCCTAAAGCCATTGATACAGCGTGACCAGTAGTCCAAGTTAAAGTGTGGTTACCATCTGCGGGTAAAGACATCATGTAATCCATAGATGCTGCTCCACCACCACCTTTTTTATTCACTAACTGCATATCTTGTTTAAGAACTCTTCTTGCTCTTAATAACATCATTCTAGTAGTAACGTCAGTTCCACCACCAAAACCAGCGTGAGTAATTGCTTGTATTGGATGTCCATCAGCTTTTGCTGAAGTGATCATTAATGGAAGAGCTACAACAAAAAATTCAGTTACTAAAAAAGCAGCTGCTAAAAATAGTTTAAAGCTTTTTTTCATTATTTCCCTCTTTAGTTTATTTAGTTTATATATATAACTTATATACAAATATTTAATCATACTCTTACACAGAACGTAAAGTAAAAAATGGAACAAAATAAAAGTAACATTGCTCTTTTACTCGGGGATCCAGCAGGAATAGGACCAGAACTTATTTCAAAACTATTAAAGGAAGAAGTTACTAATAAAGCAAATATTGTTGTAATTGGTGAAAAACAAATTCTTGAAAGTGGAAATAATATAACTGGCAACTCTCATCAGCTTGAAATCGTAGAAGATTTTGATCAAATTGATTTTAAGAAATCGAATAGATTTTTATTAGATATTTCAAAAGGTAAAAATCATAAATACAAAATAGCTGAACCTTCAAAAGAATCAGGTGAAAGTGTTTTAGAAGCTTTAGATTTAGCACTAACTCTCGCTAAAGAAAAAAAAATTGATGCAATTAATTTTGCTCCAATGAATAAGACAAGTTTAAAACTTGGAGGAAACACTCATTCAGACGAGTTACAATTAATGGCTGAAAAATTGGATGTCAAAAGTTTTTGTTGTGAGTTTAATGTTATAGACAATTTTTGGACTGCAAGAGTAACCTCTCATATTCCAATTAAAGAGGTTGCTCAACACATTACAAAAGAAAATATCTTAAAGCCGATTAAATTAATTAACGAAGTTATGGAATTGAACGGTGTGAAAAATCCAAGAATAGCAGTTCAAGCACTTAATCCACATGCAGAATTTGGTACTGAAGAAAAAGATGAAATTATTCCAGCAATAGAAGAGGCAAAAAAACTTGGATTTAATACGGATGGACCATTACCGTGCGATACATCTTTTGTAGTTGCATATAAAAATAAAAACCATGATTGTATGGTTGGAATGTATCATGATGCACTTCAATCTGGACTTAAAGCATTTGGTTTTGATAGAGGGGTTACTGTGCAAGGTGGTTTAACAGTTCCTGTAACAACAACTGCACATGGATCTGCATTTGCAATTGCTGGAAAAAATGAAGCTAACTTAGCTCCAATTTTAAATTCATTTAAAATTGCATTATCAATGGCTGAAAATAAAAAGAAGTTAAGCTAAGCTTTAAATTAAACCAGCATCTACTGTAAAATTTTGTTTTGTACATCCAGATGAAACATCTGATGCTAAATATAAAACCATTCTTGAGATATCCTCGGGTAATACTTGTTTTTTAAGACACTGTTTATCTAAAATTTCTTTTTTAAATTTTGGATTTAACCATAATTTTGACTGTCTTTTAGTTGCAACTGACCCAGGAGCAATGGAGTTTATTCTAATATTGTGTTGTCCTAAATCTTTAGCTAAAGATTTGGTTAAACCATAAATGGCTGCTTTTGCTGTGCTGTATGCTGGAAACATGACAGCTCCTCTAATCCAGCTAACTGAACCTAAATTTATTATTGATCCACCTTTGTTTTTAATCATACTTTTTTTAACTGTTTGAATAGCGAACAAATAGTGCTTTAAATTTATTGCCATTCTTTCATCCCAGTATTTTTCTGTAACTTCCTCAAGAGTGTGCCTTTGATCATTTGAAGCGTTGTTAACTAAAATATCAATTGTTCCCTTCTTTTTAATAATGTTCTGAATTAAAGTTTTATATTTTTTTATATTTTTAATATTACAGAATTGAAAAGTAGGTATTTTTTGTTTTTTCTTTTTAATTTTTGAAATTAATTTTTCAGCTCCTTTTTTATCTATATCGAAAAAATAAACCTCAACACCTTGTTCACAAAGGTGTTCAACAATAGATGCACCGATACCAGATGCTCCACCTGAAACTAATGCGCGTTTATCTTTTAAATCAAAATATTGAACTTTCATTGAGATAAAAATTTATGATTAGTTTAATATTTTTTTTATTTCCTCTAAAGTAAAAGGTTTTGGCTTCTTGCAAGTTGTCTTTATTTCTTGTGGAACACCTGTTTGAGATGCTCTCATTGTTGAGTCTATGATATCTAAAACATGCAAAGAAAGCTCTCCATTACATCGATGTTCTAGATTATTCTCAATTGCAAAAGCCATCTCTGATAGACCAGCTCCTCTATAATTTGCATTTGTTGGAGTTTCATTTGCTCTTGAACTTTGACTTTTAATATTAATTTTGCCTAAGGGCATCATTTCTGTTTTATGTTCACCCCAATTACCACCTGCTGTTACTGAAACAAATGCAGATCCACCAAACATATTTGGATCTGGAACAATAATTGATCCTTTGTTTCCATAAAGTTCTATGTGATTTCTTTGGTGAGCAACTACATCAAATGACAATGTAATTTGAATTATACAATCATTTTCAAATTGTATAGTTGCAAGATAAGTTGTTGGAGTTTCTACTTTAAATTTTTGACCTTTTTTTAAACCTATTCCAATTTCTCTTTCTTCAAAAACTTTTGCACATCTTCCTTGAACTTGTTTTGCTGGACCAATTAAATTTACTAACGCTGTAAGATAATACGGGCCCATATCTATTACAGGACCTCCTTCGTTTTCAGCAAACCAAGGTTCTGGATTAGGGTGATATGATTGAATTCCTGGATAAGCAAAAATAGCGTTACCCAATTTAATGTCACCAATCACTCCATTATCAATTAACTCTCTAGTTTTTTGAATACCTCCACCCAAAAAAGTGTCTGGTGCATTTCCAATATAAAGATTTTTTTCTTTAGCAAGCTCAACTAATTTTTTTCCATCTTCAAAATTAACAGCCAAAGGTTTCTCAGCATAAGAATGTTTTCCATTTTCTAAAGCCATTTTTGAAACTTCAAAATGTGCTCGAGGAATTGTAAGATTTAATATTATTTCAATCTCTTTATCTTTCAGAAGTTCTTCAACAGTTACAGCCTCAATATTGTAATGGATTGCACACTTCTTTGCTGCTTCCAAGTTAATATCAGCACATTTAACAATCCTTACATTATTGAAATACTCTTGAGCCCTGAAATATGTTTCTGAAATATGACCACATCCTATCAGGCCAACTTTAAATACTTTGTTCATAAAAGGTCTAAATACCTTGTCTTTGTTTGTTTTTTCCTTCTTTGTAAAGTTTTAAAGCTTCTTCGTTTTCTTTTGTAGTTGGAATTTCTAAAGTTGGGCTATCCCAAAAAGATGAACCTTCGACCCATTTATAAGCATGGGTTTTAATTGAAATAACATAAGTCACATCAGATGCTTTGGCTCTTTTAAATGCAGCTTCTAGATCAGAAATTGAAGTAACGTGTTCAGATTTCGCTCCCATACTTTCTGCATGTTTTGCAAAATCTACATCAACTAAGCCAGGTGTATTAGAACTCTTTAATAAGTTGTTGTACTCTTTACCACCCTTAAATAATTGCAATCTATTAATAACTGCAAAACCTCCGTTATCACAAACAATTATAATCAATTTATTTTTTGTGATTACTGAAGAATAAATGTCAGTATTATTTAATAGATAAGATCCATCTCCTACAAAAGAAATTACTTCTTTATCTGGATTTGCCATTTTAATTCCTAAAGCTCCAGATATTTCATAACTCATACAACTAAAACCCCATTCTGTTTCATGGGTATTGAGTTCTCTTGGTCTCCAAACTTGAATTACTTCACCTACTAAACCTCCTGCAGCTGTAACCGCAATATCTGTTGGATCAGAGTTTCTATAGATTGCACCAATTGCTTGAACATAACTTGGGACTTCTTGATTGGTTGGAGCGCTCTCTTTATCTATGTGTTCATTCCATGATTTAAGCTCGGTTTGAGATTTCTTATTCCAATCTTCTCCTGCTTTCCAGTCACCTAAAGCTTGGGAAAGTTCAGTTAATGAAACTTTTGCATCTCCAACAACTGCTTGTGCTAAATGTTTGTTGGCATCATATCTTGATACATTAATAGAAACTAATTTGAAATGTTCGTTTTCAAAGTTTGCCCATGATCCAGTTGTAAAATCAGCAAGTTTTGTTCCAACAGCAATAGCAAGATCAGTTTGTTTAGCTAATGTATTTGTATTTTTTCCACCCAGTCCTCCAATTTGACCTGCAAAATGAGAGTGGTCTCTCTTCATTGTTGAATAACCCATTACAGTTTGTGTAACTGGAATGTTATGTTTGATTGCAAACTGACTTAATTCTTCCATTGCATCTGAATAAAAAACTCCGCCTCCAGATATTATGATTGGATTTTTTGAAGATTTAATTTTCTCAGCTGCTTCTTTAATTTGAAACTCGTCTGGTCTTGGTCTCCGAATTGTGTGAATTCTTTCCTGGAAAAATTCTTCTGGGTAATCAAAAGTTTGACCCTGGATATCTTGACTTAATGCAATACAAGCAGGACCACAATCAGCAGGATCCAACATTGTTTGAACTGCTATTGGAAATGATTGAATTATTTGTTCTGGTCTAGTGATACGATCAAAATATCTTGTAACTGGTTTAAAAGCATCGTTTGCAGTTGCGCTTGGATTATTAAAATGTTCTACTTGTTGCAATACTGGATCTGGCATTCTATTTGCATAAGTGTCACCAGGTAAAAACAAAATTGGTAATCTATTACTCATTGCAACTGCTGCTGCTGTAACCATATTTGTTGCTCCTGGACCAACAGATGATGTAGCAACAAAAATTTGCTGTCTTCTCTTAGCTCGAGCATAACCTATACCAGTTAAAGCCATATTCTGTTCATGATGGCCTCTATAAGTTGGCAATTCTTTTTGATTTTCCTCAAGTGCCTGGCCTAAACACGCTACATTTCCGTGTCCAAAAATTCCAAAGACACCAGGAAAGAGTGGTTCTTTTTTACCATTAATTAATATTTTTTGAGCAATCAAATATTTAACGATTGCATGTGCACAAGTAAGAGTGATTTTTTTCATAATTGGGTTTATTTTTTTTATGTATAATGTTTATATATATTTATATTTATAAATTAAAAAACCCAACTTAGTAAACCTTAAAAAAATAAAAAATTATGTATAGCAAATTTGGACAATTCATTGATGGAAAATGGCAAGAAGCAGAAAAAAAAGAAACATATGATGTAATCAATCCTGCAACAGAGGAAGTGATTGGAAAAGCATCAAAAGCATCTTCGGCAGATGTACAAAAAGCATTAAAGTCAGCTGAGAAAGGTTTAGAAGTTTGGAAAAACACTGCGCCGTGGCAAAGAGCTTATGTGCTTAGAAAAATTGCTGATCTAATGAGAGAAAAAAAAGATATTATTGCAAAATGGTTAACTCTTGAAGTTGGAAAACCTCTTTCTGAAGCAGTTGGTGAAGTTGGTGGTGGTGCTGATATTTTTGAATGGAATGCTGAGGAAACAAAAAGAATCTATGGACAAACTCAACAAAGTAGATTTCCAGATACAAGAGTTCATGTTTATTATCAGCCGGTAGGAGTTGTTGCAGCTTTAGTTCCTTGGAATTTTCCAATAGTCTTAGCTTCAAGAAAAATTTCTACTGCTTTAGCAGCAGGTTGCTCTGTTATATGTAAACCAGATGTTATTACTCCTGGAGCTGTGATGGAATTAGTTAATATTTGTAAAGAAGCTGGAGTACCAGATGGTGTTGTTAGTCTTTTATCGGGTGATCCTGCTGAAATATCAAATGAATTAATGGAATCTGATATTATTAAAAAAGTTTCTGTTACTGGATCTACAAGAGTTGGTAAAATTATTTTAAAAAAAGCAGCTGATAAAGTTCAAAGAGTTACAATGGAACTAAGCGGTCACTCACCTTTTATTGTATGTGAAGATGTGGATATGAACAAAGTAGCTGACATAGCAATAACTGGTAAATTTAGAAACAATGGTCAAGTTTGTATCTCACCTAATAGATTTTACATCCAAGAAAATAGAAAAGATGAGTTTGTTAATGCTTTTATCGAAAGAGCAAAAAAATTAAAAATTGGTAACGGTATGGATGAGGGCGTGGATCTAGGACCTTTAACTACCGCTAAGAGATTAGAAGAAATAGAAAAATTAGTTGATACTACAAAAAAAGAAGGAGCAAAAGTATTGATGGGTGGGCAGCGACCTTCTGGTTTCAATAAGGGATATTATTATGAACCAACTGTATTTGATGATGTAAAAGATAATTTTACAATAATGAAAGAAGAACCTTTTGGTCCACTAGTTCCAATTTTAACTTTTAAAAATTTTAATGAAGTAATTGAAAGAGCAAATGATAATGACTTAGGTTTATGTAGTTATTTATACACAAATTCTATGGATAAAGCTCACATAGGATCTGAAAAATTAGAGTCTGGATGTGTAGCAGTTAATACTGGCGTTGTTGCAATAGCTGAAGCACCTTTT
>CACIRB010000014.1 GCA_902588925.1 uncultured Pelagibacteraceae bacterium | reverse complement strand
CCCATTAAGTTGCGGGACTGTTACATGACATTCGTCTACAAATATCAAAGTATTATCTGGAAAGTACTCAAAAAGAGTGGGGGGAGGTTCTCCAGGTTTTCTTCCAGATAAAAACCTAGAATAGTTTTCAATGCCAGCACAAGAACCAGTTGCTTCAATCATTTCAAGATCAAATTTAGTTCTTTCTTCTAATCTTTGAGCCTCTAACAATTTATTTTCAGCACGGTGTTTTTTTAAAGTTATTTCCAATTCTTTTTTAATATTGATTACTGCTTGTTCAATTGTTGGTTTTGGTGTGATGTAGTGGCTATTAGCATAAACTTTAACTAAACTTAGTTCTCTCACTTTATCACCTGTTAAAGGATCAAATTCCTCTATCTGTTCAAGTTTATCTCCAAACAAACTCAATCTCCATGCTCTGTCTTCTAAATGTGATGGAAAAATTTCCAAGTATTCTCCTCTCGCCCTAAATGTTCCTCTATAAAAATTTTGATCATTACGTTTATATTGAAGTGCAACTAAAGATTTAATTATTTCTTCTCTATTGTAATCGTAATTTTTTTGCAGCGTTAAAGTCATTTTGCTGTATGCTTCAACAGATCCGAGACCATAAATACAAGAAACACTGGCAACAATTAATACATCATCTCTTTCTAAAAGTGATCGGGTTGCTGAATGCCTCATTCGATCAATTTGTTCGTTAATAGATGCCTCTTTTTCAATGTATGTATCCGATCTTGGAACATATGCTTCTGGAGTGTAATAGTCATAGTAAGAAACAAAATACTCAACAGCATTATCAGGAAAAAAAGTCTTCATTTCCCCATAAAGTTGAGCAGCAAGGGTTTTGTTTGGAGCCAATATCAAAGCAGGTCTATTTGTAGCTTCAATAACTTTAGCCATAGTAAACGTTTTTCCAGATCCCGTAACACCTAGAAGAACTTGGTTAAATTGTTCTTTGTTAGCACCATTAACTAATTTTTTTATTGCTTCAGGCTGATCGCCCGCAGGTTTAAAATCAGATTTAATTTTAAATTTTTTACCACCCTCGAGTTTTCCACCAATTTTAGGATTTTTACTCTGAATATCTGTAATTAAATCTTGATAAGTATTTTCCATATATTAAACAACGTAATAAAATTTATTTATATTTCAATGAGCATAATATCAGACAGTTTAAAGAAGATTAAACCTTCACCCACTATTGCTGTTACTCAAAAAGCAAGAGAATTAAAAGCTGCTGGAAAAGATGTTATCGGTCTTGGTGCTGGAGAACCAGATTTTGATACTCCAGATAATATTAAAGAAGCAGCAATTAAAGCAATTAATGAAGGTGATACCAAATACACAGCAGTTGACGGTACGCCAGCATTAAAAAAAGCAATTGTAGAAAAATTTAAAAAAGAAAATAATCTGGATTATACCAGTGACCAAATTACTGTTGGTGCAGGAGGAAAGCACGTTATCTATAATGCTATGATGGCAACACTAAACGATGGAGATGAAGTAATAATTCCAGCTCCTTATTGGGTGTCTTACCCTGACATAGTTTTATTAGCCGGTGGAAAACCAGTTGTAATGGAATGTGATGAAAAACAAGGTTTTAAAATAAATCCATCAGAATTAGAAAAATTTATCACTCCAAATACAAAATGGATAATTTTAAATTCTCCGTCTAATCCAACTGGAGCTTGTTATTCTGAAAATGATATAAAAGCAATTGCTACTGTTTTAGAAAAACACAAGCATATTTACATTTTAAGTGATGATATTTATGAACACGTTACCTACGAAGGGTTTAAATTTTTTACTATTGCGCAAATAGAAAGTTTAAAAGACAGAGTTCTTACAATGAATGGTGTAAGCAAAGCGTACTCAATGACAGGTTGGAGGATAGGGTACGCAGCTGGTCCAAAAGATATTGTTAAAGCTATTGCAAAAATTCAATCACAATCAACAACTAATCCTTCGTCAATTAGTCAAGCAGCATCAGTTGAAGCACTAAGTGGGAAACAAGATTTTATTAAAAAAAGAGCTGACTCTTTTCAAGAAAGACGAGATTTCGTAGTAAAAGCATTAAATGATATTGATGGCATCAATTGTTTAAATCCCGATGGGGCATTTTATGTTTTTCCCAGTTGTAAAGAGTTAATGGGAAAAAAAGATCCTAGTGGAAAAGAAATTAAATCAGACACTGATTTTGTTCAATCCCTTTTAGAGAATAGTGGTATTGCTGTTGTTCAGGGTTCTGCATTTGGTTTAGAAGGATTTTTCAGAATTTCATATGCAACTTCAATGGAAAATCTTAAAAAAGCTTTAGAAAAAATTTCCTCTTTTTGTAAAAGTTTAAGTTAATGAAAACAGCCATAGTATTTGGTTCCACCGGTTTAATTGGCGGCCATTTAGTTAATGAGTTAATTCAAGATAATTATTACAGTAAAATTAAGATTTTTGTTCGTTCACAAACTTCAATTAATAATGAAAAAGTTGAGGTTATAAATGTTGATTTTAATAATTTAGGAAATCATAAAACTGAAATTATAGGGGACGATTGTTTTTTTTGTATTGGTACTACAAAGCAAAATTCTACTGATAAAAATGATTACCAAAAAGTAGAGCTAGATATTCCAAAAGAAATTGCACAAATTGCAAAAGCTAATTCAGTTAAGTCATTTATTTTTATTTCCTCAATATATGCTAATCCAAATAGCTCAGGGAATTATGTGAAATTCAAAGGTTTAGTTGAAGAAGAATTAAAAAGATTAAACTTCTCTAAATTAGGAATATTAAGACCCTCTTTTTTAATGGGGAAAAGAAAAGAGAACAGAATAGGTGAAAAAATTGGTATTTTGACTTTTAGGGTATTGTCGCCTTTGTTATTTGGGCCATTTAAAAAAATGAGACCTATCAGTTCAAAAATAGTTGCAAAAGCAATGATCAAAATTGCTAAAGAAAATTTGCTAAAAATTACATTTGAGTCTGATGAAATTTTAAAATTATAATTAAACTAGACCCAGTCTAACAACAGATTTTGCATTCTCTGACATACAATCTTTTGCAGCTTTAAATTTAAAGCCTAATAACTCTTCAGCATAGGAGGGGTCGGTTTGCATTAAAATTCCAAGATCAGGTATCATCATTTTAGCACTTGAGTCTAAATAACTTATCAACTTAACCATGAAATTTGGAAGCTCTTTTTTTGGAAGTTTCTTTGCATAAGCAGGCATTGCTTCAGCCATTAATTGTGATAATTCGACTAATTTTTTTACCTCTTTTCCAATAATTAATCTTCTACCTCCAACTTTATCATTTCCAATACAAGCCACATGTGCTTTTGCAATATCTTTTACATCAGAAATTAGAACAGCAAACTTAGGTGCTCCAGGAAATTTACCAGCCATGAATTGTCTAACATACTCAATTGAAGTACCTCCTTTTTTATCTAGAGCATCACCAAATACTCCACCAGGACAAATTGTTGTTAATTTTTTTTTTAATCCTTTGCTTTCCATCAATTCCCAAGCAACTCTCTCAGCTTTAGTTTTTGATAAAAAATAATCATTTACCCCTTCTACCCAATTTTCATCAGTCCAATCTTTTTCTCCAAATGTATAAGGATTAGTTCTGTTAGGTTTTCTAAACATAGCAACAATAGAAGAGGTTTTAACAATTTGATCTACCCCAGCATTTATCCCTGCATTTAATACCCTTAAAGTACCATCTACTGCAGGAGGTAATAAGCTTTCTCTATTATTTGAAACTTTTATTGGAAAAGGAGATGCAATATGAAATATATATTTACATCCTTTAGCTGCATCATTCCATCCATCATCTTTAACAAGATCTAACTTAATAAAAGTTAATTTATCTATAGGAGCGTATTTACTAATAGTATCTTTGGTTTGCTCAATTAAAGTTTCATTTCTAACTGTTCCTATGACTTCGTAACCAGAATTTAATAATTCTATTGTTGTATGTTTTGCTATCCAACCGCTAATTCCAGTTAGCAATACTTTTTCTGACATTTAATTGTGAGAGAGATGTTTTTCTGCTTCAAGAGCTGCCATGCACCCCATACCAGCAGCTGTGACTGCTTGTCTGAAAATTTTATCTTTTACATCTCCAGCAGCAAAAACTCCAGGCACATTAGTTTCAGTTGAGTCTGCTTTTGTGATTAAGTACCCTTCTTTATCCATTTCCAATTGATTTTTAAATAGCTGAGTTGCTGGATCATGACCAATAGCAATGAATACACCATCAAGATTTAATTCTTGCACTTCGTTTGTTTTGACATTTTTAATTTTAATTCCCTTAACATTTTTAGGATCTTTATCACCAAACACCTCTTCAACTACAGAATCCCAAATAATTTCGATTTTTTCATTCTCCATTAATTTTTTTTGAAGCAGTTTCTCTGCTCTTAAACTATCTCTTCTATGAATTAATTTTACTTTTGATGCAAATTTTGTGAGGAACATTGCTTCTTCAACAGCTGCATTTCCTCCACCAACTACAGCAACCTCTTTATTTTTAAAAAAGAAACCATCACATGTTGCACAAGCAGAGACTCCAAATCCTCTGAACTCTTGTTCTGAGTCTAAATTTAACCATCTAGCCTGAGCGCCTGTAGAAATAATTATACTATCAGCAGTATATTTCTGACCACTATCTCCAGTTGCCTCAAACGGAGAAGTATTTAAGTTAACGTTACTTATATGATCTTCTATCATTTCTGTACCAACAGCTTTAGCTTGTTCTTTCATTTGATCCATTAACCAAGGACCCTGTATAACCTCTGCAAATCCTGGAAAGTTTTCAACATCAGTCGTCGTTGTTAATTGACCACCTGGTTCAGATCCATGAACTAGAATTGGATTTAACATAGCTCGAGCCGCATAAACTGCAGCTGTGTATCCGGCAGGACCAGATCCAATTATTAACACTTTTGTGTGTTTAGTTGGATTTTGACTCATATGAAAGCTATATAGTGATTAATGACTAAATTAAAAGGTATTTTATTAACTCAAAGCATGCACGGAATGATAAGTCAAGTTGAAGGATTGGCTAAAGCTCTAGAAATTGAATTCACACACCACAAGGTTGAACTAAATAATTTTTGGAATTTATTACCACCAAAATTTACTCCTATTTCACAAAATGTTTATAAAAAAATAGATCATTTGGATTTTGATATAATTATATCTTGTGGAAGAAAGAGCGTAATTCCGTCAATTCATTTAAAAAGTATTTCAAATAAAAAGGTGATTAACATCCATATCCAAGATCCAAAAGTAGATTTAAATCATTTTGATTTTGTAATCGCTCCTGAACACGATGGAATAAAAGGTTCAAATGTAATTTCAACTAAAGGAGCCATACATTATCTTACAACAAACGAAATCGAGGAGAACAAGCATTATTTAAAATCATTTATAAAAAAAGATGATAGAAAAATTTGGTCTTTAATTTTGGGCGGGCCTACCAAGTATTATGATTATTCAACAAAAAATATGAAACATATTTTTTCAATTTTCTATAAATTGCTAAAGAAACATAACTTTCAACTTGTTGTAATTCCATCAATGAGAACACCATTGAATACGGTCCATTATGCTAAAGAATTTTTTGGAGAAAATCACACTATTATAATGGATGTTGATAAAAAAGCTTATTTATCAGCACTTGGTTTGTCTGAAAATATTGTAGTTACTTGTGACTCTAGCTCAATGATATCGGAAGCAGCTTTGACTGGTAAACCCATTTATGTAGCAAACATTTTACCAAAAAGAAATGATAAGAGATTCCAAAATTTTAGGAATTTATTTAGAGAATTAAATATTATAAGAAATTTGGGAGAAGAAATAGAATGTTGGAACTATGAAAAACTTGATGAAACTAATAGAGTTGCAAAAATATTAAAAAGTAAAATTCAAAGTTAATGTCATTTTTAAATTCAATTAAAAATAATTCTAAACAATACAATTTCCCTTTTAATCATTGGGAATATAGCAATGCTTTATCAGAGGAAGCAATTGATGAAATAGTGAAAGCAGATATTCCTGATGTGAGTAAACACAATCTTAATTACGACGGCACTAGAGCAATAGATGGTGGAGCTGCAGAATTTAGAGAAGGAATAGCATCAGGTGGACAAGCAATTAAATTTAGATGTTTTATAAATAAAGAAAACTCCATTCAATTTCCAAATTTAGTAAAATTTATAAACGAGCTTCAATCTAAAGAAACATATGAAACAATATCTAAAATGATAGATAAGGATTTATCAAATTCTTATGTAAGAGTTGAAGTTATATGTGATCGAGAAGGTTTTTGGCTTAAACCTCATTGCGATATAAAGGAAAAACTTATGTCAGGGTTGATATTTGTCAATAAAACAAATGAGTCTGAGGACCTAGGAACAGATTTTTATAATGAAAAATTAGAGAAGGTTAAGACACTTCCTTATAAACATAACTATGGTTATCTGTTTACCAGTGGACCAAATACTTGGCATGGAATGGAAAAGAAAAAAATAGTTAAAGAAAGACGATGTATTCAAGTAAACTATGTTACTTTTCAGACAGATTGGAAAGTTAAATAAATTTATTTTTCCCAATCAAATCTGGGAAAAGAGTCGAAAACTTTAAATATTCCCTCTGACCACTGGTTACAAACTCGGGAATATGTTTCGTCAGAAAGATTTAAACATTCAAGTGAAGCTAATCTTTCAGCATCTTTTTTGTGTACAGCAAAATCTATTGGTGGGCCTACTGTCAAATCACTTTTTAAGGTTGAGTCCATCGAAATTAATGCACAACGTGATGCGTCCCCAATTGATACATTTGGTTTAATTACCCTATCTAATATTGGCTTACCATATTTTACTTCTCCAATTACAAGATAAGGTTTGCTGTCTGCAGGTCTTATATAATTTCCTTGAGGATATATTAAATATAGTTCGTGTTGCTGACCTTTGATTTGTCCTCCAACTATAAATGTTGAACCAAGTAAGACATTATCTGTATTAATTCCTTGAGGTGAGGAGTGCTCAATATTAAGTGAACCAATATAGGAAGCTATTTGTTCGAAATCAGAGCATGTGTTTAAGTTCATTATCCCAGTTGAGCTTTTTAAATCTTTCTCAATTGATTTGTAAACTGCTTGTGAAGTCCCTAAATTTCCTGAAGTTACTATTACAATAGTTCTGTCACCAACATCATAGGTCATCATTTTTGAATATATATTTACATTATCTAGACCCGCATTAGTTCTTGAGTCTGATGCAAAAACAAGACCTTCATTAGTTTTAATACCTATACAATATGTCATAGATGTAATTGATATTTAAAAATAAACATTTTTACAAACTATTTTTAGCATAACAGTCATTCATTCTTCGCATTTGTCTATTTTGTAAATTTATTAAAATATTAAATATTATGGTTACTCAATTTTGGAAAAATTACGACTCAAAGTCTTCTTATGATGGTTATATATCTGATGATAGTAAAATAAGAAAACATGCTAAAATTATTTCTGGTATTTTAGAGAGGAATGGAAAGAAAAAATTACAAGAAATTGAAAAAAATTGTCAAAGTACAATTAGCGCAAGAGGAATTAATTTTAGAGTCTATGCAGCTAACAATAGAGCAGAAGAAAAAAAATGGCCTTTAGATATAATTCCCAGAATAATTCCTAAATCTGTATGGAACAAAATTTCAAAAGGGTTGGCACAAAGAGTAAAAGCACTTAATTTATTTATCGATGATGTTTACAATAAAAAAAAAATTTTTAAGGATAATGTAGTTCCTAAGGAATTAGTTTTTAATTCGCCATATTATATAAAAGAATGTGATGGTTTTTCCCCAAAGTATAAAGCTTGGTCAAACATTTCTGGAATTGATCTTATTAGAAATTTAAATGGTGAATACTTGGTTTTGGAAGATAATTTGAGAGTTCCATCAGGTGTATCTTATATGCTTGAAAATCGGATGGTTATGAGGGATGTTTTTCCAGAGTTATTTACGAGATATAAAGTTTCCTCAATACATCAATATGCAAATAAATTGTACCATTGTATGGAGGAATGCATACCTAAAAGAACTGAAAATCCTCACATGGTAGTACTTACTCCTGGCATTTATAACTCAGCTTATTTTGAACATTCTTTTTTAGCTGAACAAATGGGAATAGCTCTCGTTGAAGGCAAAGATTTGTTCGTGGAAAATGATATTGTATACATGAAAACTGTTAAAGGTAAACTTAAAGTAGATTGTATATATAGAAGATTGGATGATAACTTTTTAGATCCCAAAGTATTTTACAAAGAATCACTTATTGGAGTTCCTGGACTTTTTAAATGTTGGAAAAAAGGTAATGTAGGAATAGTAAATGGAATTGGAACAGGTATAGCAGATGATAAAGCTATTTACTCTTATGTAAATAAAATGATTGTTTATTATCTAGGCGAGCAACCTAAAATAAATCAAGTTGAAACTTTTTTGTGTCATGAGAAAAAAGATAGAGATTATGTTATTGAAAACATATCAAAATTAGTGGTTAAACCAGCTAATGCTTCTGGTGGATATGGAATTTTAATCGGTGCAAGAGCTTCAAAAAAAGAAAAAAATGAAATGATTCAAAAGATAAAAAGTAAACCAAGAGAGTTTATTGCTCAACCTTTAGAAATTTTATCAACTCTTCCTACGATTACCGAAAACAATATAGAGCCAAGACATGTGGATCTAAGACCTTTTGTGTTGAGTGGTAAATCTACTTATGTAACATCTGGTGGTTTAACAAGAGTTGCATTAAGGAAAGGGAGTACAATTGTAAACAGTTCACAAGGTGGAGGATCTAAAGATACAATGATTGTTGATGTTTAGAAATCACCAAATATCTTGAAGTGAAGTTACTTCTAATTTCTTTGTTTTTAATGACCTAATTGCTTCCAGACATGCTTGTGCGGTAGACATATTTGTACAATATGGAACTTTATTTTTTAGTGTTGCTCTTCTAAGAGCTATTGCATCACTTAATCTATGCTCTGAGTTTCCTCCTCCAGTATTGATAACAAGTGCAATTTTTTTCGAATCTAAAATATCCACAATATGAGGAGATCCACTGCTTACTTTGTTGATTATTTTACATTTCATTCCATGCTTTCTAATGTATTCTGCAGTACCTTTAGTTGCACATAGCTTGAAGTTTAATTTGGTTAATTCTTTAGCTAAATCTATTCCCTCATCTTTGTGTGAGTCTTTTAATGATATAAAAGCTAGCCCTTGTTTAGGTAAAGAATTTGCAGCGCCAATTTGACTTTTTGCAAATGCCATTCCAAAGTTTTTATCAAATCCCATAACTTCACCTGTTGACTTCATCTCAGGCCCTAAAAGTAAATCACTATTTGGAAATTTATTAAAAGGAAATACAGCTTCTTTCACTGCATACATTCCTTTTGATCTATCTTTTAAATTAAATTTAGATATTTTTTCACCAGCCATTATACGTGATGCAATTTTAGCAAGCGGGAGACCTTTAGCTTTCGATACAAATGGTACTGTTCTACTTGCTCTTGGATTTACTTCAATTACATAAATTTCATCTTTTTTGATTGCAAATTGAACATTCATGAAACCTTTAACTTTTAAAGCTATAGCTAATTTTTTTGTTTGATTTTCTATTTCTTTAATTAAGTATGGTTTAATAGATATTGGAGGTAAACTGCATGCGGAATCCCCAGAGTGAATTCCTGCTTCTTCAATATGTTGCATAATTCCAGCAACATGAACTTGCTTTCCATCTGATATCGCATCAACATCTACTTCCATTGCATGGTCAATAAATTTATCAATAAGAATTGGATTTTCTTCAGCAGCTTTAAAAGCTTCCTCAACAAAATTTTTAAGTTGACTTTTTTCGTGAACAATTTCCATTGCTCTTCCACCCAATACATAAGACGGTCTAACCATTAAAGGTAGACCAATATTTTCTGCTATTTGAATTGCTTGCTTGAAAGTTTTTGCAATTCCACTTTCTGCTTGTTTAAGTTTTAGTTTAATTAATAAATCTCTGAATCTGTCTCTGTCTTCTGCTAAATCAATTGAAGTATATTGTGTTCCTAAAATTGGTAATTTGTTTTCATGTAAAAATTTTGCAAGTTTTATTGGAGTTTGACCACCGAACTGAGCAATCACACCAATTAGGTTTCCTTTTTCTTTTTCTTTTTTAATTATATTAAAAACATATTCTTCTTTTAATGGTTCAAAATATAATCGATCACTAGTGTCATAATCTGTTGATACGGTTTCAGGGTTACAGTTAACCATGATTGTTTCAAAACCCGCATCTTTCAATGAAAAACTAGCCTGACAGCAGCAATAATCAAACTCAATTCCTTGACCTATTCTGTTTGGTCCACCACCAAGTATAATTATTTTTTTTCTTTGAGTTGGATCTGCTTCACATTCAGAGTTAATTGAAAAATTTCTTTGATATGTAGAATACATGTAAGGAGTGAATGATTTGAATTCAGCTGCACAAGTGTCTACTTTTTTAAACACAGGCAATATTTTTAGAGCCATTCTTTTTCGTCTAACAGTATCTTCAGATAAGTTAGTTAATTCAGATAGTTTTTTATCTGAAAATCCAATAGATTTTATTCGATTAAACTCATTAAAATTTTTAGGTAATCCTTTGTTTTTTATCTTAGTTTCATTGTCTACAATTTCTTTAATTTGTTCTAAAAACCAAGGATCAATTTTAGATAATCTGTAAATCGTTTTTAAACTGATTTTTTTCCTCATTGCTTCTGCAACTAGTAGAATTTTATTTGGAATATTTTCTTTTAATTTTTTCTCAATTTGTTTTTTATTCAATTCAAAAATTCTATCTAAACCTGAAAACCCAGTTTCAAGGGAAACAAGAGCTTTTTGTAATGACTCTTTAAAATTTCTACCAATTGCCATTGCTTCACCAACTGATTTCATAGAAGTTCCCAATTTAGCTGGAGAAGTTGAAAATTTTTCGAAAGTGAATCTTGGAATTTTTGTTACGACATAATCTATACTTGGCTCAAATGATGCTGGTGTTACTTTTGTAATTTCATTTTTTAATTCATCCAAAGTGTAGCCAACTGCAAGTTTAGCAGCAACTTTAGCAATTGGAAAACCAGTTGCTTTTGATGCAAGTGCAGATGAACGAGATACTCTTGGATTCATTTCAATTACAACCATCCTTCCATTTTTAGGATTAATTGCGAACTGAACATTCGATCCACCTGTTTCAACTCCAATTTTTCTAAGACATGCAATCGATGCGTTTCTCATTACTTGATATTCTTTATCAGTAAGAGTTAAAGCTGGAGCAACTGTAACTGAATCACCTGTGTGAATGCCCATTGGATCGATATTTTCTATAGAGCAGATAATGATGCAGTTATCTTTTTTATCTCTTACAACCTCCATCTCAAATTCTTTCCAACCTTCCAGGCACTCTTCAACTAAGACTTGCCTTACAGGTGACTCATGCAATCCATTTTTAATTATTTTCAAATAATCTTTTTTATTTTTTGCAATACCACCTCCAAGTCCTCCCAAAGTAAATGCAGGTCTAATTATTGCAGGTAATCCAATTTTATTTAAAACTTTAGATGCTTGGTTTATATTATTTACAATTTCAGATTTAGGTAAATCTAATCCGATATCGATCATATTTTTTCTAAATTTCTTCCTATCTTCAGCGTTAGAAATGGCTTTGGAATTTGCACCAATAAGTTCAATTTTATATTTTTTTAGTATTCCTTTTTTTTCTGCTTCCATTGCAAGGTTAAGCGCAGTTTGACCACCCATTGTTGGAAGGATTGCATCAGGTTTTTCTTTTTTAAGTATTTTTTCTAAAACTTCTAAAGTAATGGGTTCAATATATGTTTTATCTGCAACATCAGGATCAGTCATTATAGTTGCAGGATTTGAGTTTATTAAAACTACCTTATAACCTTCATCTTTTAACGCTTTGCACGCTTGAGTTCCTGAATAATCAAACTCACATGCTTGACCAATAATAATTGGACCAGCACCTACAACTAATATTTTTTTAAGATCTTTTCTTTTTGGCATTTTTTTTCATATTGTTAATAAATTCTTTAAATAAATAGACACTATCTTGTGGTCCAGGGTTAGACTCAGGGTGATATTGAACAGAAAATACAGGTTTGTTTTTTAACTTAATACCCTCAATACTATTATCAAATAATGACTTATGAGTGACCTCAATATTTTTTGATAAAGTTTCTTTAACAACTTCAAAGCCATGGTTTTGACTAGTGATCTCTACGTTGTCATGAATTAAATTTTTTACAGGATGATTTGCACCTCTATGACCTAACTTCATTTTTTTTGTTTTTCCACCAAGTGCTAAAGCAAGAATCTGGTGACCTAAACAAATGCCAAATATTGGAATGTTTTTTTTAATTAGGTTTTTAATTATATTTATTGCATACTTTCCTGTTGCAGCTGGGTCTCCAGGCCCATTTGATAAAAATATTCCATTTGGTTTAAGACTTAAAATTTTTTCAGCAGATGTTTTACAGTGTACTACTGTGACTTTACAATTGAAATCAGAAAAATATCTCAAAATATTTTTTTTAATTCCGTAATCTATTGCCACAACATGAAAGTGATTTTTTTTATTTTTTACAAACCCATCTTTCTTTTTCCAAGTTTTAAAGCCTTTCCAAATATAATTTTTTGAAGTTGATACTTCTTTAGCTAGATCAAGATTTTTTAACCCACTCCATTTTAAAGTAGCATTAGTTAGTTTGTTTATATTCAATTTTTGTTTTTTTGAGTAAGCAATCGTTCCTTTAGGGGCACCTTTGTCTCGAATAAAATTAGTTAAACTTCTAGTATCAAGACCAGTAATTCCAACAATTTTGTTTTTCTTAAGCCAAGCATTAAGATGTAGAAAAGCTCTATAGTTTGAAGGATCCGTTATTTCTGAATTAAAAATAACTCCTTTAGTCCAAATCTTATCAGATTCTATATCTTCTTTATTTGTACCCACATTTCCAATATGTGGAAATGTAAAATTAATAATTTGACCCGCATAAGAAGGATCTGAGATTATTTCCTGGTAACCTGTTAAAGAAGTATTGAAACACACTTCTCCAGTAGCTTGTCCTTCATAGCCAATACCAATTCCTTTGAATACCTTCTTATTTTCAAGAACTAAAACGCCAGTATTAATTTGATGAATATTTTTTGAGTTAATTTTTTTTGAATTTTTGATCAATTACAACTCATGAGTTAAAGGTTAATACAATAATTGCTTTATTATCGCAACAGAGATGTATTATAAAATTGTAAAAAAACAATTTTTCTTTTGAAGAATTTTTTCTTTGAAGTAGATTAAAAAAATTATGTCATTAAAGAACACTATCGAAAACGAATATAAAAATGCTCTAAAATCAAAAGATAAAAACAAAATATCAACCTACAGGTTAATTTTATCCTCAATTAAAGATTTAGATATCGCTAATCGCTCTGGGCCTAACAAAAAAGATACAGATGATGAGGATATTAAAAAGCTTCTTAAAAAAATGGTTAAACAAAGAACCGAATCTATTGAGATTTATAAAAAAAATAACAGAACAGATTTATTAGAAGTTGAGCAGAATGAATATGAAATTTTAACAAGTTTTCTGCCTAAACAAATGAGTGAAGAAGATACCAAAAAGCTATGTGCTGAATTAATCTCGAAATTAGGTGCTAGCTCCATTAAAGATATGGGTAAAATAATGGGTGAGTTAAAGAAATCTCATTCTGATGAAATTGACTTTTCTAAAGCTGGATCAATAATTAAGGAATTATTAAATAGTTAATGAAATACCCTAAAGAGTATTTAGATGAAATTAAGACACGGTTGAAAGTATCAGCAGTTGTTTCAAAAACAGTCTCATTAAAAAAAAGAGGTAAAGAGTTTGTAGGATTGTCTCCATTTAAAAACGAAAAAACACCTTCATTTACAGTTAATGATGAAAAAGAATTTTATCATTGTTTTGCTACCTCAGAACATGGAAATATTTTTGATTTTGTAATGAAAACCCAAAATTTAAAATTTAGCGAAGCAGTTAAACATTTAGCTCAATTAGCAGGTATGCAACCTTATTTATTTTCAAAGAAAGACGAAGAAAGAGAAAAAAAATGGAATGAATATAAATCAATTTATGATGAGTATGTTAATTTTTACCATGATGAGTTGATAAAAAATGAACAACATTCTAATGCTAGAGAGTATTTAAAAAATAGATCTTTAAGTAAAGATGAAGTGAAAAGATTTAAAATGGGATATGTTGAAAAAAATCCAAATATCTTTGAACAATTAAAAAATAAATATAGTGAACAAACCTTAGTTGAAACTGGATTATTTTATCTAGATGAAAAAAAGAATACTAATGTAGAAAGATTTAGAGGAAGATTAATTTTTCCGATAAATAATATAACCGGTCAACCAATTGCTTTAGGTGGAAGAATAATAGAAAACCTGGATTATCTTGCAAAATATATTAATTCACCAGAAACTTTATTTTTTAAAAAAGGATCAAATTTATATAATCTAGATTTAGCTAGAAAATTATCAAACAAAGTAGATCATATTTATTTAGTCGAAGGCTATATGGATGTTGTAGGCTTAAGTAAAAATGGAATTGATAATGTTGTAGCAAATCTTGGTACTTCCTTGACTGATAAACAGATTTTGATACTTAATCAATTTTTTGATGATATCATAATTTGTTTTGATGGTGATGAAAGTGGCTATAAAGCAGCGTTAAGGGCTGCAGAAAATTCAATTAAAGAATTAAAACCAGAAAAACAAATTTCATTTTTATTTTTACCAAATAAAGAAGATCCCGACAGTTATGTAAATAAAAATGGAAAAGCTAATTTCATAGAATTTACAAAACAATCTAAGTTATCAATTCATCAATTTATTTTTAGCCACTATAAGAAACAAACTGAAAATAACCCTTCCTCCATGGCTATTTTTGAAAAAAGATTAAGAGATATAGCGAAAACTATTAAGGACGATTATATAAAAAAATATGTATTAGAATATTTTTTAGAGAAAATTGCAGAATTAACGCCTCATTCAAATCAAAAAAATAAAAAATTTTATAAAA
>CACIRB010000013.1 GCA_902588925.1 uncultured Pelagibacteraceae bacterium | reverse complement strand
TACAATAAATGAATTAATTAAAATTTGTGCGAAAATTAAATATGATGAAGTTTCATCATTTATTAATACTATTAATGGTCATTTTGCTTTAGTAGTACAAAGAAATGATTTGTCTTTTATTGCAGTCGACAAAATTAGGAGTACACCGCTTTTTTTTACAAAGATAGAAAATGATTTTTATATAGATTTTAATCCAAAAAATTTAGTTGAAACTGATAAATTTTCAAAAACAATAGATGAGAATGCAAAACTTGAGTTAGCTATGTCTGGTTTTACGATAGGAAATAAAACTATATACAAAAATTTAAATTCTTTAATAGCAGGAGAGTTAGTTTTATTCAGTAATAATCAACATGAATACAAACATTACTATAAATATTTTGGTGAATTAGAATTAAAAAGTTATCAAGAGTTTTTAGATGAACTATCAGAATTAACTTTAAATATATTTAGAAAAATGTTGATCCAAATTGGCAATAGACAAATCATAATACCTCTAAGTGGGGGACATGATTCTAGATTGATAGCATCTATATTAAAATATTTAGGTGGAAAAAATATTATGTGCTATTCTTATGGAACCCCCGGAAATTTTGAGGCAAAGATTGCTAAAAAAATATCTAAAAAATTAGGTTTTGAATGGCATTTTATTCCCCTTACTAAAAAAAGTGAAAAAAAATATTATGAGTCAAATGAATATAAGGAATATTTAAAATTCAGTGAAACATATTCTGCAGTTCCATTCATTCAAAGTTTATCTTCAATTAAATATTTGAAAGACATGAATTTGATCAATCAGGATGCAATTTTCATTAATGGTCTCTCTGGAGATTTTATCACAGGTGGTCATGCTGACTTGAAAAACAAAAATAAAAATATGACTGGTAGTTTTGATATAAGAAAGGAAATTATATTAAATAACTTAATTGAAAAACACTTTTCATTATGGGGATATTTGAAAAATAATTATAATATGAAAATGATTAAAAATAGTCTGTGGAATGAGATTACAAAAGGATGTGGTGATTTAAAAAATGAAAATTTAGATCATTTATTTTTTGAATACTCAGAACTTATTGGTAGACAAAGTAAGTATGTCGTAAAAAAACAAAAGGTGTATGAATTTTATGGATATGAATGGAGGATGCCATTTTGGGACGATCAATATCTTAATTTTTGGCAGAAAATACCGTTAAAGTACAAAATAAAACAGAAATTATACATAGATATGCTTAAAAAAAATAATTTTAGTAATGTATGGGATGATAATTTTTCCTTAAATAAAAAAACAATTACTCCTAAATGGGTAGTCCCATTAAGAATTATTTGCAAAATACCTTTTAGCTTATTTGGTAAAGTAGGTAAAAAAGCATGGAAACAGTTTGATATTAATGTTTTTAAATATTTTATGAGCATACCTCATACTTGGGATATGTATAATTATTCTAGAATTGTGAAAGATATATTTAAAAAACCTAGAAATAGTGTTTCCTGGCAAGCTAAAGATTATTTAAAGAATTTTAAAGAAAGTGATAATTGAAATTTTTCAAAGACTAAAATGAATTTTATAAGCAAAATCAAAGCAATTTATTTAAAATTTTATTTTAAATTTAAAAAAAAATTAATTTTTAAAGATAAGTATGGTTTGTCTTATTATTTATATAAAAATACTAGGCCAAGCGACACTTTTAAAAAAGGTGTTAGAACAGATGACTCAACTGTTTTATATATTATAGATAAAATTTTATCTTCGGCTACTTTAAATGATAAAAATTTTATTCAATGCATTGATGTTGGAGCTTATATTGGGGTTGTCACATTGATGATGTCTAAAACACTTCAAAGAATTCAAAAAAAATGGTTAGTTCATACATTTGAACCTTTTAAAGAAACATTTTTAAAACTTGAAGAAAATATAAATCTAGACCCTTGTAAAAATAATATTAAATTAAACAATATAGCCGTATTAGATGCCTCAGGAACTAAAACATTCAAAACTTATGAGCATTCACCAGGCGAGAATCATTTAGATATCGAGACTTTGCATAAATATGAGGATTATATCATTAAGAAGAACATACATGTAACAACACTAAAAGATTATATAAACATTAATGAAATTAAACATATTACCATATGCAAAATAGATACAGAGGGAACAGATTATTTGGTAATAAAAGGTTTACAAGAATACTTAGAGAGCAAATTTGTTGATTATATTATTTTTGAATACCACGCTCCATCTCATGAAAAAATTAAAGATATTTTGTATTCAAAAGGTTATTCAATTTATTACATGGTAAGAAATGAAGAAATTTTAGTAGACTCATTAGAAAAATATCCAAAAAATTCTAAATCCCTATTAAATTTAATTGCTGTATCGTCAGAAAAAAAAAATATTTTTTTAAAAAATTTTGTAATGGAATTTAAAAGTGAAAATACTAGTCATTAGTAGTAAATACAATCCTGAGTATTCAGGCTCAGGATTAAGAGCGCATAACACATACAAAAGATTAAAAAAAAATTATGATATAGATTTTGATATATTGTCAAACTCAATAAGTTATCAAGGAAACAAGAAGTATAATCATGATGGATTAGAGATCACCAGGATATCATCTCCTTTTAAGATAAACCAAAAAAAAACTTTAGGCAGAAAGATATTTCTTTTACTTAGTATATTGTGGGAAGTTTATTATGGGTGGAAATACATTCGAAAAAATATAAATAATTATAGTTTACTACACACTTTTGGAAACACATGGATGATTGGATTTTTTACTTGGTATTTCGCAAGAAAAAATAAGCCAGTCATTAGAGAATTATGTAACGATATGCCCAATCCACTTTATCCAATACAGGTTCAAAAATATATGGGTTCTATATTTAAAAAAAATAATACTTTAATGGTAGCAATTTCTAAACGTCTCGAAATTTTAGCCAAAAGGTTTGATGTAAAAAATATTTGGTATAGACCTAATCCAGTTGATAATAATAAGTTTTTTTTAGATTATAAAAAAAAAAATCTTTTCAGAAAACAATTAACAAAATTTAGTCCTAATGACATATTATTAAATTTAGTTGCAAATTTTATTGATAGAAAAAATCAACTTTTTGCATTAGATGTTTTAAACCTGTTGCCAAAAAATTTTAAACTTATTTTGGCTGGTCCATTGAAGAAAGAAAATAATGAATATTTTAAGCTTATAGAAAATAAAATATATAAACTTAAATTGAGTGATAGAGTAGACCTTCAAACTGGATTTGTAGATAATTTTGATGAGTACTTAAAATGTAGTGATGTTTTTTTATTTCCATCCAAAGCAGAGGGATTGGGTACACCGCTATTAGAAGCCCAAGCCTGCGGAATACCTGTGGTAAGTAATTATATAAAAGATATTACCGATCCTATAATTGATCAAAACAAAAGTGGGTTTTTTTTAGAACTTAATGCTGATGAGTGGGCAGAAAAAATAAAAAAAGCTGTTGAAATTCCAGAGGAAACATTAACACAAAATGCTAAATTTATTAGAAATATATGTTCCTCTGATTTAATTGATGAAGAATATTATAAAAAAATTAAAAGGTTAATATTAAATGAAAATTAATGTTTTAACCAAGGGATTTCTTTCTCCTACTTCTAGAGGTTGGCTGCATCCAATTTTAAAAAATAAATCTAGATTATTTGAAATGGGTTTAGATCTAAATTTCTATCAAAAATATTCTGAAAGGGTAAAAGATTGTGATATTGTAATTGTAGAAAGTAAGTTTGTTAGAGCAGATTGGAAAGAAAATAAATTAAAAATATTTGAATTCTTAACAGATTTAAAAACAAAAAATAATAAAGTATTTTACTATGATCTTGGAGACAATACTTACTCGTGGGGTTTAGAGGCACTTCCTTATGTAGATAAATTATTTAAGCCATTTATTTTTAAAGATAAGAATTATTATTGTATGCCTCTAGAAGGTTTCAATATTTTAACAGATTTTTATTGCAAGGAGGGTATTATTGAATCTAATATTCCTTTGCAACATAAAACTCTTCCTGAGAAACCCTATTATATTAAAAATGAGGACAAACACTTATTAGACAAGATACATATCGGTTTTAATTCTGTATTTGCAGATAATGGATTGGATTCTAATTTATGGAAATATAATTATTTTTCAAGATTAACTAGACATTTTTTTAAATTGTATAGCATGATGTTACAAAATACTAAAATAGAGGATTTTATCAGACCTTCATTAAATAGAAAAAAAGACGTATCATGTAGAATTTCATTAGATGGATATAGTAGTGGTATTAATTTTCATAGAACATTAGCATCTAAAATTCTTAAAGAATATTTATCTACTAATAAACTTAATAGAAAAGAATATTTTAAAGAGATGCGCGACTCAAAAATTGTATTTTCACCTTTTGGATGGGGTGAAATCAATGTTCCTAGAGACTACGAAGTAGCTTTATCAGGAGCAATTTTAGTTAAGCCAGACATATCTCATTTAGATACTTGGCCAAATATTTTTAATAAAGATACTGTAGTTCAATGTAAATGGGATCTATCTAATCTTTTAGAAATACTAGATAATATTTTAAGCAATTATAATAGTTACTTGAATTATGCAATTAATCTTCAAGATCAATACAAAAATTATTCTTTTGGTAAATTGGGGCAAGAAAAATTTTGTGAGTATTTTGTAAATATGCTTAAAAACTAATTAGTGAAAAAAATATTTAAATTATTTCAGTTTTATCATCTACGTGCATTCAATTTAATTTATCGATATATTTTTTTTAACTTATATAAAAAAATAAATCCTAAAAGTTTTCTATCAATCGACATTTATGAATATAAAATGTTAATACCGATGCAATACGATGGAATTGGAAAAGCATTATACATTTTTAGATCTAGAGAACTTGATCATAAATGGATGATTGATGAAGAGTTATCACCTGGAAATGTAGTATTAGATCTAGGTGCAAACATAGGATATTACGCAATTATGGAGGCAAAAAAGGTTGGAATTTATGGTAAAGTGTATGCAATAGAACCTGATCCTAGAAATATAGAACTTTTAAAAAAGAATGTAAAACTTAATAACGTAAATAATATTTTTGAATTCGATCAAGGTGCTATATCGAATAAGGACCATGAATCTGAATTTACATTATCATCTAAAACTAATTTAAGTTCTTTTGATCTTAAAAAAAATAAAGATAATTTAAATTCAATTACAGTAAAAACTTACGACCTCGGAAACTATCTAAAAAATAAAAAAAGAGTTGATCTGATAAGAATGGATATAGAAGGACATGAAATTGAAGTTTTTGATTCTTTGATTAAGTTCTCCAAAAATTTTGAAAATCATTTACCTAAAAAAATTATTTTTGAGACACATTTTGGCGTTTATAAAAAAAAAAAGGAATATACAAGAGATATATTCGATAAGTTATTTGGAGTTGGATATAAGATTAAATATATTTCATCACCAAACGAGCCTAAAGAAACTCTAAGAAAAAGAGGTTATTTTCCAAGTTATACAATTAAAGATTATCCATTTATTAGGGGAATTTATAAAAATATTAATCAAAAAGATTTTATTGATTTTGTAATCGATACCGGCGGTATAAGGACTGTTTTGTTAGAATTGAAAGAGGAATGATATTAAAAATTATAAATTATATATCTAAAATATCATTTATAAGAAAGCAGCTATATTTAAAAAAATTTTTAAAAAAAATATCAAAAATTTTAGCAAAAATCTTATATGGTAAATATAAGAAAATTTCTATAGCAAATAAGTATACTTTTTTTATTGACAGTGATTTTGCTTTTAGCAATTTTGAAAATTGGAGTAGTGGACACAACAAAGGCTTTGCAAAGCTTTTGGAAATCTCAAAAAATAAAAAAGTAGTATTTGATATTGGTGCACATATCGGTTTATGTACTTTACCTTTATCTAATTTAGCAACTAAAATTTTCAGTTTTGAAGCTTCCCCATCAAATATTAAATATTTAAAAAAACATATTAAAATTAATAAGAATACAAATGTAAATGTAGTTCCTTATTTGGTTGGTAAAGAAAATTTAAAAAGTGTTAATTTTTACAATGTGGATAATGGATCAGGAATTCCATCTATCGTAAACTTAAGAATTAAAAAGAAAAATCTCAATATAAGCGATTTAAAAGTTGAACAAATATTTTTAGATGATTATGTTATTAAAAAATCTCTTATACCAGATGTTTTAAAAATTGATGTTGAGGGTGCAGAATTTAATGTTCTTGATGGTGCTACTAGAATTTTAAAAGAACACCGTCCTAAAATAATTATATCACTACATCCAGAGCATTTAAGGTTATTAAATAGGAATATTTTGGAAATTTATGATTATTGCAATTTATATTCATATGAGCTTTTATCATGTATAGATGAACATCCAATTTCAAGTGATGAAATTGGCTTAGATGAGTATTATATGAATCCTATGTAAAATATTGTTCAAATAAATTAATAAATTTAAAAAAGGATATAAACTTGATCAAAAGAATTATTCATCAACTTTCACTATCAGACATAGGAGGTGTGCAGAGAAGTTTTTCTTTGTATTTTTTATATGCATCAAAGAAAAGTAAATTTAATCACATTATATATAGTATGCATCCTTTAATAGATAATTTTAGTATTTTAAAAAACTTTCACAATAATATCCAAAATTCTTTTATTAATAAAATAAAATTTATTTTCTTTCTATACTCTAGGAAACATATAATTCATTTTTATAATAACTTAGGAAGCTCATCTGTAAATAGATTACTAAATTTTTTTCCTTCATCTAATATAATTTTTCATGAAAGAGGAACAGTCTGGAATGCAAGAGATGAAGATGCACAAGTATATAGAAGCAATGCAGACAAAGCTAAAATAATATTAGCAAATTCGAATGCCACTAAATCAATGCTAGTAAAAAGATTTGATATTAATAAAAATAAGATCAAAGTAATTTATAACGGTTTTTTATCAAAAGATGAAAATTTCATCCCAAAAAATAACAAAAGATATAGCGATAAGTTCAGTGTTGGATTTTTGGGAAGGCTTGATACACCAAAAGGCGTACATTCATTAATAAATACAGCAAAAAAATTACCAGAGTATGATTTTTTTATTGCTGGTAAGGGGATATTGGAAAATAGATTAAAAGAATTGTCAGATAATTATAAAAATATAAATTTTGTTGGTGTTATAAAAGAGCCATTAGAATTTATTTCAAAAATGGATGTTATGATTGTTCCATCAGTCAGAGAACCACTAGGTAACACGATTATAGAGTCGGGTTATTGTAAAACACCTGTTATTGCGTCAAATATAGATGGTATAGCTGAGATTATCAAAGATGGTACAGATGGCATTTTAATAACACCAGATAAAAATATTACATTAATTGAAATGTCTAAAGATGCAGTGCCCGTTCCAAAAGTAGTGATTGACCCACTGACTCAAGAATTACAAAAACCAAAAGAAATTGACCCAGCCAAACTTTCTGATGCTATAATATTTTTGGCAGATAATCTAAAAATTAGAAAATTATATGGAAATAATCTTTACAAAACAGTAAAACAAAAATTTAACATTGAAAATTATTATGAAACATTAGAGCATATTTATAGAAATTTTGAAAAAAATTAATTTTTAAAATAGCTAAAAATGTTTTTATTAAATAAGGAATATAATTTTTTGAAAAAATATTAAAAAAAAATATATTTTTAATTTATATGGATTTTGATCTCATAGGTCTTTCAAGTTTATTATTGGTAACTTTATTAGTGCATGTAATTGCAAAATTTAGACCCCCAGTTGCTACAATTTTGTACGTAGCTTTAGCTGTTCGAATTTTAGCTATTTATTTGAATAATAGTGTTTTTGTGTTACCAGACGGCTTAGGTGATACACAGCGATTTGAACTGAGGGCTTTTGAGTGGTCACAAGATGGTTTTTTAAGTGCATTAGATAATTACCCCGGTGTGAGTAGTTTTTTTATTAGTTGGGTAATTGCAATTTTCTATTCACTTTTTGGACAAAGTGAATTGATGGCACAATCTCTAAGTCTTTTTTTTGGAACTGTCTCAGTTTTTTTAGGATGGAAGCTTGCATTAAAGCTTTGGGATCAGAGAGTTGCAAATAAGGCTGGCTGGGTTATTGCTTTATTTCCTTCATTAGTTTTATATTCATCTCTAATACTTCGTGAAGCGTATATATATTTTTTTTTATTAATAGCTTTAAACGGCGTTGTTGCCTGGACTCGTGATAAAAACATTAAGTCTTTTATTTTAGCATTTTTAGGATTTGTTGGAGCAGCCTTATTTCATGATGCAATGATTATTGGTTTAATTGTTTTTATTATAATTATCTTTTTACAAAATATAAAAAATTTATTCGTTAATCTATTATATTTAAAAATTGGCTTAAAATCTTTAAAAATTTTATCCCTAGTAATAATCATTATAAGTTTTACTTTTATTAATGAAATCACTTTTCCAAAAACTGGTTCTTTAACCGAACTTAATACAAAGACTGATCGTATTTTAGATCAAATTAATAACGTAAATAAAGGTGATGCAAAATATCCAAGTTGGTTAGTACCTAATACAAAAAATGAAATTTTTTATAAATCTCCCTTTCGGATGGTTTATTTTGTTTTCTCACCTTTCCCTTGGGATATAAAAAAAATAAATCATTTAGTAGGTATGTTTGATGGAATTTTATATATGTTTTTAACTTATTTGATATTTCGCAATAGAAAAATTATATTGTCCGATCGATCTTTGAAAATAATTCTTTTATTATTACTAGCGTATATTCTTATTTATGGTATAGGTGTTGGAAATTTTGGTACTGGAATTCGTCATAGATCAAAGTTTGCTATTATTTTTATTTTATTAGCAGCTCCTTTATTGCCTAAATTTATTTTTTCACTAAACAAAAAGCTGAAAAGTAAAATTAAATGAGAATTGTACATATTATCACTAGCTTAGGAGATGGTGGTGCAGAGAATACCTTATACAAGATTTGTAAATATGATAATAAAAACAAACATTATGTTATTTCGCTCAAGGGTCCTGGAAAATATTTTTCATTATTAAATAAATTAGGGATAAAAGTTTATTGCTTAAATCTAAAGTTTTATTCAATTTATAAATTCTTTTCTCTTTTAAATCTTTTGCAATATTTAAAGCCTGATATAGTTCAAACTTGGCTTGTACATGCTGATCTTATTGGAGGTATTGCTGCTAGATTATTGGGTATAAAGAAAATAATTTGGAATGTACGATATTCAAATTTAAAAATTGGAAAAGCAAAATTGATAACAATTTTTTTTGTAAAATTATTATCAATTTTATCTTTTTTAATTCCAAAATTAATAATAATTGTTTCTAAAAAAGCTAAAAATATTTATGCAAAAAAAGGCTATGATAGTAAAAAATTAAAATTTATTCCGAATGGTTATGATTTATCAATTTTAAAATCAAATAAAATTCATAGAAAAATTTTTCGAAAAAAAATAAAAATTAAAAAAAGATTACCAATAATAGGCAACGTTGCTCGTTATGATCCTAAAAAAGATCATTCAACTTTACTTAATGCACTCTCAATAATTAGATCTAAGAATATAGATTTCTTATGCTGTCTTTTTGGATCTAGTATTAATAGAAATAATATTAAATTAGTTTCAGAAATAAAAAAATTAGATCTTTCTAAGCACATTAAATTATTAGGTCAAAATGATAATATTTCAAAAGTAATGAATGGATTAGATGTTTATATACAAAGTAGCAGCTATGGAGAAGGATTTCCGAATGTTGTTGCAGAGTCAATGGCCTGTGGAATACCTTGTGTTGTGACTGATGTTGGTGACGCATCTTTTATTATAAATAAAACTGGCTGGTTAGTTCCACCAAATAATTCAATTAAATTAGCTAAAGCTATTGAAGAAGCACTTTACGAGTTAAGAACAGAAAAATGGAAAAAAAGATCTAATAAAGCTAGACTAAGAATACAAAAAAAATTTGATATAGGTAAAATGCTTAAGTCTTATAATAAATCGTGGTATCAAGTTTATAAAAATAGTTAAATAAAAAAATTTTAAAAATTAGATAAAATGAAAATTTTTTATTTAATCTAAATAACCTATGGAATTTTTTTAAAATGAAAAATATTATTTTAAATCTATTTAAGTTAAATTATTTTTTTGTTATAATTAAAAAAGTTCTAAAAAGATTTGAAAAAAATACTTCTGAAGAAGCAAAAAAGTGGGCAAAATTAAATGCAAAGTTTACAACCGAAGAATTTTGTAAATTAATAGATTTACAATTATATAATGAAATTTTATCTGATGTTATATTAATTGAAAAAGATGCAAAATATAGACTATCTAAATTAAATGTTACACTTGGTGGGGGTGGAAATTTTATTCTTTTATATTTTTTAACAAGAAAGCTTAAACCCAATGTTATAGTTGAAACAGGGGTTGCTGCAGGATGGTCAAGTTTAGCTTTTTTAAGAGCGCTTAATAAGAATGGTAAAGGAAAATTATATTCTAGTGATTTTCCATATTTTAGACTAGAAAAACCTGAACAGTATATTGGTTATTTAGCAAAAAATGAGATAAATAAAATTAATTGGTTCTTAGATATTAGAGGGGACGATGTTGCCATTCCTGAGATTTCCAAAAGATTAGGTGAAAATCATGTTGATTTGTTTCATTATGATAGTGATAAAAGTTATAGTGGTAGAGTTAAAGTATTAGAAAATCTAAATTCAAAAATAAACTCAAAAACAGTTATGATATTTGATGATATTCAGGATAATTTACATTTTAAAAATTTAACTGAAAAAATGAAAGAGAAATACTGTATAATAGAATTTAACAAAAAGTATTTGGGGGTTATTGGTATAAATTTTTTGATTAATGACAGATATGAAATTCGATAATATTATAAATAATTTAACAATAAAAAAATATTGAAGATATTAGTTACAGGATCTGCGGGTTTTATTGGCTTTTCTTTATGCAAAAGACTTCTGGATAAAGGAGATATTATAATAGGTATTGACAATCATAACGATTATTATGATCCAAAAATTAAAGATTCAAGATTAGAGCAATTAAAAAAGTATCCTAATTATAAGCATTATAGATTGGACCTAAATGATCAAAAAGGATTGGAAAAAATATTCTATGAATACAAACCTTTAAAAGTTGTTAACTTAGCTGCCCAAGCTGGCGTAAGATATTCAATGGAAAACCCATTAGCTTATATTAACAGCAATGTGGTTGGATTTGCTCACATTCTTGAGAATTGCCGGCACAATAATGTTGAACATTTAGTTTATGCCAGCACTTCCAGCATATATGGCGCTAATACAAAAATGCCATTTTCAGAGCATGATAGCGCAAATCACCCGTTATCTGTTTATGCAGCATCCAAAAAATCGAACGAACTAATGGCACACTCATACAGTAATCTATATAAATTACCAACCACAGGTCTTAGATTTTTTACTGTTTATGGACCTTGGGGGAGGCCCGATATGGCTTTATTTAAGTTTACAAAAAATATCCTAGAAGAAAAATCGATAGATGTATTTAATCACGGTAAACATACACGAGATTTTACCTACATTGATGATATTGTAGAGGGAATAATAAAAACTATTGATAATACTGCAACAACCAACAGCGATTGGAATAGTAAACAGCCAGATCCAGCCACAAGTAATGTGCCATGGCGAATTTATAATATAGGAAATAATAAACCAGTTCATTTAATGGATTATATTGATGCCTTGGAAAAATCTTTGGGAAAAAAAGCAAAAATAAATTATTTACCATTACAACCTGGTGATGTTCCAGATACTTATGCTAGTACTGATAATTTAAATAAAAAATTTAATTATAAACCAACAACATCAGTTATTGATGGAGTGTCTAAATTTGTAAAATGGTATAAAAATTATTACAAAATATGATCAATAAAGCAAAAGATTTAAAATTAGTAATTATTGGTTTAGGCTACGTAGGTTTGCCACTTGTTTTGGAGTTTGCAAAGAAAAGAGAAGTAATTGGTTTTGATATTAGTAAGAATAGAATTAAACAATTAAATTTAGGCATAGATAAAAATTTTGAGTTTAGCAAAAAAGAAATCCAAAATTCAAAAAAACTAAATTTTACATTTAATAAAGATGATATCAAACACGCAAATTGTTATATTATTACTGTCCCAACACCCATAGACCAATTTAAAAAACCAGATTTAAGACCACTTCTCAAAGCATCTAAAACAATTGGAAAGATTATTAAAAAAGGAGATTTAATAATTTATGAGTCAACAGTATATCCTGGTTGTGTTGAGGAAGAATGTGTGCCTATTTTAGAAAAATTTTCAAAGAAAAAGTTTAACTTAGATTTTTTTTGTGGATATAGCCCTGAGCGAATAAATCCAGGTGATAAAGTTCATACAATTTCAAATATTAAAAAAATAACATCAGGATCAACGGCAAAAGCTGCAGATTTAGTAGATAATTTGTATAATGAAATTGTATCTGTTGGTACTTTTAAAGCATCTAGCATTAAGGTTGCGGAAGCAGCAAAAGTTATTGAAAATACGCAGCGAGACCTAAACATTGCTCTAATAAACGAATTATCAATACTTTTTGGAAAAATGAATATTGATACCCAATCAGTGTTAGATGCTGCAGAGAGTAAATGGAATTTTTTACCTTTCAAGCCAGGTTTAGTAGGAGGACATTGCATAGGTGTTGATCCTTATTATCTCACTCATAAAGCTAAAAAAATAGGTTATAAACCTAAAATCATTTTAGCAGGCAGAAAAATTAATGATAATATGGGAACACATGTAGCTTTAGAGCTGGCAAAGAAATTAAAAGAAAAAGATATTGAAATTGAACGAGCTAAAATATTAATTATGGGACTAACCTTTAAAGAAAATTGTGCAGATATACGCAACTCTGGGATTCAAAGTGTAATTAAGAAACTGAAAAAATTAGACTGTAAATTAGATCTTCATGATCCATGGGCAGATAAAAATGAAATTAAAGAAGCTTATAATATATTTCCCAGTTCAGAATTACATCAAAATACATATGATGGAATTATAATTGCAGTAAAACATAACAAATTTAAAAAAATGGGTATAAAAGCTATTAAAAAATTGTGTAAAAAAAATCATGTCATTTATGATTTAAAATATCTTTTTAAAAAAAATCAAACTAACATGAGATTATAGTTTATTTTTAATCTAGCAGATAAAATTAAAATATAGTTAAATATTTTTTTATCAAATTGATATCTGTGAATAAAAATTATCTATTTTAGCTTAAGTTAAAATTAATGAAAAAAAATAAAAAACTTTTAATTCTTGTTAATAACTTAAATTTTTTTATATCTCATCGTTTGATGATAGCTAAAGCTTCAGTTGTTAAAGGATTTGATGTGGTTATTGGATACGGCGAACTTGGAGGTATTGATCCAGGTATACTAAAGCAAAATGGTTTTAAATTAATTAATATCCCCATATATCGTGGAAGTATTAATATTTTCAAAGAATTTAAAACATTAATTTATATTTGGAAATTTTTTAAAAAAGAGAAACCTGATATCGTTCATTTAGTTACAATTAAGCCATATCTCTATGGCGGAATCATTTCTCGTTTGGTAGGTGTACAAGCAGTTGTCTCAGCTGTTTCAGGGCTTGGAACTATATTTATAAGTAAAAAATTAAAGTTTAAGTTATTACGTTTTTTTCTTTATCCGTTATACAGATTAGCTTTTAATCATTTAAACCAGAAAATTATTGTTCAAAATAACGATGATTTAAAAATGTTAGTTGGTTGGGGAGTTTTAGATATTTTAAAGTCTAAATTATTTAAAGGTTCTGGTGTTATGATTACTAAATTTATTAATCTTAAAGAAATAGAGGGAATACCAACTGTATGTTTTGCTTCTCGTTTCTTGCGTGACAAAGGTATTTATGAATTTGTTTCAGCAGCAAGATTAATTAAAAAAAGAGGAATAAAAGCAAGATTTTGTCTAGCTGGCGACATTGACATTAATAATCCTACAAGTCTAAATATCGAAGAATTAAATAATCTAAAAAAAGATAAAGATATTGAGATTTTAGGATATCAAAAAGATATTGCATATTTATATTCACAGTCACATATAATATGCTTGCCATCATACAGAGAAGGTTTACCAAAATCTTTAATTGAAGCAGCTGCAGCAAGTAGAGCTGTTGTTACAACAGACGTACCAGGTTGTCGTGAAGCCATCATTCCAAATAAAACAGGTTTGCTTGTTCCAGTTAAAGACCCAGAAAAGTTGGCTGATGCTTTACAATGGTTAATTGAGCACCCGCAGGAAAGAATTGCAATGGGTAAAGCAGGAAGAAAATTTGCTGAAAATGAATTTCCAATTGAAAAAATTGTTCAAAATCATCTTGATATTTATGATGAATTATTAAACCAAACTTAAATTCTAATTAAAATTACTAATTAAATTTCATCATTATTTAATGCTTAATAATTTATTTAATTTTTATATTTATTGTTTTTTTTGAATACTTGTTTCTTAAAATTAAAAAAATTAAAAATAAAAATATAAATAAAACTAAAGAAGCTAGTGAATTTATATATAAAAAACTAAAGTATCCAATTGTAAAAAAAATTATATTTAATATTGATATAAAAAAATTAGTTAAAAAAATAGAATTAGTATTTTTATATAATATATGATGAAGATGATCTTGTCCTGCTTTAAATAGGTATTGTTTATTTTTCAATCGTATTATGTTAATTGATAAAAATTCATAAACAAAAATTACAACTGACCATGCAATTAAAATTGGATGTATTTTATTAACATTTGCTAGGTAAATCAGAATAAATGATATTACAAAACCTAGGAGTAAACTTCCACTATCACCTAAAAATAACTTGGGAAGTTTAAATATAGAAAAATTATGAAATAGAAAAATACAAATTGGAATTAATATTGTAATTAAAAATAGTTGGAAGTTTTTATCAGGATTTAAAAAGTATAAAATAATTAATACTGATATAGTTGTAAAACTTAATGTTCCATCTAGTCCATCAAAATAATTAAACGAATTTATTAAAAATAGAACACATATTAAAGTAAAAGGTATGGCAAAAGTTCCTAACTGCAATTTGAAATAATCATAGTCTCCAATGTGGCTTAAAACTAAATTTTCGAAAATAACTAGATAAAAAATTGGTATTATTTGTAGAATTAATTTGTTACCAGCATTTAAAAAATATTTGTCATCTACAAACCCAACAATTGAAATCAAAAATGCGATAGACAATATTAAGTTTAAATTTTTATTTGTAATATCAAATAATTGAATTGCGCATACTAATATTAAACTTATTATTATTCCTCCTGTATAAGCAGTAGGTTTAAAGTGAACCTTTCTTTTTTTTGGTAAATCAACTAAGTGAAATTTATAAGAAATTTTACTA
>CACIRB010000012.1 GCA_902588925.1 uncultured Pelagibacteraceae bacterium | reverse complement strand
ATGGGTTAATCCCAGTTATTACTATGTGTTCAAAAACAAAAGATATTTTGATGCATGGATACATGAATGTAGAAGCTCTTAAAAAGACAATTGAAACTAAAGAAGCGCACTATTTTAGTAGATCGAGGAAAGCTATCTGGCATAAAGGTAAAACGAGTGGTTTTACGCAAAAGGTTACTGAAATAAGAATTGATGATGATCAAGATTCTATATGGTTAACGGTTGATATAGGTGATGGAGCTAGTTGTCATGTTGGATACAGATCTTGTTTTTACAGATCTATTCCTATGGGACCAATTGATAATGGACGCAAAGTAGAAATGGAATTTCTTGAGAAAGAAAAAAAATTTGATCCTGAAGAAGTTTATAAAGGTCAACCTAATCCAACGAAAATTTAAATGAGTGAAAAACAAAAAAATGTTCTAGGTGAAGACCTGGAGGAATGTTCAAATGATCCTTTAACTGGATGGTTTCGTGATGGTTGTTGTAATACCGACGAGAATGATCATGGACTTCATACAGTTTGCGCTAAAGTTACTACCGAATGCTTAGAGTGGATGAAAGAAGCAGGTAACGATTTAATTACTCCTCATCCTGAATTTGGGTTTCCAGGTTTAAAAGATGGAGATGGATGGTGTTTGTGTGCTAGCTGGTATGCAAGAGCAGTTGAGGCCGGTAAAGGATGTCCAATATTTTTGAAAAGAACTCACGAAAACACTCTTAAATATGTACCTATTGAAACTTTAAAAAAGTTTGCAATAGATTTGTCCTAATTTACATATTTCCATATCTTGGACCACCACTACCTTCTGGGGTAACCCAAGTAATATTTTGAGAGGGTTCTTTAATATCACAAGTTTTACAATGAATACAATTTTGAGAATTAATTACAAATTTGTTTATATCATTTTCTTTTTGAACTTCATACACACCTGCAGGACAATATCTTTGAGCAGGTTCATCAAATTTTTCTAAAGTATAATTTATTGGTAAATCAGGATCTTTTAGTTTTAGATGAACTGGTTGATTGTCTGCATGATTGGTTCCAGTTAGATAAACTGAACTTGTTTTATCAAAAGTTATTACATTGTCATATTTTGGATAATCTATTTTTGGCATTTGATTTGCAGGTTTTAATGTTTCATGATCAGCGTGTTTATGTTTAAGTGTAAAAGGAAGTTTTCCTCTAAACAAAATTTGATCAATACCTGTAAATATAATCCCCAAAATTAATCCCCAGCTAAAACTAGGTTTCACATTCCGAGCTTCATAAAGCTCTTTATATAACCAACTATTTTTAAATTTATTTTCATAAATTGATAAATCTTTGTTTTCTTTTAAATGTTCATTAATAGTTTCAGCTGCAATCATCCCGCTTTTCATTGCTGTATGAGAACCTTTAATTTTTGGCATATTCAAAGTTCCAGCATCGCAACCAACTAGTAAAGCTCCAGGCATAAACATTTTTGGTAAACTTTGAAATCCACCTTCAATTAAAGCTCTTGCACCGTAAGAAATCCTTTTACCACCTTCTATTATTTTTTTTATTGCCGGATGTGTTTTAAATCGCTGAAATTCATCATAAGGAGATAAATGTGGATTTTTGTAATCTAAACCAATTACATAGCCTAAAAATACTTGTTTATTTTCAGCGTGGTACATAAAGCTTCCACCATAAGTATTATTATCAAGTGGCCATCCTGCTGTATGCATAACCAGTCCTTCTTCATGATTTTTTTCATCTATTTCCCATATTTCTTTAAAACCAATTCCATATTGCTGAGGATCTTTTCCTTTACTCAATTCAAATTTTTGAATTAATTGTTTTCCTAAATGACCTCTGCAACCTTCAGCAAATACCGTTACTTTTCCTAAAAGCTCAATCCCTGGTTCAAAACTATCTTTTTTGTTTCCCTCTTTATCTATGCCCATATCTTGAGTAGCTACTCCTTTAACAGACCCATCATCGTTATATAAAATTTCACTTGCTGGGAAACCTGGAAAAATCTCTACACCTAAACCTTCTGCTTGTTCAGCTAACCATCTGCATAAGTTGGCTAAACTAATAATATAGTTTTTGTGATTTTGTTGAACTGCTGGCAAAAGCCATGTTGGCCAACTTAAGGATTTTGTTTTTCCTAAGAATAAAAATTTTTCTTTTGTTACTTTTGTTTTAATTGGTGAGTTCAGTTCTCTCCAGTTAGGCAATAATTCATCTAGTGCTCTTGTCTCAAAAACATTCCCGCTTAAAATATGTGCTCCTATCTCTGAAGCTTTTTCAAGTAAGCAAACATTTAAATTTGAATCTAATTGTTTTAATTTAATTGCAGTTGCTAATCCTGATGGACCACCACCAATGATTACAACATCATATTCCATTGATTCTCTAGACATAATCTAGTTTTTAACGGTAAGGATTATTTTTGTATAGTGTTTAATTTGTTCAGCTCTTCCATGAACTGAGGCAAGGCTTCAAAAAGATCTGCTTCAAGACCGTAATCAGCTACACTAAAAATTGGTGCTTCACCATCTTTATTAATTGCAACTATAACTTTACTCTCTTTCATACCTGCTAAATGCTGAATTGCTCCTGATATTCCAACAGCGATATATAAATCTGGTACTACCACTTTTCCTGTTTGACCTACTTGATGATCATTACTTATGTATCCAGCATCTACTGCTGCTCTTGATGCTCCAATTGCTGCACCTAGTTTGTCAGCAATTTCTGTAATTAATTTAAAATTGTCCCCACTTTGCATTCCTCTGCCACCTGATACAACAATTCTTGCTGTTCCAAGCTCAGGTCGATCAGATTTAATTTCTTCTCTTTTGATAAATTTTGTATTTGAAAACTCCTCACTAGCATCCACTTTTTCAATTGGGGCTGATCCACCTGTGCTCTCACAGGGATCGAAAGAAGTGGGTCTGATTGTAACGCACTTTTTAGCATCATTACTCTTAATTGTTGCAAAAGCGTTACCGGCATAAATTGGTCTTAAAAAAGTATCTGGTGATATTACTTTAATAATGTCGCTTACTTGTGATGTATCAAGATGAGCTGCAATTCGCGGCATCAAATTTTTTCCAAATGTATTTGCTGAACAAACAATGTGAGAATAATTTTCTGCTAGTTTAACAATCACTGGAGAAAAATTTTCTGCAGTGAAGTTTTCATAGTGAGCTCCTTCTACACTCAATACTTTTTTTACTACTGGAAGTTCAGATAATTGTTTTGCAGCATCTGCAGAATTTTGACCAATAATTACAGCATGAACATCTGAGTCAATTTGAGATGCTGCTGTAGCTGCATTAAGAGTAAATGGTCTTAACTCTTTATTATTGTGTTCTGCTATAAGTAAAACTGCCATTAAATTACCTTCGCCTCATTTTTTAATTTTTGAACTAATTCTGCAACATTTGCTACTTTTATGCCTGCTTTTCTTTTTGGAGGTTCCTCTACTTTTAATTGCTCTAATCTTGGTGATACATTTACGCCTAAATCAGAAGCTACAATTTCCTCTATAGGTTTTTTCTTAGCCTTCATTATATTTGGTAGTGATGCATATCTTGGTTCATTCAGCCTAAGATCACAAGTTACAATAGCTGGAACATTTATTTCGATTGTTTCTAGACCTTCGTCTATTTCTCTAGTTACTTCTAATTTATTATCTTTGACATCAATCTTTGAGGCAAATGTTGCTTGTGGCCAATTTAATAAAGCGCTCAACATTTGGCCTGTTTGATTACAATCATCGTCTATTGCTTGTTTGCCCATAAATACTAAATCTGGTTTTTCTTTATCTACTATTTTTTGTAAAATTTTTGAAACAGCGAGTGGTTCTAAAATTCCATCGACTTTCACATGAATGCCTTTGTCCGCACCAACCGCTAAAGCTTTCCTAACAGTTTCTTGAGCTTTTTCCTCACCAACAGTTACTGCAACTACTTCTGTAGCTTTGCCTGCCTCTTTAATTTTTACAGCCTCTTCTATTGCATTATCATCAGGAGGATTGGTTGACATTTTAACATTGTCAGTAACTACACCAGTTCCATCTTCTTTAACTCTGATTTGAACATTGTAATCAATAACCCTTTTTACAGCTACTAAAATTTTCATTAAGCTCTTAATAAATTATTTTCTGAATCATATGGACTCTCATCTAAGACAGTAGCGTCGTACATTTCACCCAATATATCAACTTGTAATTTGTCGCCCACATTTGAACAATCTGGCTTAACCATTGCTAGAGCTATTGATTTATCTAATCTAAAACCAAATTCACCTCCAGTTGCTCTTCCAACAACTTTTCCGTCTTTAAAAATTGGATTATTTCCAAGCACATCTGCATCTTTAGTATTATGAACCTCTAAAGTGACCAATTTATTATCAAAGCCTTTTTCTCTCCATTTGTTAAGTGCTTCTAACCCAATAAAGTTTCCTTTATTAGGATGAACAAATCTATCAAGACCAGACTCATATGGTGAGTATTCAATTGATAATTCTGTACCAACTAGTTTATAAGATTTTTCTACTCTCAAACTATTCATTGCTCTAATCCCAAAAGGTTTAATTCCTAAATCTTTTCCCGCTTCCATTAATTTATCAAAAATATGGTTTTGATATTCAATTGGATGATGTAGTTCCCAACCAAGCTCACCCACAAAGTTTACTCTCATTGCATTTACTGGAGCATATCCAACATTTACTTTTTTAGCAGTCAACCATTTGAAATTTTCATTAGAAAAATCGTCTGTTGAAACCTTTTGCATTAATTGTCTTGCTTTTGGACCAGCTACTACCAAAACTCCTGTACTATTTGTTAGATCTTCAAATATTACAGACCCATCATCTGGCATCCATTTTTGTATCCAATCATGGTCTAATCTTAAATTTGCTCCAGCAGAAACTAGATAATAACTATTTTCCGCTTCTTTCATTATTGTAAATTCTGAATGCACCCCACCTTTGGTGTTCAAAGCATGACATAAATTTATTCTTCCAATTTTTTTAGGAAGTTTGTTTGCAACTAAATAATCTAAAAATTCCTCTGCTTTAGGTCCCCTAATTCTACATTTTGCAAACGCAGTCATATCTAAAAGACCTACGTTTTCTTTAACATTTTGACATTCTTTTTTAATAGCATCAAACCATTTCGATCTTCTAAATGACCAATCATCTTTTTGTTCCATTCCGTCTGTTGCAAAAAAATTAGGTCTTTCCCATCCAAACTTCTGACCAAACACAGCGCCTAAATTTTTCATTCGTTCATAACAAGGAGCTGTTCTTAATGGTCTTGCCGCTGGTCTTTCTTCATCTGGATAGTGAACAATAAATACATGGCTGTATGCTTCTTCATTTTTTGCTTTCAAATAAGATTTAGTTGCGTAGTTCCCATAACGTCTTGGTTCAACTCCTAACATATCAATTGTAGGTTCGCCATCAACGATCCACTCTGCTAACTGCCAGCCTGCACCACCTGCTGCTGTTATTCCAAAACTATGTCCTTCATTTATCCAAAAATTTTTAAGTCCCCAAGCAGGACCAACAATTGGATTTCCATCAGGCGTATAACAAATTGCTCCATTATAAACTTTCTTTACTCCAACCTCTCCAAATGCAGGAACTCTATGAATTGCTCCTTCAATGTGTGGAGCTAATCTGTCTAAGTCTTCTTGAAATAATTCATATTCTGAATTTTTTGATGGACCTTCTACATAACAAGCTGGTGCACCATCTTCATAAGGACCCAAAATTAATCCTCCAGCTTCCTCTCTCATATACCATCTACTATCACTGTCTCTTAAGACTCCCATTTCTGGTAATCCATCTTTTTTTCTTTTTTGAATTGCAGGGTGAGGTTCTGTAACAATGTATTGATGTTCAACAGGTATTACTGGAATATCTAATCCTACCATTTCACCTGTTTGTCGTGCAAAATTTCCTGAGCAAGAAATAACATGTTCACATTCTATTGATCCCTTATCTGTTTCTACAATCCATCCATCTTTAGTTTGTCTCATCGATAGCACAGTTGTATTTCTATAAATTTCAGCTCCTCTGTTTCTTGCACCTGTTGCTAATGCTTGTGTTAAATCTGCTGGTTGAATATATCCATCTTCAGGGTGTTGTATTGCACCAACTAAATCATCAGTATGACATAACGGCCAAATTTCTTTTACTTGTTCTGGTTTCAAAAATTTAACATCTACTCCGATAGTTCGAGCGACACCTGCGTATTGATGGTATTCATCCATTCTATCTTTTGTACTTGCTAGACGAATATTTGAAACAACACTAAAGCCAACATTTTTTCCAGTTTCTTCCTCTAATGTTTTGTAAAGATTAACTGCATATTTATGAAGCTGTCCAACTGAGTAACTCATATTAAATAAAGGCAACAAACCTGCTGCATGCCAAGTTGATCCTGAGGTTAATTCTTTTCTTTCAACTAGAACAACATCAGACCAACCCTTTTTTGCTAAATGATAAAGGGCACTTACCCCTACAACTCCTCCACCAACTACTACAACTTTAGTTTTTGTTTTCATTCAGGGATTCCTACTAAATTTTTAATTATTACGAAACAAAAATGTATATGTGGACAATCAAATTGAGCTTCCAAGAGGGATTGGGCTGGATACCATTGTGGTTAGCCAACAGTCTTTCAAAGTTCCCTCGGAGGTGTACTTTTCGACTTGCCAATTGAATTTGTGATAAATCTTATCTTTATCAAGAATGATTACTTCAAATTGAGCCCATTTGTCACTACTTCCAAGTTCAGTTATTGTGTGACTTAGGTGGTTAATCATCATCCCGTAAGAGTCGCTTTTTATCATCATCTTAAAATTGCTTAATGGTCCTGTTACTCTCTTATTATTTGGGTGAGCAAATTTCCAAGTTTGTTCTATACCACTATCTTTATATTCAAGATCATTTTGTTGAAGCCCATTCAATTGAATTTTAATAACTTCTTTAGGGCTTATAGTGCTGTTGGGGTTTAATAATTCAGCGTGCGAAAATGAAATAAAGAAAAAAAATAAAATTATAGATTTAAAGATTATTAGCGGTTTTTCTAACATCATTTAAAAATTCTTGTCTCTTTGCATCACCTACAAATGGTACTGCAAAATATCTTCTATAGACAATGTTATATATGCCACACATATGAAATACTCCTCTTTTTAATCTTCTAATTGGTAAGTTTAAAAAAAAAGTTGTAATTGCTAATCTTGGTGAACCATATGTGCAGAATATTATAGCTTTTTTATCTCTTAAGTTTCCAATTGGATAACCGTAATTTCCAACTAACTGTTTAAATCTAAATGCCCAAGGTGGAGCTAAAACTTTATCAATCCAACCTTCTACTATTGCTGGCATCCTAAAATTCCAAATTGGAGCAATTAATACAATTATATCACTTTCTTCGATTCTTTTTCTATGATCTAAAACTTCGTGATCAGGTTCCTCTCCAGCAAAAACAGGATCAAATTTCTCTTTATATAAATCAACAACATCAACTTGATTTCCATTTACTGTTGATTGTTTAACAAACTCATCTCGAATTGCTGCATTAAATGAATTGTCATTGTAGTGCCCATACACTAAGAAAATTTTTTTCATTTTATTGAATTTTTATTCAGTAGTTTTGTATTTACTATTATTAATTATAAATACAAATAAAATTGGAAGAATTAATGTTAAAAGTGTTACAAAAATTAACAGTATTCCAAGTTCAGAATAATCTGCTGTTGTTTGTATTTCGCCAGAAACTTTATCTTTTACTTCTCTGGTAACTGTAAATATTTCATTTAAATACTTTGTGCCTAATGCACTTGCTGATAATGCAAGATTTGTAAACGATGCAAAGACCGCAAAAAAGGTTGCCTTTAAATGTGCTGGAGCATTTTTTGCTATCCAAGCTAATAGAGGTATCATCGATACTTGGCCAAGCGGAGACTCTAATGCAGTATTAATTAATGCAATAAACTTTGCATCAACAACTCCACCTGTTAACGAGGCTGTCCAGTTATGAAAACCATAATACATTCCAACACTTGGTAAAAACAAAATCGCACCCGCAATACTTAGAACTACAATTATTTTAGCAATTGAATTATTTGCCATAAAAGGTCTTAACAATACAATTCCTGCTAGTGTTAAAACTGATGCTAATAATGATAGAACAGAAAAAAACTGTTCATTAAATCCAAGCTCATCAATTTCAAACCAAGTTAATCCTGGTCCAGGACCTGGCATGGCTCTAAAAACAAAAATTATTACTGCTGTACCTACAATTGTTAATCTTAGTTCCTGAGGTAATTCCTTAATAAGTTTAAACATTAAAAACAAAATGATTATGACTGAGCCAATAAACACAATTTCTTGTGCAAACGGAACCTTAAAGGAACCAATAGACAATGTGAAAATAACAAAAACTAAACTTCCTCCTAATATCCACCAGTTTATTTTTGTTTTTTTGTTACCTCTTTCATCTTTAAATTCTAGACCTTTAGATTTTAAATTTTGTATTTTTTTATGTCTTAAATAATTTGCTAAAATTACACCCAGTATTGAAACTAAAGGTATCACGAGAGCATAAATGTAGATAGTTCCATATAAATTTATCTTATCGGCCTGCTCAAGGCTTTCCACATCTCTAAACAATATTACATTAACTAATGCAACAAGTACTGTACCGCCAATAATAGCAAACCTTCCAAGTGTCTGCATTGTTGTATGCATTATTTTTATTTGATCTTTAGAATAATCATTTCCTGTTTCATCAACCAAAGGAACTGCCTCAACTGTCATAGCATCGGCTACAACGTCCTGAACCACATAACCAACTGGAGCTAAAATTACACTTATCACAAACCATGTTTCTACCGAAAATACCTGGGCCATATCTTCAGTATGAATAATCAATCCATACATAATTAGTAAACTAAGAGCTATCAATGAAGCTCCAAAATAGACCATGTAATTTTTTCTCTCCCAGATTAGATCTACTAAATGTCCTAATGGCATTTTTAATGCCCAAGGAATTCCAGCCCAAAAACCTAGGCCTGCTAAAAATGCTGCTGATAAATTTAAATAATCTTTAACAAAAAATGTACCAACAATACCTGTTAAACCAGAAATACCCGCAGCCATATAAACCATTAATGGAGGTAGATAAGTCCATTTAAATTGACGACCCAAATCTAAAAATGTGCTGTCTAAAAATTTAATTATTTTGCTCATTAGTCACTTAAAACTGGAAAAGCTTGTCTAACTTTTAAAAAGTATTTTTGATATTCCATTTTAGTACATTTGTTTTCAATATACTTTATATCATTTTTTTCCATCAATTCTTTTGCCTTTTCGTCTCGTATACCGAGCTGTAACCATAAAACTTTAGCCCCAATTTTAATTGTATCCTCTGCTATGGCATAAACTTCTTTAGATGGTCTAAAAACATCTACGATATCAATTGGATCTTTAATATCTGATATTTTAGCAAAAACCTCTTGCCCTAAAATTTTTTGACCCTCAGCGCTGGGGTTAACTGGATAAACTTTATATCCATATTCTTGCATGTATTTCATTACAATAGTTGATGCTTTAGATGGATCATTGCTTACTCCTACCATAGCAATAGTCTTATATTTTGAGAGAATTTCCTTGATATCACTCATTAATTATTTTTAATCTGTTTCTCACAAAATATTCTAGCTTCAGAAGCAGTCATTGGTTTTTCCAATGTTTTAGTTCCAGCCACACATGCCTCGATCGCTCTTTTTTGATTATGATCTTTAAAATTATAAATTACTAATGCACCAATAATAATAAAAAAGAATATTAAAATATTCTTTTTCATTATTTATTTTTCCAATTTGGTTTTCTTTTTTCTAAAAAAGCAGAAATTCCTTCTTTAGCATCCATTGCCATCATGTTAAGGGTCATCATTTTGCTTGTATAAGCATAAGCTTTGTTTAAAGGCATTTCTAATTGTTTGTAAAAAGCTTGTTTTCCAATTTTAATTGTCAAATTAGATTTTGAGGCAATTTTGTTTGCCACCTTTAATAATTCATTATTTAATTTTGATTTTGAAAAATAATCATTTATTAATCCTATTTCTTTTGCATAATTTGCTTTTATAGGTTCTCCAGTTAAAAGCATTTTCATCATTGGTTTTCGATTTATTTTTCTACTGACAGCAACCATCGGGGTACTACAAAACAAACCAATATTTACACCAGGAGTAGCAAACAATGCATCCTTAGTACTATAAGCTAAATCACAACTTGCAACCAATTGACACCCAGCTGCAAATGCTGCTCCATGAACTTTAGCAATTACAGGCTTCCTACCTTCAACGATCTGAAGCATTACTTTTGAACAAAGATTAAATAATTTTAAATATTTATCTTTCTTTTTTAAACTTCTAACTTCTTTTAAATTGTGTCCTGCGCTAAATCCTTTACCAGCACCCTCTAATATTATTACTTTAACTTTTTTATCAGTATCTAATTTTTTTAATCCCTTTAATAAATCTGATAGATTCTTGAATGATAAAGAATTATAAGTTTTTGGTTCATCAATGATAATTGATGAAACTTCTTTGTTAATTTTTTTAATTTTAATGTTACTAGTCATTTAATCAGTTAATCCATCGGATCTGGCCTGATTTCTTTCTATATGAATTGGTAAAACTTTACCATAAATTGCTTTTGAGTGTTCTGGGGTATTTACTCTATAAGGATCTAATACATAAGCTGGAATACACATATATCTTGATTTTTGACCTTCTACTTTTGTCACTCTATGCAAAGTAAATCTTCCTTTAAAAATTTGAAGATCTCCAGGTTCTAATTTGAGCTGTCTCACTCTTGATCTATCTCCCTCTAAAACTTTTTTAACCTCATCAAAATTTTCATTTCCTGGTGCTCTTATATTTGGGCAATATTCAAAAATACCTCCTTTTTCTGGTTTTTGTATCATCAAGCTTAGAGTGAATTCACAACTATCAAAATGCCAAGGTAAAATTCCATCAGGCTTCATAACATTGTAAGCATGACAAGCTAAAGGGTCTGCCCATCTATAAATAGGAGAAATTCCTAAACAAGCAGAGACAAATTTTAAAAGTTCTTCTGTTTCATAAAGATATTTCATTTCTGAATTTTTTGGAAAGCAATCAGAATTTAAATATCCATTATACCTTTCCATAAAGTTTCTCTTTGGATGTTTTTCAGGTAAACTTGGGTCATCTTTAGCATAAAGATATGCATTAATGCTTTCTTTAGACATATAAACTTCATCAAGTTGTTTTTCTAATTCTGAATTCATTACATTTAAAGATTTTGGTAAAATAAAATTTGGAACAGTTGAACAACTATATAGATCTAATTCTTCCTTACATTTTTTTACTAAATTTTTAATGATTGGAGAATTTAAATCGTGAATAGGATATTTTTTTAAATCAACAATAGTGTCTAATCTATCGTTCATTATAAGTTATTTTAATTTACCCTCTTCTCTCATTTGAGCTCTAATTTTGGTAGCTGAAATTTTTTGAGTTTCTTCATCTAAAACTATTTCCTCAATTTTGTAACCAACACCTCTTCCGTAACAAATATTTGTAATATTAGGAACCAACATAATTTTAAATTGACCTTCAAACTCAGGATTTAATCTTTCTTCTATATTTTTTTTTACAGTTTCAAAATCAAATGGATTGTCATCAACACCTTGTACATCTCTTATTTGGATACAAACTTGTCCTGTTTTTTGAATTATCTCTTTAAACAAAGTATAATGTCCATCGTGAAAAGGTTGCCATCTTCCTAGCATTTGAGCTGTTGGTTTTTTGTTATCCCATTGATATGTCATTTTTTAATCTCCTCAATAATTAAAGGTGCCCATTTTTTAGCATCCTGCGTTGTTACATGATAGTCAAAGTTTTTTGGGTTAACAAACATTTGATTAGTATCTTCAAATCTACCTTTTTTAATTGTGTCTACCCAAACTCTAAAATCAGCTGGAAATAAGCTTCTTGCCTCAGGTGTTGGGGCTACAAAGTCTGCAATTACATAATTACCTTCTGCTTTTAATTTAAGAGCAAATTCTGCCATTCTTTTAGCCTGCCTTACTCTTCCTTCTTCTGAAAAATCCCAATCATCAGCTGCTTTTCTAACTTCATCAGCATTTAATCTTTTAGCATTTAATAGAGGTGCCATTTCATCTGCTAAAGTTGTTTTACCCGCACCAGGTAAACCCATAACTAAAATAATTTTCATTAAATGTCTTCTAACGGATGATGGGACATTAATTCAAGTCCATTTTCACCTACAAGATACTGTTGTTCAAGTTTTACACCTTCTTTACCACCAACTTTACCAATATAACTCTCAAGTGTAATTGTCATGTTCTTCTCAAAAGTTCCACCTTCTTCTCCACCGTCAGTTGGATATCTTATTTGAGGCCACTCATCACACAAACCAATTCCATGAACCATACATGAATACCTATTTCCATAATACTCATCAGGCAAAACCCAAGATTTTTTTATAAATTCTTTAAAACTCATTCCTGGTTTTATTAATCTAAAATTATGATCAATTTGATTTCTGGCCATTGAATATAGTTTTTTTTGCTCATCATTAAATTTATGTCCAACTACAAAGGCTCTTGATATGTCAGCACAGTATCCATAGGGACCAACCATATCTGTATCAAAAGCAACAATTTCTCCTTGTTGCATAACTTTATTACTACTCTCTTGCATCCATGGATTTGTTCTTTCACCAGACGATAAAATCCTACACTCAATCCACTCACCTCCATTTTCAATATTCGTTTTATGTAAAATTGACCACAATTCATCTTCAGTCATTCCTGGTTTAAGATCTGATCTCATTTTTGATACACCTTTTTCTGCAACTTCTATTGCTGCTTTCATACAAGTCAATTCATCAGGTGATTTTATTACTCTTGCTTGTTCTAAAATCAATTTTGCATCTACAACTTCAATTCCTTCTTTATTTAAAGCTGTAACCGCAGGACCATTTAAAACATCGATTGCAATTTTTTTAGTTTTAAAATAATTTTTTGATAAATCTTTAACTTCATTTATCCATTTTAATAATTGATTGTCTGCTTGGTCTCCATTACTAAAATAATCCCATGTAATTGCTGGTCTTATTTCATCAATTAGATTTAAATGCTTCGATAATATTTCACAATTAAAATACTCATAAAGAATAGTTGGTCCATTGACTGGTACAAAACAATATCTTGTTAAATTATGCATATTATAGACACTCATGTTCACAGTATCTAAAGCATAACGAACATTCACTGGATCAAATAGAATACAAGCCTCTAAATTGTTTTTTACTAATTCTTTTCTAACCCTATCTAAACGATATGATCTTAACTTATCGAAATCAATCTCGTCTTCTCTTAATCTTTTTTTAGTAATAAAATTTTGTCTTGGTTTTATCTCAGGAGCTATTTTTCTACTAAACCTCATAATACCCTATACAAACCTAACCATGCGTTAACATCTTTGCTTGCAATGTAGTCGGATTTAAAAAATTCTACTTCTTCCCACTTCTTGCTATCTTTCAGTATATCAATTTTTTTATCAAAACCATACTATTCATGAATTCCTTCATTAATTGTGAAACAAATTAAACCACCTGGTTTTGTTATTCTTATAAATTCATCTAATGCGTTTGGTTTTACATGCCCAAAAGTAAATGTTCCAACACACATAACTCCACCATAAAAGTTTTCCTCAACTTCTATTGGTTTATTTAAATCAACCTTTACTAATTTTTGATAAAGATCTTTTGGTACAGTATCTATTAAAGTTTGAGATAAATCAGCTCCATGAAAATTTTTAAAACTATATTTTTTAAGCTCCATTCCAACTAAACCTGTTCCACATCCAGCATCAAAAATTAAAGTATCTTTATTTTTCTCATATTTGTTAAATATTTCAGCGGTTTCTTTAGGTCCAGTATAGTTCCAATCAACCATGTCTTTATTATATTTATCTTTGTCTCCCCACTCATCGTAGTACTTCATAACTTCATCTGTGGTTTTAAGTTTATAAATTGGAATTTTGTTTCCTACGTCTTTTTGAGCCATTAGCTTCTCATTTTTTGACCACTTGGATCGTAAAGTGGTTCTTTAATAATTGAACAATTAAATAAATCTCCATTTATCTCTACTTGAATTTTATTTTCAGATTTAATGTTTTTTTGATCAACAAAAGTAAACGCTACACTTTTGTTTACAAAATGAGCAAACCCACCTGAAGTTACGTAGCCAATACTTTGATCTCCATTCATAACAGCTTCATTATTTGTTACATCAATATCATTTGTTTCAACAATTAATGGTACGAGTTTATTTGAAGAATTTTCCTTTTGTGCACTTTCTTTACCAATAAACTCTTTATCCCAATTTATAAAAGCATCTAAGCCTGTCTCTTTTGCAGTAAAATCAGGTCTATAATCTAAAGTCCAAGCTCCCCAATTTTTCTCCAACCTCATTGACATTAATGCTCTTCCACCAAAAGGTTTAATATTAAATTCTTTTCCAGCTTCCAATAATTCTTCATAAAGTTTTAGTTGATAGTGAGGTGCTACATAAATTTCGTAACCGAGTTCGCCAGTAAATGAAATTCTATTTATTATAGCTGGAACTCCACCAACAAACATTCTTCTAGAATCTCTAAATTTAAATTTTTCATTTGAAACATCATCTCTTACAATTTTTTCCAAAACTTTCCTTGAATTTGGTCCTGCAATAGACAAACCATGATACTCATCAGATCTATTAGAATAACTTAAATTAAATTTATCTAAATGACTCTCAAACCAACGTCTATGCATTTCTTGAGCAGCGCCAGAGCCAAATACCATAAATTCATTTTCATCTAAACATGCCACAGTTAGATCACCACATAATTTTCCTCTGTATGATAACATTGGGGATAAAGATATTCTTCCTGGCTTTGGAAGTCTTCCAGCCATTATGTGATCTAAAAATTTTCTAGCATCAGGACCTTTGAATTCATGTTTTGAAAAGTTAGCAACCTCGATTAAACCAACATTTTCTCTTACATTAATAACTTCTTTTGAAACATAGTCGTGTGATCTCGATCTTTTAATAGTAGGCTCTTCGTGTGCATCTTCTTTATTGTTTGCAAACCACAAAACATTTTCCAATCCAAAACTATCTCCCATAACAGCACCTTGATTTACAAAACGATCATACAGCGAAGTAGTTTTTTGTTTTCTTCCCTTTGGTAAAGTTTCGTTTGGAAAAGTCATAATAAATCTTCGCTCATAATTTTCTGAGGATTTTATTGTTCCATATTGAGGTGATGCGTAATCTCCAAATCTTGCAACATCCATTGCCCAAACATCTATTGATGGTTCTCCGTCAATAATCCATTCTGCTATACACTTTCCAACACCACCCCCTTGGCAAAATCCAGCCATAACACCAACAGCAACCCAATAATTTTTCATTCCTGGTACTGGACCAATCAAAGGACTTCCGTCTGGACCAAAAGTAAAAGGTCCATTAACTATATTTTTTATACCTGCGCGCTCTAAAGCAGGCATTCTCTCAAACCCAATTGCTAATCGATCTTCAATATTATCTAATTTTGGCTCCAATAATTCATGACCAAAATTCATTGGTGTACCTTCAACTTTCCAAGGTGTTGATTTAGGTTCATATGTTCCAAGCAACATCCCTTTTCCTTCTTGTCTAAAGTAAATATTTCCCTCAAAATCAGTTCCTATTGGCAATCTTTGATCACCCATTGCTTCAATTTCAGGAATGGATTCAGTGATTAGATAGTGGTGCTCCATTGGTTGAACTGGAAGATTTAATCCAGCTAATTGCCCAACTTCTCTTGCCCATAAACCACCAGCGTTAATTACTATTTCAGCATTAATATTTCCTTTGTCGGTAAACACATCCCAAGTCCCGTCTTCTTTTTGTTTCGTGTCCTTAACCACTGTGTGTGTGTAATATTTTCCACCATGAACTTTTGCAGCTTTTGCAAAAGCGTAAGTAACTCCTGAAGGATCAACTTCACCATCGATAGGATCCCATAAGGCCAACAAATATCTAGATGGATCAATTAGAGGATTTTTCTTTTTAACTTCCTCTAAAGAAATAAATTCTTGGTCAAGTCCCATGTATCTTGCTTTTGATCTTTCTCTCTTTAAATAATCAGCCCACACTTCATTTGAAGCTAAATAAAAACCTCCACTAGGTTTAAAGCCTACAGAATGACCTGACTCTTTTTCAATCTCTTTATATAATCCTATTGTGTAAGCCATCATCCGAGAAATATTTGGGTCAGAAGAAATTACATGAACATTTCCCGCTGCGTGCCATGACGATCCTGAGGTAAGTTCGTTTCTCTCAAGTAAAATGCAATCCTTTAATCCAAATTTAGATAAATGGTAAAGAATAGAACAACCCACCACACCACCACCTATGATTACAACTTTAGCATTTTTCTCCATAAATTTATTTATAACCTTTCTTTTTCAAAATTTACAATATTGTCTTCAAAATAAATATTTTTTAATTTGGACAATCTCTTTTGAAGAATATTTATATTTTTTTTAGTAAATGAAACTTT
>CACIRB010000011.1 GCA_902588925.1 uncultured Pelagibacteraceae bacterium | reverse complement strand
CTTTTTTGATCTGGGTAATGGTAATCGTTGGAGGAAGTGGAAACAACTTTGGTGCAATTTTAGGAGGATTTGTTGTTTGGTTTTTATGGATTGAAGCTGCACCAATATCATTATTCTTAATAAACTTTTTCACTGCGGGGATTCCTGAAACAAATGCACTTAAAGCTCACTTAATTGAAAGTGTCCCTTATTTCAGATTTTTACTGATGGGATTAGGATTGTTGTTTATAATGAGGTACCGACCTAAAGGTATACTTCCTGAAAAAATAGAAATAAAGTAAACATAATGAAATATATTATATTGGGTGCTGCTGCTGCTTGGGCTTTGTATATGGCTGATAAGTATTTATTCTTTTAATGAATAAAAATCTTTCGTTACTCATTTTAAGTCAGATATTTGCTTTTACAGCTGCCCCAGTTACCGTTTTTTTAAGTGGAATAATTGGTTCAAAATTTAGTCCAATAAAATCTTTAGCAACTCTTCCAATGGCTTTGTCAGTTGTTGGAATTGCGTTATTTGCTTTTTTTGCTGCTAAGTTAATGAGTTTGATTGGACGAAAATTAGGATTTATTTATGCATCAATAGGAACAAGTCTAGCATCTCTTTTAACGGCATACTCTATAATAGTTGAAAGCTTTGTCTTATATAATTTAGGATGTTTTTTAATTGGTGGAGGAATAGCTTTCAGTCATCAATATCGTTTTGCTGCAGTCGAGGTTGTAGATAAGGATTATGCACCAAAAGCAATTTCTATCATTTTGTTAGCAGGAATAGGTTCGGCTTTTATTGGTCCAAACATTGTGAATATTTCTAAAGGACTTATCTCAAATCATATGTATGCAGGTTCTTATTTTGCTCTTGCAGCATTATCTATTTCATCAACAATATTTTTATTTTTTTTTCAGGAACCTATAAAGACATCAAACAATCAAAATAAAACTGGAAGAAGTTTTTTCGAACTTATGTCTCAACCAAGATTTCTACAGGCACTTTTAGCGTCAGCTTTTGCCTATGCTGTAATGACTTTTCTAATGACAGCTACACCTATAAGTATGCACTTGATGGAGAAAATAAGTTTGTCCAAGACTGGATTTGTTATTCAGCTACACATAGCAGCCATGTTTTTACCTTCACTCGTTACTGGAAATTTAATTAAAAAGTTTGGTCATAGTAAAATTATGTATATGGGAGTTTTACTGTTTTTAGTCACAATTATTACTAGTTTATTTGAACAAAACTTTACTAATTATTTGATTGCTCTTATTTTTCTGGGACTAGGATGGAATTTTTTATTTATTTCAGGAACGAGCTTACTTGTTTTGTGTTATAGAGAAGAAGAAAAATTTAGAGCTCAGGGGTATAATGATTTGATCGTTTATACTATACAAGCAACTGCGAGCTTGTCTGCTGGGGTGTTTCTAAGTTTAACTAGCTGGAAAACTATGAATTTAATATGTTTGATTTTTCTAATTATAATAACTCTATCTACGATAAGAGCTGATTTAAAAAAAAACCCCAGTAATTAAATTACTGGGGTTTTTTAAATTAAGATAAAAATTATCTTTGTTTTTTTGTTTTGAATTTTCCGCCTTTAATTTCTTGCTCTAAGAAAGAACCTTCAGCTTCACCAACTTCAGTAAAAGATACTCCAGTAGCACCTTCGTAATTTATCTTTTTACCTTTTGCTAGTAAGTCTAAACCTTTCTTTAATTCACCTGGGTAGATTTTAGTACCAGGAGCGTTAGCAACATCCATTACATTTTTGGCAATAGATGCTCTGTCAGCAGAATTACCTGCTTGCATTGCAAGAACGATTAAAGCTGCTGCATCGTATGACTCTCCAGTGTAAGGACCAGATGAATCTATACCACCAGCTTTTGCAACTTCCGCAAATACACCAGCACCTTTACCAGTAGAACCTGGTAGAGATCCAAATGATTTGTTTAAGTCTTTTCCAAATGCATCAACCAAAGATTGACCGATCATACCATCTGATAAAACGAAAGTATCAAATGCACCGGAGTCTAAAGAAGCTTGAATAATTCCTTTTCCTCCTTGGTCAAGATAACCAATAACTGCTACAGCATCACCACCAGCAGAAGCAAGAGTTGCTACTTCTGATGAGTAATCTGCTTTACCATCTTCGTGAGCAGTTACAGTTGTAACTTTAATACCATGAGCTTCAACTGCTGCTTTGTAAACGTCAGCTAAACCTTTTCCATAGTCATTGTTAGTGTAAGTGATTGCAACACTTTTTACTTTTCTGTCTTTAGTAATGTCAGCTAAGATTTGACCACCTCTAGCGTCTGATGGTGCAGTTCTAAAGAAATATCCATTATCATCTAGAGTTGTTAATCCTGGAGAAGTTGCTGAAGGTGAAATCATTACTACACCATTTGGTACAGCAACATTTGTTGCAATAGCACCTGTTACACCTGAACAGTCAGCTCCCATAATCGCAGCTACACCACCTGATATTAAACCTTCAGCTGCTGCTGTTGCTGCTGCTGAGTCAACACAAGTTGAATCTGCTCTCATTGCTTCAATTTTTTTTCCACCAAGTAATGAACCTGAATCTGAAGCTTCTTTGAATGCAAGCTCAGCAGATGCAGCCATAGCTGGAGTAAGAGACTCAATAGGACCAGTAAATCCTAAAATGATTCCCATTTTGATCGAATGTCCGTCTGCCATAACGTTTGAACCAAAACTTGATACAAACATAAATGCAGCGATAAATAGTTTTCTCATTATCTTCCTCTATATTGTTAACAATTTATAAAAAACTAATTTAAGTATGAATACAATCAATATTCAATGACAAAATTATCCTATTTTTGACAGTTAATTGAAGCTGACAATTATCTGATTGAGAATGGATCTAGAGACGGTTCGTCAGATGTATAAAACCAAGTTGTTTTTACCCTTGTATAATCTTTAATAGAGTCTATTCCAGCTTCTTTTCCGTATCCGCTATCTTTAATTCCACCAAAAGGAGCTGATGGTGAAATTAATCTATAAGTATTCACAAAAGTTATTCCAGCTCTTATTGCCTTAGATACTCTCATGCCCTTAGATAAATTACTTGTATAAACCCCAGAAGATAATCCATACTGATTGTCATTCATTTTTGAAATAACTTCTTCTTCAGTATCAAATTTCATAACAGAGAGTACAGGTCCAAATAATTCATTTTCTGCAACTGGTAAATTATGATTGTCACATTCAATAATTGTTGGTGGAAAATAATAACCTTTATTTGAAAAAGAATGTCTTTCACCACCACATTTAATTTTTCCTCCTTGATCAACAGTCTCTTTAATATTTTTTTCTATAGTCTCTAGTTGTTTAAAATTACTTAAAGGACCCATTTCTGTTTCTGGATCCATTGGTGCTCCTATTTTAATTTTTGATGCACGTTTAGAAAGTTTATCTAAAAATTCATTATAGATTCCTTTTTGAATATAAAGCCGTGAGCCAGCTATACAACTTTGTCCACTTGCTCCAAAAATTCCTGCTGTAATTCCATTAATTGCATTCTCTTGTTCAGCATCATCAAAAACAGCTACAGGACTTTTTCCACCTAATTCTAAACTAACTTCAGAGAGATTTTCTGCTGAATTTTTAATTATATGTCTTGCAGTTTCAGGACCACCAGTAAACGCTATCTTTTCAACCATATCATGGGTTGTTAAAGTTTTTCCACACGTATCACCAAAACCAGTAATTACATTTACAACTCCTTTTGGTATTCCAGTTTTTTCAATTAATTTTGCAAATTCAAATAATACTGCAGGCGCTAATTCTGATGATTTAATTACAACTGTATTTCCCATTGCAAGTGCTGGCGCTAACTTAGTTGCAGCCAAAAACATTTGCGAATTCCAAGGTATTATTGCAGCTATAACTCCAATAGGAATTCTAGTGGTTATTGCTTGAACGTTTGGTTTATCAATTGGCAACACAGTACCTTCAACTTTATCTGCTAAACCTGCATAATAATCATAGTACTCTGCTATATAGATTGCTTGTTTTTTTGTTTCTCTGAATAATTTTCCAGTGTCTATAGTTTCTATTTCTCCAAGCATTTCTGCATTTTCTCTTAACTGATCTCCAATTGCTCTTAAAAATTTTGCTCTTTCTCTTGGCAGTAATTTAGGCCATTCACCTTCAAAAGCTTTTTGTGCAGCTTGAACAGCTTTATCAGTATCTTTTGCACTTGCTTCGGGAACAATTGCCCAAGGTTCGTTATTTTCTGGGTTTAAAGTTTCAAATGTTTTGTTGTTTTCAGCATCAACCCACTGACCATCAATATACATTTGATATTTTTTAAGTTTACTCATTGTCTTTGATAAAACTATTGAGAGTTGAATTTACATCATCAGCACACTCAATACCACAAAGATGTTTTCCATCTTTGATGATCTTTAATTGGCTTTTTGGTATTAAAGCATTTAATTCTTGAGACATTTTAACTGTGGAGCCAATGTCATGCTCTCCAGTCATAACTAAAGTGTTATTTTGAATTTTATTAAAATCCTCATCATTTTGATGTTTTACAAATAGCTCATAAACTTTCAGAAAATGCTCCATATTGTTAGCTGCTAAAATTGAGCTAATTTTATCATAAATACTTGGATGCTTTTCAATATACTCGTCAGTAAACCATCTTTTAAGAGCTTGCCTTGACAATTTAAGATCTTTCTTTGCTTGTTCAAATCTTTGATTTACAATTTTTTGTTGCTCTTCGGTTCTTTTATATATTGAGCATAAAAGAGTTAGTGATTGTAAATGTGAACTGTGATTAATGGCAAAATTCCTCGCAATCAAAGAACCTATTGAAAAACCAACCAAATGAATTTTTTTTATATTTAGGTTATTAATTAAATCAATTAGTTGATTGGAAAAGTCATCAAATGAAATTATTTCTTTATCTAAAGATGATTTTCCATGACCAAGAATATCGTATGCAAGAGTACTATAATTATTAAAGAAATCTAATTGAGGTTCCCAAATCTCATGGGTTAAACCTACACCATGAACAAATACAATTGGAATTTCTTGGTCTTTTTTTTTGTATGAGTAAAAAGTTCCAGAAGCAGTAGTTCCAGTGGTCATCAAGATTTATTTGGGTTCAATTCCCATTTCTTTCATATCTTGATATCGATCACCTGTTCTAGCATGTGCTCTTCCACTAGATGCTCCACCTATCGCAATCACCACCTCATCATCAAATGGTGCATCATGTATAGTAAATTCATGTGTTAGATAATAAGGTCTTAACCCAGAGTCAGTTTTATGCATCATGGGAATAGAAATTTTTGATCCAGCTGGTCCTCTTGTATTTGTAAAACTTAAATAAGATGTGCCTCCCACAGCGTCTCTAAATTTATTTCCAAATCTCAAAGTGTGAATAAAAGCTGATGCATGCTCTATTTCTCCATCCAATCCAACCACACCTGCTTTACCATACGCTAATATTTTTTCAGGAGATCCTATTTCTTTTATTAATTCTGGAACAAGTAAATCACCTAACTTAGGAGCCAGATCTAAAATAGTTGGTCTTAAGTCCTCAACAAATCCTTGACCATGCCATGGATTTTTAAAAACTGCAGCAACAGATACCAATAATACAGGCTCTTTTGCTTCTTTACCTCCTTCGATAAAAGTTTTATCTACGAATTTAGCAAATTTTCTTAGCTCTAATTTCATTTTTTAATTCTATGTTGAAAACTATCTCTTCTAAAACTGTATAATGCTTTTGGATCTACATCAACATCTATCACTGAAGGTTTTTTACTTTTGATTGCAGTTCTAACTGCTTCATTTATTTCAGAGATTTTTTTAACTTTAAATCCTTTTGCTCCATATAACTCAGCAACTTTATCAAAAGAAGGACTAGTTATATCAGCACCCAAATATCTTTTACCAAAAAAATCTTTTTGATAAGCTTTCTCTGCCCCCCAACTTTTATTATTCATTACTATTGTTGTTGTATTTATTCCATATTCAACAGCTGTACTTAATTCAGAAATAGTCATTCCAAAGCCACCATCACCCATCAAACTTACAACTGTTTTTTTTGGTTTTGCAACTTTAACTCCAAGTCCACAAGCAAATGAGAAACCGACTAGGCCAAAATCTAAAGGTGTAAATAGAGAAGGGGGATTATAGTATTCTAAAGCATCTGTTGCTTGTAAACACAACGTTCCAGCATCTAGAGTAATTGCTGAGTTTTTTGGCATTACTTTTCTTAATTGTTTGAAGAGTCCTTTTGGTTGTATAGGAAAATTTGGACCTAAATTTTCTTTATCTCTATTTAATAAATATTCTTTTCTCTCTTTTAAATAAGAGTTGGTCCAATTTTTAACATTTAATTTAATTTTCTCTTTTCTAATTTCTTCGTAAAGTTGTTTAGTTGCTGTAGCAGCATCTGCGTGTATCTTTAATTTTGCTGGAAAATATTTTCCTAGCATTTTTTTTTCTAGCTCAATTTGAATAATTTTTGCATTTTTATTAATATTTTCATAAGAGTAAAATGTTGAATTAAATCCTAAACGCGTTCCAATTGCTAAAATTACATCAGCATTTTTAACCAATCTGGATGCTACGGGATTTCCTCTAGGACCCATTTGCCCAGCATTTAATTTATGATTAAACGGAATTGCATCTCCATGTCCTGCTGCAGTAACAATAGGTATATTACATAATTCAGCTAATTTTATTACTTCTTTAAAACTAGAATTATACTTAATTCCTGCCCCAACAATTATTACTGAACAGGTTGATGATCCTATTAATTTAGCTGCCTTTTTAATATTTTCTTTACTTCCTTTCTGTTTACTCTCGTTTGCAAAAGATGGTTTTTTAATATTAATATTATAGGAGTTTGAAGCTGCTAATATATTTCTTGGTAAATTCAAACAAACAGGTCCTCTCCTAGGCTTCATTGCCAAATTAAAAGCATCACTCATTATTTTTGGAATTATTTTTGAATTTTTTACTGTCCAAGTTTTTTTTGTAATAGGCGCAAACAAAGACTGTTGATCTAAACCTTGAAAAGCATCTTCCATTTTGTCTTTAGTTGAATAGGAACCTGCAATTGCTATTACAGGAGAAAATGCAGCTTTTGCTTGTGCTACTCCTGTTACTAAGTTGGTTGCACCAGGCCCGTTTTGTCCTGCAATAATTACTCCAGGTTTATTCGAGGCTCTAGCATAACCATCAGCCATATGGGTGCCAGTTCTTTCATCTCTAACTCCAATAAATTTTATACTTTTTTCATGATATAAAGCATCAAACATTTCCATTGTAGCTGAACCAATAAGTCCAAACACATGTTTTACTTTTTCTTTTTTTAATGATTTAACAGCAGCTTGTCCGCCGCTGATAATTTTTCGTGTTTTTGTCACGAAACTTTTTTTACTTCAGTATCAAAATCATCCTGAAAATGTGGCATAACTTTTTCAGTGAAAAGTTTTATACTTTTCATACAATCTTTATGCTTCACTCCTGGAAAATTAGACCAAACTTGTAAATTTTGTAAGTTAAGTTCAGATTTTAATTCATGAATTTTATCTATCACGTACTCAGGGGTTCCAAATAACATGTTTCTTTTGTGTAAAAATTCATAATTTAATAAATCCAATTTACCTTTTGTTTCAGGCAATTCTTCACCTGGATCCATGTGATTTCCTAAACCTCTCCAATGACAAACCCATCTCATGTAATTAACCATATGTTCACCAGCTTTTTCTTTTGCTTCTTCCATTGTATCAGCAACAAACATATCTCTTACAAGAGAAACCCCTTCACCAAGAGGTATATTTTTTTTTGTTACTTCTGATCTTTTATTTTTATAGGCCTCAAATTTTGCTTTCAAAGCTTTCACTGTTGGTATCCACATAATAATATTAATATTATTTTCAGCAGCCCACTCAATTGACCTAATGCCATCAACAACTTGATGAATAGGTGGGTGTGGTTCTTGATATGGATGAGGCAAAACACTAATTTTTTTCATAGTATTATCTTCCATATTCATAAATTCATCGCTTGGCGGACTCATATCGTGTTGCCAGACATAATTCGGTGATGGATAAGTATAAAATTCACCTTGATGACTAAAAAATTTTTCAGTCCAAGCTTTTTTTAATACTTCTAAAGTTTCTGCAAATAATCTGAAATTTTTTGCCTGATCTTTTAAATCAGCTTCTTTATTTAAGTTTATTGCTTCTCTTCCATAAATTCCTCTTGCTACACCTACTTCAACTCTGCCTTTAGAAAGCTGGTCTAACGTTGCAATATCTTCAGCTAATCTTATCGGATTATGAAAAGTAATAACATTTGCAGCTTGACCTATTCTAATATTTTTTGTTCTCGCTGCTGCATCTGCGCCCATCATTAATGGATTTGTACAAGACTCCATTCCTTCGTGATTGAAGTGATGCTCTGTAAACCATATTGAATTCCATTTATTTTGATCACAATATTCTGTGATTTCTTTAGTTTCATCTAATAGCTGATGATAAGGTTTGTGTGTCCAGTTTGTGGTATTACAAAAATAACCAAATTTCATAAAGCCTCCTTTAAAAGTTAATTTAAAGACGACCGATCCCACTTTCGTAAATCTTTGATTTTAACGACGAGTTATGTATCGCTTTATTAAATAACGATATCACTTTTTTATAGCAGTGGAAATCTAAAAAAGTCTCTTTTTATCTGTCCATGGGCCTTTTTTTGTTTTGGGTAAAAACTTTTTAAGGTCTATGAGGACTTTTTCAGATAACTTTCTATATGTAGTAAGTTTTCCTCCATAAATATTTAAAAGAGGTAATTTTTTCACAATGTGTAAATCAAAAACATAATCCCTAGTAACTTTTGAAGCCTCTTTAAAATCCTCTATTAGAGGCCTTATTCCTGAATAAGTATCCACTATATCTTTTTTGCTAATTTGTTTTTTTAAATAATTATTTACTGATTTAATTAAATATTGAATTTCTTGATTTGATATTCCATTATTTTCTGGGGATTTGACTTCCACTTCAGTTGTTCCAATTAATGAAAAATGTTTTTTGTAAGGAATTACAAATATTATTCTTTTATCTGTATTTTGAAAAGTAAATGCAACATCTTCTTTATACAGTTTCTTAATAATGATGTGACTTCCTTTAACTAATCTTATTTTATTTTTAGATTTTATTTTTATATTTTTATTTAAAGTCTCATTTATCCATGGGCCAGATGCATTGATCAAAACTTTTGATTTTATTTTTTTTCCATTTTGAAGACTTATGACCCACTCATTATTATTAATTTCAGCTTTTTTAACTTTGTTATATTCTAAAATCTTGGCTTTGTATCTTTTTGCATCTTGAGCATTTAGTTTTGTTAATTTTTTATCATCAATTTGAATATCAAAATATTGAAAACCAGTTTTGTATTTTTCTTTTAGAATATTTGGAAATTTTTTATTAAGATCAAATGTTTTTGATTTTGGAATATTGGTTTTTCCACCTAAATTGTCGTACAAAAACAAACCAAATTTAATTAACCAGGCTGGTCTAATTTTATCAGTATGTGGAATAATAAATGGAATTGGTCTTGAGATATGTTTTGCAATTTTGTAAACGATTTCTCTTTCTTTAAGTGACTCTCTTACTAATTTAAATTCATAATTTTCTAAATAACGAAGTCCACCATGAATTAATTTTGTAGACCAAGAAGAAGTTGCACCACCTATTTCTCCTTTATCTGCCAAACATACAGATAAACCTCTACCAGCAGCATCTCTTGCAATACCTGCGCCGTTTATACCACCACCAATTATAAATAAATCAAATACTTTAGACATCAAATTATAAATTCTTTATAAAAGTTAATTATAAATTTTCAACGACTTAAAGTATTTTAACGTTGATATTCAATAAATTTTTTTAATGATTGATTTAGAAATTTTTCGTAAATCTGACCTGTGTTAGAATATTTTTTTGAATTAAGGAAAGATCTGTTCATTTTAAAGTCATAAGAGGGTTCAAAGAAAAATGGAATAGAAAGTCTCTTACTTTTATTCCATAGTACCCTGTGGTTTGTAGCTTTAAATTTTCCTCTACTTAAAAACTCTAAAGCTCTACCAGTATTTACTACTAAAGCTTTTTTATTAAATGGTACATCATACCATTTTTTTGTTTTTCTATTCTGTACTTGAAGACCACCTTTTTTATCTTGGTAGAGAACTGTAAATATTCCACTATCAACATGTGTTTCACATCCAAGCGCCACACCATCTTGTTTAGAAATTTCTACTGGTGTAGTTTGATTTGGATAAAAATTAAATCTTAAGGTGCTAAGTGTTTTAAACCTTGCAAAAGCCTTGCTTGAAAGATTTGGATTAAGTTTGTTTAATTTGATCACACTTTTAAACAAAGTTTCACTTAAATTGTAAATATTTTCAAAATATTTATTCAAGGCCCTTATAGAAGTTTTGTTAAAACATGTATTTAGATCTAGATATTCAATATATTGGTTTTTAATTTTTGAAGAATATTTCTTGGTAACTTTTAAATCTCCTATATCTAAACCTTCTTTGCCATTCACATCATTTGGAAAATAACCTCTATAAAGATTTTTATTTTTTTTGTTCCACTTTTTTGGCGATAGTTTTCTTTTTTTCATTTCTGGTAAATTGAAAAACTTATTTCCCACATCACATATATTTTTAATTTCTTTTAAGTTAAGTCCATGTCCTGTCACTTGGAAAAAACCTATATTTACACAAGCTTTTTCAATTTCTTTAATTGTTTTTAAAGCACTTTGAGTTTCAAAATTATTTTTAATTAGTGAAGATATATTGATTGTCGGTATATAGTTTTTGTTCATCTTCTTACTGGTGTTTCTGTTGCAATATATTGATCTCTAGCTTTTTCTCTAAAGTAAATATAAATGCCAGCAGCTATAATACACGCAACTCCAAAAAAAGTTCTACTTGATGGAATTTCATTAAATAAAAAATATCCAGGTATCATTGACATTATAATTAATGAGTATTCAAAAAGAGAAACTACAGAAGGAGAAGCTACAATGTAGGCAGAAAATATACAAAGAAATGCAATCGAGGCGACGAACCCAAAAAATAAGATAAATTTCCATGTATATTCGATGTTTGAAAACCATTCTCTAAAAATAAACTGTGTAGTTGGATCAAAGTCTGGATTATTCAATTGTCCATTTCCCATAAACAAATAAATAAGACCACATAAAATTAGAGCTATTAAATAAAAATAGAATAATTGAGTATTTACATCATCTTTGTTAGATGTGTATTTTGTTATTGTCATGGATGCTGCATAAAAAAATGCACATACTACTGGAAGTAAACTTTTGTATTCAAAGTCAGAAAAGTTTGGATCAAGTACAATAAAAACTCCTATGAAACCAAATACAATTGCTGACCATCTTCTTATTCCAATAAATTCTTTCAAAAAAAATTTAGCAAAAATAGACACAAAAAAAGGACAAGAGAAAAATAAGGCATTTGCAGTTGCTAAGGGCATGTAAGTAAGAGAAATAAAGAAAGCTGAAAAAGCTAAAAAGTGAAGAACCACTCTAACAATTGTTAAAATAGGATAATAAGTTTTTAATGAAACTTTTTGTTTTCTAAATTTTATATAACTAAAAAGCAAAACAGCAGCAACAAAGTATCTTCCAAAAAAAATCTCATAAAGAGAGGCTTTTTCAAAAATATATTTAATTAAAGAGTCCTGCATCGCAAATAATGTCATTGCGATGATTATTAAAATAATACCCTTAGAATTATTATCTTTTGTCATTTATCTAAGGGGTTTTTCTGTAGCTATAGATTGATTTTGTACTTTTTCACGAATAAAAATATAAATACCGCTGGATACTATTATTAAAATACCAATTGCTGTATTCAATGAAGGTATCTCTTCAAAAAATAACCATCCTACAAGCGGTGACCAAAATAATATTGAATATTCAAAAGGTGAAACAACAGCTGGAGAAGCAATGCTGTAAGCAGTAAATAAAAAAAGAAAAGCAAGAGTAGCTGTAATTCCAGTTGCAACCATTAATATAATATTAGCATTAAAATCAACAAACCATTCTCTAAATATAAATTGAGAAGCTGGATGATCTGAATTGTTATATTGACCATCACCAATGATAAAATAAAAAATTATACTAAGTATCATTGCCCCAATATAAAATGTAAACGTTTGTGTGTGCACACTATCTTTGTCAGATGTTTTTTTTATTATTATCATTGATAAGGAATAACAAAACGCACACAAAATAGGCAGCAAACTTAAATAATTAAAATTACTAAAATCAGGATTTAGTGTTACATAAACTCCAATAAATCCCACTACTACAGCAGACCATCTTCTTATTCCTATTTCTTCTTTTAAAAAAAAATGAGCAAATATTGTAATTAAAAATGGAGTAACAAAAAATAAAGCTGTTGCAGTACCAAGCGGTAATACAGTTAAAGAAACATAAAAAGAACTAAATCCAAAGAAAAAAAGTATTACTCTTAAAAAAGTTAAAAAAGGATATTGGCTTTTAAATACTATTGGTTTTTTAGTAATTATTAAAAATGCTAAGATAAGCACAAAACTTACTACCGTTCTAATTAAGTAAACTTCATAAAGTGAAACAAAATTATAAATATGTTTCATAATTCCATCCTGTACAGAAAAAACCATCATGGCTATTAATATGTAAACTATTCCTTTAGGATTGTTGTTTGAAGTGCTCATTGTCGGTATATATCAAAAAAGAATATGTTTTTAAATTTATTAAATTTATGCAATATTTAATTCATGATTTCTGAAGAAGATAAAATAATGATGGAAACCCTTTATTGGTGGGGTATACCAACTTTATTTAGATGTAAAAATGATCCAGACCCAAAAAATTGTGATATAGCCTTAGTAGGAGTTCCTCATAGTACTGGAAATGGAACTACCGAAAGAGATCAGCATTTAGGTCCAAGAGCAGTTAGAAATATTTCTGCAATGTTGAGACGATCTCACTTTGATTACAAAATTGATCCCTGGAAAGAAAATAAAATTCACGATTTGGGAGACGTTCCGTTTCCAGAAGCTAATGATAATGAAAAATGTATAGAGAGAATTTCAGCTTTTTATGATCATATTGAACAAGCCGAAAAGCCAGTTGTATCAATTGGTGGTGATCATTCAGTAACTGGTGGAATTGTTCAAAGCTTAGCTAAAAAAAATTCAAAATTAACTAAAGGAAAAAAAATTACATTTCTTCATTTTGATGCCCATACAGATTGTTTTGAAAAATTAGATCATTTTTTGGGTGCAAAAAAATCAGCAGCACATTGGGCTTCTTATTTAGTTAAACAAGGAAATGTTGATCCACATACAAGTACTCAGATAGGTATAAGAGGAAATCCAAGAACATTAGATTGGTTACAAGCAAGCTATGATATTGGTTATCAAGTAATTACAATGGATGAATATAGAGAATGGGGCCATGAAAAATGTGTTAAAATGATTTTAGATAGACTAGGGGACAATCCTATTTACGTTACCTTTGATTTAGATTGTTTAGATCCAGCAGTTGCTCCAGGTGTAGCAAATATAGAACCTGCATATAAAGGATTTAACATGGATGAAGCGCGAAAACTAATTCAATGCTTGAAAGGAAAAAATGTAATTGGTGGAGATGTTGCTTGTTTAATGCCTACAAAAGATAGTCCAAATCAAATTACAGCAATGGTTGCAGCTTCTATAATGTTTGAAATTATTTGTTTAATTTCAGTTTATCGTAACAAGTAATTTTAATTTAAAATAAATTCTGAAGCTCTTTCAGCAATCATTAATGTTGGAGCATTTAGGTTTCCACTTGTAATTTCAGGCATTACAGACGCATCAACTACTCTTAGATTTTCAACTCCATGAACTTTTAGTTTTTGATCAACAACAGCCATATTATCTACACCCATTTTTAAAGTACAAGATGGATGGTAAGCAGTTTCAGCTTTAGATCTGATGTATTCCTCAAATACCTCATTAGTTTGAGCATGTTCTCCTGGTCCAATTTCTTTGCCTGCAAAAGGCTTCAAAGAATCTTGTCCTAAAATTTTTCTAGCTACATGAATACATTCTATCGTTTGCTTTAAATCATCTTCATGCTCAAGATAATTAAATTGAATTTTTGGATAATCATAAGGGTTTGAGCTGTTTAAAGTTATATGGCCTCTACTTTTTGGATGGTTAGGGCTAGCATGTAATTGGTAACCATGCCTATCAGGATCAACTAATCCATGATCAATAACAAAAGCAGGAAAAAAATGAAATTGAATATTAGGATATTCTCTCTCTGGTGATGATTTACAAAAACCTCCAGCTTCCAAGAAAGAGGTAGAGCAAGGACCACTTCTATTTAAAAACCACTGAATCCCAATTCTAACCATATTTAACTTATTAACGTAAGAATATAAGGTATCTTTAGTTTTACATTCTTGTTGCACATACGTTTCCAAATGATCTTGTAGATTTTTTCCAACACCTTCTAAGTTATGAACAACATCAATTCCCTTATCTTTTAAGTCTTGACTTGGGCCAATCCCTGAAAGCATAAGTAACTGAGGTGAATTAATTGCACCTCCACTTAAAATTACTTCTTTATTTGCATAAATTTTTTCAACTTTATCTTTAATTTTAACTTCAATTCCAATAGCTTTTTTTCCATCAAAAATTATTCTCTCAACATAAGCTTCGGTAAATACTTTAAGGTTTTTTCTTTTTTTTGCAGGATTTAAATAATATTTTGAAACACTGGCTCTCTCGCCTTTATGAATAGTGACATCGTACATTCCAAAACCTTCTTGTTCCTTACCATTCATGTCGTTATTTTTTATGTAACCAGCTTCTCCAGCTGAATCTACAAACGCTTTAAATAAAGGATTTTTATTTTTAGATTGGTTTACTGGCAATATTCCACTACCACCTCGATATTCATTTTCTCCTTCTGACCAAGTTTCAATTTTTTTAAAATAGGGAAGGACTTTTTCATAAGACCAATCGTCTAATCCAAAAGATGCCCATCTTTGATAATCATTTGGATTGCCTCTAACAAACACCATTCCATTATGAGCAGAACATCCACCAATCATTTTTCCTCTTGGACAAAATAATCTTCTATTATGTAGGTGGGGTTCTGGTTCTGAATAATATTTGTAGTTATATTTTGGATCATGCATCGTATATAAAATTGCAAGCGGCATGTTGACTTTCCATATATCACTGGGTTTTCCAGCTTCAAATATTGCTACATTGTTTTGATTATTTTCTGTTAATCGATTTGCAAGTACACAGCCTGCACTTCCAGCACCAATAATTAAATAATCGAAATTCATATAAGTTTGGAACTTAACAACTTTTCATAGTCATGAATAGATTTCATTTTAATATCAGTTCTTTTAGCAGCTTCATCAAATTTTCGAAGAAGAATTGATGGCTTAAAGTAAGATTTATTCTCAAACTTTTTACTTTCTTTATCATTTAAAACGCCTCCTTGTAACTTTAAGCTTATTTTTGAGGCATCTGATAAAAAATTAAAATATTTTTTGTCTCTAGCTAAATAACGTTTGGCTAATACATGGTATTTGATTGGCTCAACAATTTTTTGTCCAAAAAACTTTTTAAGATATTGATATCCAATGTTTTCATGCTCTCCATCTAATTTATTTTTAACCAGTTCATCAGGATCTTCTAAAAGAAAATGCCCATAGTCATGAAGTAAACAAGCACAAATTAAATCATCATCACACTTTGCTTTTTCAGCTAGCATAGCTGATTGTATCATGTGCTCAGACATTGTTACTTTTTCACCTATATATAAAGATTTATTATTTATAAAATTTGAAATGATTTTATAAATTATCTTCATTTATTATTGTGGATAATCCCCTTCAATAGCAATACGGTCCATTATTCTTTCAAAACCAAGTCCTTTATTTGGATAAAAATCGGCAATCGCATAGTGTTGAACGCTTCTATTATCCCAGATGGCAATCGCGTTTTCTGTCCATTTAAATCTGCAAGTAAGATCTAATCTTGCCTGATGTTCGAACAAATAATTTAATATTTCATTACTTTCTTCTTTGTCCATGCCAACAATTTCTTTTGTGTAAGTCCAATTTACAAAAAGAATTTTTTTACCTGTTTCTGGATGAGTTCTTAAAATTGGGTGAGTATTTGAATATTCATCCATATTTCCATTGCTCTCCATTGCTTTATATTTATCAAGGAAAAACCCACCTCCTAGTGAGGAATGAACTGCTTTTTTATTTTTGACCTTATTTTTTATTTCATCATCCAATGTATCCCATGCAAGTTCCATATTTGAAAAAACAGTATCACCTCCAACTGGTGGAATTTTAATTGATTTTAAAACAACAGCCTTTGTTGGTTTTTTATTGTAACTGACATCTGAATGCCAACCCTCACCCCATTGTGTTTTTTCATCAGGCTTTTTAATTATTCTTACAATTTCAGGAAATTCACTTCTACCTTTAACATATGCATGTGTTTCTAATGGACCAAACTTTGCAGCTAATGCTATATGTTGTTCTGTTGTTAAAGTTTGATCTCGAAAGAAGATTACTTTGTGTTCTAACAAAAGGTTGTTTATTTTTTTAAAATTTTCATCTGAAACATCGGTTAAATCAATTCCATTTATTTCTGCACCCAATGCTCCTGATAATAATTTTATATCAATCATTTTTTGAGTTTTCCAATAATTACTAAATTGTTAGAATTAAATTCATCTTTATTTTCATTAATAAAGTCATCCATAATTTTAATTTTTTCTTCTTCAAACTCAGTAACTTTTCTTTTACTAAGATCAATATAAAGCGCTAACATTTCAATAGTTGCCGATAATTTTTTTGATGATTTTTCAATCATTTCCATCTTGAAATGCAATCTCTTTTTATCATGATCAAAGAAGGTTAAAACAATTTCAACTTCATCGCCCTCTTTAACTTCACCATCATATGTAGTACGAGTTTCAACAACCATGGTACTCCTTAGAGTGTCCTTTGCAGATTTTTCACCCATCCTAAATTTTTCAAGTATTATCTCCCACGTCTGATCGAAAACTAGGACATAGTAAGCCATGTTCATATGATTGTTATAATCAGTCCAATCTTTTTTGATTGTTAGATTTGTTATGTGAAAAGACATTTTTTTATTCCCTCGACCTTTTTATAATAGTATAAATCTTACTTAAAATGAACAACAAGGTATTCATATCGTGTGCTGTTACTGGGTCAGGAGATACAGCAAGTAAGCATCCAGATTTACCAAAAACCCCAGAACAAATTGCAAAAGCGTCAATTGAGGCCGCTAAAGCTGGAGCTGCAATTGCACACATTCATGTAAGAGAGGAAGATGGAACACCTAGTAGAAGATTAGAATTATATAAAGAAGTAGTTGATAGAATTCGTTCAAGTGACATTGATGTAATATTAAATTTAACAACTGGAATGGGTGGAGATTTAGAAGTAGGACAGGGAGACAATCCTTTAGACTTTGGGCCTATGACGGATATGGCAAATGTTATGGAAAGAATTGCAAATGCCGAACAGTTTTTACCTGAAATTTGTACATTAGATGCTGGAACATTAAATTTTGGTGATAGCTCAGTTATTACAGTTAATACCCCAAATGATTTGAGAAAAGCTGCAAAAAAATTAAAAGAAATAGGTGTTAAGCCAGAAATAGAAGCATTTGATTTAGGAAATATGTGGTTTGGTGCTCAATTATATAAAGAGGGATTATTAAGTGATCCGCCAATGTTTCAAATGTGTTTAGGAATACCATGGGGAGCACCTGCAACGACATTAGCTATGCAAGCCATGAAAGATATTATGCCAAAAGAAGGGATTTGGTCAGGGTTTGCAATTTCAAAAAATGAAATGCCCTTTGTTGCTCAAACTGTTTTGATGGGAGGTAACCCAAGAGTCGGCTTAGAAGATAATTTATATTTATCCAAAGGTAAATTAGCTACTAACGCTCAATTGGTAGAAAAAGCTGTAAGAATTATAGATGAACTTGGCTATGCCCCAATGACACCAGCAGAAACTAGAGAAAAGTTAAAACTTGTTAAACACAAGTAATGTCTCAAATTAAAAATATAGCAGTTATCGGAACTGGAGTAATAGGCGCAGGCTGGATCATCAGATGTTTAGCTCATAATAAAATTGTTCATGCTTATGACAAAGATATTAAATTAAAAAAAAATTTAATTACTGAGATTAAAAGAACTTGGCCATATGTAAAAAAACTTTTTAATAAAAAAACAATTAATCTTAAAAATTTTAAATATTTTACTTCTATTGATGAAGCTTTAAGGGATGCAGATTTTATTCAAGAATGTGCAACTGAAAATTATACTTTAAAAACTAAGTTGATGAGCACTATTGGAAAATATTCTAAACCTAGTGCAATTATTTCATCAAGTTCATCTGGATTGCTACCAACAAGAATTTACTCTAAATGTAAAAATCCAGAGAGGGGCATAATTGGACATCCATTTAATCCTGTCTATTTATTGCCTGCTGTAGAAATTGTTCCAGGTAAGAGAACTACAAAAAAAAATTTAAATGTGGCTAAAAAATTTTATAAATCAATTTCTATGAATCCAATAATGGTTAAACATGAGTTACCAGGTTATTTATCGGATAGATTGCAGGAAGCTTTGTGGAGAGAAGGGCTACATATTATTAACGAAGGTCACGCAACTACAGAGGATTTAGATAGAGCAATCGAAGATGGACCAGGTTTAAGATGGTCATTAATGGGAACCTTTCTAACTTTTCATTTAGCTGGAGGAAAAGCTGGTATGAGACACATGTTAGAACAATTTGGACCAGCTTTAAAACTTCCATGGACAAAACTTAATGCTCCAAAATTATCAAATAAGTTAATTGATAGATTAGTTAAAGGAACGAAAAAACAATCTAAAGGAAAATCAGTTACCAAAATCTCAAATATTAGAGATGAATATTTAGTTGAGCTTCAAAAGCTTAGAAAAAAATACGAAAAAAAATTAAGATAAACTAATCATTTCTTTCTGTGTGACCATCAACAGAAATTACCTGCCCAGAAACTTTGCTTGAGTCTTCAGAAATTAGAAAAGAACACATTTTTCCAATATCCTCCTCCAAAATCCATTGTTTCATTGAGCTCATTGAAACAAAATCTTTTTCAATTACTTTTGTTGAAACTTTAGTAAATTTTGCTTTATCTTTTATAACTCTTTTCATTCTGTCTCCCTTAATTGTTCCGGGACACACTGCGTTCACTCTAATGTTGAATTTGCCAAGCTCCATAGCCAAGGTTTTTGTAACTCCAATTATTGCCCATTTACTTGCAGCATAAGGAGACCTAAGAGGAAAACCAAGAATTCCAGCTGTTGATGAAATATTGATTATTGAACCATTTTTAGATTTTTTAAGTAATGGAATAGCTTTTTTTGTGAAATAGAAGTGACTATTTACATCTACATGTAGGGTATTTTCCCAATCTTCAGATTTTAATTTTTCAAGAGACCCAGTTGGTCCGGCAATTCCAACATTATTTATTAAAGCATCGATTTTTTTTGTTTTTTTATTTATTTTTTTAAATAAATCTGAAACTTGATTTTCATCTGAGGCATCACATGCATAGGCAAACAATCTTTTGTTTT
>CACIRB010000010.1 GCA_902588925.1 uncultured Pelagibacteraceae bacterium | reverse complement strand
TATTAAAAAAGAACCTGCATGGATGCTTGAGTTTAGATTAAAAGCTTTTGAAAGATTTAAAGTATTAAAAGAACCAGATTGGCAAAAACCTAAGTTTCCAAAAATAGACTATCAAGATTTATATTATTACTCTGCTCCTAAAAGTATGAAAGATAAGCCAAAGAGCTTAGATGAATTGGATCCTAAACTTTTGGAAACTTATAAAAAACTTGGAATTCCTTTGCAAGAGCAGGCGAGATTAAATGGAATAGCTGTCGATGCTGTCTTTGACTCAGTCTCAGTAGCCACTACTTTTAAAGATGAATTGACCAAACAAGGAATTATATTTTGCCCTATATCAGAGGCAATTCAAAATCACCCTGAATTAGTCAAAAAATATTTGGGTTCTGTAATCCCAACAAGTGATCACTTTTTTGCAACATTAAATTCAGCAGTTTTTACGGATGGTTCTTTTGTATACATTCCAGAGGGTGTTAGATGTCCAATGGAACTGTCAACTTATTTTAGAATTAATGCATCTAATACAGGTCAATTTGAAAGAACTTTAATTATTGCTGATAAAGGAAGCTATGTTAGCTACTTAGAAGGATGTACAGCTCCAATGAGAGATGAAAATCAATTACATGCAGCTAATGTTGAATTAATTGCTCTTGATGATGCAGAAATAAAATATTCAACAGTTCAAAATTGGTATCCGGGGGATAAGGATGGAAAAGGTGGAATTTATAATTTTGTTACTAAAAGAGGATTGTGTAAAGGTAAAAATTCTAAAATTTCTTGGACGCAAGTAGAAACTGGTTCAGCAATTACTTGGAAATATCCAAGTTGTATTTTGAAAGGTGATAATTCAGTAGGTGAGTTTTATTCTATAGCAATTACAAATAATCATCAAAAAGCTGATACAGGTACCAAAATGATCCACTTGGGTAAAAATACTAAAAGTAAAATAATTTCGAAAGGAATATCAGCGGGTAGTTCAGACATGACTTATAGAGGATTAGTTGATATTTCATCAAAAGCTAAAAATTCAACTAATTATACTCAGTGTGACTCTTTGTTAATGGGTAATAAATGTGGAGCTCACACTGTTCCTTATATAAAAAATAAAAATTCTGAATCTAATATTGCTCATGAGGCAACCACATCCAAGATTAGTGAGGAGCAATTACATTATTGTCAACAAAGAGGATTAAATCCAGAGGAAGCTGTTGGCTTGATTGTTAATGGTTTTTGCAAGGAAGTGCTACAACAATTACCAATGGAATTTGCTGTAGAGGCTCAGAAACTTGTAGGTATTAGTCTGGAAGGAAGTGTCGGATAATGCTTAAAATAAATAATTTAAATGCAACGATTGATAATAAGTCTATCTTAAATGGCCTATCTTTAGACATAAATCCTGGTGAGGTTCACGCAATTATGGGCCCTAATGGATCTGGAAAAAGCACATTATCAAATATTCTATCTGGAAAAAAAGGGTATGAAGTTTCTGGGGAAGTTCTTTTTGAAGAAAAGGATTTATTTGAGCTTGAAACAGAGGAAAGAGCACACAAGGGTATATTTTTAGCTTTTCAATATCCTTTAGAAATTCCAGGTGTAAATACAAATATATTTTTAAAAACTTCTTTAAACGCTGTAAGAAAAGCTAGAGGTGAAAAAGAGCTTGATGCCATTGAATTTCTAAAACTGGTAAAAGAAAAATCTAAAGAACTTAAATTTGATGAGGAAAAATTAAATAGACAATTAAATGTTGGTTTTTCTGGAGGCGAAAAGAAGAAAAATGAAATTTTACAAATGTCCTTATTAGCACCAAAACTATCAATTTTAGATGAAACAGACTCTGGTTTAGATATTGATGCTTTAAAAATTGTTGCAGACGGAGTTAATACATTAAGAGATAAAAATAATTCATTTTTAATTATTACACACTACCAAAGATTACTTGATTACATAAAACCTGACTTTGTTCACGTTTTGATGAATGGAAAAATTGTAAAATCTGGTGGTCCAGATTTAGCTTTAGAGTTAGAAAAAAAAGGATATGAAAATTTTAATTAAATGAAAGAACAATTACAAAAAGATTTTGATAGCAGTATAAAAAACTTAAGTTTATCTCAAAAAGATATTGAAATAAAAAAATTTTGTTTAGAAAATTTTATGGACAAAGGTTTTCCAAATAGAAAAGATGAAGATTGGAAATTTTCAGATCTCAATCAAATAATAAAAAATAATATTGGAGAACTTAGTTTTTATAATGATCATGCATCTACTAATAAAGTTGATACATCTGTATTTGTAGATGGATTAGAGCATAATAAAATAGTTTTTATTAATGGTAGAATTGAAAAAATTGATTTTGAATATGAAAAAAAAGATCAAATAGAAATAATTGATCAATCAGAAACTATAAATGAATTTAAAAATAGCAATTCATTATCTGACTTGAACAATGCCTTTACTAACAAATGTTTTAAAATATTGCTAAAAAAAGGTTATCAATTAGCAAAACCTCTTATTATTTATCATACAACAAATTCAAAAATTTGGTCTAAAAGCATTAACTTAAGACTAAATTTTGAACTAGATAAAGATAGTTCTCTAAGATTAATTGATTTATTTAATGATACATCTGAAAAGAATTTTTTAAATATATTTTACAACTTTGAATTAAAGGAAAATGCAGTTTTAAAAAATTATAAAGTAGATAAATTTGAAAATAAAAATATTAAGTATTCTTTTAACAATATTGATCAGGATAAGAATAGTATTTCTGAAACATTTATTTTATCCTCTGGATCAAATTTTTCTAAAAATGAGATAAATTGTAATTTAAATGGGGTTTATGCATCAGCTTTTGTAAATGGTGTTTTTTCATTGAATAATGACAAACATCACGAAATTAGATCAATAATAAATCATTTAACTGAAAATACAAAAAGTTATCAACTAATTAAAAGTGTTTTAGATGAAAGTTCTAAAGCAGTTTATCAAGGAAAAATATTTGTAAATTCAGATGCTCAGAAAACTGATGGATACCAATTGAGTAAAGCAATATTGTTAAATAAAGAGTCAGAGTTTAATGCTAAGCCAGAACTAGAAATTTATGCTGATGATGTTAAATGCTCTCATGGTTCAGCTTCAGGTAGTTTGAATGAAGACTCTATATTTTATTTAATGTCTAGAGGTTTGAGTTATCAGCAATCAAGAGAGCTATTAATCAATGGTTTTCTACTTGATGTTGTTGAAAAAATTACTGACTCGGAAATAAAAAACTTAATAAAAAATATGATTGGAATTAAAGAATGAATATTGATCAGATAAAAAAAGAATTTCCTATTTTTGATGAAAAAATTCAAAATAATGATCTAGTATATTTAGATAGTGCGAATTCATCACAAAAACCTAAGATAGTTGTGGACAGAATTAATGAATTTTATACCAAACAATTTTCAAATGTTGGTAGAAGTGTTCACTATCTTGCAGTTGCTGCTACTAATTTATATGAAAATACTAGAACATCTGTTCAAAAATATATTAACGCCAAAGATAAAAATGAAATTGTTTTTACAAAAGGTGCTACGGAAGCATTAAATTTGGTTGCTAATACATTAGGTCAAAGCTATTTACAGGAGGGTGACGAAGTATTGATCACAGAACTTGAGCATCATTCAAATTATGTGCCATGGCATTTCTTAAGAAAATCAAAAAATATTAAAATTAATTTTGCTGAAATAAATGAAGAAGGTGAAATTACTCTTGAAGAAATAGAAAAGAAAATAACTTCAAAAACAAAATTAATCTCAATTACTCATTTGTCCAATGTAACAGGCGCAATTTTACCAGTAAAAGAAATTACCCAGCTTGCACATTCAAAGGGAATAATTGTTGTAGTTGATGGATGTCAGGGTGCACCACATTTAAAATTAGATATGCAAGACTTAGATTGTGATTTTTATGCAATTTCATGTCATAAAATGTATGGACCTACAGGTTTAGGAGTTCTTTACGGTAAGAAAAAATGGTTAGAAGAATTACCTCCATACCAAGGTGGTGGAGGAATGATTAATGAGGTTAAAAAAGACAGGATTTCCTATGGTGAATTGCCAAATAAGTATGAGGCAGGGACTATGGCTACAGCACAAGTGATTGCTTTTGATCAATCAATAAAATTTTTAGAAAGCATTGGTATAGAAAATGTAATGAAGCATGAAGCAGATTTAGTTGCATATGGGCAAGAATTATTGCAAAAAAATAATTCAGTAAAACTAATAGGTAATCCAAAAAATAAAGGTGGAGTGTTATCTTTCACGGTAGAAGGAGTTCATCCTCATGATATAGCAACCATCTTGGATGAAGATGGGGTTGCGATAAGAGCAGGACATCATTGTTGTCAAATTTTACACGATAAATTAAATATCCCAGCAAGTGCTAGAGCATCAGTTGGTATTTATAATACAAAAGAAGATTTAGATCAGCTTAATGAGTCGATAAATAACTGTAAAAAAATATTTAATCTATAATGAATTTAAAAGAGCTTTATCAAGAAATTATATTAGAACACGGCAAGAACCCTAGAAATCTTAGAAAGACAGAAGGTTTTAATAAAGACGCCAAAGGTAACAATCCACTTTGTGGCGATAATGTTCATGTTTATTTAAAACTTAATGGACAAAAAATTGTAGAAGATGCATCTTTCGAAGGGAGTGGTTGTGCAATTTCAATGGCCTCAGCTTCAATAATGACAGATTTGATTAAAGGAAAAAATGAGCATGAGGCTAAAGAAATAGTTGAGGATTTTTTAGGCATGATCAAAGAAAATCCTGAATTAAAGTCTGAATATTTAAGCGAAGATGAAAAAACTAAACTAATGTGCTTATCTGGTGTTAAGCAATATCCAATGAGAGTTAAATGCGCAACGTTATCATGGCACACAATGGTTTCTGCTTTTGATGAAAAAACAGAGGAAGTAAAAACAGAGAATTAAATTATGTCAAAAAAAGAACAAATCATTGAAGAAATAAGAAAAATTTATGATCCAGAGTTACCTGTAAACATCTACGAATTAGGTTTGATTTATGATATTAAAGTAAAAGATGAAAAGTTTGCCATTATCAAAATGACCTTAACAACCCCAAACTGTCCAGTTGCGGAAAGTTTACCGAAAGAGGTGAAAGAGGGTGCCATGCAAGTTGAAGGTATTGAGGACGTTGATCTTGAATTAGTCTGGGACCCGCCGTGGAATAAAGACATGATGTCAGAAGCTGCAAAACTGGAGTTAAATTTATGATGAATCAAATTATTAAATTAAGTGATAATGCTGCAGAAAGAATTAAAGAAATTATGTCAAATGCAGAAAAAGATTCTTTAGGCGTAAGAGTTTCAGTTAAATCAGGTGGTTGTGCCGGTATGTCTTATGTCATGGAATACACCAAAGAGGTAAATCCAAATGACGAAGTTATTGAGGAAAAAGGTGTAAAAGTATTTGTTGATTCTGCAGCCATTATGTATTTGCTTGGAACAGAAATGGATTATAAAAAAGAGGAATTATCATCTTCATTTGTATTCAATAACCCTAACGAAACAGAGAGATGTGGTTGCGGGGAATCCTTTAAAATCTAGCAAAAGTTGAATATTCCCATTTAACGCATATCAGTATTGCATGATATGCATACCTAGTATATATGTTTAGGTATGAACAAATTTGAATTTAAAAATCTTGTTAAAAACCTAAAAGATACAATTAAAGAAAGAACTTTCTTTAAAGATCTTCGTAAAGAGGTGGAAACCGGTGCTAACGGCACTCAAGACTACGTTGTTAAAAAAGGTATTAACAAAGATACAATTGCAACAACCAAACAGTAATTAAATAAATTAACTACTGTAATACATCTCAAACTCAACAGGATGAGGTGCGTGTTCAAATTTATGAATTTCCTCAAACTTAAGAGCTATATAAGCATCGATTTGGTCATCAGTAAATACACCACCTTGAGTTAAAAACTCTCTATCTTTATCTAAACTTTCCATTGCTTCTCTTAAAGATCCACAAACAGTTGGTATAGCTTTTACTTCTTCTGGTGGTAATTCATATAAATCTTTATCAAAAGATTCACCTGGATGTATTTTATTTTTAATTCCATCAATACCTGCCATTAACATAGCTGAAAACGTTAGGTAGGGATTACCAGCTGCATCTGGAAATCTAATTTCACATCTTGCACCTTTTTTACTTAATGTAATTGGAATTCTACATGATGCCGATCTATTTCTTGCAGAGTAAGCTAATAGTACTGGGGCTTCAAAACCTGGAATTAATCTTTTATAACTGTTTGTTGTTGAGTTTGCAAAAGCATTAATTGCTTTAGCGTGTTTTAAAATTCCACCAATATAGTGTAATGCAGTTTCTGAAAGTCCTGCATACGCTTCACCTGAAAATACTGGAGTATCACCTTTCCAAATAGATTGGTGAATATGCATACCAGATCCATTATCACCCGCAACTGGTTTTGGCATGAAGGTTGCAGTTTTGCCAAATGAATGTGTTACCATTTGAACTACATATTTATAAAGTTGGACATTATCTGCTTGGTCAACCAAAGTTCCAAAATACATACCAAGCTCGTGTTGACTTGGAGCAACTTCATGGTGATGTTTTTCAACTTTGATACCAACTTCTTTCAAATTTTTTAAATATTCACCACGCATGTCTTGTTCACTATCAACAGGTGGTACAGGGAAATAACCTCCTTTAATTTGTGGTCTATGTCCCATATTTCCATTTTCATATTCTTTACCTGAATTGTATGGACCTTCTTTACTATCTATTTTAAATCCACTTTCATTCATATCATTTTTGATTCTTACATCGTCGAAAACAAAAAATTCTGGCTCAGGTCCAAAAAACGCTTTATCCCCAATACCAGATGCTTTTAAGTATTGCTCAGCTTTTTTAGCAACACCTCTTGGATCTCTTTCATATGGATCTTTTTTAATTGCATCAAGAATATCACAAAACAAAACTACAGTATTATGAGACGTAAAAGGATCCATGAACATTCTTGCTGTATCTGGTTTTAAAATCATGTCAGACTCATTAATTGCTTTCCAACCAGCGATAGATGAACCATCAAAAAATACACCCTCATCCAACATACCTTCATCAACTATTGAAGCATCCATTGTTAAATGTTGAAGTTTTCCTCTTGGATCAGTGAACCTTAGATCCACAAATTCTGCATCTTTTTCTTTAATATATTTTAAAACGTTTGCTGCACTCATTTTGTCTCCTATGTAATTTTGTTTGGCCTAATTAGCAAAAAAATACTTAAAAATATTGCTTATTTAATAAATAACACCTATGCAATTTTCACATAAGTAGTGTAATTAGTCACTAAAATATTAAATTAATTAAACTTGTGAATTCAATACTAAATAAAGAGCCAGTTTTAAGAGCTGAAAAATCCTTGAAACAATTTAACCCAGAACTAAAAGTGATTGTTTTAGAGCAAACCGCAAGAACAGCGAACGATGCAGCTACAGCTCTAGGTTGTAAAGTTGGAGCTATTGTTAAAAGCTTACTTTTTAGGGCAGGTGACACTTTTGTTTTATGTTTAGTTTCTGGAGACAAAAGGTGTTCATTAAATAAATTAAAAAAAATTTTGGAGGAAAATGATGTTTCAATGGCTAATCCAAATGATGTTAAAAAAATAACTGGATATACAATCGGTGGAGTATCTCCAACAGGACATTTAACAAAAATAAAAATTTTAATAGATGAAACTTTAAATAGATTTTCTTCAATTTTTGCTGCCGCAGGTCATCCCAATGCAGTTTTTGAAATAAATTATGAAAATTTAATTGCATTAACTACAGGTGAAACAAAAGAGATAACTGAATGAGAAAACCCCAATTAGTTGATTATTTATTATTGACTTTATTATCATTAATATGGGCATCAGCTTTTTTTAATATAAAGATTGCCACATATTCATTTGGACCAATTACAATCGGTTTTTTGAGATCCTTTTTAGGAGCTATACCAGTTTTAATTTTATGTTTTTATAAAAAAATAAAAATTGAAGCGTTTTCAAAAGATTGGAAGTGGTTTGCAATTATAGGGTTAATTAATTTAGTTATTCCATTCATTCTAATATCATATGGAGTAAATTTTGTTCAAAGTAACTTAGCTGCTATCTTAATGTCAACAACACCATTGAGCTCAACTGTTCTAGCTCATTTCTTTTTAAAAGGAGAAAAATTTAATTTATTAAAAACAATTGGTTTGTTGATAGGTTTTTCAGGAATAGTTTTTTTATTTTCAGATAATTTTTTAATAAATGAAAATAACTTTCTTGCTGCACTTTTAATTCTCCTTGGATCAACTTGTTATGTAATAGGAGGAGTAATAACTTTAAAAATAAGTAACAAAGAAAATGAAAATGTTACAGGTTCAATTTTAATTTGGTCAACAATTATACTTTTTCCATTAACCTTAATTTTTGAAAAACCTTGGACACTAAACCCTTCAATGGACTCTATTATATCTGTAATATATTTAGGGATTTTTCCTACTGGTATAGCATGGTTGTTGAGATTTAGGATTTTAAAGACAAATGGACTCATATTTCATTCGCAAGTCTCGTATATCATTCCAATATTTGGAATTATTTTAGGATATATTTTTCTAAATGAAATAATTACATCTAAAATTGTAGTTGCATTAATTGCTGTATTTATTGGTATATATTTAGCAAGAAAAGCAGATTACAAAAATGTTACTTAATTTTTGCAATTTCTTTAATGTGCGATGGTTTTGTTTCGCAACACCCTCCAAGAATAGTGGCGCCATTTTCTTTAAATTTTTTTGCAAAAATTGATATTTTTTTAGGATCCAAATCTTTTCTTTGACCTAAAAAATTATTAGGGTTGGTCCCATCTTTCTTTTTATACTGAGAAGTATAGCCACCTTTTGGTTTTGTTGTTATAAACCCATTTAATTTAAACCCAAATGGAACTTTAAGTTTTTGAATTTCATCTAAATTATTCTCATAATTTTCAGGTGAAACACATGCTAGAATTATTCCTAGGCAATTCTCTGTAATTATTGCATTAATTTCAGAAACTTTTTCACCACTTGGTAATGAGTTTCCTTCAGAAATATGAACTCCCACCAAGTATGGTTTATTAAATTTTTTAGTTGCTTCAATTCCACATTTAATTTCTTTGATACTACTCCAGACATCAAAATAGAAAAAATCAACATAAGGGTTAAGTATTTCTGCTAATTCCGAATGGTCTTTAACAATATCCTCTTCACTTCTCTTGTCTTCTTCATAGGTTAAATTTTGAGGTGGAAGTCCACCTGCAATTTTAACATTAGGATTATTTGATTTAGCTTTTTGTGCAATTTCACAGGCTTTTTGATTTAAGTATTTAAATTGATCCTCTAAACCATTTTCTTTTAACCTTTTTCTTCGAGTAGTAAAAGTTGTAGTGACAATTACATCAGCTCCAGATTTTATAAAATCGTTGTGAATATTAAGTATTAAGTTGTGGTATTTTTCATCGACTAAAGCATTAGCACTCCACAAGGTTCCTTTAGGTTTCATTCCTCTAGCCAACAATTCTTGACCCATTCCACCATCTAAAATTTTTGTCGTTTTAAAAAAATCTTTATTCATTTCATCCTCACTTTTTTAGTGCTTAAGCGATATGCAGGTGCACAATATAGTTCAACTACCTTGCTAATTTGATCTGTAGGGAATTTCCATTTTAGCAGTTTATGCCCGCAATAGGATCAAATCGACAAGTAGTTTTATATAATATTATTAAAATTTGTAAATTATTTATTAAAAATTATTTTAGCATTGAAAGAAAACGATCTTCTTTCTTCTTCAATATTAAATGGATAGGCTGTATGCATTAAGTAATTTGGAAATATTAAAAGATCACCTGTTTTTGGTATCAAATTAAAAATACTTTTAGAAAGAAAAGCTTTTTGTCCATTGATAAAATCAATTGTTCCATTGGTTTTAATTTTTTTATTTTTAACATTTTTATTTTTTGTCATATATTTAGGAATTTTCAAATAACCAACTCCTGATAAGTCTCCCTCATGATAATGAATAGGGTTGTACTCATTTTTATATTGACTAATGACCCACAAGTTTAAAATTCTAATTTCTTTAATTTTTTTAACATTTTCTTTCATAAGAAAAATTTTAATATTTTTTATTAATTCTTTTTCCAAATATTTTTTTATAAAATTTTTTGAAATTTGAACTTCTTTTCTAATTTGACTTGCTAGTTTTGAACTATAATCATTCGATTTTGAGAAAATTTTTGTATCAACTTCCATGTTAAGTTTTTCTAAAAATTTTCTAGAAATTTTAGATTTTCCTATTGAAGGTCCAAATGGTTTAAAATTTTTCATGAATGATTAAATATATTAAAAAATAATTAATTCAACTTATGCTATAAGTGTTATGCCCATTCTTATAGCGACAAAAATTACCAAACATGCAGTCAATAGAGCTAATATTTTGTTTGAAAGAAATTTTATATTTAAAAAACTTCCAATTTGGCCACCAATTAATACAGCAACAAATAGTGGCCAGTAATTTAAAAATTCATTGAAGACTATATCCTTTGTTAATTGTCCACCTATACCAAAAATTGAATTTACCAAAATAAACAAAGACGCAGTGCTTGTTATATGTTTTGGATATCCTGCTTTCATCAAAAATAAAATCGGACTTAAAAATATCCCACCACCAATTCCAACCAAACCAGACATAAAACCAATAATCGATCCTATTAATATTGACAATACAAGTGGTATTTTTTTAATAACTATCTCTTTTTTGTTAATGGATTTACTCTCAATAAGTAAAAAAATTCCAGCTAATATTAAAATAAAGAAAAGTAAAATCTCAAATAAATTTTTATCAATTGAAATAGATGCTCCTATAAAAGCAAAAGGTATGGAACCAATTAAATAAGGATAAAGTAAATTAAAATTAATATTCTTTGATTTTAAAAAATTTATAGAATTTCCAGAAACTACAATAATATTACAAATCAAAGCTAAAATTGGAAAGATATAGTAAGGGACATCCCAAATTAAAAGCAAAGCAAGATAAGTGGAGCCACCACCAAATCCTATACTTGAATATAATATTGCAGTTATAAAAAAAAATATTGTAAGTATAATCATTAAAAAAATTTATTTATGATTGTAAATATAGCTTTACTAACTGTAACAGATACAAGAACAATTGATAACGATAAATCGGGTGCAATCTTGGTTGAAAAAATTAAAGAGGCCAATCATCAATTAATTGATAGAAAAATTTGTAAAGATAATAAAGCAGATATAGTCAAAATTTTAAAAGACTGGACCAATCATAAAGACATTGATGTTATCATTACAACTGGTGGCACAGGTTTGACTGGAAGAGACATTACACCTGAAGCTGTTGATGAAATAGCAGACAAACATATTCCAGGATTTGGTGAAGTTTTTAGAACTATTAGTTTAAAAACAGTTGGTACGTCATCAATTCAATCCAGAGCTTGCGCAGTTCTATCAAATGGCAAATACATATTTGCTTTACCTGGATCCTCAGGAGGAGTAACAGATGCTTGGGATAGTATTTTAAAATATCAATTAGATATTAATCATAAACCCTGTAATTTCGTTGAATTATTTCCTAGATTAAAAGAAAAATAATTACTTCTGATATTTTTCTTTCCATTCAGAGTAGGGCATTCCATAAACATGCTCCCTTGCATCAGGGTCTGATATCTCTACTCCCTTTTTCCCAGCTTCCTCTCTGTACCATCTAGATAAACAGTTTCTGCAAAACCCTGCTAAATTCATCAAATCAATGTTTTGTACATCTTTTCTTTCATCTAGATGTTTCATTAATCTTTCAAGTGTAGCTGATTGAATTTCTTTTTTTAAATTATCATCCATAATTTATATTTTTATTTTTAATTTTTATTCTAAATGCTAACAACAATATTATTATTATAAAGTATATTAAAGGCTTAAAAAAAATAGTTTTTGATAACCATATGTAATGGAGAGAACCAAAAATGGCTATTACATAAATTAGTCTGTGTAATTTTTTCCAATTATTTTTAAGTAACATTATCATTTTTCTTGAAGAGGTAATTGCCAAAGGAATTAATAGAAGCCATGCTGCGAAACCAATGAATACATATTTTTTTTTAACAACATCATCAAATATTGGTTGCCAATCAAATCTATAATCTAATCCAACATAAGTTAATAAATGAAGTGTTGCGTAGAAAAACACAAATAAACCTAACATTCTTCTAATATTTATCCATAGTGATAATTTAGTAAATGTTTTAAGTGGACTCATACTCAAAGTTAAACAAATAAAAATAAGCGTCCATTCTCCTGTAAAATGAGTAATTTCTTTTACTGGTTCAGGACCTAGTTTATTAAAAAAAATTTTGTAAGTGATGATCAGGAATGGAAATAAACTCAAAATGAAAACACTTGGCTTCAAATATTTTGTCATTAAAAATATTTTTTTAAATCCATTCCAGTATATAAATTCGCAACTTCATCTCCGTAACCATTGAACATAGTTGTTGGAATTCTTGGACTGATTATACTTTCGCCAATAACCCTTTCTGTTGCCTGAGACCATCTAGGATGATCCACTCTTGGATTTACATTTGAATAAAAACCATACTCATTTGGAGAAGCTTTCATCCACGAGGAGGTAGGCATTTTTTCAACTAATTTTATATTAACGATTGCTTTGGAGCTTTTAAATCCATACTTCCAAGGAACAATTAATCTAAAAGGTGACCCATTTTGATTTGGTAGTTTTTTTCCATACAATCCAGTAACCATAATAGTCAGATCGTGCATAGCCTCATCTATTCTCAAACCTTCTTTATAAGGCCAATCTAAAATTGGAAATCTTTGTCCAATCATTTGTTCTGGATCTAGTATAGAAGTAAATTTAACAAATTTTGCCTTACTAGTTGGTGAAACTTTTTTTAAAATTTTATTTAGAGGAAATCCAAGCCAAGGAATAACCATTGACCATCCCTCAACACATCTTAATTTATAAATTCTTTCCTCTGAAGGAAACAGACTTGTTATTTCTTCAATGGAGAGCTTTAAAGGGTTTTCAACCTCTCCATCAATCACAACATCCCATGGGGTAGTTTTAAATTTTTCTGATCTTTCAGCTGGATCAGACTTACCTGTACCAAATTCATAATAATTATTATATGTAGTTACGTATCTATATTCTGTTAATTTTAAATCTTCATTTTTTGGAGCAGCTTTTGCTGAAAAATTTAAATTTTGACTTAAAAAAACAGACCCCGCAGCGAGCCCAAATTTTTTTATAAAGTTTCTTCTGTTTTTATAAATATTTTCTGGTGTTATTTCTGAGTATTTAATTTTTTTCATTAACTATTGGGTTACCTTTTAACCAGTCACTTTGATTATTTGTGTAATGTTCTTTTTTCCATATAGGAGATCTTTTTTTGATTTCTTCAATAATATATCTTGATAAAACATAAGCCTCATCTCTATGTCTGCATGCAACTGCTATAATGATACTAATTTCACCTAAATTTAAGTAACCTTTAGCATGTTCAATAAAAACACTCTTATTAGTTATATTTAGTTTTTGTTCAGCCTCATTATAAATTTCTTCAAAACTCTTAATTACCAAAGCATCATGACTGTCATATGTAATACCTAAAACACTTTTATTATTGTTTTGACTACGTACTGTTCCACTAAAAATTAATGAGGCTCCAAAATCTTTGGATGCTATAAATTTTTCAGCATCAATTAATGATAATTTTTTAACTTTACTATCTACAATGTCAGTATGAAGCATTAACCTCCTCCGATTGGAGGTATAATACCAATTTTTTCATTATTTGTGATTTTATAATTGTCGCTAACAATATTATTTTTTTCTGAGCAAAAAGCTGAAGAGTTAATGATTTTTATATAATTCTCATTTCCATTAAATTTCCGATCTACATATTGAATTATTTTATTCCTTATATCCTTAATTGTTGTCTTTTGACCCAGATCTAGTTCTAATAAACTTTGGTCGCTAAAATCTCTTGCAGCACCAAATAACTCAATTTTAACTTTCATAAAGTTTTAGAAAAAATCTTTTAAAAAATTTGGAAGTCCATCTGGATTTTTCCACAATCCACTTTTTCCACCTTCTTTAATTAATAATTTTACATTATCAATTCTAAGATGAGGGTTTACAATTTTACTTAAATCATAAATTGTAATTAGAGCTGCATTTACACCCATTATTGCTTCCATCTCTACACCTGTTTTGGCATAAGTAGAAACCACACAGTATACCTCTAGTGAAGAGTCTTCTTCATTCATTATAATTTTAGTGGCCGTATGATCTATAGGTAGTGGATGACATAAAGGTATTAATTCACTTGTTTTTTTAACTCCTAATACTGCCGAAACCTGTGCTAAAGTAATTGGATCACCCTTAGGCATCTCCTTATTTTCAATAAGTTCAAATACCTCTTTGCCAACATAAATTTTTCCTGATGCTAAAGCTCTTCGAAATGTTTCTTTTTTTTCAGAAACATCAATCATTTTAAATGAGTTTTTTTCAAAAATCTCTTTTGCCCAGTTTTTTAAATCATTATTAGTTACAATTTTTAAATTTTTCATTTTATCCACCTGTTGTTGATAGATTCTTTGTTAATCCTGTTTCTCCTATTTCTAAATAGTGAGACTCTTTTTTATAATTTAATTGTTTCAAAATTAAATCTTTTAGCTCTTTAGTTTGGTTATCTCTTTGCATCAAATGTCTAATATTTATTCCAGTATTTCCAAACAAACATAATCTTAAATCACCTTTGGCAGTTATTCTTAGTCTATTACAACTCTTACAAAAATCTTTTGAGTAGGGTGCAATAATACCAAATTTTCCTTTGTATTCAGGATTTATATAATTCTTAGATGGACCAGCGTCTTTCCCAAATGTTTGAATTACCCAATCATTATCATTTAAATAATCTGTAAATTTAGTTGCAGACACATGATACTGATTAAAATAATCTAAATTATCTCCAGTTTGCATTAATTCTATATATCTAAAATCAATTTGATTATCTTTTATAAAATTAGCCCAACTTTTAAAATCTTCTTCTTTATCATTGATACCTTTAAGAAGAACTGCATTTACTTTAATATTTTTAAAATTTAATCTTTGTAGTTTTTTTATACCCTCTAAAATCTCATTTAATCTATCATGTCCTGTAATTTTTCTAAAAGTTTCTGAATCAAGACTATCAATACTTATATTTATACCATCAAGACCACTTTCCTTTAAATCATTTGCAATTCTATTCAGGTGATAACCATTAGTAGTAATTACAGTTTTCTTAATACCTGAATTTTTTTTAATTATTTTAATGATATCTAAAAAATCTTTTCTAACTGTAGGTTCTCCTCCAGTTAATCTTATTTTAGACACACCTAATTCTGATAAAGCTTTTGCAAGTCTTCCAATTTCTTCTTTAGTTATAAAGGTTCTGTTATCACTTTTATCAATCTTATAACCATTAGGTAAACAGTAACCACACTTAAAATTACATACATCCGAGATTGATAATCTTATATATGGAAATCTTCGTCCAAAACTATCTTTGAGAATATTCATATAATATAAACTGTATTATTTCTTAAATAATCTATGTGTCAAATTTTAAATGATACGGAGATTGAACGATTTAAAAGAGATTAAGCAGCTAAAAATTTAACCAGGTGTATAAACTCTTTCAGATTCTGGATCTTTGGTTGAATAAGGTAGTTTTAAAACTTCATTCCAAAATTCTTCTGGTATATCTGTTTTAGCCCAAGCAAGGTTTTTTTCAATACTTTGAACACTAGTAACTCCGCAAATAGTTGAAGTAATTCTTTTATCTTTCATTGAAAACTGTAAAGCAGCTGCTCCCATTTCAACATTATACTTTTTACAAACTTTTTCTATTTCTCTAGCTGGCGCGAGCTTTTCCTCGGAAGCATCTTGATAAGTAATTTTTTTAAACTTGCTCGGACCTTTAGCCAAAACACCACCTGCGTAAGGGGCTGCGTTGAAAATAGATATATTTTTACTATGAGCATAGCTATACATTTCATCTGCTTCTCTATTTAACAAAGTGTATCTGTTGTGATTTATTATGACATCAAATTCCCAATTTCTTAAAATAGGAAACATTATATCTATTTTTCCCATAGCTAAGCCAACTGCTTTTGCCAAACCTTCTTCTTTGATTTTAAACAACTCATCCAATGCGCCACCTTTTTTGTTACGTCATTTATATCTTTTGCATATTCTGGATCATGAAGAAACAAAACATCTACAGAATCAACGTTTAAAGTTTTCAAACTCTCTTCAAAAGACTCTCTTGTTCTTTTTTCATCAAGCACTAGTGTATCCATATTTCTATCGATCTTTGTTGATAAGACAAATTTATCTGGCCAACCATCAATCGCCTTTATTGCAATGCCAATTCTTTTCTCACTTTCTCCCATTGCATAATTTCTTAAAGGAAGCATATAAACACTCACTGGTGTGCCTCCTGCATGCACACAAAAACTTGTGAAACCTGCTATAACAGAACAAACCCCACCTTTAACAGAATTTTTTTGAGACTTGGCTTCTTTATCTTTTTTAAAAAAGAAATAATGACCTGCAAAAATAAATCCCATTAAACCAATCATAAATTTTAGTAATTCTTCAGAAAAATATGTGAAAGTGAAAGAAGCGATAAATATTCCAACAGCTGCAAATGGCACCATTAATTTTAAAGTTCCTAAGTCATATTCTTTTCTATATTTATAAACAGCTATAAAATCTGAGAATATTAAAATTGGTAAAATTATTCCTAATGCTTGGTTCAAAGGCATTACAATAGTCATTAATGGAACAGATATTAGAGTCATCGATCCACCTAAGCCCGATTTTGCAATACCGTATAAAATTATTGCTGGTACAACTGTGAAAATAAATAATAAGTTTATTTCCATTTATTCAATGAATTTAATAGTTTTGACCCTAATGGACTAATTGGTTCTTGAAGAATTATTTTTTTTCCTGTTTTTTCTTTAACTAACCCTAATAATTTTGTTGCTATACCTTTTTTTCTAAAAATTGGATTAACAAAAATATATTCGACCTCACCTTTATCGTTGAATCTTACAAACCCAAGTGTTGTATTTTCATTTTTATAAGTAAAAACACCATCAGCTTCATCTAATTTATAAGTTGATAAATCAATTGTGTTCATAAATCCTAGTAATTTAGAAGCAAAAGGATAATTGCTATTACGGCAACTATTGAACTGACAACTATATAATTAAGCTTAATATTGAACTTTTTCTCAACAAAATCAGTTATTTTTTCCCAAAAGAATACAATCAGAAAAACAATTATAGCTGGTATTAAATATTTAATCATACATGTGAGTTTATAAACTTAAGATTAATAGTGTGAATATTCTATTTGTAAATAATATTAAGACTGTTAATGGTCACAGATGTCGCGTAAAAACTTTGGTTTTGGAACACAAATTAGGAAATCTCCATATTTCGATGCTACTGTAAAATGGGGAGCTACAGGTTTTTCTGTCTATAACCACATGTATATTCCAAGAGATTTTGGAAATCCTGAACAAAACTTTTGGAATCTTATTAAAAAATCAATCTTATGTGATGTTGCGGTTGAAAGACAAGTCGAGATTACGGGTCCTGATGCATATAAATTTATTCAACTTTTGACTCCAAGAGATCTTTCAAAGTTGTCTGTTAGACAATGTAAATACGTTTTAATTGTAAATAATGATGGTGGCATCTTAAATGATCCTGTTTTATTAAGACTAGCTGAAAATCATTTTTGGTTATCTTTAGCTGATAGTGATGTTTTGTTATGGGCGCAAGGTGTTGCGGTTAATTCAGGATTAGATGTTAAAATATCTGAACCAGATGTTTCTCCCTTGCAATTACAAGGCCCTACCTCGCAGGAAATAATGGTCAAACTATTTGGTGAAGACATTAGAAAACTTAAATATTATTGGCTTAGAGAATATGAGCTTGATGGAATTCCATTAGTTGTTTCAAGGACTGGTTGGTCAAGTGAACTTGGTTATGAAATATTTTTAAGAGATGGTTCAAAAGGAAATGAGCTTTATGAAAAAATAATGGAAGCTGGTAAAGAACATGGAATTGAACCAGGTCACACATCTTCAATTAGAAGAATTGAAGGCGGTATGCTTTCTTATCACGCAGATGCAGATATACATACAAACCCATTTGAATTAGGTTTTGATCGATTGGTTAATTTAGATAATGATATAAATTTTATAGGTAAAGAAGCATTAAAAAAAATAAAACAAGAAGGAATTAAAAGAAAACAAGTTGGTCTTATCATTGATTGTAATCCCTTATCAGGACCTAACACAACTTTTTGGCCTATCGAAAAAGATGGCAAAACAATTGGTAAAGTAACTTCTGCTGTATATTCTCCTAGATTGAAAAAAAATATTGCACTTGCAATGATTGAAATCAATTATTCAGATTTGGGAAATCAATTGGATGTTAAAACTCATGAAGGTAAATATTTAGCTACAATTGTAGAAAAACCTTTTTACGATCCAAAAAAGAAAATAGCTAGTAGCTAAGACTTTATATTATATCCTTTTTTTAGTAATACCGTTACAACTGTTACACAAGAAATTAAAAAAACAACCATAGAAATTATACTAACCCAAATATTAAAATCCGAAACACCATAAAAGGCAAATCTTAAACCATTTATTAAGTATACAACTGGGTTAAAATAAGTAACTGTTTGCCAAAACTCAGGCAACATATCTAAAGAATATAAACTACCACCTAAAAATACCATTGGTGTGATAACTAAGGTTGGAATGATAGACATTTGCTCAAAATTAGAGCTCATTAAACCAATTAAAAAACCAAATAAAGCAAATGTAAATGCCACTAACACTAATAAAAATATCATTAATAATGGATACATTACTTGAACCTCAACAAAGAACGTTGAAGTTAAAAATATAACTAATCCAACAATAAGAGTTTTGGTAGCTCCAGCACCCACAAAAGCTAAAACAATTTCAAAAGTTGAAATTGGTGCTGCTAAAATTTCATAAATAGTTCCGTTAAATTTTGGAAAAAATATCCCAAATGAGGTGTTACTGATTGATTGAGTTAACAACGTTAACATCAAAAGACCGGGAACTATAAAAGATCCATAACTAATTCCATCGATTTTTTCTACGTATCCACCAATTACAGATCCAAAAACAATAAAATATAATGATGTGGATAAAACAGGAGAAAACAATGATTGCATCAATGTTCTCTTAAATCGGTCCATTTCATGCAAGTACATCGATCTAAATGCGTAATAATTAAACTTCATTGTTCTCCTTTACTAATGTCACAAATATTTTCTCTAAAGTAGTTTGTTCTGTTTTTAAATCCTGTAATTCTAAGTTTGCATCTTTTAAATCTTGTAGCAAGTTAGTTATTCCAGTGCTTTTAGCTCTGACATTATAAGTATAATTTATTGATTTTTTATCTTCTCCAATTTCTAGTTTGTACTTGTCTAAACTACTTGGGATTTCAGTGATTTCTTCTTGAAGATCTACAGTAAGTTTTTTATGTCCCATTTTCTTTAAAAGTTCTTTAGTTTCATCTACAACAATAATTTCCCCTTGATTGATTACCCCTACTCTATCAGCGATTGCTTCAGCCTCTTCAATATAATGAGTGGTAAGAATAATTGTAACACCAGTTTTTCTTAAGGTTTCAACTACCTTCCACATATCTTGACGTAATTCCACATCAACCCCAGCTGTTGGTTCATCTAAAAATAATATAGATGGTTCATGAGACAATGCTTTTGCAATTAATACACGTCTCTTCATTCCTCCAGATAACTGTCTTAATCTTAAATCTTTTTTATCCCATAGACTTAAGTCTTTTAAAATTTTTTCAATATGTTTTGGATCTGGTTTTTTTCCATACAAACCTCGTGAATAAGAAACATTGTTAAATACTGTTTCAAATTGTTCTAAGGTTAACTCTTGTGGAACTAATCCAATTCTCGATCTTGTTTCTCTATAATCATCAATAATATCAAAATTATCTACAGTAACCTTTCCAGAAGATGGTCTGACAATGCCGCAAATAACACTGATTAATGTAGTTTTACCTGCACCATTTGGTCCAAGCATTGCAAAAATTTCACCCTTTTTAATGTTAAGGTTAATTTTCTTTAAGGCCTCAAAACCATTGTCATAAATTTTTGATAGATTATTTATGCTTATTTGATCATTTGACATGGATTAGGCATATATAGAGACAATTTAAGGCATTACAATAATTTAAAATTTATTTAAATTTACTTTAAATGAGAAAAATTTTTATATTTATCTGTTTTTTATTGGCATTCACCAGTAAAGGATTAGCTAAAGAAACAACTTACACTAAGGATTTGTTCGATAAGGCCTTATCGGATGGAAAAGTTGTAGTGGTTAGCTCATGGATTAAATATTGTACTTCATGCGCAAGTCAAATGAAAGTTCTTGATAAAGCAAAAAATGATTTTGATAATATTGAATACTTTACATTTGATGTAACTAATAAAGAAATTGCTAAATTTTTTAATATTCAATATCAAACAACTCTTTTAATTTTTAAAGATAATAAAGAAGTTTACAGAAGCATTGGTGAGACTACCAAAGAACTTATTTATGATGCTTTAAAATCTGTAATCTAAGTCAATTACTTTTGAATTTCAAAATTACTGCTGGTAAAAAAGTTGCAACAACAAATGATAAAAATAATAAAGATTGTGCAACAAAAGGTGAAAATAAATCTTTAGAGATCAATCCCCCAACCAATAAACTTTTGGAAAAATCTGGATAAGGAAACATTAAAAATCCGCCAATTAAACCAATTATAATCGAAACATAAGCAGTTTTTTCATTTACTTTGTTGTAAAAGCTGTAAAACACTGTGAATACAAATGCACAACAAAATAAGTCTGCAAGCAAAAATAGATATAAAATATCAAATCCTTTTGAGGCAACACCAAATGCAATCAATGATAAAAATACAATAAAGTATTTTGAAATTTTTAAATAATCTGTTTTTTTGTCAAAATTAAAAGTCGCTTTACCATCAACAACAAACAAACTTGATATTGCATTAACCAATGTATCAATTGTTGAAATTGTTAAAGCTAATCCAAGAATAATTATAATTAAAGATAGCATTTCAGTTTGTTCTTTTAACAATAAAGTGAAAAATCCTAAATCAGCTCTCGCTGAAGGATCAATAGAGAATGACACCATTCCAATAAAGCCCATTAAAAAAACTATTGGGATAATGATAAAAAAAGAAATGATCAATGCTGATTTTAAAGTTTTATAATCTTTGGCAGCATAAACCCTTTGCCAATTCCCTTGGTGAAATAAATTTGTGGCTGCAACTGCAATAAAAAAAGTTAATCCAGCTGTATAACTTGGAATATAAGATGAACTTAATAGCTGTGGATTTTTTTCTTTAATTAAAGCAAATGAAAAATTATCACCTGTTGATGAACTAATTATTAAAATTAGAATTAACAAGAGAAATCCAATTACTATCATTTGAATATTATCAGTAAAAATAGAAGCTCTTAGACCCCCATAAAGCGTATAAGTTAAAGTAGCTAAAAGTACTATCAATGCAGTAATCCAAAGATCTGTACCCGATAAATAATTAATTAAAACTGCAACAGCAGTAACTTCTGCACAGAGAAAAATAAACATGTAAAATATAGTCATCAATAAGATCAGTTTAAATAAACTTTTTCCAAATTTTTTTCTCATAAACTCAATTAGTGATGAGCCTTTTGGAAATTCTAATCTAATTTTTCTCCCAAAATAAATTAAGAAAATCATCGGAAAAGCTGTTCCAAGTGCATAACCAATAACAGCACCTATCCCTCCCCATGTAGCAGCAGCAACAGGACCAAATAAAATCCATGCTCCTAAAGCAGATGCAACAAGACTGGTTGTTAGTGAAAATAGTTCAATGTTTCTATTTGCAGTTAAATAATTACTTATTCCTTGGAATTTTTTAGAATGATAAATTCCTAACACAGCAAATATCAAGCTGATAATAATTACTAATGTTAATGAGGATGATTGATTTAAAAAGTACGTGTTATCCATTTTATCCCTTTCTGAATTACCGGACAGGTTCTTAGGGTTTGATCTCAGTCTGTGAAGACACCCCTTTATTTATTCCTACTCTATTTTTTATGAAATTAAAAGAATTTATAAAACTCTTTTTTAGTTACAAATTATTGCTAACCTTTATGATTCATTATTTCAACCATACACTGAGTTGCATACTCTCTCCACTCAGAAGAATTCTTATTTTTTAGACTATTTAAATGATCTCGGTTACTTTGAATATCATCTTTATGTTTTAGATAATCAGCACCATTTAGATTTGCTTCCATAGAAGAAAGGTTGGTTTCCATTGCTTTTATCCATTCTTTTCCAAGCTCAACACATTTTTGATCATCTTTTTCATCACAGATTTGTTTGAAAAAATTAAAAATAACATCATCAGTTTTAACTGAAGTGTTCATTTCTTATTGCTCAATACAAGTGCCGATTGAGTCTGGACCACATGTCTTACCATTGGTCCACGTGGCTCCAATTAGATTTGCATTTTCAAAGTTTGCATTAGTAATATTTGCAGATGTAAAATTTGCTTCCATCAAATTTGCATTTTGAAAATTAACCTCAATTAAAGTTGCTCCCATAAAATCAACTCTAGTTAAGTTCGCATTTGTGAAATTTGTTTTTTCAAAATTTCCACCAATACTAATTGTTTCATAAAGATTAGCTCTAACAAATGTAGACTCTGGAAAAGTCCCAAAAGATAAGTTTGAATTCATCATTATGCTTTTATCTAAATTTACTTGTACAAAGCTTGCAAAAGATAAATTTGAGTTTGGTAGATAACTACCTTGAAGATCCTGTCCATCAGAAAATCTGCATTTTGAATAATCTACACCATCTGTTAATGGATCATCACATGCAGCATTTGAATTTGAAACAAAAAAGAGACTAAAGAAGATTAAAAGAATTATTTTTTTCATGATTAAAATTAACAAATAAAATATGTCAAAACAATGAAGGTTTATGTCTTTAAAAATAATTTAACATTATAAATTAATGAGTTTTTGAAGTATAAAAATCAACCTATGAAAGAATATAACATTGCATCAATACCAGGAGACGGAATAGGAAAAGAAGTAGTACCTGAGGGCTTAAAAGTATTAAAAGACGCTGCTGAAAAGCATCAATTTAAAATTAATTTTACAGAATATGATTTTGCATCCTGTGATTATTATGAAAAACATGGAAAAATGCTTCCAGATGATTGGAAGGAAAAATTAGGTAAACACGATGCAATTTTTTTTGGAGCAGTTGGTATGCCAGATCAAGTTCCAGACCATATTTCTTTATGGGGATCATTACTTCAGTTTAGAAGAGAGTTTGATCAATATATCAATCTTAGACCAGTAAAATTATTTCCTGGAATTAATCCTCCTTTAGCAAATAAAAAACCAGGTGACATAGATATGCTAATTGTAAGAGAAAATACTGAGGGTGAGTACTCTTCTGTAGGTGGAAGAATGTTTAAAAATACTGATAGAGAAATAGCTGTTCAAGAAACTATTATGTCTGCGCATGGGGTAGATAGAGTTCAAAAATTTGCTTTTGAATTAGCAAAACAAAGAAAACGTAAAAAATTAACGAATGCTACAAAATCAAATGGAATTTCAATTACCATGCCTTTTTGGGATGAACGTTTTACTGCAATGAAAGAAAATTATCCAGATATTGAAACAGATCAATATCATATAGATATTTTAGTTGCTAGATTTGTACTTAATCCTGAATGGTTTGATGTTGTTGTTGCATCAAATTTGTTTGGAGATATCCTTTCAGACTTAGGACCTGCTTGTACCGGTACTATTGGAATTGCTCCATCTGGGAACATTAATCCTGAAAATAAATTTCCATCTTTATTTGAACCAGTTCATGGCTCAGCACCCGATATTGCAGGAAAAGGGATTGCTAATCCTGTAGGACAAATTTGGTCTGGTGCAATGATGTTAGATTATTTAGGAGAAAAAGAAGCTTCCAATTCAATTCTTGAAGCTATTGAAAAATCTTTAAGTGAAAAAGAAAATAGAACTAAAGACTTAGGAGGTGATGCTGATACCTTAAAATGTTCTAGTTCAATATTGGCTAATCTTTAAATCTTAACTTTCTTACCAGTTTTTGCACTTTTGGTTATTGCAGCAAAAATTTTAAGAGAGATTAATCCATCATTACCATTTACTTTTGGTTTAACTTTTTTAGATACTACATCAGCAAAATGATCAATTTGATTAACTAAAGTACTGTCATCTTTTTTATTTTTATCTTCATTAACAAGGATCTTATTCCACCAACTTCTCTCGTTTTTATAGAACCAATATTTTAAATTAGGAAATTGCAATGAACCCTTGGTACCACCAATCATGTATGCGGATTGATTAGTTATTGGATAAGCTGGGTTTTCTCCTGCAGTTAACTCGTAACTCCATGGAGCAACAATTGTATCTGATAAATTTAAAGTACAAAGCGCCCCTGAATTAAAAATTAAACTAATTGTAGCTGTATCTTCAACTGCAAATTTTCTAGTTTTATTAGTTGTAAGTGCTTGAACGTATTTAATAGATCCAAGTAGGTAACAAATCATATCAATATCATGGACTAAATTAATCCCTAGAGGTCCTCCTCCTTTGCTAATTCTCCATTTTTCTTTGTAATAAGCTTTGTGTTTATAAAGCCAACACAACACATTTGCTGATACGATGTTTCCTAATTTGCCTTTTTCAATGAGCTCTTTTACCTTTGTTACTATTGAGTTGTGTCTTCTATGATACCCTATCAATAACGGAGTTTTATTTTTATTAGCACTACCAATAATTTTTTTAGCTGAATTAATATTATCTGAAATAGGTTTTTCCAATAACACTGGAATTTTTTTCTTTAAAAAACTAACTGTATGCTTTTCATGTAATTGGTTCGGTGTGGCAACAATCACTGCATCTAAATTTTGTGATTTTAAAAGTTCTTCTACATTTGAATACAATGGGATTTTATATTTTTTTGACAAATTTTTAGCATTATTGCTAATATCTACTATCGAATGAAGATTAGCTTTTTTCGATTTTGAAATTGCCTTTATATGTTGTAGCCCCATTAAACCAGTTCCGACAATTGAAATGTTTATTTTTTTATTCATTTTAAGAAATATCTATTTTTGTAAAGTACTTATAAAGTTTTTTTGGTTTAGTTAAAGTACTTGGAAAATTTTTATTATTTGGTGAGTCTGGATAGTGTTGAGTTTCTAAACAAATGCCCTGGTAAGGAGCAAGTTTATTTTTATATCGTAAGCCTTGACTAGTATAGAGCTGGACTCCAGGTAGATTTGAATAAAAGTCTAATTGAATATTAGTTTTTTTATTTTTTAAAGAGGCTAAATAGTTTTTAGAATTTTTTTTGATACAAAATGTTAAATCAAATCCCAATGCATTTATTTTGTTTGATTTTTTTTTTGTTTTTTTGTTTTTGATAATATTTATTTTTTCTCCAATATTTTGAAACTTATTGAAGTCATTAATAGTGTTTTTAACTTTTTTAAATTTGCCAGTTGGTATTAATTTGTTACTTACTTCTAGATATTTTTCTGAATTAATTTTTAAATCGTGATTAAAAATTGTTTCTCTTTTACTCTTATTCAAATTCCAATAGCTATGATTTGTTAAACTCACATGGGTTAATTCATTTGATTTATACTGGTATTTGATAAATAAACTTTTATTCTTAATTTCAAAAATACACTCTGAATTTAAATCTCCTGGAAAACCTTGATCTAATTTTTTAGATTCTAGTTGATAAATAATTTTAGTTTTTGAATGGTGTTGTATTTTCCATTCAAGTCTATCAAATCCTATTTTCCCTCCATGCAGAGTATTTCTTCCTTCGTTACCATCAAGTTTATAAATTTTATTTTTTATCTTAAATTTTGAATTTGATATTCTTCCTGCATACCTTCCACAAGTTGCTCCTACATAAAAATTTTTACTCTCATAATTTTTTGTAGGACCTAAATTTAAGATTAAATTTGTTTTCTTTTGCTTGTCATAGACCTCATACAAGCAAGCACCAATATTAATTGATTTAACTCTTAAATACCTATTCTCTATTGTTGAGCTTTGTACTTTCACAAAGCTTCTTACAACCAGCCTTTATCAACAATATAAGATTGATTTGTGCATCCACCTGATTGGTCTGATGAAAAAAACAACACTGCTTGAGCAAGCTCATGAGGTAACAATTTCTCTTTTAAACACTGGTTTTTCATTAAATCTTTTTCAGACTCTTCGTTTAACCAAAGATCAATTTGTCTTTGTGTTAATACCCAACCTGGAACTACAGAATTAACTCTAATGTTAAATTCACCTAAATCTCTAGCGAATGATCTTGTTAAACCAACAACGCCTGATTTTGCAGCTGTATAAGCAGCCATACCACCTTGACCTATCATCCATGAAGTTGATCCCATATTAACAATGACACCACCTTTATTTTCAATCATTGATTTTTTAACAGATTGAACTGTGAAAAAATAATGTCTTAAATTTACATTCATTCTTTCATTCCAATACTCTTCTGTAACCTCATCAATTTTGTGTCTTGTGTCGTTAGCAGCATTATTGATTAAAATATCAATTGGACCCTTTTGACTGATGATGTCTGCTATTGTTTTTTGAAGTTGTTTTATATTTAACAAATCACATTCAATAAAGGTTGGTATTGAATATTTTTTATTTTTTATATCTTCAATTAATTTTTTAGCTTCTGTTACATTAATATCTATAAAGTAAACTTCAGAACCTTGTTCACAAAAATGTTCAACAATTGAAGCTCCAATTCCAGATCCTCCACCTGTTATAAATACTCTTTTGTTTTCTAGATCGTAATACTTTACTTTCATTTTTCTAATCCTCCACCTTTTATAAATACTCTTTTATTTTTTAAATCGTATTGTTTGTAAATTTTATTATCTTAAAATTTTTAATTCTGTTTTTTTTATTTTTAAGTAGTTATAGAGAATTTAAATTAAAAATATAGATTTTATTTAGCTTTATAACCTAAACCAATATTATTTATTTTTTTACTCGCATCCATAATTTTTGGATATTCATAATTTAATCCTAATAGCTGTCGCACTTTTGGATCTGAATTGTTTTTGAAGTCTTCAGATAAATAGGTAACCAAATCCTCAACTGGTTTTATATACTTAGGAAGAAACTCTATCAGTAATGCTGCTCTTTGTTGATTTGATTTATTTGGCGATGCTCCATGCCAACAGTTACCATTAAAAAAAACTAAATCTCCAGGATTAGCAATCATTTGTTGTTTATTTGAAAAATCGTCCTTTTCATTTGGATAGTGCAATTTCTTCTGTGAACCTGGTATGTATGCTGTTGCTCCTGATTGTTCTGAGCAAATATCTAGAGGTATAGTGGCCTGACAGTTTTGTGCAAATGAACTATTAAGACCCATAGGAAAAGTCTCACTATTATAAAAATCCCAATACGGATAATCGATATGCAGTTCCTGTCCTATAGACCCTGGTAGCAATCTACTTGCGCAGTAAGATCCACAAAAAAACTCTGAACCTAAAAGTTTAGACATTAAGCTAAAAATAATGTCATTT
>CACIRB010000009.1 GCA_902588925.1 uncultured Pelagibacteraceae bacterium | reverse complement strand
GAATGAATTCAATTAATAATTCTTCTTTAGAAATAGCAAGGCAAAACCATGCGGAAATACTTAAAATGATGAATTTTAAATGAATTATTAAAACTAAAAGAGATTACTTAAAATTTGTTTTAAAACTTCGTGGTAATATTCGTAAAGGATTTTAAGTAAGATATGTTGATAAATAAAGATTATAAGTTGAAAAAGGGGCGTTCTGTTGCCAGGTGCCCCGGACCCCGTGCTTAATTAACTAAGTTAATTATGCAGCAAGTGCGTAACTTTCGTTAGCAATTATAAATTAGCCCGTTACGGTGGAACAATCCCGAACGAAAGAATAGCTTTTAGTCACCCGTCGAATCTAGTTCACCCCCATAAGTTGTAATGGTGGAGGTGGTGGGTACTGCCCCCACGTCCGCAATGGTTATTACGAAATTCGTTTATCGTCGTAGTTGGAAAACCAACATTATTAATATAAAAGTAATTGCAACAGATTCAATAACAATCATGAAATTAACTAAAGAACAGCGAGAGGAAATAAAAAATCAACAATCTCAAAGCAACCAAACGAAAAGAGTTACCGCTCCTGAACTTGAAAAAATCCTTTATGAAGCAATTCCAGCATTAGATCATGGATTTGTAAGGGTGGTAGATTATATGGGAGACGATACATCAATAGTTCAATCAGCTAGGGTGTCATATGGGAAAGGAACCAAACAAGTTTCAACTGATAAAGGTTTAATAAAATATCTGATGAGACATTGGCATAGTACGCCATTTGAAATGTGCGAAATAAAATATCATGTAAAGCTACCAATATTTATTGCTAGACAATGGATTAGACATAGAACTGCAAATGTTAATGAATACTCTGCAAGGTACTCAATTCTGGATAAAGAATTTTATTTGCCATCACAAGAAAATTTAGCTGCTCAATCAACTAGTAACAGACAGGGCAGAGGAGATGTCTTGGAAGGAAAACAGGCGGAGGAAGTTTTGGAACTTTTAAAAAGTGATGCAGAGAGAACTTATGATAATTATGAGACAATGCTAAACGAAAGATTTGATGGTTCAACTATTAATGAAAATAAAAAAGGTTTAGCCAGAGAACTCGCGAGAATGAATTTGACATTAAACACATATACCCAATGGTATTGGAAAACTGATTTATTAAATTTGATGAATTTTCTAAGATTAAGAGCGGATAGTCATGCTCAATATGAAATTAGAGTTTACGCTGACATAATGCTAGATACTGTTAAAAAATGGGTCCCTATAAGTTATGACGCTTTTATGGATTATAGAGTTGGTGGTACTGAGGTTTCTGCAAAAGGAAAATTAATTATTCAAAAACTCATCAAAGGTGAAAATGTTGATGTCGAAAGTTCTGGATTGTCTAAAAGAGAGTGGAATGAATTAATGACTGCATTTGATCTCAAAGATAAGTTGATCTAATTTTTTCAGCAAAATTTAAATATATCTTAGAAATTTCATGTTCAGGGTTAGCCTCCACTATTGGCTTTCCTTCATCTCCAGTTCTACCAATTTCTGGATTTATTGGTATTTCACCTAAAAATTCTTTTTGAAATTCCTCTGCAGTTTTTTTAACACCACCTTCTCCAAAAATTTTATATTTTTTTCCATCGTCTCCAATAAAAAAACTCATATTATCTACTAAACCTAGAATTTTAACTCCAAGCTTATCAAACATCTTGATTCCTCTTTTAACATCTAAAAGAGCTACTTCTTGAGGAGTGGATACAATTATTGCACCATCCATTTTAATTTCCTGTGAAAAAGTTAATTGAGTATCACCAGTTCCTGGTGGCATATCAACGATAATAAAATCTAAATCTTTCCAATTTACTTTTTGTGTAAAAGTTTTTATTGCACTTGTTACCATAGGACCACGCCATATCATTGGAGTTTGTTGATCAGCTAAAAAACCAATAGACATACATTGAATATCATACTTTGTAATTGGATCTAATTTTTGACCATCACTTTTTGGTTTTTCATTAATGTCAAACATTTTTGGAATGGAAGGTCCATAAATATCAGCATCTAACAAGCCAACTTTACATCCAATTTTTTTTAATGCTAAAGCTAGATTCGTTGCAAATGTAGATTTACCTACACCTCCTTTTGCACTCGAAATTGCGATGGTAAATTTTGTTCCCAAGATTGGATTTTTTGTAAATTTCTTAGGCTCCAGCTTTCTTTTCATTGCGTCACTTAGTTCTGGCTTTTTATCAGACATAAATCTATCATTACTTGTTTTTTATAATAAAGACACTATATACTTTGACATATGTCAGATGATTTCAAAGGAAGAGGTGGAAGTCCATGGGGTGCACCTCCAGGAGGTGGTCGTGGAGGCAATGGTTCAGGAAGAGGACCAACACCACCGAACGTAGATGAAATTATTAGAGAATTTCAAGATAAGATAAAAAAGTTTTTACCTGGCGGAAAATCTTCAGGAGGAAAATCTATTGGATTAATTTTATTAGTCTTGGCATTTGTGTGGCTTGCAAGTGGCCTATATAGAGTGTTACCAGATGAACAAGGGGTTGTTCTTAGATTTGGAAAATTTGTTAAAACTACTCAACCTGGATTGAACTATCATATTCCTTTTCCAGTAGAGACTGTTCAAACTCCAAAAGTAACAAAAGTAAATAGAATTGATATTGGATTTAGATCTGAAAGAGACAGTGGTTTTTCTACAGGAGGAGGTGTTGCAGATGTTCCTCAAGAAAGTTTAATGCTTACTGGTGATGAAAACATTGTGAACATCGATTTTTCAGTATTTTGGGTTATCAAAGATGCTGGAAATTTTTTATTTAAAATTCAAGACCCTGTAGGAACCGTTAAAGCTGCTGCAGAAACAGCAATGAGAGAAGTGATTGCAAAAAGTGATATTCAACCAATATTAACTGAAGGTAGATCTAAAATTGAGATTGAGACACAGGAAATCATTCAAAGCATTTTAGATGATTATGAAAGTGGTATTCAAATTACACAAGTACAAACTCAAAAAGCTGACCCACCTGATCAGGTAATTGATGCATTTAGAGATGTTCAGGCTGCAAGAGCAGATATGGAAAGATCCAAAAACGAAGCTGAAGCTTATGCGAATGATGTGATCCCAAGAGCAAGAGGGGAAGCACAAAAAATTTTACAAGCTGCAGAAGCTTATAAAAAAGAGGTTGTCGCTAAAGCAGAGGGTGAGGCAAGTAGATTTTTAGCAATTTATAATGAGTATGCAAAGGCAAAACAAGTTACACAAGAAAGAATGTTTCTTGAAACAATGGAAACAGTTTTGGCAGATATAAATAAAATTATTATAGATAAAGAGTCTGGCTCAGGTGTAGTACCATATTTACCGTTGCCAGAATTAAAAAAGAAAGAGACAAATTAGATGAAAGCTGGAAAAGTAGTAGCTGGAATATTGGTTTTAATTGGTGTTGTAGCATATCTATCAGTAATTATAGTTAAGGAAGTAAATCAAGCGATAATCCTTCAGTTTGGTGATCCAAAAAGAATTATAATGAAACCAGGTTTAAACTTTAAAATTCCATTTATTCAAAACGTTGTTTATTTAGACAAAAGAATTTTAAATTTAGACACTCCACCAGAGGAAGTGATCGCTTCTGATCAAAAAAGATTGATTGTTGATGCATTTGCAAGATTTCAAATAGTTGATCCTTTAAAATTTTATATTTCTGTTGGAGATGAAAGAGTTGCAAGATCAAGGTTATCTACAATTATCAATTCAAGGATTAGAAATGTTTTAGGTCAAGAAGAATTACAAACTTTGTTGTCACAAGATAGATCAAAACAAATGTCTTTGATTAAAGATGGGGTTAATAATGAAGCACAAAATTTTGGGATTAATATTGTAGATGTAAGAATTAAAAGAGCCGATCTTCCTACAGCAAACAGTGATGCAATTTATAGAAGAATGCAGACTGAGAGGGAAAGAGAGGCAAAGGAATTTAGAGCAAAAGGAGCTGAGATGGCAGTAACAATTACTTCAACTGCTGACAAAGAAGTAACGGTTATATTAGCTGATGCTCAAAAACAATCAGAAATCATGAAGGGTGAAGGTGATGGTGAAAGAAATAAAATCTTTGCAGATGCTTTTGGTCAGGACCCTGAATTCTTTTCTTTCTACAGATCGATGCAATCTTATAGCAAAGCATTTACTGCGGGTGAAACCTCAATGATCTTGTCTCCTGATAGTGAATTTTTTAAATTTTTTGGAAATACAACTCCCGATATTAAACAATAATTTTTAGATGAATGAGCTAGTTATAGCTTTTGGTCTTTTTTTATTTATAGAGGGAATTTTATATGCCTTATTTCCAGCAAAAATGAAAAGTATGCTTAAAAAACTTGAACTCGTCAAAGATAGTCAACTGAGATCAGGTGGTCTTATTTTTGCAGTTATAGGTTTTGTAATTGTTTATTTAATAAAAAGTTAATATGAAAAAATTAAAACTTATATTTTTAACAATTGTATTTTCTCTAAGTATTTCAATACAATCAAATTCCAAACCTGTTCCAGCATCATTTGCAGATCTTGCAGAAAAATTGATGCCATCTGTAGTAAATATTTCAACCTCAACAACTGTAGTAACTAATAGTAATCCTTTGCCTTTTCAATTTCCTCCAGGTTCTCCATTTGAAGACATGTTCAAAGAATTTGGAACTCCTCAAGAAAGAAAATCAGCAGCTTTAGGCTCTGGATTTATCATAGATGAAAATGGAATTGTGGTAACAAATAATCACGTAATTCAAGATGCTGATGATATAATAGTTAGAGTAAATGGAGACCAAGAATATAAAGCAAAGGTTCTTGGTGCCGATCCTTTGATGGATATTGCAGTATTACAATTAGAAACAGAGGAAAAATTTAAACCAGTTGGTTTTGGAGATTCTGATAAAGCAAGAATTGGTGATTGGGTTTTGGCAATTGGAAATCCATTTGGTCTTGGCGGAACTGTAACTGCTGGAATTATTTCAGCAAGAAATAGATCGATTGGGTTATCAAGATATGAGGATTTTATTCAAACAGATGCATCAATCAATTCAGGAAATTCAGGTGGACCTTTATTTGATATGGAAGGAAATGTAATTGGAATTAATACTGCTATTTTGGGAAGAAATGGTTCTATCGGTATAGGATTTTCAATTCCATCAAATAGCGCTCAACAAGTAATTAAACAACTAATTGAGTTTGGTGAAACAAAAAGAGGTTGGTTAGGTGTAAGAATTCAAGATGTAACAAAAGAAATTGCTGAGGCTGAAGAACTAGATAAACCAAGAGGTGCTTTAGTTGCTAGTGTTGCTGAAAATAGTCCTTCCGAAAAAGCTGGTATTCAAGCTGGAGATATAATTTTAGAGTTTAATGGTGTTGAGATTAAGCAAATGAAAGAGTTACCAGCAATTGTTGCAAGAACAAATGTAGGTAAAAATGTAGATGTAAAAATTTGGAGAAATAAAAAAGAAATAACTAAAAAAGTTTTGTTAGGAAGATTGGAAACATCTGATGATTTCAAAGTAAGCGAAAATCCAAAAAAAGATGAAAATAATTTGGATGAAATTATTGAGAGTTTAAGAATATCAGTAAGACCTTTAACTAAAGAAGATATAAAGAATCGTAAATTACCAAACCAAACTACAGGATTAGTAATTACAAATATGGCTAATAATAGTCCTTTAGTAAATTCAATTGAGATCAATAGTATTATTATTGAAGTTCAGAAGAAAAAAATTAGGTCAGCAGATGATTTAAGAGATATCACTCAAAAATCAATAAACTCAAATCAAAAAACTATTTTAATTGCAATTTATAATAATCAAAATCAACGAAGATACATTGGCGTTAAATTAGACTAGTAATGGATTTGAAATCCAAGATAATTTTAATTTCAGGACCTACAGCATCTGGAAAATCAAGTTTTGCAATTAAACTTGCAAAAAAAATTAAAGGGGAAATTGTTAATGCTGACAGTATGCAAGTGTATAAGCAGCTTAAAATTTTATCTGCAAGACCAGACCCTAAAAATTATCAATCAATAAAACATCATCTATATGGTTTTCAAAATGCAAAGAAAAGTTTTTCAACTGGTGATTGGCTTAAAATTGCAATTAAAAAAATAACTGAAGTTAAAAAAAGAAAAAAAATACCAATTTTTGTTGGAGGAACTGGGCTTTATTTCAAAGCTTTAACTGATGGTCTAGTTCGAATTCCAAACATTCCAATAAAGTTTAGAAATCAAATTAGAAATTTAAATAAAAAAATTGGTCAAAATAAATTCTACATGGAATTATTAAAACTAGATCCTCTATCAAAAAATAAAATTAATCCTACTGATACCCAGAGATCAATAAGAGCATTTGAAGTTAAAAAATTCACAAAGAAATCCCTTCATGATTGGTTCAAAAACACTCAATCAAATTATTCAGAAGAGGATTTCTTCAAAGTTTATATTGATTATCCTCGTGATGAATTGATTGAAAGAATTCATCAAAGAACTGGAAAAATGATTAAAATGGGTGCTGTGAATGAGGTTAAAAGATTTTTAAAACTCAAAATTAAAAAACAAATGACTGCTTGCAAAGCAATCGGAGTAAATGAAATTCAAGAGTATTTATCTAAAGAAAAAAAAATTGATGAAATAAAAGAAAAAATATCAATAAAAACTAGACAATACGCCAAAAGGCAAAGCACATGGGCTAGAGGACACATGAGTGATTGGGTTAAACTTAAGCCATCTGAGATAAACAAATTTTTAAAAAAAATTTAAATTTTCCATACTTAACCTTGACCAATCAGTACAACTTCAGCTAGATTGCGAAATGCCAAAATTATTAACTGGAGCAGAAATTGTATTTAAGTGTCTTGAAGACCAAAAGGTAAACCACATTTTTGGCTATCCTGGTGGAGCTGTACTACCAATTTATGATGAATTAAAAAATCATCCATCCATCAAACATATTCTCGTAAGACATGAGCAAGGTGCAGGTCATGCAGCAGAAGGTTACGCAAGATCAACTGGAAAACCTGGTGTTGTTTTGGTTACATCGGGACCCGGTGCGACCAATGTAGTTACTGCTTTAACTGATGCATACATGGACTCTGTTCCAATGGTTTGTATTTCTGGGCAAGTTCCAACGCATCTTATAGGTACGGACGCATTTCAAGAATGTGATACTACAGGAATTACAAGACCATGCACAAAACACAACTGGTTAGTAAAAGATATTAATGAACTTTCAGATATTATGCATGAAGCTTTTAAAGTTGCAACAACTGGAAGACCGGGTCCAGTATTAATTGATATTCCAAAAGATATTCAATTTGCAAAAGCAAAATATAAAAAACCAAAAAAAGAGAAAAAAGTTAATGGTAAATCTCATAATAAATTTTCAGCTGATGAAATCGACCAATTAATTAATTTATTATCTAAAGCAAAGAAGCCAATTATTTATAGCGGTGGAGGTGTAATAAATTCAGGACCAAAAGCAAGTGAAGCTCTAAGAAAATTTGTTGAATTAACAGGATTTCCAATCACTTCAACTTTACAAGGTCTAGGTGCTTATCCTGGAGATGATAATCAGTTTTTAGGAATGCTAGGTATGCATGGAACATATGAAGCAAACAATGCAATGCATGACTGTGATTTGTTAATAAACATTGGTGCTAGATTTGATGACCGTATTACTGGAAAAATTGATGAGTTCTCTCCTAATTCAAAAAAAGTTCATATTGATATTGATCCATCCTCAATTAATAAAATTATTAAAGTAGATCTTGCAATAGTAGGTGATGTTACAAAAGTAATTGATAAAGTTAACAAAATAATTGTTAAAAAGAAAAATGGAAATGGTAAATCAAATAAACCAAATATTGCAAAATGGTGGGAACAAATTCAAAAATGGAGAAACAAAAATTCTTTAAATTTTATAAATAGTGAAGATAGTATAAAACCTCAGCATGCTGTTCAAAGACTTTATGAATTAACAAAAAATAAAGATACTTATGTAACAACAGAAGTGGGTCAACATCAAATGTGGGCCGCTCAACATTATAAATTTAACAAACCAAATAGATGGATGACTTCAGGCGGATTAGGAACTATGGGTTATGGATTACCTGCAGCTGTTGGAGTTCAAGTAGCTCATCCTGAAAAATTAGTTATTGATATTGCTGGTGAAGCATCTGTTCTAATGACAATGCAAGAAATGTCTACAGCGGTTCAATACAACTTACCAATAAAGATTTTTATCTTGAATAATCAGTACATGGGAATGGTAAGACAATGGCAAGAGCTACTTCATGAAAAGAATTATTCTGAGAGTTACTCTGAAGCACTACCAGATTTTATGAAAATGGCCGATGCTTATGGTTGCAAAGGAATTAAAGCTGATGATCCATCAGAGCTTGATGAAAAAATTCAGGAAATGGTTGATCATGATGGTCCAGTTATTTTTGATTGTCATGTGGATCCAAATGAAAATTGCTTCCCAATGATACCTTCTGGTAAACCTCATAATCAAATGATCTTAGCGCCAAACGATCAAGAAGAGAATAAAATAAAAGGAAAAGGCAAAGCCTTAGTTTAATCAAAATGCCAAAATCAAAGTCAGCTTATAGCTCTCCAACTATAAAACAAAAATCAGATACTTATATATTTGTTGTTTGGGTAGACAACGAGGCTGGTGTTCTTGCTAGAGTGGTTGGTTTGTTTTCTGGTAGAGGTTATAATATTGAGTCTTTAGCGGTAGCCGAGGTAGACGCGGTAAAAAATATTTCAAGAATAACAATTGTTACTACTGGAACACCACAAGTGATAGACCAGATTAAACTGCAATTAACCAAATTAGTACCTGTACATAAAGTTGCTGAATTTAAAAGAGATGACAAAGATGTTATTTTTAAGGAGATGGCATTGTTTAAAATTGTAGGCAAAAAAAATAAAATTGAAAAATGTTTAAATGCTTGTAAAAAATTTAACCCAGTAGTATTGGATGAAACAAAATCATCTGCGGTTATTCAAATAACAGCACTTAGAAGAGAGATTGATAAAATGAATAAAAAATTAAAACCCTTAGGACTTATAAGCACTTCAAGAACTGGGGCTGTTGCAATGACAAGAGGTGCAAAAATTTTTAACTAATTAACAGGAGATAAATTATGAAAATGTTTTATGAAAAAGATGCAGATGTAGATTTAATTAAAAATAAAAAAATTGCGATTTTTGGTTATGGAAGTCAAGGCCATGCTCATGCACTTAATTTAAAGGATAGTGGAGTTAAAGAGATAGTTGTTGCCCTAAGAGAAGGATCATCAAGTGTTGCCAAAGCAGAGTCGAAAGGTTTAAAGGTAATGAATTTATCTGACGCTGCTGCTTGGGCAGATGTTGTAATGATATTAACTCCAGACGAACTACAAGCTGAAATTTATAAAAACCATATAGAACAAAGAGTAAGAGAAGGTACAAGTATTGCTTTTGCTCATGGTTTAAATGTTCACTATGATTTAATTAAAGCAAGAAAAGATTTAGATGTATTCATGGTTGCCCCAAAAGGACCTGGTCATTTAGTAAGAAGCGAGTATGAAAAAGGTGGTGGAGTTCCATGTTTGTTTGCAGTTCATCAAGATGGATCTGGTAAAGCAAGAGATCTAGCTTTATCTTATGCTTCAGCTGTAGGTGGAGGAAGATCAGGTATTATTGAAACTACTTTTAAAGACGAAGTTGAAACAGATTTATTTGGTGAACAAACTGTTTTATGTGGTGGCTTGGTTGAGTTAATTAAAAATGGATACGAAACTTTAGTTGAAGCTGGGTACGAACCAGAAATGGCATATTTTGAAACTGTACATGAAGTTAAATTAATTGTTGATTTGATTTATGAAGGTGGAATTGCAAATATGAACTATTCTATTTCAAATACTGCTGAATATGGTGAGTATCAATCTGGCCCAAGAATTATCAACAAAGAAGAGACGAAGAAAAGAATGAAGGAAGTTTTGGCTGATATCCAATCAGGTAAATTTACCAAAGAATGGATGGACGAGTGTAAAACTGGTCAAAAAAATTTCTTAGCAACTAGAGCCAAATTAGCCGAACATTCTGTTGAGAAGGTCGGCGCAGAGCTTAGAGCTATGATGCCTTGGATTAGTAAGAAAAAATTAGTTGATAGTGATAAAAGTTAAATTTTATAGATAAATTATTACTACTATAATCTAATTATTTCACTTATACTTTTTCAAATAAATTTAAAATATGAGGGCAACTATGAATATTAAAAATATAATAAAAATATTGTCATTAGTTCTAGTATTTGGATTTTCTTCTGTATCGGCTCAAACAATTAAGTGGTCTATGCAAGGAGACAGTTTAACACTAGATCCACATGCACAAAATGAAGGTCCGACTACACAAGTATCCAGACAAGTTTACGAAGCACTTGTTGAAAGAGGTTTGGATATGAAGATAGGACCTGCTTTAGCTACAAAATGGAAAGCGATCGATCCAAACAATTGGATTTTTACTTTAAGAGAAGATGCTAGATTTTCTGATGGCTCAGGAATGACATCTGAAGATGTTGTTTTTAGTATCTTAAGAGCTAAACAAAGAACATCTGATTTTAAAGAATATATTAGTACTGTATCAGGTGTAGAAGCAGTTGGAGATTATGCTGTTAAAATTACAACAAGTAAACCAAATCCAATTCTTTTAAACCAATTGTCAAACATTTTTATAATGTCCAAAGCTTGGTCTGAGAAAAATTTTGCAACATCACCTCAAAACTGGGATGCAGGGCAAGAAACATTTTCCGCTGTAAATGCTATGGGAACTGGACCTTTTAGAATAACTAAAAGAGAACCTAATACTAAAACAGTATTTAAGAAAAATAAATACTGGTGGGGAGAAATGAAAGACAAAGGCCTTTCTACAATTGAATTACTACCTATTAAAAATGCAGCAACAAGAGTAGCAGCATTATTATCAGGAGAAATTGATTTAGTAACAGATGCACCAGTGCAAGACCTAGCAAGAATCGGTTTTTCTCCAAGTACTAAAGTTGAAAGTACTGCTCAGATGAGAACGATTTTCCTAGGAATGGATCAAGCTGCAGATAAGTTAAGAACAGGAAATACAGGTGATAATCCTTTCAAGAAAAAAGAAGTTAGACAAGCACTTTATCAAGCAATTGATATTGAAGCGATTAAGAAAAAAGTTATGAGAGGTTTAAGTGAACCTGCAGGTATAATAACTTTCCCAGGTGTAAATGGTTATACAGCTGAGCTTGATAAAAGATTACCGTATGATCCAGAAGCTTCTAAAAAATTATTAGCTGAAGCTGGATATCCTAATGGATTTGAAGTTGAGTTAAGATGTCCTAACGACAGGTATGTAAATGATGAAGCTATTTGTACAGCAGTTGTTGGAATGTTGGGTAAAGTAGGTGTTAAAGTTAATTTATTTGCTCAAACAAAAAGTAAACACTTCAAGGAGCTAAAAGATAATCAAGGTGATTTCTATATGCTAGGCTGGGGTGTTCCAACTTTAGATAGTCACTACGTTTTTCATTATTTATATGAAACAGGTGCTAGTTGGAACAGGGTTAACTTTAGTAACGCTGAAGTAGATGCTGCAATTAGAGTAATGGAAGGTGAAGTAGATTTAGAAAAAAGAAATGCTGCAATTGCAAAAGCTTGGCAAATTGTAAAAGATGATATTTCTTATCTACCTTTACACCACCAAGTAATTTCTTGGGCGTCTAAAAACAATGTTAGTGTTCCTATAAGACCTAACAATGAGCCATTATTTAAATTAGCCGTTTACGGTTCTAAATAAATAAAATTATTACAAGCCCTTTAGATATTTAAAGGGCTTGTAAATATTAAATCTTCTTAAATTGATACAATATTTCTTTAAAAGACTGTTCCAATCAGCTTTGGTGATGCTTGTGGTTGCCTTTGTTTCTTTCTCTCTTTTTAATTTTGTTGGAGACCCAATAAACAACATGGTTGGGGAAGAAACTTCTGATGAAGAAAGAGCTGAATTGAGGGAAAGTCTGGGATTAATGGATCCAATCCATATTCAATTTTCTAGGTTTGTAGCTAATGCTTCTAAGGGAGAATTTGGTATATCTTATCAATTAAGAAGACCTGTATCTGAATTAATTACTGAAAGATTGCCGGCTACAATTGAACTTGTAGTAATTTCGGCTTTAATAGCATTGATTACCGGAACACTATTAGGTGTTTACACTGGTATTCATAGGAAAGGTTTCTTAAGTGACTTTATTTTAGCAGTTTCTTTACTTGGAGTATCACTCCCCACATTTGTAATAGGTATATTATTCATTTACTTATTTGCTGTAATTTTGGGAGTGTTACCCTCATTTGGAAGAGGAGAAGTGGTTGATTTAGGATTTTGGACAACAGGTTTTTTGACAGTTTCAGGTCTTAAAGCAATAATTCTTCCTTCAGTTACGTTAAGTCTTTTTCAAATGACTTATATTATCAGGTTAGTAAGAGCTGAGATGATGGAAATTTTACAAACTGATTATATAAAATTCGCTCGAGCACGTGGAATTAGTGAAGATAGTATTAAATACAAACATGCACTAAAAAATGGCTTGATACCTGTAATTACTATTGCTGGAATTAATATCGGAACTTTAATTGCGTTTTCAATTATTACAGAGACCGTTTTTCAATGGCCTGGTATGGGTTTCTTATTTATCCAAGCTGTTCAGTTTGTAGATATACCAATAATGTCAGCATATTTAGTTTTTATTGCATTTGTTTTTGTGATGATAAATTTCATAGTCGACATTCTTTATTATTTTATTGATCCAAGGATCAGAGTTAAAGGAGATACCGCAAGTGGATAATAATTTAAATTTGACAAAGTGGGAAAGAATTAAGGATAGTGACATTTATCATAGCTTTATTAAATCTCCGACAGCAATTATATCTTCAGCTATTTTATTCATAATTTTTTTCTGTTCTTTTTTTATTGAATTTTTAACACCATATACACCTTTTGATCCGTCATCTTTATCCTTGATGGATGCATTTACACCCCCTTCTTGGACAGAAGATGGTTTGGCACAATTCATTTTAGGCACTGATGGTCAAGGAAGAGATATGTTATCAACTATCTTATACGGTTGCAGAATATCACTTATTGTAGGTTTTGCAGCAATTATATTTAGTTTAGTTCTTGGTGTTGGTTTAGGATTAACCGCTGGATATTTTGGTGGCAAGTATGAAATGGTAGTAATGAGACTTACCGATGTACAGTTAACTGTACCAAGTATATTGATGGCACTCTTGGTTGACGGAATTGCAAGAGGACTAATTTCAAGAGAGATGCATGATGAAATGGCAATCTACGTTTTAATATTTGCTATTGGAATTTCCGAATGGCCACAGTTTGCTAGAGTATCTAGAGCGGCAACTCTAGTTGAAAAAAATAAAGACTATGTGTCTGCCTCAACAATAATTGGTGTTTCAAATATAGTAATTATGTTTAAACATATTTTGCCAAATATTATGAGACCAGTTTTAGTTATTGGTACAATCGGTTTAGCTCTTGCAATCTTAGCTGAGTCAACGCTAAGTTTTTTGGGAGTTGGAGTTCCTCCAACAACTCCTTCTTTAGGAACATTAATAAGATTGGGTAATGACTTTTTATTTTCGGGGGAGTGGTGGATTACATTTTTTCCAGCAATTTTCTTAGTGATTTTAGCTTTTTCAATTAATTTATTAGGAGACTGGATGAGAGATACTTTAAATCCAAAATTAAAAAAATGAGCTTTTTAAAAATAAATAATTTAAGTGTTGATTATAAAATGCGTAAAGAGACTGTCTATGCAGCTAAAAATGTAAATATTGATGTAAATAAAGGTGAAATTTTAGGCTTAGTTGGTGAGTCTGGTTCTGGCAAAAGCACAGTTGGAAACGCTATAATTAATTTAATTGATGAACCAGGGAAAATTTCTAGTGGGTCAGTAATATTGGGAGATTTAAATATTAATGAAAATTCAGAAAGTGTCGTTAAATATAGAGGAAATAAGATTGGATTAATATTCCAAGATCCACAAACATCTTTAAATCCAATATTAACAGTTGGTGAACAAATAATTGAAACTATACAAACCCATCTTAAGTTAAGCAAAGAAGATGCAAAAAATAAATCTATTAATCTATTAAAAGAAGTTGGTATTAAGGATGCTGAAAAAAGATTTGATGATTATCCTCATCAGTTTTCAGGAGGAATGAGACAAAGAGTGGTTATTTCTTTAGCATTATGCTGTGAACCAGAATTATTAATTGCTGATGAACCTACTACAGCTTTGGATGTATCTATCCAATCACAGATTTTAGATTTAATTAAAAAACTCACAAAAGAAAGAAACTTGGCTGTAATTTTAATCACACATGATATGGGCGTTATAGCAGAAACAGCTAATCGTGTAGCTGTAATGAAAAGCGGAAATTTAGTAGAAATTGGTGAAACAAAAAAAATATTAACAACTCCTCAACAAAGTTATACCAAAAGTCTTGTAAGTTCAGTTCCACCAACTAATAAGAAAATTTCAAGATTTGTAATAGTAGAAAAAGAAAATAACAAAAAAAAAGAAAATAATATTAAAATATTGAATAGATGGACCAAAAAAGAAATTAGCAATCAAGATTTAGTTCAGGTTAAAAATCTTAATAAAAGTTTTGATGACAATTTTTTTGCAGAAAGATCTAAAAATTTTGTATTAGCTGTAAACAATGTTTCTTTTCAAATAAAAGAAGGGGAGTCGTTTGGATTGGTAGGTGAAAGTGGAAGTGGAAAATCTACTATTGCAAAAATGATAGTAAATCTATTCAAACCTTCATCGGGAGATATATTTTTTGATAAAACTTGTATTACAAATATTAAACATAGATCAGAATTAATGAAATTTAGAAAACAAATACAAATGATTTTTCAAGATCCGTACTCATCATTAAATGGGAGATTGAAAGTCAAAGATATTATTGCCGAACCTATTACACTTCATAATCCATCTATATCTAATTCTGATCTAAATAATTATGTAAATGACTTATTGGATTCAGTTGAGATGATACAAAAATCTGCAGATAGATATCCCCATGAATTTTCAGGTGGTCAAAGACAAAGAATATCGATCGCACGAGCTTTAGCAACTCAGCCAAGACTTTTAGTTTGTGATGAACCTACATCTGCACTGGATGTTAGTATTCAAGCCCAAATATTAAATTTGTTGAAAGATCTTCAAGAACAATTAAATTTAACTATACTGTTCATAAGTCATGACTTACCAGTTGTGAGACAAATGTGTGATAGAATTGGAGTTTTAAAAGATGGTAAGTTATGTGAAGTTTCAAATACTGAAGATTTATTTTTGAATCCTTCCCATGAATACACAAAGGAACTTTTACACTTAATGCCTAAAATTGAGTCTATTTATAATTAATTTTTGTATCGCCTAAAATGGACTAAAATTAATAGTTAAATATACTTATTATTTTGCAATCTCTCTTATAGATTGTATTATAAGTTTTCTAAATTATTTATTATGAGTGATAAAGATAGAGTTTTTATATTCGATACAACTATGCGTGATGGTGAGCAATCACCAGGTGCATCTATGAGTTTGGAAGAAAAAATTCAAATTGCCAGGGTATTTGATGAGTTAGGAATTGATATTATTGAAGCGGGTTTTCCTATTGCATCACCTGGTGATTTTGAGGCTGTTTCTGAAGTTAGTAAAATTTTAAAAAATTCAATTCCCGCAGGACTATCTCGACATTCTGAAAAAGATATTGATAGAGCATATGAAGCTTTAAAGCATGCTCCAAGATTTAGAATACATACTTTTATTTCTACAAGCCCACTGCATATGAAACATAAACTAAATATGTCACCTGAGGATGTTTATGAGTCAATTGGTAAACATGTTTCTTATGCAAGAAAATTTACTGATGATGTTGAGTGGTCATGCGAAGATGGCACTAGAACGGATATGGATTATATGTGTAAAACAGTTGAACTTGCAATAAAAAATGGAGCAACAACAATTAATATTCCTGATACTGTTGGTTACACAATACCATCTGAGTTTACTTCAATAATTGAAACACTATTAAATAAAGTTCCTAACATCGATAAAGCAATTTTATCTACTCATTGTCACAATGATTTAGGTTTAGCTGTAGCTAATTCATTAGCTGGTGTTCAAGCAGGAGCAAGACAAATTGAATGTACAATAAATGGTTTAGGTGAAAGAGCAGGAAATGCCGCATTAGAAGAAGTTGTTATGGCAATTAAGACAAGACCTGATTTGATGCCATACGAAACTGGAATTAATACAACTTTGTTAAGTAAAGCATCAAAAATAGTTTCAAATGCAACTGGATTTCCAGTTCAATATAACAAAGCAATAGTTGGAAAAAACGCATTCGCGCATGAGGCAGGCATTCATCAGGATGGAATGTTAAAAAATAGACAGACTTATGAAATTATGACTCCTGAAAGTGTTGGAGTTAAACAAACTTCATTAGTCATGGGTAAACATTCTGGAAGACATGCATTTAAAGACAAATTAAATAGTTTGGGTTACCCAGATTTAACAGACGACGTTGTAGGAAATGCGTTTGCAAAATTCAAGGTTTTAGCAGACAAGAAAAAACATGTTTATGATGAAGATATTATTGCTCTAGTAGATGATAGTTTAATAACTGATAACAAAGTTAGTGCTATTAGTTTGAAATCATTAAAGGTGTTTGCAGGAACAGGTGAACCACAAAGAGCAGAGATGACTTTAGATGTTTATGGTGACGTAAAACAAGCTTCAGAAACTGGAGATGGGCCAGTTGATGCAATATTTAAATGTATAAAAACTCTTTATCCTCATGATGTAAATTTACAGCTTTACCAGGTTCATGCTGTTACTGAAGGCACTGACGCTCAAGCTACTGTTAGTGTGAAAATTGAGGAAAATGGAAAAACAACCGTGGGTCAAGCGGCAGACACAGATACTCTGGTTGCTTCTGCAAATGCTTACATAAATGCATTAAATAAAATGATAATTAAAAGAGATAAAACAGCTCCAATGGAGCAAGAAAGTCAAAAAGTAAGGGGAATATAATGGGATTGTTTGATAGCGTTAAAAAAGTTTGGAGCCAAGATATGGCGATTGATCTTGGAACAGCAAATACACTAGTGGTATTAAAAGGAAAAGGTGTTGTTCTTAACGAGCCATCTGTAGTTGCAATTGTTGATCAGGGTGGAAAGAAAAATGTTTTAGCTGTTGGAGATGAAGCCAAAACTATGCTTGGAAGAACACCTGGAAATATCAGTGCGATCAGACCATTAAGAGATGGTGTTATTGCAGATTTTATCGTTACAGAGGAGATGATCAAACACTTTATAAAAAAAGTACATAAAGGTAGCACATTTGCTAATCCTAGAATTTTAATTTGTGTTCCAACAGGCTCAACACCAGTGGAGAGAAAAGCAATTCAGGATAGTGCATTAGCTGCAGGTGCAAGAAGAGTTCAATTAATTGAAGAGCCAATTGCAGCAGCTATTGGAGCTGGCCTTCCAATTTCTGAAGCCACAGGATCGATGATTGTAGATATTGGTGGAGGAACTAGTGAGATTGCAGTTATGTCATTAGGTGGATTAGTTTATTCTAAATCTTTAAGAGTTGCTGGTGATGCAATGGATACAGCAATAGTTAACTATATGAGAAAGGAATATAATTTACTTATAGGAGATACTACTGCTGAAAAGATTAAGAAAGAAATGGGAACAGCTATACCAACAGGAACAAATACTTATCCAGTAAAAGGTAGAGATTTAAGATCGGGTACTCCAAAAGAAGTAAACATTACAGAAGAAGATACTGCTGAAGCACTAAATGATATATTGAAAGAAATGGTAAATGCAATCAAAGATGCTTTGGAAAATACCCCTCCAGAATTATCTGCTGACTTAGTGGATATGGGCCTCACTTTAACAGGTGGTGGAGCTTTATTAAAAAATATTGATAAAAGATTTTCAAAGGAAACAGGTTTACCAGTACACGTTGCTGATGATCCATTATCTTGTGTTGCAGTTGGAACAGGTAAAGCTTTGGATCAAGAAGAAACTTTTTCTACTATGTTATCTGAATATTAAGAAATGGTAAAAGGCAGAGACGATTTTGTAATTGCCTTAAGATCAGCTTTTTTTAAAAAGAAAGATAAACAAAAGTTTTCGCTCATAAGCTTAATAGTTTTATCCATAGTTATAATAGTTCTAAGTAATTTTAATTTTAAACCAATTCAACTTGCAAAATTAGGAATTAACGAAATAATTTATAGATCTTCTTATATTTCATCAATTCCTGAAAATAAAATTAAAGAAGTAATATCTAAATTTAAATTACATCTTGAATTATACGAAAATCATCAGAGCAAAATAATTCAAATAGAAAATTCAGATGAGATTAAAGTATTAAATAATATTTTAATTGCTGAAAATAAAAGACTAAGAGAGTTGATTGATGAAAGCATAAATTCAGAGGAAATATTTGCAAGAGTTATAATTGATAGAGAAAGTCCATATTTAAAATCTATTGTGTTGAATAGAGGTTCAAAAGATAACGTAAAAATTGGAATGGCAATAATGGATAGAAACTATTTAGTTGGTCAGATAATTGAGGTAAATTATTCAAATTCAAGAGCTCTTCTCTTGTCAGATTTAAATAGTAAAATACCAGTAATAATCCAGCCTCCATTTTTGCAAGCTGTTGCCTCAGGAACTGGTAAAAATTATGGAATAATTGAATATACTAAAGATGAGTATAAAAAAAATCAGATTGAAAAAGAGGCAGTTGTGTATACATCCGGCTTGGGCGGTATTTTTAAACCAGGTATTCCAGTTGGTAAAATTATAAATAATTCAGAGCAATTAACTTTTTTTTCTGATTTTGGACAATTAAGTTTTGTAAAGATTGTAGAATTTAAGATAGGTGAGGATCAATAATGGCTTCATTGAACAAAAGTACATTTTTTAGATCATTCCTCTCATATTTACCGATTATTCTTTTATTTTTTTCAGTGTTTAATGAATTTGATTTTAATTATTTAAAATTAGATTATTTTTCATTTAATTTTATTTTCATTTTAATTTTTTTTTGGACACTAAGAAATCCAGATTATCTAGGATATTTTTCAATTTTTTTAGCAGGAATTGTTAATGATGTAGTAATTGGTATTCCAATAGGAATAAGCAGCTTTTGTTACTTATTAATCTGTGCCATTACCTCATATATTAGACAAATTACACTAAGTCCAAAATTTATAAATGATTGGCTTTCTTTTATTGTTGCTGTTTTGCTTATAAACTCAATTCAAGTAATAATTTTAGATTTAATATTTTTATATCAAGTAGACTATATGAGCTACTTGATAAACTCTGGTTTTACTTTTTTATTTTACCCATTATTTTTTATATTATTTAATATTTTAAACAGCAAAATTTCACTTAAAAAGAATGATTAAAGGAAATTCAGGAATTAGAAAAACAGACGTAATTAACAGACGGATGTTTATTATAGGTGCTGCAAAAATAATAATTTTTACAGGAATTATAGCTAGACTTTTTTCTCTACAAGTTAATGAAAATAAAAAATATCTTACTCTTTCAGACAAAAATAGAATTAGAGAATGGAAGTTACCGCCTATAAGAGGGGATATTGTTGATTATTTTGGGAATATAATAGCTGGAAATTTAAAAGTATATCAACTTCATATAATTCCTGAACAAGTTGAAAACTTTAATTATTTGTTAACACGATTAAAAACTATACTTAAATTAAGTGATAAAAAAATAGAAAAAATCGTAAAATTAAAAAATAAATTAAAACCTTGGGAAAGTATTGTTGTCTCTGAAAATTTATCTTGGAGTGATTTTTTAAAGATAAATAATTATTTATATGATTTGGTTGGTGTCAAGCCAGTTATGACCATTTCAAGAAATTACCCTTTTAGTGAAGTCTATACACATATTTTAGGGTATGTCAGCCAACCTAACGAAGAAGAAATTCTTGCTAATGAAACAGTAAAAGAAAGATTTGTTCCAGGAATGAAAATTGGAAAATTGGGATTAGAAAAAACTTTAGAAAACCATCTGATTGGAACGAATGCAATCCAAAGGTATGAAGTTAATGCTTACGGAAAAAGGATTAATCAATTAGAACATCAAAAAGGTGAACAAGGTTTAAGAGTAAGATTAACAGTTGATACTGAAGTTCAAAAGGCTTGTGGAAAACTTTTAAATGATCGAGCAGGCTCTATTAGTGTTATGGATATTTATACAGGCGATATTATTGCCATGTACTCTTCTCCTTCTTATGATCCAAACAAATTTTTGTTTGGTATAAGTAATGACGATTGGGCGTTAATTAGAAATAATCCATTAAAACCTCTAGTAAATAAGACACTTTCAGGACTTTATTCGCCAGGTTCTACAATAAAACCAATTGTAGCTTTGTCTGCTTTAGAAAACAAAATTGTTAGCCCAAGTTTTAAAGTTAAATGTACTGGAAAGATGGAGCTTTATGGTCAGACTTTTCACTGTTGGAAAGAAAAAGGTCATGGATTTGTAAGTTTAAAAAATGCAATGAAACAATCATGTGATACTTATTTTTATGAAGTTGCAAGATTACTGGGTGTAGATCGATTAAATGTTACAGCTGAAAAATTTGGTCTAGGTAAAAAAGTATTAGGAGATTATTTTGATTTTGAAAAATCTGGTTTATTTCCAAACACTAAATGGAAAAAAAATAATCTTGGAAAAGGGTGGGTTCTTGGTGAAACATTAATAACTGGAATAGGTCAAGGGTATACTCAAACAACTCCTCTTCAACTATGTCTTATGACAGCGCAGATTGCTAATGGAGGCTACTCAATAAAACCAAGAATAATTGTTGATAATAACCCTATGCCACTTGAGGAAACAAAAAGAAAATTAAAAGAAGAAACTTTGCATACTCAAGAAAAGAAATTATTTAATGATCCCAGAAATATAAAAATTGTTCAAGAAGCCATGTTTAGCTCTACCAATGAATTATATGGAACCTCGTACAAATCTAGAATAGATGATCCAAAATATCAATTTGCAGGCAAAACTGGTACCGCACAAGTTAAGAGAATTAGTATGCGAGAAAGAGAACTTGATTTAAAAATCGAACAAATCCCCTATAAAGATCGTGATCATGCATTATATATCGCCTATGGTCCGTATATTAATCCTAGGTATGCATTAAGCATTATAATTGAGCATGGTGGTTCGGGAAGTAGAACTGCAGCGCCAATAGCAAAAGAATTGTTCAAATTAATTATAGATAGAAACGATTTAAGAAATAAACAAAAAAACTTTGAGGAAATAAAAATTTAATGTTTCAACAGGATAGATTAAATAACGAACTTACTTTTTGGCAAAAAATTAAAGAATTAGATTATATTTTGCTGACAAGTGTATTCTTGCTTTCAATATTAAGTTTATTTGTAATGTATTCAACAGATGGTGGCGAAATTCTTTTTCATACAAAAAGTCATTTTAGCAAAATTATAATATTTTTCCCTTTAATGATTTTTATTGCTTTTTTTAACATTAAATGGTGGCATAATTTATCATACTTGTTTTATCTTGTTGTAATTCTTTTATTAATTTATGTTTCTTTTTTTGGAATAAAGTCTTCGGGTTCAAGAAGATGGATGGATTTATATTTGTTTAATTTACAGCCATCTGAGCTAATGAAGATAGCAATTATACTTTGCTTAGCAAAATATTATCACAGGATCAAAATTGAAAATGTAAACTCAATTACAAGCATTATGACTGTTGTAACTATAATTTTAATACCAATTATTATGGTGCTCTCGCAACCTGATTTGGGAACTTCAATTCTAATTGCGGCTAGTGGATTAATTGTTCTGTGGTTGGGAGGTGTTAAGATTAAATATTTTATATACTCATTTATAGTTTTCTTAATATCATTACCTTTTGTAATTTCTTTCTTAAAACCCTACCAAAAGTTAAGAATATTAACCTTTTTAGATCCTGATAGAGATCCATTAGGTGCTGGTTATCAGATAATTCAGTCAAAAATAGCAATCGGTTCTGGAGGTTTAGATGGCAAAGGTTTTTTAAAAGGTACTCAAAGTTATTTGGATTTTTTACCAGAGAAGCATACTGACTTTATATTTACTTTATTTTCTGAAGAGTTTGGATTTATAGGATCAGTAGCGTTGTTAATTTTGTATTCAATTATTATTATCAGGATATTAAGAATTGGAGCCATCTCAAGAAGTAATTTTTCAAGATTGTTTTGTTTTGGATTTGCTTTTGCAATATTCATTTATATTGTTGTAAATCTTTCAATGGTTTTAGGTTTATTACCAATTGTTGGCTCTCCATTACCAATACTGTCCTATGGAGGTTCCTCTATGTTAGCAACTATGATCGGATTTGGTATTGTTCTCAGTGCAAAGATAAATCATAAACAGATGATTGCTTAAATTATTAAGTTAAATTTAGCATAATTTGTCACTATGAAAATTTTATTTTTTAATTGTATAACATCCTAATGAATAAGAACATTAAGGTTGGTATAGTTGGAGCAGGAATTCAGGGTGTATCAAACGCACTGTTCCTTCAAAAAAAGGGATTTAATGTAACGATATTCGATAGAGATAATCCAGGCAGTCAAGCTGCATCTTATGGAAATGCAGGACATTTCTCACCTTATGCTTCACTTTCTTTAAATAGAACTGATGTCTTAGCAGATGTACCATCTATGTTATTAAGCTCAACAGGTCCTCTTGCTTTAAAATGGAATTATGTTCCGAAAATGATTCCCTGGTTCATGAAATTCATTATGAACACCACCAAAAGTAAGATGATGCACACCGCAAAAAATATGCATCAAATTTTAGATTTAGCTTTGCCAGCTTATGATGAATTATTTGATGAAATAGATTTGGAAGGTTTGGTAGAAAACAAAGGAATACTCTATATCTGGAATGATCAAGATCTAAAAAGTAGGGAATTAGAAATTAAAGTTAGAGATGAATTAGGTGTTAAGCAACAATTAGTAAATAAAGATGAAATTCATGATCTAGAACCTCATATTAAACCTTTTTATCATGCAGGTGTTTATTATCCTTATGCAAGACATGCTCGAAATCCAAAAAAAATTCTTTTAAAATTATTTGATTTATTTTTACAAAAAAGTGGAAAGTTTAACAAAGTTAATATTAAAGATATTAAATTTGATAATGAAAAACCTATCTTTAGAACTGACACACAAAGTTATGTTTTTGATAAAGCAGTAATTGCTTGTGGTGCTTTTTCTAAAAAATTAACCGATAATCTAGATGAACAAATTCCTTTAGATACAGAAAGAGGATACCATGTTCATTTTAAGAACTGTGATCATTTGTTAAGTCGACCTGTAATATTTTCAAATCGTGGTTTTGGAATTACACCAATGGAACAAGGATTGAGAGTAGTTGGAACAGTTGAATTTGGTGGATTAGATAATCCTTTGTCTAAATCTAGAGTTAAAAATTTAATTAACAATGCAAAATATATGCTTGGAGATTTACCCGAACATGAGGATGAATGGTTAGGATTTAGACCGACATTACCAGACTTTTTGCCAGTCATGGGACCATCAAAAAATTATAAAAATGTTTATTATTGTTTTGGACATCATCATTTAGGATGGACTTTAGGCCCAATTTCTGGAAAGATTGTTTCAGGAATGATAGCGAACGAAAATACAAACCTAGACTTAAAACCATATAGCTCGCTTAGATTTAGTTAAGTGACTAAAGATAATAATTTTTTAGCTTATCTATATCTATTTTTAACTGTAACATTTTGGGCAGGAAATTTTGTTGTTGGAAAACTCGCAAGTTTTTATGAAGTTCCACCATTTTCACTAAATTTTTATCGATGGTTTTTTGCTTGGTTAATTTTAGCACCATTTACAATTCCTGAAATATTAGAGAAAAGAAATTATATAATTAAAAACTATAAGCTTTTTATTGTATTGGGAGTTACCAGTATTACAGTATTTAATTCAATTGTTTATTATTCTTTAAATTTTACTCAAGTGATTAGTGGGGTTTTAATGATCTCGACTATACCTGTTATGATAATGTTGTTTTCATCAATTTTAAAAATTGAAAAGACAAATATTTTTCAAATCATAGGAGTAGTGTTTTCCTTTGCAGGTGTGATTATGATCATTACAAAAGCAAACATTGAGATATTAATGAATTTAGATTTTAATAAAGGTGACATAACAATGGTTATCGCAATGTTCTCTTGGGCTTTGTATTCTACATTGTTAAAAGGAAAAAAATATGAATTAACTCAATTATCTTTACTTCAAGTAGTAATAACTTTTGGTTTAATATTTTTAATACCAATTTATTTTATTGAATATCAAATTGGATTTAGGATTAATTTAGAATTACCATTTATATTAATTTTATTCTACGTAGTTTTATTTCCTGGTTTGGCATCTTTTCTTTTATGGATAAAAGGAATTTCAATGATAGGTGCTAATCGATCAGGTGTTTTTTTACACCTTATGCCAATTTTAAGCGCAATAATGGCTATGATTTTTTTTAGTGAAAAATTTATGTTTTATCATATTTTAGGCGCCTGTTTTATTGTAACAGGAATATTGTTATCAAATAAGAAAGTTAAAAATGCTTAAAGTTGCTATATTAGATGATTACCAAAATGTTGCTCAACAATTTGTTGATTTAGAAAAACTATCTGGGAAATATGAGTTTAAGATTTTCAGTGAACCTTTTGTAGACGAAGCAGATGCTATTGAACAGTTAGCTGATTTTGAAGCTCTTTTGATCATGAGAGAAAGAACTCCAATCACAAAAAATCTTATTGATAACTTGATTGATTTAAAGTTTGTTATTACTAGTGGACTTAGAAATAGATCTATTGACTTAGAAGCTGCAAAAAAAAGAAAAATTATAGTTTGTGGAACAGAGATTAATATTAATCCTACACCAGAATTAACTTGGGCATTAATTCTTGGCTTAGCTAGAAACTTTAAAGAAGAGTTTGATAATATGTATCAAGGATACTGGCAAACTACTATTGGTATTGAGTTAAAAGGAAAAATATTAGGATTAATTGGATTGGGTAGAGTAGGAAGTGAAGTTGCAAAAATTGGAAAAGCTTTTGGAATGCAAGTTATGGCATGGAGTGAAAATTTAAGTTTAGATAAATGCAAAGAGCTAGATGTATTGCCTTGTAGCAAAGATGATTTGATTAAGAACTCAGATGTTTTATCTATTCATGTACAAGGTGGAGAGAGATACAAAGATTGTATAACATTAAAAGAGTTAGATAATATGAAGAAGACAGCTTTTTTAATTAATACTTCAAGAGGCCCAATAGTTAATGAAGATGATTTAATTATAGCATTATCAACCAATATAATCGCTGGGGCGGGTATTGATGTATATGAAAAAGAACCTTTACCTGAAAATAATAAATTAAGATTTTTACCCAACGCTCTTTTAACTCCACACATAGGATATGTAACAGCAGAAAATTATAGTATTTTTTATAATCAAATGATCGAGGGATTAGAGGCTTGTGTTAATGGGAAGCCAATTAGAGTTTTAGAGTGACCATGGAGTTACCAGTTGTAAATCATGAAGATTATTTTGCAAAAATTGGAGATGATCATAAGTTTCCAATAAATAAATTTGGTGAACTTGCAAATTATTTAATAAAAAAAAATGTTGTTAAAAAGTTCCACAAACCTTATCCATGCTCATCTGAAACATTAAACTTTGCCCATTCTGAAAAATATATAAGAGACATAAAAAATAAAACTTTAGGCAAAGATGGTGTTAAAAAAATAGGTTTTCCTTTAGTAGATAGTGTTGTTCAGAGATCATTAGTTGCAACAGGAGGAACTGTTTTAGCGTCTAAACTTGCAATTAATTATGGAATTTCTTGTAATACAGCTGGAGGGAGCCACCATGCTAATTTTGATGGTGGTGCTGGTTACTGTGTTTTTAATGATGTGGCAGTCGCTGCTCATTATTTGTTAAACAGAGGTTTAGCAAATAGAATTTTAATTGTAGACCTTGATGTACATCAAGGGAACGGAAATTCAGAGATTTTTAAAGAAAATAGAAATGTTTTTACATTTAGCATGCATTCAAAAACTAATTATCCTGCTAAAAAATCTATTAGCGATTTAGATGTAGAGCTAGAGGACAATATGGAAGATGACACATATATAAAAACTTTAAAACACTATTTAATAGAGTTAAATCAAGAAAATTTTGATTTCGTTTTTTATATAGCGGGAGTAGATATTCATTTTAATGATCGATTAGGAAAATTAAAAATTTCTGATCAAGGTATTAGACTAAGAGATGAGCTTGTTGTAGAAAATTTTTTCTCAAAAAGGATACCTTTTTGTGGAGTTTTGGGTGGAGGATACAATAAAGATTTTGAAAAATTAGTAGAATTACACTCATTGTTGCACCAAACTTGTGCTAAATATATTTAATCATGACAAAAAAAATTAATCCTAACTTAACTGCTGAACAAAAATTAATTTTGTTTGAGGAAGGTACAGAACTTGCTGGATCAAGTGAACTTAATCATGAAAAAAGAGAGGGAAGTTTTCATTGTGCAAACTGTGGTGAAAAATTATTTGATTCAAATACTAAATATGAAAGTGGATCTGGATGGCCATCTTTTTATGAATCTTTACCAGATGTATTTGAAACAAAAACAGATTATCATTTAGGTTATGGAAGAACAGAATATCATTGTAAAAAATGTGGTGGCCATCATGGACACATATTTGAAGATGGTCCAGAACCAACAGGAAAAAGATATTGTAATAATGGTGTCTGTTTAGTTTTTAAGCCAAAAGCTTAATAATAATTTTAATTTTTTAACAAATCTTGAAGTTTATTTTCTTTTTCTAAAGCTCTCACTTCGTCATAGCCACCTATATGCTGCTCATCAAAAAAAATTTGTGGAATTGTTCTTTTTCCATTTGATTTCTTAATCATTTCATCCATTGCACCATCAACTTTTGAAATATCTATTTCGTTATATGGAGCATTGTTTCTTGCTAACAGTCTTTTTGCTGCCTCACAATAATTACATAGTGGTCCAGTATACATGGTAATTTTTTTCATGAGCTATAGATAGTCACCTTTTTTAATTTTACTAGTTATTTCTTTTCTAGAATATTCAAATTTTTTTCTATGTTTGATACTTTTTTGATTTACTCTTTTTCTCCATAATCTGAAAGAGGAAGGTTTTAAAGATCTCCTCATAATTTTGATTACATCAGATTCTCGCTTTCCTGTTTTTTTCTCAATTTCTTCAAAAGTTATTCGATCGGCCCAAGCCGCCCATATGATCCAATCTGGATCGTCTATTTTGGGCTCTGGATTTTTAACTTTAGTTACAGGGGTGTAGCCTTTTTTTTTCATAAATCCTTTATATTTGAAAAAAATATTTAATGCATTTTTTTTAACCTCTGATATTATCATCTAGATAGTCCTTCTTAGCCATCTTTAGCTCCCGGTTTTTAAGGACTATCTTCTCTTTACGAATATGCTTCCTCTAGAATTTTTACTCTACTTACAAATCATCATTTTTTTGTTTATTACTCCGGGCACTCCAAGAATAGTTATAATTTCTTATTCAATGAACTATGGTGTTGGAAAATGTGTTTGGTCAGCGCTTGGAGATGTTAGTGCAAATTTAATTCAAGCGACTTTAGTAATATTTGTTATAGGTTCTTTTTTTTCAGAAAATTCATTAATACTTAATATTTTCAAATGGATTGGAGTTATTTACATTTTATATCTTGCTTATGATATTTATAAATCTCGCCCAAAAAAATTTAAAAGATAAGGAAGAAATCACAAAAAGTAATTTATCTTTTTTTAAAGATGGGTTTTTTTT
>CACIRB010000008.1 GCA_902588925.1 uncultured Pelagibacteraceae bacterium | reverse complement strand
AAATATCACAAGACTATTTTCAGAAATAATTGCGATATGGGTAATAACTTTTTGGAAAAGTATCGGTTCACCTAAAAAATTTAACTTAATTGAACTTGGCGCAGGTAATGGCGAGATGATGAAAGTTGTATCAGAAACATTAAAGAATTTTCCAGATTGTTTTGATTCCTGTAATTTAATTATTCATGAAAAAAGCTCATATTTAATCAATGAACAAAAAAAAAATTTAAATTCTGAAAAAATAATCTGGCTAAATGAAGTTGAAATGGACAACACATTTCCTTGTATTTATCTTGCAAACGAATTTTTTGATGCCCTTCCTATAAAGCAATTTTTTAAGAAGGAGAATAATTGGTTCGAAAGATATGTTAATTTAAAAACTTATAAAAAGGCTGAGTTCACTGACAAGGAAGTTAATATTAAAATAATAGAGCAAAAACTTAAATTTGAAATATCTAAGGACCAAGAAATTATTGAATACTCTCCAGAAGCGTTTAGGTATCTAGAGAAAATTTGTAAAATTATTGAAAAGAGAGATGGTGGACTTTTGATAATTGATTATGGATATTTAGATCTGAAAATAAAAAATACTATTCAAGCAATAAAAAATCATAAATTTTCAAACATATTAGAAGATATTGGTGACTCTGATATCACATACAATTTAAATTTTAATTTATATGCTAATTATATTCATCAATTTGAAAAACTGGATCATCTAATTACTAATCAAAAAAAATTCTTAACAAGTATGGGGATTTTGCAAAGAGCAGAGATTGTTAGTAATAATATAGCCTTCTCACAGAAAACAGATCTATTTTATAGAATTAGACGTTTAATTGATGAAAAACAAATGGGAGAGTTATTTAAGGTAATGTTGATAAAAGTTAAAAACAATAAATTTAAAACTGGTTTTCAAATTGATTAAATCAAAAAAGCTTTCAAAATATAAAGCTATTAAATATGGTTTTTTTAATAGCATCGGCGGTGTATCAAAAAATATTTATAAAAGTTTAAATTGTGGACCAGGTTCGAATGACAATAGTGCAAATGTAAAAAAAAATTTAAATATTGTCAGGAAAAAAATTTCTAATAACTCACAAAATATTTTTTTACTTAACCAAATTCATAGTAATAAATTCGTATTCATTGACCATAAGTATAAATCAAAAATAAAACCAAAGGCTGATGCAATTATTACTGACCAAATGAATGTGCCTATTGCTGTTTTGACTGCAGATTGTGTTCCAATACTAGTTTTTGATAATCAGAGGAAAATGATAGCTGCAATTCATGCAGGATGGAAAGGTGCTTTTAAAGGAATTGTATCAAAAGTGATTAAATTTATGATTAAAAAAGGATCAAAAACAAAAAATATAACAGCTGTTATAGGACCTGCAATATCAGTTAAAAATTATGAGGTTAAAAAAGATTTTTATAAAAAATTTGTGATAAAAGACAAAACTAATCATAAATTTTTTAAAATGAGTAAAGAAAAGTTATATTTTAACTTATCTAGTTATGTTAAATCATTAATCCTTAAGTCTGGTGTGAAAAAAATAGAAAAAATAGACGTTGATACATTTGATGCTAAAAATAAATTTTTTAGTGCTAGAAGATCAAAAAGTTTAAATTATGCTGATTATGGTAGAAATATTTCAATAATTATGCTTAATTAGGTTTTTTCATGAAATTATTATCAGGAAATAGCAATAAACCTCTTAGTAAGAACATTGCTAAATATTTAAAATCTAAATTAGTCAATTCAAGTATAAGAAATTTTTCTGATGGCGAAATCTATGTTGAGATAAATGAAAATATAAGAGGAAATAGTATTTTTATTATTCAATCTGTTTCTTCACCAGCTAATGATAATTTAATGCAACTTTTGTTGTGTATAGATGCTTTAAAAAGATCTTCTGCCAAAAATATAACTGCCGTAATTCCATATTTTGGATACGCAAGACAAGATAGAAAAGTTGTTCCAAGAACTTCTATTTCAGCAAAACTTGTATCTAACCTGATCACAAAAGCAGGGGCAGATCGAGTTGTAACAGTAGATTTGCATGCAGGACAAATTCAAGGTTTTTTTGATATTCCGGTAGATAACTTGTTTGCTACTCCTATTTTTGCAAGACACGTTAAGAAAAAAATTAAAAGTAAAAATGTGATTTGTGTTGCTCCAGATGTGGGTGGAACTGAAAGAGCAAGAGCTCTTGGAAAACTTTTAAATGTTGGTCTAGCCATAGTAGATAAAAGAAGACCTAAACCAGGACAATCACAGGTTATGAATGTAATTGGGGATGTAAAAGATAAAACATGTATAATTGTGGATGATATCATCGACTCAGGTGGTACAATTGTGAATGCAGCTAAAGCTCTAAAAGATAGAGGCGCAAAAGAGGTTTATGTTTATATTACTCACGGAGTTCTTAGTGGAGAAGCGGTCAAAAAAATTAAAAAATCTGTTATTAAAAATTTAGTAATTACAGATACAATTGATAATAACGATAAAATAAAAGGTACTAAAAACATTGAGGTTTTATCTATTTCAGGGCTCATGGGCGAAGCAATAAAAAGAATATCAAATTCCACTTCTGTATCTGATTTATTTAAATAATTACCTTGTGTTATTAAGGATCTTGAGCTAAAAACCCTTGTTTTTATGAATACTTTAGAAGCTAACATCAGAAATACCAAAACTAAAGGTGAACTTAATTCATTGAGAGACAATGGAGAAGTTCCAGCTATAATTTATGGTGGTGAAGCTCAAAACGAAAAAGTTTCTATATCTAAGAAACTACTAAAATCGATGTTAGAAGACACAAATTTTTTATCTACTATTCTTACATTGAATGTTAATGGTAAGCCTCAAAATGTACTTCCAAGAGAAGTAAAATATCACATAATATCTGATGAACCTATACATGTTGATTTTTTAAGAGTTGTACCTGGTTTAAAAATTAGAATTGAGGTCCCGGTTAAATTTATTAATCATGAAAAATCACCTGGATTAAAAAAAGGTGGGGTATTGAATATTGTAAGAAGAAAAGTTGAATTGAAATGTCCAAGCGAAAAAATACCTGATAATCTTTTAATTGATTTAGATGGTGTTGATATTGGAGTTAGTTTTAAAATTTCATCAATCAATTTAGATCCTGAAGTTGTACCAACTATTCAAGGTAGAGATTTCGTTATTGCGACACTAGCAGCTCCAACTGTAATGAAAGAACCAGAAAAACCAGCTGAAGCAGCTGAAGGAGAAGCGGGTGCAGAAGGTGAAACAGCTGAAGGAGATAAACCAGCAGCAGATGGTGATAAAAAAGAAGGCGAAGATAAGCCTGCTGAAGAAAAAAAATAAATTATTTAAACTAAAGTTTGTTTTCCATTAAAAAATTCTCATGCTTTTATTTGTAGGACTAGGTAACCCAACGCCAGATAGTGAAAATAATAGACATAATGTAGGTTTCAAAATTATCGACTCCATAAATAAAAAATTTGGACTATCAAAACAAAAACCTAAATTTAAAGGTTTGCTCACAACAGGAAATGTTGGGGATAAAAAAATATATGCAATTAAACCTTTAACTTTCATGAATAATTCAGGAATTTGTATAAGAGAATTAATTGAATATTTTAAAATTGATGCTGAAGATGTAATAGTTTTTCACGACGATTTGGATGTAGAATTTGGAAAAATAAAAACTAAGTTTGGAGGATCTAGCGCAGGTCATAATGGTGTAGCATCAATAGATAAATTTATTGGTAAAGATTATTCTAGAGTAAGAATAGGTATTGGAAAACCAAAAGATAATATAGAAGTTGGTGATTTCGTGCTTCAAAATTTTGATGAAGATGAAATGGTTGGATTAGAAAAAATTACAAATAATATTACTGAGTCAATTTCAATACTAATTGAAAAAAAATTAGATCTATTTTCAAGTACAGTAAATAATAAATAATGAGTTTTAAATGTGGAATTGTTGGTTTGCCAAATGTTGGTAAGTCAACACTTTTTAATGCATTAACAAATTCTAGCAAAGCACAAGCGGCTAATTTTCCATTTTGCACAATTGATCCAAATGTTGGGGTGGTTCCTGTACCAGATGAAAGATTGTCTAAATTATCAAAAATCTCTAACTCTAAAAAAGTAATTAATACTACAATTTCATTTGTTGATATTGCTGGTCTTGTAAAAGGAGCCTCAAAAGGAGAAGGATTAGGAAATAAATTTCTTTCTCATATAAGAGAAGTTGATGCAGTAATTCATATGATTAGATGTTTTGATTCAGCTGATATTCAAAATGTTAATCCTGATGTAAACCCAGTGAGAGATTTAGAAATTATTGAAACTGAAATGATGCTTGCAGATCTTGAGAGTATTCAAAAAAGATTGGAAAAGAATAACAAAAAAAATGTAGATGAGGAGCAACTTAAAATTTTAGAAATTGCTCTAGATTGCATCAATAATGATAAAGATATTTCAGTCCTAAAAACACAATTTGACACCAAGCAATTAAATCAAAGTGGTTTATTGTCAATTAAGCCAAAAATATATGTTTGTAATGTTGATGAACAAAGTATTCAGAATGGCAACAAATATACAAATGATTTCATAGAAAAATTTGGAAATGAAAATACACTAATTGTATCTGCTGATATAGAAAATCAAATTAATGAGCTGCCTACTGAAGAGAAAAAAAATTATATGGAAATGATAGGTTTAAAAGAAACTGGATTAAATATGTTAATTCAAAAAGGCTACAATATTTTAGAACTAGATACGTATTTTACATCGGGTCCTGAAGAAACAAGAGCGTGGACAATTAAAAAAAATTGTACAGCTCCTAAGGCAGCAGGTGAAATTCATACTGATTTTGAAAAAGGCTTTATTCGAGCTGAAACTATTTCTTATGAAGACTTTGTAGCAAATGATGGCTGGGTAAATTCTAAAGCAAATGGAAAAATGAGATTAGAAGGAAAAGATTATATTGTTAAAGATGGAGATGTATTAAACTTCAGATTCAACACGTGACCAAATTTTCTTCATACTGAAGTAAACTAAAATAGTTAAAATAATCAAATATACTATAGCTTTAAATCCCATTTGGTGCCTTGCTTCTAAGTTAGGCTCTGCGGCCCACATTAAAAATGTTGTTACATCTTTTGACATCTGTTCAACAGACGCATTAGTGCCATCGCCATACTCTACTATTCCATCTGATAATGGTGCTGCCATTCTAATCTTATTACCATACATATATTTGTTATAGTAAACTCCATCATCCAAAGTTACTCCACTTGGTGGATCTTCATAACCTTGAAGTAAAGAATAAATATAATCAACTCCACCGCCTCTAGCTTTAACTAAAACAGACATGTCTGGTGGATACGCTCCTCCATTAGCTGCTTGCGCAGCTTTGACATTGTCGTATGGCATTACAAATTTATCTGAAAGTTTTCCAGGTCTAGTGAACATTTCACCATCAGCATTTGGTCCATCTTTAACCTCAAAAGAAGCAGCAATTGCTTTTGCAGCTGCCTCTGAAAACTCTGGCCCACCCTCTTCTGATAAATTTCTGTAGCTCAAATATTTCATTGAGTGGCAAGAAGCACAAACTTCAGTATAAACTTGATATCCTCTTTGAAGAGTTGCCCTATCAAATTTTCCAAAAAGACCTTTAAAACTCCAATCTGTTTTAAGATATTCTACTTTTTCTGCAGCAAAAGTTTGAGAGCTATTTAGAGAAAAAAATGAAAGTATTAAAATTAATTTAAATAACTTTTTCACTTTATTTTGTTTTACTTTCTCTATGTCTTGCTGCTGCTAAGTTTGGTGATCCACCTAAAATAGGTTCCGTTATACTTAGTGGGACAGGTAATGTTCTCTCTTTAAATCCTAGCACAGGGAGAATAACTAAAAAATGTAAGAAATAATAGGCTGTGGCTACTCTTGCTATTAATAAATAAAGGCCTTCTGCAGGCATTGCCCCTACGTAACCTAAAATTAAAACGTCTGCTACTAAAATCCAATAAAATTGTTTGTATAAAGGTCTAAACACTGCTGATCTAATTTTTGAAGTATCTAACCAAGGTAAAGCTGCAAGTATTAAAATTGCGGACAACATTGCAACTACTCCAAGAAGTTTATCTGGCACTGATCTTAATATTGCATAAAAAGGTAACAAATACCATTCTGGAACTATATGTGCTGGAGTTACCATAGGATTTGCCTCTATGTAATTATCTGCATGTCCTAAAATATTAGGCGTATAAAAAACAAAAAATGCAAAAACAATCATGAACATTAGTAATGCAAAACCATCTTTAATAACAATGTATGGATGAAATGGGACAGTATCCTTAGAAGGTTTTTTAATATCAATACCAACGGGATTGTTATTTCCAGGTACATGTAGTGCCCAAATATGTAAAACTACAAGTCCTAAAATTAAAAAAGGGATTAAGTAGTGCAAAGTAAAAAATCTTGTTAAAGTTGGGTTATCAACTGAGTATCCACCCCACAACCATGTTACAATTCCCTCTCCTACTAATGGTATTGCACTAAATAAATTTGTAATAACAGTTGCTCCCCAGAAACTCATTTGTCCCCAAGGCAAAACATAACCCATGAATGCAGCTGCCATCATTAACAGGTAAATTATTATTCCTAAAATCCAAATAATTTCTCTTGGAGATTTGTAAGATCCATAAAATAACGACCTAAAAATATGAATATAAACTGCAAGAAAAAACATTGATGCACCATTTGCATGTATATATCTAATTAACCATCCGTAGTTCACATCTCTCATTATGTGTTCAACACTTTCAAATGCCATGTCAGCATGAGCAATGTAATGCATGGCTAGAGTTAATCCTGTTATGATTTGTGTGATTAGGCAAAAAGTCAAAATTCCACCAAATGTCCACCAGTAATTTAAATTTTTTGGAGTAGGATAATCTGTTAGATGATTTGCAAGAGTTAGTAGCGGTAATCTATCATTAAACCACTGACCAACTTTAGATTTAGGTTTATAATCGTGATCACTCATAAATTTATTATCCTATTTTAATTGTGTTTGCATTCACGAATTCATATTTAGGAACTTCCATATTCCAAGGAGCTGGTCCTTTCCTAATTCTTCCAGATGTATCATAGTGAGAACCGTGACATGGACAAAACCATCCATTATAATCACCTTTATCATTCAAAGGTACACATCCTAAATGAGTACAGACTCCTACCATCACTAACCATTCAGGATTTTTTGCTCTATCCTCATCTTTTTCTGGATGAATTAATTCCTCCATTTTTACAGATCTTGCTTCTTCGATCTCTTCTTTTGTTCTTCTTCTAATGAAAACTGGTTTTCCTCTCCACAGAACTGTAATTGTATTTCCAGGTTTAACCGAACTTACATCAACCTCTGTACTTGCTAATGCTTTAACTGAAGCATCTGGGTTCATTTGATCTACCATAGGCCACACTACTGCTGCTGCTCCAACGGCACCTACAGCTGTGGTTGCTGTAAATAAAAACTCTCTTCTTTTTGGCTTTTTATCTGACATTTTTAATAATTTTTTGTTAAAAAATTAATTTAATATACGATTTCTTATAAGATAAAAGTAATTTTTCTACTGAAAGAATGACACATTAAGGATGAAACCTAGACCTAAAATTTCACTATACGAGCCTGATATTCCACAGAATACAGCTGCGATTATAAGAACATGCGCCTGTTTAGGGGCTGAATTAGAAATTATTGAGCCATGTGGATTTTTATTAACTGACAAAAGGTTTAAAAGAGTTGTCATGGATTACATGGACTTTGGGGAAATAAAATTTTATCAAAGTGCAGAACATTTTTTTGAAGAAAAAAAAAATCAAAGGATTGTTTTAATGACAACCAAGGGTTCTATAAATTATACTAAATTTAACTTTAAAGCTGATGATACAATTTTATTTGGAAGAGAGAGCGCTGGGGTCCCTGAAAGAGTTCATAAGCTAATTAGTGATCGTTTAAAAATTCCCATGAGTAAAAAAGCAAGATCTTTAAATATAGCTTCCTCAGTTGCAATAGTTTTGGCTGAAAGTTTAAGACAAAATAATTTTATATAATATGAACAATTCAATTAAAAAAGACCTAACAAGCAATTGGTTCAAATTACTACAAAATGCAATTTGTAATGACATACTTGAATTGGAAAATAACAAAATTAAATTTGAATCAACTTCTTGGAAAAGAAAATCTAAAAAAGATGAAGGTGGTGGTGAATATAGAATTTTAAAAAATGGAAAAATTTTTGAAAAAGTTGGAGTAAATTTTTCAAAAGTATATGGAAAATTTCCAAAAAAATTTCAAAAAAATATACCAGGAGCTGAGAAAAACCCTAGATTTTGGGCTTCGGGAATTTCAGTAGTTATGCATATGCAAAATCCACACATTCCAGCTATGCATTTTAATACAAGATATATAAGCACTCAAAAAAACTGGTTTGGAGGTGGAATGGATGTAACCCCAGCTATCAAAGATGACAATGAAAAAAATAAATTTCATAAAACTTTGAAGTTAATGTGTGATCAGCATAATAAAAATTATTATAAAAAATATAAAAAATGGTGTGATGAATATTTTTATTTACCTCACAGAAAAGAAGCTAGAGGAATTGGGGGAATTTTTTTTGATTATAAAAATGACAATTTCGAAAAAGATTTTAAATTTGTAAGAGATGTTGGGATTACCTTTCAAATGATCTTTAATGAAATTATTAGAAAAAAAATTAAGAAAAAATGGTCTTTAAAAGAAAAAGAGAAGCAGTATATTAAGAGAGGTCGTTACGCAGAATTTAATTTACTATATGACAGAGGAACCAAATTTGGATTACAAACTGGTGGTAATGTTGAAGGAATTTTAATGTCGTTACCGCCCTTAGCAAGATGGAAATAAAAAATGGAAAAAGAACCTATAACTTTAAACGGGCTGAAAAAATTAGAGGAAGAACTCATTTTTTTAAAAGAAAAGAAAAGACCTGAAATTGTTGCCGCAATTGCTGAAGCAAGATCACATGGAGATCTAAAAGAAAATGCAGAATATCATGCTGCAAAGGAAGAACAGTCTCACAATGAAGGAAGGATTACTGAGATAAACGACATAATAGCTAGAGCTAATGTAATTGATGTAACCAAATTAAACAATGAGGGAAAAGTAATATTTGGGTCAACTGTGTATTTAGAAGATTTAGATAGTAGAGAAAAAATTAATTATAAAATTGTTGGAAAAGATGAAGCTGACTTAAAGCAAAAATTAATTTTCTTTCAATCTCCAATTGGAAAAGGGTTAATAGGTAAAAATAAAAGTGATCTAGTAGAAATCAGTACACCTTCTGGAACAAAGAATTTTGAAATTAAAGACGTTAAATATATTTAACTTTTTGAAATTTTTTCAACCTGTTTATCTGATATTTGAAATCCATTTTGAACCCAGGTTTCTTCTATAAGCTTTAACTTATTACCTAAAATTTTACCCTCAGGAATTTTATATTTAGACATTAAAATATTTGCTCCAATTTTTAGTTCAGGCAATTCTTTATTTTTAAAAATTTTAATTAATTTTAATAATTTATTCTCCACCCTATTTGAATAAAAAAGTTTAAAATTAATTATATCAATTACAGTTTGTCTGCCATTATAGTAAAAAATTTTATTTAAGTTTTTTTCTGTAAAACTTTTAATATTCACCTTTTCTTTGAAAAAATTATGAATTAATTTAAGCCTCTTTTGATCTTTTTTTGAGATTTTAAATTTGTAAATAAAATAATCAGTATTGTCTGTTTCATCAGTAATCAGTAATGCAATTACAAAAATAAAGTCAAAGTTGCTAATAACTTTAGAACCGAATGAGTTTAACTTCTTAAAATGTTTAATATTTTTAAATTGTGGAAATACTATTTCTAGTATTTCTAAACTTTGTTGATCTTTGAATAACTTGAGAAAATTTTTCGATTTAATAGTCTTTTTAAATTCATCTAATAATCTTTCAGAAGATAAGTTCGAAATGCCTTTAATATTTTTTTTAAAAATTTTAATTATTTCTGTTTTATGATTTTCATTTGAGTAATTAATATGAAAGCGAAAGTATCTTAATATTCTTAAATAATCCTCTTGAATTCTTTTTTCAGGATCTCCAATAAATTTTAAAACACCTTTCTCTAAATCTAGCTTACCATTTTGTGGATCAAATAAATTTCCTAAATTATCAGAGTAAATAGCATTAATAGTAAAATCTCTTCTTTTTGAATCTTCTTTCCAATCTGAAGTAAATTCAACTTTTGCATGCCTTCCATCTGTCGCAACGTCTTTTCTAAGTGAAGTAATTTCATAATTTTGTTCATTTATTACTGCAGTTATCGTGCCGTGTTCTTTACCTGACACAAAAAATTTAATTTGATGTTTATTTAATGCCTCACAAGCTTCATCTGGGGTAAGGTTAGTTGCTAAATCAATGTCATCTACCTCTTCTCGATTTATAATTTTCCTAATACATCCACCAACAAATCTTAATTCGCTATTTTCAGAATAATTGTTGATTGCATCAAAAATTTTTTTTGCAGGAGTATTCTCTGAAATATTTTTTATATTTTCGCTAATATAATTAAGGTTTTTGGATCTAACAAAAATTTTATCTAAAAATTTATCCATATATATGGCTGGGGCGCTAGGATTCGAACCTAGGATGCAGGTACCAAAAACCCGTGCCTTACCGCTTGGCTACGCCCCAATATAATAATTCCTATAACACAAAAAAAATAAATTTATATAGTTTTTGATACATTCAACCAACAATTATTAAATTTCCTCTTAAATTGTACTTTCGCTAAATTACAGTCTTTAACTGATTGATAGAATGCAATAACTGTAGATCCAGACCCAGTCATTCTTACAAACTCAGGATTATTAGTCTTTTCTAAAAATAACTTAATCTTTTTCAGTTGTGGGTATTTTGAAATAGCAATATCCTCCAAGGCATTACTTTGATTTTTTAAAAATTTATAACCAAACATATTCTTTTTTGGGTTATTAAACTTTGGTTTTGTAAAATTTCTAACGTTAGAATAAATTTTTTTTGTCGCACAACCAAAATTAGGCTTTATTAAAAGCATATTTAGAATTGGACAATTGAAAAATTTCTTAATTTTATTGTTTGAAATTAAAACTGAGCTAGACGGTTCTATACCTAGAATAACATCAGACCCTATTTCAGAGCAAACCTTCAAAATTTTTTTTTTACTAATTTTAATTACCTTTTTTTTATTTAAAAAATTTAAAATACTTGCTGCATTTATTGAGCCTCCACCAAGTCCAGCTTTTTGAGGAATATTTTTTGTTATACAAACTCTAAATTTTTGATTTAGTAACAATCTTTCACGATCTAGAATTTCAAAAAGTTTTTGAACTGTATTTTTTTTTCCAATACCTTTCGCAAATTTCCCTTGAAAAAAAATATTATGTTTTTCACCTCTTATTTTTTTGATTGAAATAACATCATACAAATCGATAAAACCAATGATGCTCTCTATTTTATGTAATGATTTATTTTTACCTGTTACATTGAGAGCTAAATTGATTTTAGCATGAGACTTTAAATTTAATTTCATTGAATAGATTTTAAGCCAGTAATCAATTTTTTGTTTATATTTTCTCTCATATCATCCTCAGTATCATCAAAGCTCAAGACACTATTCCAAAAATATCTTGCCTGAATTTTTTGATCTAGCTTCCACAATATATCTCCGTAGTGATCATTTACTATTGGATCATCAGGCATTAATTCCACAGCTCTTTTTAAATATTTTTCTGCTTCTTCATATTCATCTATTAAGAAATATGCCCAACCAATTGAGTCAATAATATAGGGATCATTACTTTCTGAATTATATGCTATTTTTAACATTTCCATTGCTTCATCTATTTTGTAATCACGTTCTAACCAAGAATAAGCAAGATAATTTAGCACGTATGCATCATCAGGTCTTATCCTTAGTGCATGAAGTAAATCTTCATCTGACTTCTGATAATTACCCAATCTTTCGTAACTCCCACCTCTCCGATACAAAATATCTGATTTAATTACAGAGCTATCCTCTAGAGAGGAAATTAATTTTGAATAATAATAAATTGCCAATTCATAATTTTTTGAGTTTTTGTAAAAATTAGCTAAATCAAAAATTATTTTTGGGTTAGGTTTTTTAATATTTTTAAACTTAGACTCAATATAGCTTGTACCCTTTTCATAATTTTGTTCTTTCACTATTATTTGTGCTTCTTTTTTAACTCTAAACCAATAATAAAATTCGTCAGACTCTTTAAATTTTGTTACTATTTTTTTTACCTTGTTATATTCACCATCTGCAAAGAAGTTTTCTGCAACAAGTGATAAATTAAATTCAAATTTTGGATTTAAATATATTGATAAATTTAAATAAAAATTTGATTTTTCAAAATTATCTTGTGATGAATAAAGATTTGATATCAAAAATAAAAATTCACTAATTATATCATTGTGGTTCTTACAAGAGAAAATTTTTTCAAAACTTTTAAACTTATTATTATCTATCCAGCTTTTAGTTTGGGTTAACAAAAGTGTTGAGCCAATATAATCAATTTGATCAATCACTGACTTTGCCTGTTCAAACTCCTTATTCTGAATAAAATAATTTATATAAAAAAATATATATCTTGAATAATCACCTTGTTGACTATTAATTAAATTTAAAAATAAAGAGCCGGTTCTTTGATCATTATAATAACATCTTTGAAATGCCTCAGCTATTAATGACAAGTTTCCATAATTTTTCTTATTAGGTAAAAGTTTTTTATTTTTAAAAGTGTAAATATACTGCTTTAAAGTCTCAAAAATTACTAAATTAATTCTGTTTTCTTCCTGAAATCTCAAACTTTGATCTAAGTAAACATCAGCTTCATCAAAATCATTTTTTTTCAAACTATCAATTATTAACAAAATATACGCGTCAAAAAAATCTGAGTTACTTTTTTTTGAGTTATTTTTTACAACGTTAATTGCTTGTGCGACTTTGTTTTCCAACACAAGTGAATTAACATATCTTTTTAAATAATTATCATGGCTGTTTAGTAAAACTTTACTTAGATTGAAATATTTTAATGCTTCTGAATTATCTCTATTTTCATAAGCTATAATACCTGAAAAATAATTAGATAAGTCTCTTGAGTTGAAATCATTAAAACTTGTACTTTTAGAATAAACGGGTGTCTGATAGGATAACACTAAAAATAATATGATTTTAAATATTTTAGATATCATTTAATCCTTGTAAGGTGAAAAAATTGATAAATCAAAACGACAAATTAAACGAAGAATTAATAAACACAATAGACGCCGATTTTGTATTTGATAAAAAACCTATTAATAGGTTTTCTGCGATCAAAAAAGAAAACAATATCAGTCAAAGAAATAAACAAGATTTATTAGAAAATCTGAAGAAACAATTAAATTCAATTGATAATTGTAAATTAAAAAGAAACTCCAAAAATATTGTTCTTGGAGAAGGAAATATTGATAGCTCTATAATGTTAATCGGAGAAGCTCCAGGTGAAATTGAAGACAAACTTGGGAACCCCTTTAAAGGAGAAAGTGGAGAGCTTTTAGACAAAATGTTAATAGCAATAAATATTAAAAGGCAAAATATTTATACAAGTTATGCAATAAATTTTAGACCACCAGAAGATAGAAAACCAACTTCGCCTGAAATTAAACGTTACTCAAACTTTTTAAAAGAACATATAACTATTATTGATCCCAAAATTATAATTTTAATGGGTAGTACAGCTATGGAAGCTGTTACTGGGATTAATGAAAAAATATCTTCAGAAAGAGGTAAATGGAAGGAAATAATTTTAAATAATAATACTTATCCATTAATAATAACTTTTAACCCTTCTTATTTAATTAGATATCCAGATAATAAAAAATATTCATGGGAAGATTTAAAAAAAATAAGAGAAAAGGTTAAAGAGTTAAAATTAACAATTTAATGAAATTAATAGCTGGTGTTGATGAGGTCGGCAGAGGTAGTTTAATAGGTCCTGTTTATGCCGCTGCTGTAATTCTAAAGAAATCTGCAGATCTAAAAATTTTAAAAGATTCAAAACTTTTGAGTAAGAAAAAGAGAGAATATCTTTTTAATTATATTAAAAAAAATTCAATTTGGTCATTAGGTAAAGCTTCTGTTAGTGAAATTGAAAAACTCAATATACTAAATGCAAGTTTACTGGCAATGAAAAGAGCTATATTAAAATTAACAAAAAAACCAACTCTTGTATTGATAGATGGAAACAAAATTCCACATTTAAAAAATTATAAATTAAAATCAATCATAAAGGGTGATAGAAAAAATCCATCAATTTCAGCAGCCTCTATAATGGCAAAGGTATCAAGAGATAGATTTGTTACTACCATATCAAAAAAAAACAAAGGTTATCACTGGGATAAAAATTTTGGTTATGGTACCAAACAACATTTACAAGCTTTAAAAAAACTAGGCATAACCAAGCATCACAGAAAAACTTTCTCTCCCATATCTAGATTAACTTAATACTACATCTAGCTGTCATTAAAAATCGATACACAAATCGATTCCGATTTTTTCAATCACAGGTTGACCGAAGAATCCATTTGGAGTCTAATTAATTTTTACAAATGAAATCTGATTTTAAAAATAAAATTATTAACGGAGATAGTCTCGAAGAATTAAAAAAAATTCCACGTGAAACTTTTGATTTAATTTTCGCTGACCCTCCATACAATTTACAATTAAAAAGTAAATTGACTAGACCAGATAGATCAAAGGTTAGTGCTGTTAACGATAAGTGGGATCAATTTGAGAATTTTAAAAAATATGATGAGTTCACATATGAATGGCTTAATGAATGCAAAAGGATTTTAAAAAAAGATGGAGCTATTTGGGTAATAGGTAGTTATCATAATATTTTTAGAGTAGGAACTGCAATACAAAATTTAGGTTTCTGGATACTTAATGATGTCATCTGGAATAAAAATAATCCAATGCCTAACTTTAGGGGAACAAGATTTACAAATGCTCATGAGACTTTAATTTGGGCGTCGAAGAGCGAAAAATCAAAATACACATTTAATTATCAGTCTTTAAAATGTTTAAATGATGATCTTCAGATGAGATCTAATTGGAATCTTCCTATTTGTAGTGGTCCTGAAAGACTTAAAAAAAATGGAAAAAAAATTCACTCTACTCAAAAACCAGAATCTCTTTTACACAGGATTTTACTAGCTACATCAAATAAAAATGATCTAATTCTTGATCCTTTTTTAGGTTCTGGAACTTCTGCAGCAGTTGCAAAAAAACTAGGGAGAAATTATTTTGGTATAGAAAAAGAAAAAAATTATTTTAAAGCCGCTGAGCAACGTGTAAATGCTACCAAACCAATTGAAGATGATTTGTTAGACACCCTCAAAAATAATAGATCAAAACCAAGAATTCCTTTTGGATCACTGGTAGAGCTTGGAATAATTAAGCCTGGAACAAATATTTTTGATAATAAGAAAAAAATAACAGCAAGAATTATGGCTGATGGTAGTATCAAGCATAATCAAGCAGAAGGTTCAATTCATAAAGTTGCAGCTACAATTTTAGGAGCTGAAAGTTGCAATGGTTGGACATTTTGGCATTGTGATATAAATGGACGTACCTACCCAATTGATTACTTGAGGCAAAGATTAATTTCTAAAAATTAGCTTTTATAAATTTTACCTAAATAACTTTGTAGAAATTTTTTATTTTTCGTCAAAACCTTTAAAAAAATATTCCTAAAAAAGATCATAATCGGATTTGATAAATGAAAAGCAAATTGGTTAAAATTAGACCTTCTATTAATCATTTTTACTCTACCTAATCTAGTATTATAAAAATCATTTTTTTTGTTAATAATAATTTCATGCAATTGATTGGCTCCTTCTATTGATTGTGAGGCTCCCTGAGCGAAAGAGGGAGAGAATGCAAAAAAAGCATCTCCAACTAAAAAAATGTTTTTGGGAGGATTAAATGGATTTTTACTTACAAATACTGGAAACAATTTAATATCTTCAAGACTATTGAAAAATTTTGATGGAATTTTTTCAGACAATTTATGTTTGGTGCTCTCAATAAATATACTTTCATTGCAAAGATTATGATTTTTTTGCTGATCAAGATTTAACTTATTCTTCAATATCCCAATAAAATTAAAATTTTGATCATTATTAAGCGGATAAACTACATAATGAAAATCTGATCCTAAAAATAAAGAAATATTCTCTTCATTAATATTATCTAGACTTTCCTTTGATATACTGGCTCTAACAGCGATAGTGTTATTATAAATTGGTTCTGAATAATTATTTGAAATTAATGACTTTCCTTTTGAAAATACACCGTCTGAAATAATTAAATGATCACAAGTTATTTTTTCTTTATTTATAGTAAAATTTATTAAGTCATTACTGTATTCTATCTTATCTAAACTGCAATTAAACTGGATTGTGCTCTTATCTAGTCCATCAATTAGAAACTGAAGTAATTTTGATCTTTTCAATGTTGTGTATTTACAATCATCAGAATTAAATTCTGAAATGTCTAAATCACAAATTTTCTTTAAATTTTTAATTTCATAAAAATCAATTTTTTTTGGATTAAACTTCTCTTTCTCCGACAAAGAGGAAAACCCTAATTTGTTCAGTAGCTTTACACTATTAACAGATAATTGAATTCCATACCCTTCCTCTATTTGTAATGAAGTTTTTTTTTCATAAATTGTAACCTCATAATCTTTATTTCCTTTAAATAAATTAGCTATATACAAACCTGAGATACCTGCACCAATAATAGCTATTTTTTTCATTTTCGACTTTCTAAAAATTTTATTATCTTTTTGGTAAATGTTGGGAGTACATAATTTTGAAGTTTTGCAGGATTTATCCAATTAATATTTTTGTCAAAGTTGTACTTCTTTTTTTTATATTCAATTTTAATATTCATATTCATATTAGATATTTTAAAATTTAAATCTTTATCAAAATTTTTAGGATTATTTAATTGATCCATGGGGAAAATATTTAAATTTTTTAAAAAATTAAATTTATTATTTTTAATTAATAAATATTGATTATTTTTTTTATAAACATTCAATTTATAGTAAGTTTCCTTGTTAATTTTTTTCAATTTTATTAAATCAAAATTTTTATTTTTAAAGGCTTTGCAATTATCAGCTAATGGACATTCGTTGCAATTAGGATTTGTGGGTTTGCAAATTAATGCACCCAATTCCATCAAAGCCTGTGCATAATCGCTTGATCTTTTTGTCGATATACTAAAAATTTTTTTTTGATCTTGTAAGAATTCTTTTTTAATTTGATTTTGTTTTTTTAAATATAGGTATCTTTTTAATACTCTTTCAATATTTCCGTCCAAAGGAACTATTGGTTTGTTAAATGCAATTGCTGAAATTGCACTTGCTGTATAATCACCAATGCCTGGTAATGATTTTAATTCATAATAATCTCTAGGTATTTTTTTATTAAATTTTTTAACAATTATTTGGGCAGTTTTTTTTAAATTTCTTACTCTTGAATAATATCCAAGACCTTCCCAGAGTTTAATTAATTTTCTATCATTATATTTAGATAACCTTTCAATATTAGGAATATTTTTAATAAATCTATTAAAATAAGGTATCACAGTAGCAACCTGAGTTTGTTGCAACATGAACTCACTAACCAATGTAAAGTATTCCTTCTTTTGTTGTGAAACCTTATTTCTCCAAGGTAAAGATCTCTTATTTAAATCGTACCAATTGAGAATTTTATTTGTTATTATTAGATCTTTCATATGCAATTTAAAAATAATACTAAGCAGAGAAATACTAGCATTCAAGGGTTAAGATCTTTCAAAGACACTTTGCCAAAAAATTTAAAAAAAATTATTAATAAAAAAGGTCACATTTATTCAGAAACACTCAGTAATTGGAAATATTTAGTCGGGAATGAATTATTTAAAATCTGTTTCCCTAAAACATTCAAAAACTCAAATCGATTTGGTGTGAGCACTTTAGTTGTAATGGTTAAAAGAGGCCATGAAGTAGATTTGGAATATTCAAAAAAAAATATTTTAAATAAAATGAATATTTTTTTTGGCTATGATGTAGTTGAAAAGCTTAAATTTATTAGCTTTGATGATGAACAAAAAACTAACAGTTCGAATGAAACTAAATCAAATAATGTGGCAATTAGTAGATATCAAGATAAAATCAAAGATGTTAGAAACGAAAAGATTAAAAAATCATTAACAGAATTATCAAAAGTTTATAAAAAAAAATGAGAAAAATTATATTACTTGCAATAATTGTTTTAGGAAGCTTTTCAAATTTAAATGCTGAAGAAATAAAAAGAATTACTGTTGGAAATAAAGACGCAAAAATAACTATAATTGCGTTTGAGTCACTAACTTGTAGCCATTGTGCAAATTTCCATAAAAACGTTTATCCAGAACTTAAAAAAGAATATTTAGATACAGGGCTTGCTAAAATAGAGTTTAGACACTTTCCTTTAGACATTGCCGCCTTCAACGCCTCGAAAGTTGCGCAATGTAATAATGATGGAAATTCTGATATTTTAGAAAGTCTATATGCCAATCAACAAAAATGGGTGAAGGGAAGCTCTGTTGAAGAAGCAAATAAAAATCTGCAGATATTTTTAAAAAACGAGGGTTTCACTATAGATTTTGAGTCTTGTGTAAATAACAAAAATATTGAGGATTTTGTGTTAAATGACCGAATAGAGGGTGCAAAAAATTTTCAAGTAAGCTCAACTCCTACGATAATAATTAACAACAAAAAATTCGAAAAAAAACTTAATTATAAAAATTTGAAAAAAGCACTAGAAAAAATGATATAAGTTAGTGCATGGAGTTTAAAAAAATCCAATTAAATGGATTTAAATCATTTGCTGAAAAAACAAATTTCTTAATAGAAGAAGGTCTTACTGGAATAGTGGGTCCAAACGGATGTGGGAAATCAAACATAGTAGAATCTTTAAGATGGGTTATGGGAGAGACCTCTGCAAAAAGTATGAGAGGTTCAGGAATGGAAGATGTAATTTTTTCAGGTACATCTAATAAAGCATCAAAAAATATTGCTGAAGTTTCTATAGAAGTAGAGAATAAAGAAAAAGAAGGTCCCATCCAATATCGTGAATTAGAAAACATTCAAGTCAGAAGAAAAATTGAAAAAGATAAGGGTTCTAAATTTTATATTAATGACAAAGAGGTAAGGGCTAGAGATGCACAAATGTTTTTTGCAGATCTTTCAACAGGTGCACATTCTCCTTCTATGATTAGTCAAGGAAGAATTGGGGCTTTAGTGACGGCAAAACCTACTGATAGAAGAGCCATACTTGAGGAAGCTGCTGGAATTTCTGGTTTACATGTAAGAAGGCATGAAGCTGAACTCAGACTTGGTGCAGCAGAAAATAATTTAAAAAGAGCTGATGAATTACGAAGACAACAAGAAAAACAATTAGCAAATCTTCAAAAGCAAGCAGAGGAAGCTACAAAATACAAATTAATTTCAGAGGAAATAAAAAAAATAGAGGCTGGTCTATATTATCTAAGATTATTGGATATCGATAAGGAAATAAGGATTGAAAATGAAATTAATACTGAGGCAGGAGGTGAAGTTGAAAGTTTCAATAATCAGATATCTGAGATTGAAAACTTAATAAAAACTTCGACTGATAAAGTTGCTCCACTTAGAGAAAAAAATATTGAGAATTTATCGAGAATACAGAGACTTAATTTAGAGCTACAGAACCTTGATGAAGAAAATACTAGAACTCAAGATGAAATTGAAGCTATCAAAAAATCAATGAATACATTGGACGAAGATATAACAAGAGAAAATGGTATTATTATTGATGCTAACTCTAATGAAAAAAGATTAAAAGAGGAAAAGTCAGACTTAATTGAGATAGATTCAAAATATTTTGAAACAGAAAAATTATCTAATGAAGATCTAGAAAATGCAAAAAATGAACTTGAAAGAGAGCAAAAAGAAGTTGACGAAGTAGTTAACAATCTAGCTGACGATACTATTAAAATAAGCATTGGTCCTATAAAAAATGTAAAAAATTCAATTTCTAGAGCAAAAGAATTAATTGATAATAATGAGATAAATCAAGCAGTTACATTACTCGATAGATGTAATATGGAATTAGACGATTTTATTAATGATTTAAAAAATGAAAGATCAAGAACAGAGTTATTAAGTGTAAATGAGAAATCTCAAAATATAAAAATACTTCAAGAAAAGTATGCAGATGCATATAGCAAAAATCAATCAATAAAGAATGAGTCAGTAAAAAGAAATGAAAGAATTAAAACAATAGAAACTGAAATAGAAAGCTGGAAAAATCTTTTATCTAATTCAGAAAAAATGGTTAATGAATTAACTGAAAGAAAAAATAAATTATCTAAACAATTAAATGATTTAGAAAATCAGCCAAGAGTACAAGCAGAAAGGAAAGGTCAAATTTCTGAAAATTTAAGAATTTCTGATGAAGAAAAAATAGAGAATGAAAAAATTATAGAAGAAACTGATAAACAAATTGAAACGTTAAGAACTCAATTAAATGAAATACAAGAGCAATCAATTCAAATAAGAGAGCGGAAAGCTAGCTCAGGAGCAACCATAGAAGGTTTACAAAAAAGAAAATATGATTTACTTGATAGAATTAATACAGAATTAAATTTAACAGAAGAAAATATTTTAGAAAATTCAAATTTATTTGGAGTTGAAGAACTTCCAAATCATGTAGATCAAGAAGATGCTTTAGATAAAAAAAAACAACAAAGAGATCAATTGGGATCTGTCAATTTAAAAGCAGATGAAGAAACTAGCAAGTATGAAGAAGAAATAAAAAAAATGGAACAAGATCGTAGTGACCTAGTTACTGCAATTGTTAAACTGAAAGATAGTATTGATGAGCTAAATCAAAAAGGGAGAGAAAGACTTGTTGAAGCATTTGAAAAAGTTAATAGAAAATTTAATGAGGTTTATACAAAACTTTTTAATGGAGGAAATGCCAAACTTGAATTGGTAGACTCTGATGATCCATTGGAAGCTGGTTTAGAAATGTTGGTTAGCCCGCCAGGAAAAAGACTTCAATCTATAACTCTATTATCTGGTGGTGAGCAAGCTCTAACTGCTCTATCTTTAATTTTTGCGGTATTCTTAACCAACCCTTCTCCAATTTGTGTTTTGGATGAAGTAGACGCTCCTCTTGATGATGCTAACGTCACAAGATTTTGTAGCTTGCTTGAGGAGTTAATTAAAATTACTAACACAAAATTTATAATTGTTACTCACCACGCCTTAACAATGTCTAAAATGAACAGACTATATGGAGTAACTATGCCTCAAAAAGGTATAAGCCAACTAGTTGCTGTAGACCTTCAAAAAGCAGAAAGTATGGTTGCTTAAGCAATATAAATGGCAAAAGACCCTTTTAAAACTCGCTTAGAGATTGCAAAAAGCAAGATTTCTAAGAAAAATCTTTACAACAAGAAGGATAATCCCTCACCTATTGGAACAGCATTCAAGTTGAGCACAGAACTTGTGTCTGCAGTTGCTGTGGGGACAATTATTGGGTTTATTTTTGACAAGACCTTTGGTACTAAACCCTGGTTTATATTAATATTTTTTTTTGTTGGCGTGATCGCTGGAATTATGAATGTGATTAAATCAGCAAAGAAGATGCAAAAATAAGTTACTACTATGGCAGCAAATCCAATGTCCCAATTCGATGTTTATAGAATTGGACCTGAAATAAAAGTTGGAGCATTTGATATATCTTTTACAAACGCAAGTTTGTTTATGATTATAAGTACAGTTTCTATTTTATTAATTTTTAATTTAGGATCTAAGAAAAATTCAATCTTACCAAATAAAATTCAGTTATTAGCGGAACTTAGCTACACTTTTGTTTCCAAAATGATAAGTGATACAGCTGGTTCTAAAGCAAAACCGTATTTTGCTTTTATTTTTTCATTGTTCATGTTTGTTTTGTTTTGCAACATGTTCGGAATGATACCGTACACATTCACTGTAACTAGTCATATTATTGTTACATTTGTTCTTGCTGCATTTATCTTTATTGGCGTAACTGTAATAGGATTTATTAAACATGGTTTTGGATATTTAAAATTATTTGTACCAAGTGGAGTACCAGCTGTGCTACTTCCTTTAATAGTAGTGATAGAGATTATTTCTTATCTAAGTAGACCAATAAGTCTATCAGTTAGATTATTTGCAAATATGATGGCTGGTCATACAATGATGAAAGTTTTCGGAGGCTTTGTAATTAGTCTTGGAATAGTTGGTGGATGGCTTCCACTTAGTTTTTCAGTTGCATTAACTGGTTTGGAGATATTAGTTGCTTTTCTTCAAGCATATGTTTTTGCAATTTTAACCTGCATCTATTTAAATGATGCATTAAATTTACACCATTAATAACAGAGGAGGATATAATGGAATTAGAAGCAGCAAAAATGATCGGAGCAGGTTTAGCAGCAATAGCTTTAGCTGGTGCCGGTGTTGGTATTGGAATAATTTTCGGAAATTATTTATCAGGTGCTATGAGAAACCCATCAGCAGCACAGAAACAATTTCCAAACTTACTTTTAGGTTTCGCACTTGCTGAAGCAACAGGATTATTTGGATTAGTTGTTGCGTTGATTATTTTATTTGCGTTTTAAGTTAATGGTCAAAAAAATATATCTTCATTTAATATTTTTAAGCTTCTTTTTAATTAAAGAAGCTTTTGCAGCTGAAAGTGGAGGTATGCCTCAATTAAATCCTGAGTTTTGGGTTTCTCAGATTTTCTGGTTGGTACTTACTTTTGGGATAATGTATTTAGTTTTATCTAAACTAATTCTTCCAAAAATTAGCAACAACTTAGAATCTAGAAAATCTCAAATTCTAGAAAATATTGAGGCAGCTGAAAAACAAAGAGAAGATAGTGAGACCAAACTTAAAGAGTACGATCAAATAATATTAAAAAGCAAAACTGAAGCAAATAGTATGTTTAATCAAGCAAGAGAGAAAGCTATTAAAGATATAAATGCAAAAAGAGATGTGCTTGATAAACAAATAGATGAGGAAATATCTAAAGCAGAGGAAGAAATCCAAGCTTTAAGAAATAATGCGCCTGATAAAATAAATAAAATTGCTATAGATACATCTTCTGAGTTACTACAGAAACTTATTGGTGCTGAAGTAAATAATAGCAGTATATCAGCAATTGTTGACGATCTATCTAGAAGAAATGGAGATAAATATTATGGCAATTGATGCAACTTTCTGGGTAGCAATTTCATTTGTAATCTTTATCGGTGTTTTAGTTTATTTTAAGATTCCACAAAAAGTTTCACAAATGCTTGACGGTATGATTTCAGATATCAAAAATGAGATAGATGAAAGTGAAAAATTGAGAACAGAGGCAAAAACTTTACTCGATAATGCACAAAAAAAATTAGATACCGCTACTACAGTAAGTAATGAAATTTTGGAAAATGCAAAAAAAGAATCGGATAAATTAATTATAGATTTAAATGACAAATTTCATAAATCCTCAGAGATTAAAAAGAGTTTGGCTGAAAATAAGATTGGCCAAATGAAAGAGGCTGCATTGAAAGAAATAAAAGATGCTTCAATTAAAATAGCGGTGGACTCAGTAAAAAAAATCATAACTACATCAGTTGATAAATCAAAACTTGATGCTGTGTTTCAAAAAAATTTAGAAGAAACTAAAGAACAGCTAAAAAAAATAAACTCATAATACGCTTACAATTTCCTGAAAAAGCTATAAATTATAGCAATGAATTCTATAGTTATTGGATCTGGATTTGGTGGTATTGCTGCTGCAATAAGACTGAAAGCTAAAGGACATAAAGTAAAATTAATTGAAAAACACTCAGATCTTGGTGGAAGAGCTAGAGTTTTTAAAAAAGATGGTTTTACTTTTGATGCTGGGCCAACAGTAATAACAGCTCCATATTTAATTAACGAATTATTTAGTTTGTTTAATAAAAACCCTGAAGATTATATAAAACTAACCCCACTTAAAATTTGGTATCAATTTGTTTTTGAGGACCAAACTAAATTTAATTACTCAGGTGATGAAATAGAAATGAAAAAACAAATTAAAAATTTAAATCAAGAAGATGTGTTGGGTTATGAAAATTTAGTAAGTTTTACCAAAAAAATTTTTGAGAAGGGATTTTTAGAACTTGCAGATGTTCCATTTGATAAACCTTTTTTTATGATGAAACAGCTTCCAGCATTATTAAAACTTAAGAGTTATAAATCAGTTTATTCATTAGTATCGTCTTATGTAAAAAATGAAAAATTAAGAAGGATGCTTAGTATGCATCCACTGTTAGTTGGTGGTAATCCATTCACAACTACATCAATTTATGGACTAATTCTTTATTTGGAAAAAAAATGGGGCATTCATTATTCAATGGGTGGCACAGGAAATATAATTAAAGGATTTGAAAAGTTAATGGAGGAGATAGAAATCGAGATAATAAAAAATACTGAAGTAAGAGAAATTATTACTAAGAATAATAAAATTACTGGTGTTGTAGTTAACAATGAAGATATTATTGAAGCTGATAACGTAATTTGTAATGCAGACCCTCCTGCTTTTTATGAAAAAATGACTAGTAAAAACCTAAAAAATTCAATGCTGTTTGATTGGAAACAAAAGAGAATGGATTACTCAATGGGTTTATTTGTTTATTATTTTGGAACCAAAAAAGTCTATGAAAACGTTGAACATCATACAATTAAATTTGGAAACAAATATAAAGAACATTTAGATGATATTTTTGATCATAAAAAATTAAATAACGATATCAGCTATTATCTTCATAGACCCTCTGCAACAGATAAGAGTATGGCTCCTGAAGGAAGTGATTGTTTTTATGTATTAGTGCCAGTTCCAAATAATCAATCAAATATAGATTGGCAAATAGAAGGTGAAAAAATGAAAAACCTTGTAATTGACAAAATGGAAAAAGATTTAATGCCTGATCTTAGAAGTAATATTGTTTCTGACTTTTATCTTACGCCTGATTATTTTGAGAAAGAACTTAATACAAAATATGGATCAGGTTTTTCAATTCAGCCTAAATTCACTCAATCAGCTTATTTTAGATTTCATAATAAATCGGAAATTTACAATGGTCTGTATTTTGTTGGTGCTGGAACTCACCCGGGCGCAGGGGTACCAGGAGTACTTTCCTCGGCCAAAGTATTAGATAAATTGATTTAGAATGCTAACTAAAAATTATTTAGCAACATATGCGAAATCATTTAACTGGGCTGGTTTTTTTTTACCCAAAAAAACTTATGAAAAATGCTCCGCACTTTATGATTTTTGTAGGGAAGTAGATAATATTGCTGATGATCCAGGAAAACTGGAAGACAAAATAATTAAATTTGAAAACTTTAAGAAAGATTTTTTAAATAAAAACTTTCAAAAAATTGTTATTAAAAATATTTGGGAACTTATAGATGAATTTAATATTTCAACAAAAGCAATCAATGATTTATTTGATGGGATCAATTCAGATATAAAAGAAAGAGTAGAATTAAAATCAAAAAAAGAATTATTAATATACTCTTATAGAGTAGCAGGTACAGTCGGTTTAATGATGGCAAAAATTTTGAAAGTTAATAAGATAAATTCCTTAAAATCAGCTATCGATCTTGGAATAGCAATGCAACTTACCAATATTTCAAGGGATGTAATTGAAGATAAAAATAACAAAAGAATTTATATCAATGAAAATTTCAACGACATTAAATCTACTATTTCTTTGTCTGAAAAATTCTATGAAAATTCTTTTTACTCAATTAAAGAAATACCTTTAAGTTTTAGATTTTCTATTTTAGTTGCAAGACGAGTATATAGAAAAATTGGACACAAAATACTTAATAAAAATAACTTAGAAAATTATAAAAATTCTGGAAAAATTTATGTAACAAAAGTCGAAAAAATTATTGAAACTTTTTTATCAATTTTTGATTTAATAATTTTAATATTTACAAATAAAAATGATAATAACATTGAACATGATCATTCATTAATTAATGAAGAGATAAATTTAAATGAAAGATTTTGATTATATAATTATCGGTGGTGGTTGTGCAGGTTTGTCTTTAGCTTATGAACTTGAAATTTCTGATAAATTAAAAAGTAAATCTTTGGCTATAATTGAGCCTAGAGATGAATATAAAAGAGATAAAACTTGGTCATTTTGGAAAGTATTTCCACATAATTTTAATAATAATTATTATTGTTGCGATTGAATTCTCAGGCTACGGAATACTAAGCACACTCTATAAGTTGTTTTTATAAAATTTTTAAGGATTTGGTATTTTCGCTTCTTTATCCATAAAGGCATATCCTTTTATAACAGCCTCACGTTGAGAAATCTCTTTATACCATCTAGATAAGTTATGATAATTTTTTAAGCCAATATCATGCCACTCATGTCTTGCTAACCATGGCCATGTTGCAATGTCAGCAATTGTATAATTATCCCCAGCTAAAAACTTAGAAACTTTTAATCTTGTATCTAATTCTCCATAAATTCTTTTAGCAATTTTAAAATATCTTTGTTCACCAAATTCACTTTTTCCAGGATTATAATGGTGAAACTGGTGATGCTGACCAATCATAGGGCCTACAGTCCCCATCTGAGCCATTAACCATTGATTAATTACTAATCGATTTTTTTCATCATAAAATTTTCCACTTTTTTCACCTAGGTACATCAATATTGCACCTGACTCGAAAATACTTTTATTGTTTTCGTAATCAATAATTACAGGAATTTTACCAAATGGACTTATCTTTAAAAAATCTGGATTAAATTGTTCATCTTTTCCTAAGTCAATTTTAGTTACTTTGTACTGATAACCAATTTCTTCCAGCATAATACCTATCTTCCAACCGTTGGGTGTATTAGCTGAAAATAATTCTATCATTTTTTCACACCAAGTCTTTCTTGTGCAGCTTTAGATGTTGTGGAGAATTCAAATCTTAGTTTTTCATCTGGTCTTGCGTATCTAAAGCAACCTCTTGCAGCTAAAGCCCCTTCATGAAAACCTGAGAGGATTAATTTTAATTTACCTGGATAAGAACAAATATCTCCGATAGCAAAAATACCATCAACATTAGTCTCAAAGTTTTCAGTGTTTACTTCAACTGTTTTTTTATTAATATTTAATCCCCAATTTAAAATGGGACCAAGTTGCATAATTAAACCAAAAAAACCAAGAACATAATCGGATTGTAATTGTTTTGTTTTCCCCTCATCGTGTTTTATTTTTAATGAACTAATTTGATTATCACCACTAACGGACTCCATTTGATATTTAGTGTATAAATTTAATTTTCCCTGATCATTTAATGCTTTTACTTTTTGAACACTAGACTCTGCTCCACTAAATCCATCTCTTCTGTGGATTAAATTTACTTTAGAGGTGTTCGATAATTCAATTGCCCAATCAAGAGCTGAATCTCCCCCACCAAATATTGAGATAGTTTTGTCTTTAAAAATTGTTTTATCTTTTATTGAATAGAACAAAGAAGATCCTTCAAATTTTTCACATTCTTTAACTGAAAATTTTCTTGGTTCAAAAGATCCAACTCCTCCAGCAATAATTATTGCAGATACATCAAATTCTTGGTTTCCACTAGTTTTAATATGCCAACGGTTTTCAATTTTCTTAAGTTCTTCTACTCTTTCATTTAAATGAAATTTAATATTAAACGGTTTTATTTGTTGAAGAAGATTATTTGTTAATTCTTCTCCAGTACATTCGGGTATTGCTGGAATATCATAAATGGGTTTATCAGGATAAAGTTCGATACACTGTCCACCAGCTTTATCTAAATTATCAACTATTTCACACTGAAGTCCTATAATTCCAAGTTGATGAGCACAGAACAATCCTGTTGGTCCTGCTCCAATAATTAACACGTCTGTTTTATTCATCTAAGCTTGCTTTTCTGGAATAGTTACTTCCAAACCATCTAATTCGTCTGAAATAATTAGCTGGCAACTTAATCTACTATTTTGTTTTGGTTCATACGCCATGTCCAACATATCCTCTTCGCCATCTTCTTTAGTTGGAAGTTTACCTAACCAATCTTCTTTTACGTATACATGGCAAGTAGCGCATGCCATTCCACCACCACAATCAGCATCAATTCCTGGAATATCGTTTTGAACTGCGCCTTCCATCACTGTTAATCCATTTTGTACATCAATGGTTTGGGTTTTATTATTGTATGTGTGGTAAGTGATTTTTGCCATGCGTTATATATAGGTTCTTATCTAAATTGAGCAAGTAAGTAAAAACAAACTTAGTCAGATTTATGCATTTTGAGGTTCAGGTACTTCCTTTTTAAAAAAGTAGCTAGAGTCCTCTGTTTGTTTCTTTATAGCTGGTAAAATTTCTTTGTAGGCATCAATTAATCCATCATTTGTTTTAGGTAATTGATCTTTAATATGATGATGAAGTTTATCTAAGTTGTAAGATGGAACCGTTGGAAACATATGATGAGTTACATGATATTCCATTTTCCAATATAAAAAGCTTAAAATAGGATTTAAATACATTTCTCTGGTAGTGTATCTATGATCTTTTATATCTCTTGCTAAACCTGCGTGTTGAGTAAAAGAAACAAGTTTATGTAAAGTTCTTCCATAAAATTTTGGTAATAAAAAAAATAAAACAGGTAACCAAGATAAGGTGATTAAAGACCACAAAATAATTGCAATCCAAATTGCAACAAAAATTCTAGAATTAAAAATAACTTTTGGTTGTGCATTTTCAGGAATACAGTCTTGCATTACTTTTGTTTTTATACCCAATGCATGTTGAATAATTTCGTAAGCTATACTTTTTTTAAAATAAACAAGTTCCATAAAAGGAATTAAATTCATTAATAAATTTTTTGGAGTTTCTTTAAAGTTATTTCCATATTCAATTTCATGATCAAATGGATTTTCTGTTGAATATGTGTTTCCATGATGAACAAAATGTGTGTATCTCCATCTTAATGGTTCAAAATTAGAAAGATATGAAGAGATATAGTAAAAAAATTCGTTTAAAGATTTTGATTGAAAAGCAGTTTTGTGACCTGTTTCATGCCATAATGGATTTGAGAAACCATAAATGTTTCCATAAACCAAAAACCAAAAAGCGGACCACCATGTTCCCCAAGTTACATATGCTAAAATTCCTGTTACCAATAACAATCCAAAAAAAACTGAAACATGTTGAAGCCCTTTGATGTCAGATTTTTTTGAAAGTTCTTTAAGAACCTCAATATCAACTTTACATCGGTGCCATTTTTCTAATTTTACTTCCATAAAAAAAAATTGTGTATAGTTATTATACATAATTTTATAAAAGACAAAAAAAAAGGGCAAGTATAAAAATACCTGCCCTTTTTTAAATTTTAAGTAAAATTGTTACTTAGCTCTTTTTCCTGCAGAACTAGTTGCCGCAGCCCAGATTACTAGACCGAATGCAATTTTGTTAATGAAGTCAGCTAAGTTATAAACAACGTTAAGTGAATTAGCATCTACACCACCAGTTAGGTAACCAAATACATAACCTAATGGGTAAATCGCCCAACCTACTGTAACAATCATTCTCATTGCGCCGAATGCAGTTACAAGAGCTTTGTTACCACTCTTCGCTGCAGCTTTACCAGCTTCACCTGAGAATACTTCATAAAGAATGTATACCCAACCTGCCATTCCGATGATGAAACCTAGTGTAGCATTAATATATCCTGCTTCACCTAAGTAACCACCGATAAGCATTACTAGTGAACCGATTAACAATCTCCAGAACATTCCAGAGTTTGCTTTACCGATAGCTGCTAGAATTAGATAGAATTCTACCATCTGTAAAGGCACAGTGATTAACCAGTCAATGTATCTGTAAACAGTTGGCGAGTCTCCAGTAGCAACCCATACTTCTCTCATGTACATGTAGTGTATGAATGCAATACCAGTTACTAGACCAGCAACAATAACTGACGTTCTCCAGCCTGATGCGACATTGCCTGCTTCCATGAAAAAGAAAGCAGTAGCTGCTAACATCCCCATAGAGATGATCCAGAATGAAATTCCTACGAAGTCATCTTGCATCAACATCGTTGCGTCTGCTGCAATAGCTACACCTGAAAAACCTATTAAGGTCATAGCTGCTAGAGCAAACAATTTAAGTTTTTTCATAAAAAACTCCCTCTTCGTTAGTTTTTATTTATTTAGTTTATATAAACTAGACTTAAGTAACCCTAAGCCAAAGTTGGGCTTAAATAGCAAATTAAATTAGTTTTATGAAGACTTAATTGTAGTTAATTTACATTGATTTTACTGAATTTTTAAAATTAAATACAATTTATAAGTTAAAAACCAAAAAAAAAACAAAAATCGAATCAAATTTTAATGTCAGAAAGATTTCAAAGTATTTATGAAAAATCTATAAAAAATCCTGAAAAGTTTTGGCAAGAAGCAAGCGAAGATATCTTTTGGTTTAAAAAACCAACAAAAATTTTAAATAAATCTAATCCTCCGTTCTATAAATGGTTCGAAGATGGTGTGACTAACACCTGTTACAATGCTTTAGATATTCATATTGACCAAGGAAGAGGACAAAAAACTGCTTTGATTTATGATAGTCCTATTACTGGTAACAAAACTAAGTTCACTTATGAGGAACTTAGAGCAAAAGTATCAAAATTCGCTGGAGCTTTAAAAAATCAAGGTGTTAATAAGGGAGACAGAGTAATTATTTACATGCCAATGATACCTGAAGCGGTAGTTGGTATGCTAGCTTGTGCTAGAATTGGTGCAATACACTCGGTAGTCTTTGGTGGTTTTGCTTCAAATGAGCTCGCAAGCAGAATAGACGACAGTAAAGCAAAATTATTAGTAACAGCATCATGTGGTTTTGAGCCTGGAAGGACAGTTGAATACAAACCTTTGGTAGATGAGGCGATCAAAATAGCAAATCATAAAATTGATAAGATGATTTTGTTTCAAAGACTTGGAAACGAGGTTAAATTAAATGCTCCTAATGAGATAAGTTGGGAGGAAGCAGTCTCAAATGCAACAGATGCTGATTGTGTTGAGATGAATTCAAATGAATTTGCTTATATCCTCTACACATCTGGAACAACTGGAACACCAAAAGGGATAGTAAGAGACATAGGCGGTCATATCGTTGCTCTAAAATGGACCATGAAGAATATCTACAATATTGACACGGATGATATTTGGTGGTCAGCAAGTGATATTGGCTGGATTGTTGGTCACTCATACATTGTTTATGCTCCATTGTTTAAAGGATACACTACAGTTTTATTTGAAGGAAAACCCGTTGGAACTCCAGATGCTGGGGCTTTTTGGAAAATCATATCAGATTACAAAGTAAAATCTTTATTTACTGCACCAACTGCATTTAGAGCTATCAAGAAAGAAGATCCTGAAGGTAAATTTTTCTCGAAATATGACTTGGGTAGTTTTGAGAGCTTATTTCTTGCTGGAGAAAGAGCTGATCCAGATACAATCAAGTGGGCTGAAAATTTACTTAAAGTTCCAGTCATTGATCATTGGTGGCAAACAGAGACTAGCTGGGCAATTAGCTCAAATTGTACTGGAATTGAAATGATGGAAACAAAATATGGTTCAGCCTGTAAAGCTGTGCCTGGTTATGATGTAAAAATCGTAAAGCCAGATCAATCATTAGCAAAACCAAATGAAATGGGAGATATTGTGGTGAAACTACCTTTGCCTCCCGGAACATTCCCTACTCTTTGGAATGCAGATCAGAGATATAAAGAAAATTATATGACCAATTATGAAGGTTACTACCAAACTTATGATGCAGGACACATTGATGAAGATGGCTACATTTGGATTATGTCGAGAACTGACGATATTATTAATGTTGCAGGTCATAGACTATCAACTGGTGCGATTGAAGAAGTATTGTCTGAACATCAATCAGTTGCTGAATGTGCTGTTCTAGGAATTGCTGACAAATTAAAGGGCCAATTACCAATTGGATTAGTAGTTTTAAAATCCGGTGTTGAAAAGGATAATGAAACCATCTCAAAAGAATGTGTACAAATGGTAAGAGATAAAATTGGTCCTGTTGCAGCATTTAAAGTTGTAATTGTTATTAAAAGATTGCCAAAAACTAGATCGGGTAAAATTTTAAGAGGAACAATTAGAAAAATTGCAGATAATGTGGAATATAAAGTGCCACCTACAATTGACGATCCGGCAATTTTAAAAGAAATAAAACAAGATTTAATCAAACATAAAATTTTAAACAATGGTTAAAACATATCTATTTCTTGCTGGTGCAGTATTTTTTGAAGTTGCTGGTACAATGTTATTACCCATAACTCAAAATTTTACAAAACTTATCCCAACAGCTGCACTTGCATTATTTTATCTTTGTGCTTTCTATCTTTTGACATTTGTAGCAGATAAAATTCCTATAGCGATTATGTATGCAACATGGAGTGGTCTT
>CACIRB010000007.1 GCA_902588925.1 uncultured Pelagibacteraceae bacterium | reverse complement strand
TTGAATTATTATTTAAAAAGTGTAATTAACCCATAATTATGGCTGTACCAAAACGAAAACAAACTCCTTCCAGAACCGGAATGAGAAGGGCACAAACAATGAAATTTTCAACTAAAAATATAGTTGAGGATAAAAAATCTGGTGAATACAGACTTTCTCATCATCTAGATTTAAAAACCGGTATGTATAAGGGTAGACAAGTTTTAGACCCAAAAGAATAGTATATTTATCTTAATGTCCGAAAAAATTAAAATTGCAGTTGATGCAATGGGAGGCGATGGCTCACCAAAAAAAGTTATTGATGGTATTATTTACAACCATCAATCAAATAAAAACAATTTTTATAAAATATTTGGAGATAAAAATAAAATTTCTCCATTAATTGGAAATAAAATTAAAAAAGATTTCTATGAAATTTTTCACACAGAGAATGCAATTAAAAGTACAGATAGTCCTTTAGAAGGTGCAAAAAGAGGAAAAGACACAAGCATGTGGCTCGCTATTCAGAGTGTTAAAGACAAGCAGGCTGATATCATTATATCCGCTGGTAATACTGGTGCTCTATTAGTTTTATCAAAATTAAATCTTAAAATGATTGAAAATATAGATAAACCAGCTTTGTCTGCACTTTGGCCAAACAAAAAAGGCATGAGTGTTGTGTTAGATCTTGGAGCTAATATTGAATGTAGTTCAAAAAATTTAAGTGATTTTTCTTCGATGGGAGCTGCACTTTATAATTCATTATACCCTGAAGAAATAGCCAATGTTGCTTTATTGAATATTGGTTCAGAAGAATTAAAGGGTAATGAAGTAATAAAGGAAACATATCAAATTCTTAATGATAAAAAATCTGTAAATTTTAATTTCTCAGGTTACATTGAAGGTAATCACTTAATGGATGGTGAAGTTGATGTAATAGTGTCTGATGGATTTACTGGAAATGTTGCTCTAAAAACTGCTGAAGGAACAGCAAATTTTATTACAAGTGAATTAAAAAAAGCAATGGCAGGTAATTGGATAGGAAAGTTATCCTCTCTTTTAAACATAGTAAATTTAAAAAAGTTTAAAAAAAGATTAGATCCAAGGCTGTACAACGGTGCAATATTCATAGGATTAGATTCTCCAGTTGTAAAAAGTCACGGTGGTACTGATTTTATTGGCTTTGCTAATTCTTTGGATGTTTGCAATAGAATAGTTAAAGGTAATTTGATAGAAAAGATTAAAAAGAATCTTTAAATGAGAATAAATTTAACTAAAAAAGATTTAGTTAATTTAGTTTATATGCAACTAGGTTTTTCTAAACAAATTTCAGAAAACTTAATTGATGATTTTTTGTCTACAATTGTTTCTAATATTAAATCTGAGAAAAAACTTAAATTATCTAGATTTGGAACTTTTTCTATAAGACAAAAAAAAAGTAGAATTGGTAGAAATCCAAAAACTAAGGAAACTAAAGTAATATCTAGTAGGGATGTGGTTTTATTTAAACCTTCAACAGAATTTAAAGAGTTTATAAATCTTAAAAATTATGGATAAAGCTGATCAAGCTTATAAAACTATTGGTGAGGTTGCTAAAATTTTAGACTTAAAAGTAAATAAGAAAGGTGCTTTACCTACTCATATAATAAGATTTTGGGAATCTCAGTTTAAACAAATTAAGCCAAAAATTCTTAATTCCAATAGAAGATATTATGATGAAAAAAATATTGATCTACTGAGGAAGATTAAGTATTTGCTTAAAGATCAAGGATTGACGATCAATGGTGTAAAAAAGATCCTTGATAATGATCAAACTTTAAAGCTTGACGAAATGGCAGATAAATCTATAAAAGCTGAAAAATTAAAAAACAAGTTAACTAAAATATCAAATATATTAAAAACATTTAAATAAATGGCAAAAAAAACACACGTAAAAGTTAGAATGGTACCTGAAGCTAAACCAGATAGTCCTTTCTTTTATTATGTAAAAAAACCAGCAGGTGGTGAAAAAGCGAAAGTAAAATTATCTGCAAAAAAATATAACCCTGATACCAGAAAACACGAAATGTTTGTGGAGAAAAAGCTTCCACCTCATAGTAAGTAAATTATTTTTTTTTAAAGTTTCTTCTTTCGTAATCAATATAAGACCAAATCATATTTTTCCAAATACGATTAGTTATCTTTGGATCAATGCCTTGTTTTAAGGATTTTGCTTTAATTTTTTTTAAAATAAAATTAATTCTTTTCTTATCAACGATTTCTTTTTTAAATTCTTTAAGCTTTAAAACTCCTTCAACGAGTTTTGTTCTATATTTTATGAGAGATAATAATTTATTGTCTAATTTATCTAATTTATTTCTTATTATATCGAGTTTTTTTTTATTATTCGGCGACATTTAATTTATTGGAATACTTAATAATTATTATATTTATCTGACCATGTACAGTGAGAATAATCATTTAAATAATCAACTTAAATTATGGATGTTAACCCTATTAGTTTTAGTTTCTTTAATAATATTAGTTGGTGGTTTAACAAGATTAACAGACTCTGGTCTATCAATTACCACATGGGAATTGTTTGTTGGTTTTTTTCCACCTTTAACAAATGAAAAATGGTTAGAGTATTTTAGTTTATATAAAACAATTCCTGAATACAGCCAACAAAACTTCAATATGAGTCTTGATGAATTTAAAGTAATATTTTGGTGGGAGTGGGGACATAGGCAGTTAGGGAGAATAATTGGTTTAACAGTATTACTCCCAATGGTTTATTTTTCAGTAAAACAAGGAGTTTGGATTATAAAAAAATATGGACTTATTTTTTTACTAGTTTGTTTTCAAGGATTTTTGGGTTGGTACATGGTATCAAGTGGATTAGTTGAAAGAATAGATGTTAGTCATTATAGACTAGCAGTACATTTAGTTACAGCTTTTATAATTTTATCAATTGTATATTGGCAATTTTTAAATTTATCATCCTCTTCAAATCAAACAATTTTTATTAATCTTTTTATAGTAAAAATTTTTTTAGCTTTATTATTTTTGCAATTAATTATAGGTGCTTTTGTATCTGGTATGGATGCTGGTAAAATTTATAACACCTGGCCATTAATGGGAGTTAATTATTTTCCCGATGATAGTAGTTTTAAAGAGTTTTTGAATTTTAAAGTTTTTGATAATCCCTCTATTGTTCAATTTATACATAGAAATTTAGCATACTTAATTATTGTCTTTTATGTCTTAATCCTCTTTAAGGTAATTAACACTGGAAACAAAAAATTATACAAACCTATCACAGTAATTGGTTTGACTTTGGTATTTCAAATTTTTCTTGGAGTGATAACTATTTTATCTGGAGTAAAAATGTTATTTGCATCTTTACACCAGATAAATTCTATTTTGATAATACTTTCAACTTTGTATTTTATATTTATCTCAAAATATAAAAGACAAATTAATTAATTTCTATTTGTAGACATATAAATTAAATTAACTAACTGCTTTTAAATTACCTTTTGATGATTTGTCTAAAGCTTGATCTAAATCATCAATTATATCATCAATATGTTCTAAACCTATACAAAGTCTAACATACCCTGGAGTAACACCAGATGCTGCTAATTCATCTTCATTTAATTGGCTATGTGTTGTTGTTGCTGGATGTATTGCTAAACTTCTAGCATCACCTATATTTGCAACGTGGTAGAACATTTTTAAAGCTTCAATGAACTTTTTACCAGCTTCAATACCACCAGCCAATTCAATACCAACCAAAGCACCATTACCATTTTTTAGATATTTTTTTGCTCGACTTGATATGTCTTCATCATGCTCAGTAGCATAAATAACTCTCTTAATTGCTTTATGATTTTTTAAGTAATCAACTACTTTCGCAGCATTATCGCAATGTTGTTTCATTCTTAAAGCTACAGTTTCAAGTCCCTGTATAACACCAAATGCATTATCTGGAGAAAGTGCTGATCCTAAATCTCTTAACAAAGTAACTCTTGCTCTTACTGCAAAAGCAACATTTGCTCCTGTTAGTTCAGGTACAGCTTTACCCCAAACAACACCTCCATAACTTGCATCAGGTTCGTTAAACAATGGTTGCCTTTTCGGATCTGCTGTCCAATCAAAATTACCACCATCGATTAGCGCACCTCCAACTACTGTTCCATGACCTGCTATATATTTTGTTAAAGAATAAACGACTACAGCAGCACCATGTTCAATTGGTTTACAAATTACTGGTGCAGCAGTATTATCTAAAATTAAAGGAATGTTATATTTTCTACCTATATCTGACACTTCTTTAATTGGAAAAACTCTTAAATATGGATTTGGTAAAGTCTCTCCATAAAAAGCTCTAGTTTTATCATCTACAGCTTTTTCAAAGTTTTTTGGATCAGAAGGATCTGCATATCTTACTTCTATACCAAGCTTACTTAAAGTATGTGTAAACAAAGAAACTGTTCCACCGTAAAGATCTGTAGAACTAACAATATTGTCTCCAGCTTGTGCAACGTTTAATATTGCAAAAGTAGACGCAGTTTGTCCAGATGCTACAGTTAAACTTGCAAGACCATCTTCAAGAGCGGCGATTCTTTTTTCCAACACATCATTTGTTGGATTCATTATTCGTGTATAGATATTTCCAAACTCTTTTAACGCAAATAAATTAGCTGCATGCTCAGTGTTATTAAATTGATAGGAGGTAGTTCTATAAATAGGAACTGCTACTGAATTTGTAGCTGGATCACTTCTATAATCTCCACCATGTATCGCAATAGTTTCTGGGTTGTTTCTTTTTGTACTCATTTTACTCCTTTTTTAGTACTTTTGCTTTATGCAAGGCGCACAATACAGTTCAAATGCCTACCGATTTTAAATTTTATGATAATTCCTTTTTAGCAGTTTTATGCCCGCAATAGGATCAAATCGGCAAGTAATTTCTAGCATATAAGTTATGTTTTACAAGCTAAATATAAAATTGACTTTGAATAATTTAATAGTATTAATCCTCGCACAATGACAAAATTCACAAAAAAAGATCAAGTTACATCATCTTGGTACGAGATAGACGCAAAAAATGCAGTTGTTGGAAGATTAGCCACTGTTGTATCCAATATAATTAGAGGTAAAAACAAGACTACTTACACACCACATATGGATGATGGTGATTTTGTTGTAGTAAAAAATATCGAACAAGCAAAATTTACTGGTAAGAAATTTCAAAATAAAAAGTACTATAGACACACAGGTCATCCTGGTGGAATAAAAGTTACAACACCAGAAAAACTTCATGAAAAAAAACCTGGAGAAACTTTAAAGATGGCAGTTAAAAGAATGTTGCCAGGTGGAGTTTTAGGTAGAAAACAATTAACAAAACTAAAAATTTACTCTGGAAGTGAGCATCCTCATGCTGCACAAAATCCAAAAGTTATAGAGTTAGATAAATTAAATAATAAAAACATTACAAGAAATTAATATGGAAAATGTACAATCAAATACAAAAACTCCTAAACTAAAGTTAGATTTTAAAGACAGCAAGTACGCGACTGGTAGAAGAAAAACTTCTATAGCTAAAGTTTGGTTAAAAAAAGGTTCTGGAAAAATTTATGTAAACGGTAAATTATATAATGATTATTTTGCTGATGATATTCATAAAATGCAAATAACAAGACCTTTTGAAATTATAAATCAAGCTACTGATTATGACGTAAGATGTAGTGTAAAAGGTGGCGGACCAACAGGTCAAGCCGGAGCAATGGTTCATGGTATATCCAAAGCTTTAGTTCTTTTTGACGAAAATTTAAAAACAACATTGAAAACTGAGAAACTTACAACCAGAGACTCAAGAGCCGTTGAGAGAAAAAAACCTGGTAGAAGAAAAGCTAGAAGAAGCTTTCAGTTTTCTAAAAGATAATTTTTTTTTCAATTTAAACTGTTATAATAAAAAATGCCTAAGCTTAATGCATTAGTTGCTGGATCTACTGGATATATTGGTGTTCAATTAATCAAGTTATTAATTAAACATAAATATATTAATATTAAATATTTATGTGGAAATTCATCTGTTGGAAAAAATATTTCTTATTATGATAAGTCTTTATCAAAAAAAAAATTACCAAAAATTGTTAAATTTAATCAAAAATTGTTAAATGGTATTGATGTTGTTTTCACAGCTTTACCAAATGGTGAAGCTCAAGATATAGCAAAAAAACTTAATCATAATATTACTCTAATTGATTTAGCAGCAGATTTTAGATTAGAAAAAGTTAATGATTATTTAAAATGGTATAAACAAAAACATCGAGCTCCAGAATTACAGAAGAAAAGCATTTATTGTTTACCCGAAATAAATCGTGATGAATTAATAAATCACAATATAATTTCATGTCCAGGATGTTATCCAACATCAATATTGTTACCTCTGGTTCCTTTGTTTAAAAAAAAATTAGTTAAATTAGATAATATAATTATTGATTCAAAATCTGGTTATTCTGGTGCCGGTAGAGGAGTTCATAAAAAATATAAAAATAAGAATTTATACGAGTCTTTAAGTGCTTATGGTGTCGGTTTTCATAGACATAATTCTGAAATACACCAATTTTTAAGAAAATTTACTAATAAAAATTTTCAATTTAGTTTTACTCCACATTTATCTCCAATGTTTAGAGGTATTATAAGTACTATTTATTTAGATTTAGAGAAAAATGTTAATCAATCAAAAATCATCAAAACGCTTAAGAAGTCTTATAAGGGAGAAAATTTTGTTAAAATATTAGATTCTGATAAACTCTTAAGCACAAATGATGTTATTAATACGAACAATTGCTTTATTACAGTGTGTAAAACAAAATATAAAAACAAAATAATCATTATTTCAGCAATAGATAATTTAATCAAAGGTGGAGCAGGTCAGGCTGTTCAAAATTTAAATAATAAATTTAATTTTCCCGAAAAAACTGCTTTATAATGAAATATTTGTTAATTATTTTTTTAATTTTTTTAAATAATTGCTCTTTAAATAAAGATTCTCAATATTGGACAGAACATCCTGTTGAAAATAAAAAAAATCAAAAAAAAATAAATGAAATACTTAAAAAGTCTGACGATATAACAAAAATGACATTGGAAGAATATGAGATTTATATAGATGACTATACTAAAAAAAGTAAATATCCAGATATAAGTAAATGAATAAAATAGTAAATGTTGCAGTTGTTGGACTTGGTCAAGTTGGTAATTATTTAAATAATGAGCTGATTATTAAAAAAAAGGATATTGAACTTAAAACAGGTAAAAGAGTTAACGTAGTAGCTATTTCTGCAAAAAATATAAATAAAAAAAGAAAATATAAAATTAATAGAAAAATTTTTTATAAAAACCCATTTGAAATTTTTAAGAAAGAAAAAGTTGATATATTATTTGAAGTTATTGGACAATCTGATGGGGTTTCAAAAAAATTAGTTGAAACTGCTTTGAAAAATAAAATTCATGTAATTACTCCAAACAAAGCTTTAATTTCAAAACATGGAAATAATTTAGCTAAACTAGCTGAAAAAAATAATGTTAATTTAGAATTCGAAGCATCAGTTGCTGGTGGAATACCGATATTGAGATCTATTAAAGAAGGATTAGCTACTAATAAATTATCAAAAGTTTATGGAATTTTAAATGGTACCTCAAATTATATTTTATCAGAGATGGAAAATTCTGAGCAAAATTTTCCTGATGTTTTGAGAAAAGCTCAACTTCTTGGATATGCCGAACCTGGAAATCCAAAATTAGATTTAAATGGTTTTGATGCTTTTGCAAAAGTGAGAATTTTGTCTGCTTTGGCTTTTAATAGTAAAATATCAAATAAAAAATGTTTAATGGAAGGAATAGAAAAGATTGATTTAAAAGATATTAAAATTGCAAATCAATTAGATTTAAGAATTAAATTATTAGGTATCTCTGAACTTAAAAATAATCAACTTTTTGAAACTGTTCATCCATGTCTTGTAAGTAAAAAATCTTATATCGGGAATGTAAATGGTGTTATGAATGCAGTGATCCTTAATGGTAAGCCTGTAGGTGAAAGTGTATTGCAAGGGGAGGGTGCTGGACCAGGTCCTACTTCTTCATCATTATTATCTGACTTATTATCTATTTTAAGAGGAAACATTAAAAAACCATTTGGTGTAAGTGTAAATAAATTAAAAACTTTGAAAACTTATAACGTTAACAATTATGTTAATTCTTTATATTTAAGATTTGAAGTTAAAGATAGACCAGGTGTTTTATCTCAAATAACTAATCGTTTAGCAAAATATAAAATTTCTGTAAAAAGATTAATTCAAACTCCAGATAAAAAAAATAACAAAGCTACAATAGTAATAGTTACTCACAAAACTACAGAATTAAATTGTAATAGCTGTTTATCTATATTTAAAAAAAATAAAAATATCTTAAAATCACCTACGTTAATTAGATTGCTTGATTAATGGAAATCTATTTAAAACTTTTTGAAGTTTTATTTCCAGTATTCCTAATAGTAGGTCTTGGATATCATTTAGGAAAAAAAAATCCAAATTTTGATACATCATTTATAACAACATACGCTGGTAATTTTGGAACACCGGCATTAGTAATTTTTGCAATTACAGCAGGTGGAGTAACTTTTGAGTTATTTAGTGAATATTTTGGTTACGCAATTATCTTATTAACATTATTTGGTATTGTAGGTTTAATTTTTCTTCTACTTATGAAGAAGGATTATATCCGTGAGCTACCAACTTTTATTTTACCAAATACCGGAAATATGGGTATCCCAATATGTTTATTTGCTTATGGAGAACTAGGTATGGGTATAGCAGCAGCAATATCATCCTTAATTGTTTTGCTCCATTTTACTTTAAATATTTTTTTAGCAAAACGAGCTTTTGATTTTAAAACAATATTAAAAAGTCCATCATTTTATGCAATTTTAATAACAGTACTCTTTTTGTATTTTGAAATTCCATTTCCTCAATTTGTATTAAATACTGTAATGCTTTTAGCTTATGGAATGATTGTAATGATCCTTATGTCGCTAGGTGTTGCTCTTACACAAATGAAAGTATTTTCTTTTAAAGATGCATTAATAACTTCTTTTGGAAGAGTAATATTGGGTCCTATTATAGGATTTGCTGTTATAAAATTTTTTAATTTATCTGGTATACCAGCTGGTGTTCTGTTAATTCAGTCTTGTATGCCTAGTGCAATTTTGTGTTATTTGATTGCGCACATGTATTCTCCTAAAGAAATTGTAGATAATATATCTAGCACAATTGTAGTATCTACAATCATGTCATTATTCACTATTCCGATTACATTATTCTTTGCTTTAAAATACTTCTATTAAGAGATATCCTTCTTTTATGAAGGCTATAATTTTAAATGCATCTGCTTGGATGATTGTTCCTGTAATGGATGCTTTTGCTAAATATTTAAGCTCATCTATGGATGTTTTACAGATAACGTGGGCAAGATATTTTTTTACTGTAGTCTTTACATTATCCCTAATGCTTATCTTTTATAGGCATTCATTAGTTTGGACGAAAAAACCAGCCCTTCAATTAATTAGAGGATTGATATTTGTTTTTTCTACATACTTATTCTTTTATGCAATATCGGAAATTTCACTTCCTAAAGCCTTAACCTTAGCTTTTGTTGCTCCAATTTGTGTTACAGCCTTATCTCCTTTTTTTTTAAATGAGAAAGTAGGGGTAAAGAGGTGGACTGCTGTATCATTAGGTTTTATTGGAACTCTAATTGTAATTCGACCTGGTTTTATTGAGCTTAACCTAGCTACTATGGCTGCTTTAGGTAATGGAATTTGCTATGGATTTTATCTTATAATCACTAGGAAACTAAGTACTTCTGACAACCCTCTCTTAACTCTTTTACTATCTGGTTTGATAGGAACTATAATAATTAGCCTATTTATGCCCTCAGTTTGGGTTAATCCTACGTCAAATCAGTGGATTTTAATGGCTTTAATCGGCTTAATAGCCTCTGTAGCACACCTTTTCCTCATATTATCACTTAAATACGCTGATGCCTCTAAATTAGCTCCTTTGGGCTATACAGAGATTATTACAAATATACTTATTAGCTATTATTTCTTTCATGAATTACCTGATAATTGGACTTATTTAGGTTTGTTTATTATTGTTCTCAGTGGTTTATATATTTCTAGAAGAGAATATTTGCTTACTCGCTCTAATTAATAGTAAATAAATATTTACCAATATATAATTTAATACTTTAATAAATATATTTAAACTACTGTAATTATTATATAAATTAATTATATTAATAAACATAAATTAAAATAAAATATTGATTTTATAGAAGAAAATTAAAATAATAGATACTCATTTAATTGAACTAAGGCAAAAATGGCAAGCTTGAAAGATAAAATAAAGCACTATGCTTAAAAGTGTTTAATATCAATGGTTTTTTAAGCTAATTATACACAAAATTCAAAATTCTTATTTAACCAAGTGAGTAGGGGAACAAAAATTCATAAAAAATTCTTTGATATTAAACGCTAAAATAAGCATTGTTATCATTAAAAAGTAGAGCAATGCAGTTATAGAATATGTGTTTTAAACGGCCATAGAGGTGCTTTATTTTGTTATATCTCGATATATAGTACAACTGAAGGGTGTATAACACTATTTATGCTAAAATGCGCTTAAATATTGAAAAAACATTGATTTTACTTGTGTTTTTGACAATAAAATAGGGTAAAAAAGCTATTAAATTTCAACTTTTTCAGATCTCAATAAAAGCAACTTTGTTTTAATTCCACCTCTCCCTGAGTATCCACCAAGGCCTCCATCAGACCGAATTACTCTATGACATGGTATTTTGGGGGCATAAGGGTTTTTTCCACATGCATTAGCTACAGCACGGGCTGATTTTGGGCTTTTTATGCCAATCGCTACCTCTTTATAGGTTTTTACAGTGCCTTTTGGTATCGTTTTGAGATATTTCCATACTTTTTGCTGAAATTTTGTTCCTTTCAATTTCATATTATAAACCATCTAAAACCTTCAAACATTGCTATTCCATATATTGAATGTCTTAAAAGAAATATACAAGATGTTTTTATTGGTTTTCCTGTTTTTTTTGCAAAAATACCTTGTCCTGTAAAAGGTAAAAATACCAACAGTGGAGCAAAAGTTGTTATTGCTCCAAAAATAAGCCCTGAAAAATAAGACATTTTAATTCCAATATAAATAAAGAAAATATAGTAAATAACTGCCCAAGATATTGATATAAAATAGTGAAAAACCCATCCAAGTAAGACTTCATATTTAAATTCAGGTTTTTCAATAATGGTTGGGTTAAAAAAAGTACCATTTTTAATCATATAATAGGTCCATCTACCTACAATTCCCCAAGATGGCTCTGGAATACCTATTTTTTTTAATAAATATCCCAAAATATCTAAAATAATGCAAGAGAATATTCCTGCAACAAAAATGCTTAAAATATCAATCAATATTAACTCAATAAAAATTTAAAATAATAAAGCAAATAATAAAGAAAACAGCTAAAATAGACAAATAAATCGTTTCTAGAGTTTTTCCAGTTTTTTTGTACTGAATAAGGCTTAATATTACAAAACCAATTGAAGTTATTAGAAAATATATTGGTTCAATTACTCCATCTATGCCCATTTTTAAATTCTATTACATACTTAGTGTGATCACAATGTCTTTAATTGTCCTTTAAAATAATAAATTATTTTATTTGACATATTAAAACTCTTGATATATTACTAATGATAATTAATTGTTATCGATAGTAATTATATGAATGGAATAACTACAGATCTAAAATCTCTTCATGAAGCAACATTAAACAACCTTAAGATCTCCAAATCAAATAACACTTTGAGAGCTTATAAATCAGACTTTAAAGATTTTGGAACATTTTGTGCTAAGCATGGCTTAAATTCTTTACCTTCAGAGCCTAAAATAGTTTCATTATATCTTACGCATCTTTCAAAAAATTCGAAAATAAGTACTTTAAGAAGACGTTTAGTATCAATTGGTATGGTTCATAAACTTAGAGGACATTATCTGGATACAAAACATCCAATAATTGTTGAAAACTTAATGGGAATAAGAAGAGTTAAAGGTAGCATACAAACAGGTAAAAAACCTATATTAATCAGTCATTTAAAATCGATAATTAATGTTATAGATAAACAAAAAATTGAAGATATTAAGAAATTTAGAGATAAGTCATTAATTTTAATAGGCTTTGGAGGTGGATTTAGACGTACTGAACTCATTTCAATTGATCATGAAGATTTAGATTTTGTACAAGAAGGAGTCAAAATCACTATCAGAAAGTCAAAAACTGACCAATTTGGTGAAGGTATGATGAAAGGACTGCCCTACTTCACTAACGAAACTTATTGCCCAATTATTAATCTTAAGAAATGGTTAGAAATTTCTAAAATTAAATCTGGACCAATTTTTAGAAGATTTACCAAAGGGTTATCATTAACAGATAAAAGACTAACTGACCAATCTGTAGTTTTATTAATGAAAGAATATTTGAAATTAGCAGGTATTGAAAACAAAAATTTTGCAGGTCATAGTTTAAGGTCAGGTTTTGCAACAGTAGCTGCTGATTCAGGTGCTGATGAGCGTAGCATTATGGCTATGACAGGTCACAAAACAACACAAATGGTTAGAAGGTATATTAGAGAGGCAAATATATTTAAAAATAATGCGTTAAATAAAATTAAAATATGAACAAAGATGTAACAATTGTAATACCTTCCTACAAATCAAGAAATTTAGTAATTAATAAAATTAAAAATTTATCGAAAAAATATAAAATAATTATAATTGAAAATTCTAAAGATTATAAATTAAAAAAAATAATAAATAAAAATTATAATAATATAAAAATTATTCTGAAAAATAATGTAGGTTTTGGGAGTGCGGTAAATATTGGTGCAAATATTGTTAGAACAAAATATTTTTTTGTAATTAATCCAGATACAAAATTATACAGAAACACAATTATAAATTTAATTAAAAGTGCAAAAGAAATAAAAAAGTTTGGTGGATTGTCTCCAGAATATTACAAAAGAAAAGTAAAAAAAAATAATAAAAATATTGAAGTTAACAAACTTTATGGAGCTGCAATCCTATTTGACACAAAAATATTTAAAAGTATCAAAGGATTTGATAAAAATTTTTTTTTATATTTCGAAGAAAATGATTTATTTGATAGGTTAAGAAAAGCTAATCTTAAAATGTTTAAAATACAAAATGCTTTCCATTATCATACTTCAATTGAATCTTCCTCAGCAGTTATGGAAAATAAAGATGAAAAGTATTATTCTTATTTATTAACTGGATGGCATGGTCAATGGTCAAAATTTTATTATTATAAAAAAAAAGAAGGATATTTAAAAAGTCTGTTAATTTGTTTTCCAAATTTAATTAAAAATATTATACAATTTATATTAAATGTATTTTTAAATTTCAAAAAAGCTAAATATTATTATTTTAAAATAGAGGGATTGGTAGTTGCAATTCTATGCATAAAATCTTTCAAAAGGTCCAAATACGATTAATAGAAAAAATCTATTTCTTTTTAATAGAAACTCTGTTCAAATATAATTTGGTATTGTTTTTGCACTTTATATAAGCAATTGGATAAGGTTCCTGCAACCCACGAACAAGGTTATAAAAATATTTAGCATCGTGTTTTTTAAAATCTTTTAAATTAATTTGGCTCTGTGAGGGATTTCTTCTGTAATAAAAAGTAGCTATATTGTGATTTTGAACCTTGGATTTTAAAGCATTTTTTTTTAAACAATTAATTATTTTAACTGAACCATCTACTCCTTTATTGATAATCTTATCAAATATTTCATTTAAATAACCATCTAATTTTATCCTACTCTGATATAATATATTTCCAGTATCTAAATTATTTTCTGCAAACAAAATCGTAACAGCACTTTCTTTAACACCATTAATTAATTGATTTTGTATAGGTGAACCTCCTCTATATTTAGGAAGTTTAGATGGGTGTAATATTAAGCATGGGGCTATATCTCTTAATTCTTTAGACAAATATTCACTCCAACCATATGTTAATATCAAATTTGGTGAAATTAATTTTATTTTATTGATGTGTTTTTCTGTTAACTTATTTAATTTTATTATATTTTTTTTAACAGAGGATGTGTTTTTTATATTTTTTTTTAAAAAAATATAAAAATCAATATTTTTGAATTTTGAAATTAATTTACTTGTGATTTTGTAACTCCAATCTCTAGATACTAATGAAACAATTTTTATTTTTTTTTTATTTAAGTAAGACATAAATTATAACAATTTTGGATTTGGAAATGGAATTATAAATTTAATATTATTATTTATTTTTTTTACCTGTTTAATAATCGAATCTTTGTAGTTCCATGCAATAATCAATACATAATCAATATTACTAGAATTTTTTTTTAAATAACTAATATTTTTAATAGGTATCTTGACACCAGGCATAAATTTACCAGCTCTTAAAGGCGAACTATCTAAAATTACATTAATGAATTTTTTATCAATTTTACAGAAATTTAAAAAGGTAGTTCCTCTACCAGACGCACCAAAACCGATAATTTTTTTATTTTGTTTTTTTATGTTTTTTAAGATTTTAATAACTTCTTTTTTTTGAAGATAAATATTTTTATTAAATCGCTTAAAAAAAGTTAAATTCAATTTTTTTTCATTTTCAATTAATTTAGTTAAATGTAAATTTTTATTTTTAATAGTATTTTTCTTTTTTTGTAAATAAACTCTTAAACTTCCTCCATGCATATTTGTTTGTTTAATTTTTTTTATTTCAAAATTATGCATTTCAAATAGATATTTTAATGAGTATATTGAATAGTAATTAACGTGTTCATGATAAAAAAAATCATACTGATTTAAATTCAAAAGATTTAATAAATAATGAACTTCTACAACTAAATATCCATCATCTTTTAATAAAATTTTCGAGGCTTCAATTACAGAATGTATATCGTCAATATGAGCAAAAACATTACTTGCTGTTATGTAATCAAATTTATCATATTTTTTTAAAATTTTATTTGCAGATTGTTGATTAAAATAGTCATTTAAAATTTTAATTGATTTTTTTTTAGCCAATTTTCCAATATTTATTGAAGGATCTACTCCAAGACAAAAAAAATTTTTTTCTTTAAATAATTTACTTAACAATATTCCATCATTACATCCAAATTCTAATATCTTAAAATTTTTTCTTTTTTTGTAATTTTTTATTATTTCTTTTGAATAATTTAAAAAGTGTTCATTCAAAACAGGTATGGTTGAAGATGAATAATTATACTTTGTAAATAATACTTTGGGTTTAACTGTGTCTTTTACTTGAACTAATTTACATTTAGAACAATAATATAAATCTAATGGTATTTTAAACTCCTTCTTTCTCAAATTTTTTTTTTCAATAAAATTACCTGCTAGTGGCATTATTCCTAAATCAATAATTTTTTTTATGAGCCGATTTCCACAAATTCTGCAGTCAGATCTTTTATTAATTAATTTATTGTTATTACCCATGAGTAAAAATATTGTAAGATATAAAATTTAATATTCATTTATATATTTATTTTATGAAAAACAAAATTTATATTCATTTCTCAGTTGATGATGTTTTCAAATCTTTAATAGAGGTTACAGATAAAAAAATTCCACTAAAGAAACATTGGTTTTTTTCCCAAATATATAAATTATGGAAAAAATACAATATTAGGACAGGATTATATATATTTTACAAAGGAAAAATAAATGGAAAAATTAGGTATCTAACTGAGGTAAAAAATTTAAAAAAACAACTTAAGAATAATTGGATTTATTTTGGTCCACACGCTTTAGATTTTAAAAGTCCTCCTCATAAATTTAAAATAAATGATCAAAAAAAACACATAAAAAAAATTTATGATCAGATATATAGATTTGCTGGACAGGATAATCTTGCAAAAAAAGTAAGATTACATGAATATTCAGAATCTTTTGAATTACAAAATTTATTCAAAAAATATAAAGTTAACACCTTATTTTCAACTGATAAAAATATCGGTTCTCATCGTTTACCAAAGAAATATAGAGACGATTTAGTTTTTACAGGAAAAACAAAATATAAAAATATTTATTTTAGAAGAACTGATTTTAGAATAGAAAATTTAGATACAGATATTAAAAAAAATTATATAAAATTTTCCAATATTTTTAAAAAGCGTAAGTTTGTAACAATCTATAGTCATGAATATGAACTAAAAAGAAAAAATATTAAAAAAAAATTAAATGATAATATTTCATTACTATCAAAGAAATTTGAGTTAATTTCTGTTAAACCTTGATTAATTTATTTATTTAAAGTTTGTTATTTTTAAATAAAGTAATTGAATTTTACATTTTATTAACTCTAAAATAAACAACAAATTTTTTTTTGGAAAACTTAATTCACCATCATATTCTGTAAAAATTAATTGCTTATTTTTATCTAAACCAGATTTTAAAAAAAATTTTTCAAAGAAATTAATTGTAATTCCCCATTTTTTTAAAAAAATTTTGTTACCTCTACTACCTAAATAAGTAAAAAATTTTTTATTTTTTTTTCTAGTTGTAATTGACCCAAAATGATAAGCAGACGATTTTCCAATACCTTTAAATATTCTTATATCATTTTTCCACAATTTCATTGCAAAATCTGTATCATCACCACCTGTTGGAAAAAACTCTTCACTCCACCCTCCTACTTTATTCCATATAGATTTATGAACTAAACCTGGACATTTTGTGGTTCCTTGAAAGTTGAAAGTTTTTATTTTTTCAAGATTATTCAACAATTTAATTTCATCAAAAGAATCGGCTGTTTGTCCAGCATCAAATATAACTTGACCGGCTCCAACCATAGTTCCCGAAAGATAAAATTTATTATTATTCATTGATTTTATCTCATTGTATAACTCTACATCCCATCCTGGACAGTAATAAAAATCGTCATGTGAAATTAATATATAATCAAATTTACTTAGAGTTGAGGATAAGTTTAATGCTTTAGGCATTCCTACATTATTAACACTATAGGTATACTCATATCCTGAATTTTTAACAAAATCTAATGTGCCATCAGAACCCTCATTAATGTGCAAAATTATTTGATGATCGTATTTCGAATTTTTTTTAATGCTATCAATGCAAATTTTTAAATAACTAAGATTATTGTAAGTAGGAATTAATATTGAAAACATTAATTTATTTTGTGATTTTTTTAATATAATCCCTAATATCTATCTGAGCTTCATAACCAAGTATTTTTCTTGCATTGTTATTAGTCATAGTAGATCCAAATCTTTCACCTTTTCTCTTTGGTAAAAATTTAATTTTAGTTTTAAACATTTTTGCAATTTGAATTATTGAATATGTTTTGTCGGTTCCAAGCATATAATGATTTTGTTTCCCCTTCTTCCACGCTAGATAACATCCTTTAATAATATCATTTATATGAGTAAAATCTCTTCTTTGTGTTCCAGGTCTAACTACAGTTAAAGGTTGGTTTTTTTTAAATTGTTGTTCAAAAATTCCTATCACTGCAGACATGGGTGAATTAATTATCTGTCTAGGGCCATAAACATTATAAAAATAAACAAACTCATATTTTAGACCAAACCATTTATTGTAATTTTTAATTAGTTCTATGTTTTTTGATTTTGTCCATGCATATGGTGATAGATTTTCATCTCTACCATTGTTACCAAGATTACTTGAAGTTGCGGAATAAATAAGTTTAATTTTATTATTTTTTGCAAATTCAATAACTTTTGAAGAATGGTGAATATTGTACTCAAAACATTTTTTATAATCTTTAAAACTTTGGTAAATTCTTGAAAATTCACCAAAATGAAATATCACTTTGATTTTGTTTCTATAATTTTTTAAAAGAGTATCTATGTCTCTATTATTACCTTTAATATATTTAACTTTAGAATTTTTTATATGGTTTTTAACATAACCTGATGAATAATTATCAATACTTATAATTTTTTCTTTTATATTTAATTTAACTAAAAAACTAATTAAACTTGAGCCGATAAATCCAGCACCACCTGTTATTAAAACAATATTTTTTTTCATAAGATTTTAATTACCAATTAAATTTTTTATCAATGTTAAATGTTTTTGAGACTATATAATCTGCTACTAAAACTGAATTATATTTTTTATGGTATTTCATTCGACCCTTTTTAGCTAATGAAATTCTTTTATTTCTATTATTCAACATCAGGTCTAATTTTATATTTAAATCTTTAATTGAGTTGTAAAATATTGCTTCATTATCTGAGAATAGTTTATTTAATTTTGTTCTTTTATCAATTAATGTAGCAATGCCGTTACCCATTAGTTGAGCAATTCTATCACTACTGTAATATTTCAAAGGCTTTCCTTGACTTAAATTTAATGCAATTTTTGAATTATAAAGATTCTTTTTAAATTCATCCCCCCAGATTGGTTGCACATTGTTCATGCCAAAAATATTGAATTTAAGATGTGGGTTTTTCTTAATTAACAGATTGATTAAATTTTCTCTTTCATCAAATTTACCTTTTTTTAAAACACCCCTATGAACACCATGAGACATAGCAAAAAATAAATCAAATTCAGGATTTTTATTTTCATAAATTTTCATATCATCAAGAGACTCATCTACAGGGTTAGGTATAAATGCAACTTTATATTTATTTAAATTTAAAACTTTTGGATCTGTTGTACAAAAACTGAAATCCATATATTTAATTTTATCAATAAATCTAATTTTATTATTTTTCCATTTAGTATCCATTCTATCTAAAAACCATTGAGCAATTTTAATTGATGGATTTTGTTTTCTTACAATCTCTAAACTTTCAGGTTTAATAGAGTCTGCATGACCCAAAAGTATTAGATTAGGTTTAAAATTTCTTACAGTTTCAATAAAAGTTAAATTTAGTTTTTTTGATCCAGTTATATCTCTAATTGTTTTATAATTAGTTAAAAGATCTCTATCACTTAAAGTTAAAACTTTATGATTTAATTTTATTAAACCATTATTTATTCTTCTACCAGTGTTATAAAAAAGTCTACCATTGTGTTTTTCATTAAGATTTGTAATGTGCAAAATTTTTAAATTTGAAATATTAAAATTTATTTGATCTAAATTTAATAAATTATTTCGATAGTTATCAATTTTAGAAGAAGCGTATTTGTTTGTTAAATAAAAGTTTTTTAGTGAATTATTTTGATATTTATTAAGCAATTTTGGATTATTAATAAGTTTTTTTATATTTTTTGAAAAGTTTAATGAATTAATATTATTAATAATTATCCCATCAGTAATTGTTTCCTTTAAACCACCTCTGTTACTTACAATCACAGCGCAACCCCGACTTGCAGCCTCCAAACTAGTTCTACCAAAAGGTTCATTCCACCTAGAGCAAACAACAGATATTGATGTTTTTTCAAGATTTTTTAAAACATCTTTATGATTTTGAAAACCTAAAATTTTCAATCTTTTATGTTCAAAAATTATTTTTTCCCTTGGTTCATCTCCAATTACTATTGCTGACCAATCTTTATATTCATTTAATATTGGAATTATTGCATTTCCAAAAATATCATAACCTTTTGCAGAATTTAACTTACCAACAAATGAAATTATTTTTTTTTTATTTTTTAAATTGACTATTTTTCGATCAATTGATTGTTTAATGACCTCAAGTTTATTGGAATAAGCGTATGTATTTGCTAAGTCTTTTACAAATCTAGATTTTGACCATTCGCTATTAAAAATTATTTTATCTAGATTTTCTAAGAGAAAAATTCTATCATTTATATTTTTAGAACCATTCATTTCCAATGGATCATTATGAAAATATAAAACTTTTTTTGCATATTTTAGATTATTTAAGTATTTTAGATAAGATGGTCTGTTATGAAATTCAATGATATCTGATTTATTTTTTTTTTCTTTTTTTAAAAACTCAAAAATATAAGATTTTGTAGAACTTTTTATTAATGACTTATTATAATTTAAATTTACATATTTTGTCTTATACTTCTCTTTAAAACTAGTATTGCCATAAACAATAGTATTTTTTTTGTATTTACTAATTTTTAGAGTTTCGTTGATGAATATAGATACAGCACCCGCATAAGTTGGAGAAAAGTTTTCTTTATATGGAAGTAATATTGATATTTTCATTTATCAAATTTTTCTAAAATTTTTTTTCTTAGAACTCTATCTCTTTTAATCTTATATTCATATGACATTGCATCAGATTTTGATTTAAATTTTTTTTTGAATACTAATTTCCATTTATAACCTCTAGTAGATTTAGCCCCTGTATTTGAATTATGCTGTGATAATCTTTTATCAACATTAATTGTGTAACCAGCGTAAGTCTTGTTTTTTCCTGGAGTTACAGATTTAATTATGTAGGTAAAATAATACATATGATGGCGGTCCCTAGGGGAATCGAACCCCTCTTTCGAGGATGAAAACCACGTGTCCTAACCGATAGACGAAGGGACCGAACTGCTGCTTTTTATTTCATAAAGTATAATTAATCAAGCGATATTAAAACGCATAATAATAACTTTATATCAATCTTTATAACTAATGTTTTTAGTTAATTTTAATTTTTTTTTATAATTTGATGATTTATGAGTAACTAGTGTTTCTGATACAAATTTATTTCCTTCAATTTTGATACCTGATACTAAATCTCCCGAAGTAATTCCTGTAGCACAAAAAATCGAATCTCCAGAAACAATTTCATTTAATTCGTATTTTTTTGTTAACTCAGTAATACCCATTTTTTTTGCACGAATTTTATCCTCTTTTGTTTTGAATAAAAATCTACCTTGAAAAGTACAATTAAATGTATCAAGTGCTGTAGCAGCCAAAACTCCCTCTGGACCACCGCCAATACCCAGAAAAATATCAACATTATATTTTTCATTAGTAACCAATAATGCGCCTGAAACATCACCATCCGTTATATATTTTATTTTTACTTTTAATTTTTTTAAATCATTAATTGTTTTTTGGTGTCTTGGTCTATCTAAAATACATGCTGTTAAATTTTCAGGATTTTTGTTTAAATAATCACTCAAGTTATAGATATTTTTTTTTACAGTAAAATCTAAATCGATAACTCCACTTTCTTTTACTCTTGAGGATATTTTTTCCATATAAGTTTCAGGAGCGTGAAAAAGATTATTTTTTTCAGTAATAGCAATAACAGATAATGCCCCTGGTAAATTATTTGCAGCAAAATTTGTTCCTTCTAAAGGATCCACGGCTATATCAAACTCTGGATCATTTCCATAACCAACATTTTCACCAATATATAACATTGGTGCCTCGTCTAATTCACCTTCTCCTATTACGATTTTTCCTTTAAAATTGATTTTATTTAATTCTGATCGCATTGAATCAACAGCAGCTTTATCAGCAGCAATTTTATTCTTTTTACCAACTAAATATGAAGATGCTAGTGCTGCATATGAAGTTACGTTAACAAATTGATCTATAAATTTTTTGTCTAAAGCCATTAAATTTTTTGATCAGATAATTCGACGCTAGAAATTTTTGACTCAAATTCTCTTAATCTTTTATAGACACTCGCAAGTTCAATTATTGTTGGCCAAGCCTTTAATATATATTGCATTGATCCTTCAACTCTACCAAATGCTCTTATAATTTGTTGCATAACTCCCAGTGTAACTGCACCAGCAACAATTGCAGGAGCTAAAAAAATGTATGCAGACAAGACATTTGCTTGCAAATAAGCAATTCTTCCTATGTTAAAATATAGATATCTTAAATAACTCAGAAAATGTATTTCTCTTACTCCTTGAAATAATTCATCTATAGTTTTGGGCCTAATAGTTCCATCGTCTTCTGCTATTACTAAAATTTTTCTATATGCAGCTTCTTTTTTTTGAAGATCATATTCAACACCAACCAGTCTTAAAATAAGTCCTAAAAATATTAAAAAAATTGTTCCACCTACTGACCAAATTAAAGCACCAACGATTAAACCATACTCCCAGTCACCAAAGAAAAATATTGGTATTCCAATACTTAACCCAAATAATATGGGCATGAATTCAATTAGTATCATTAAAGCTTCTATAAGACTTGTTCCTAGCGATTCCATTATTCTTGAAAATTTTATTGTATCTTCTTGAACACGTTGGGCAGCACCTTCTATCTTACGGGCTTTATCGTAAACACTATGATACCATTCTACCATAGCAGTTCTCCATCTAAACAAATAATGGGCTGTAAAAAAACTTACTATTACAGCCACACCTACATATAAAGCTGCTAAAGTTATAAATGATAATAAACTTGCCCAATACTCTTCTATGGTTATTGCATTCGGTTCTGCTAATGCTTTTTGTATCATGTCATAAAATTGACCGAACCATTCATTAATTTTTACATCTATTTTTACTTGTATCCATAAAGATGAAAGAATTGCAAAAGATCCCAGCCAGGACCATAAATACCAATTTTTTTCAGTAAAAAATCTAAACATTACTTATTTTAAGAAATTATCAGCATATGATTTTTTAACAATTTTTCTTTTTTTAGGTTCAATTATCTCAAAATCAATTTTTTTCTTTTTAGCATAATTTATAGCTAAATCTCTTGAAGAAAATTCTAACTTAATTTCTGTAAAAGTATCAGATGAACTTTCCCAGCCCATTAAAGGATTTTTAACAGGATCTTCAGTTTTGTATTCCAATATCCATTTATTTTTTGATAAACCAGACTGCATTGGATTTTTATTAGGTATGTAAATTATTGCTTTCTTCATAAAATATAATCTATACAAACAAATGTTTATAATCTTTAATAAATTTTAGACGATCTCGTTTTCTAATTCCAGCTAAATGTATTATTATTGGATCAAAATAAAAATTTGAAACTTCATCATTATCAGGGTTTTTATAATTTTTTTTTGGCATACTATTCCATGTACCAGGTAAAAAGAAAGTTTTGTTGAGAATTTCTTTACTAACATTATTACTAGAAATTTTAGAAATCTCAGCTTTAAAACCCAATTCATCCATAAAAGCAGCATTATCTGGCCAAAAATGATCCAAATATTTTTTTTTGTTCCAGACGTTTTTGAAAAAATTTAACGACCAATTTGTGTTACGTACTAATAAAACTCCAACATTGGGCGCCCAAGTTAAATAATTTACAAATTTGTATTTTGTTTTATGTGCTGATTTAAAAAAATGATTATGCACAAACAAATGTTTAGATTTATCTACATGATCTAAAATATTTTCAAATCTACAAAAAAAAGTGTCAGCATCCAACCACAAATAGAAATCATGAGTTTTTTTCTCAAGGTTTTCAATTATCATTTTAATTTTTAACCAATAAAAATGTCTTTCAAATTGATTTGTTTTGTCTATTTCGTAATCAAAATTAAAATGATTTGCATATTTAATTATACTTTCCTCAGATTTTTTACCAATACTTCTATACCTAAAATTATATCCTGATAGGATTTTGAGTTTTTTATTTTTTTGTTTAGAAATATTTTTTTTAAAAGAAAAAAACATAAGATTTTGGTCGGAGTGGCAGGATTCGAACCTGCGACCCTCTGGTCCCAAACCAGATGCGCTACCAGGCTGCGCTACACTCCGATCGAAGTACTAATACAGTAGTTATTGATAATTTCAATGTATAAAGAAGACTAAAATAAAAGAAATTTGAATAAAATCTGGTATATAACATAGCATGATTATTAGTTGCCCAAATTGTAACAAGCAATTTAAAATTGATAATTCTTTAATACCTGATGAGGGTAGAGATTTGCAATGTGGATCATGTAATCATATTTGGTTTTATAATATCCAAGAAAAAAATAATGAAGTATTAGAACTGAAACAAGAAATTATCATTGAGGATGTTGAAACAAAAGCTGAAAATAAAGAGGATAAAATAGAAGAGAAACAACGACCAGAAGAAATAATTAAAACTGAAATAAATAATAAAAAAAAAGAAAAAAATTCAGAAAAACAAAAAAATACAACTACACTTAAAAAAACAGAAAATAAAGGAAGTAAGTTTTTTTCTTATTTAATAGTATTTATTATATCATTTGTAGCATTAATTATCTTGCTAGATACTCTAAAAACTCCATTAATTAATGTGTTTCCAGGATTAGAAATTATACTATTTAACCTTTTTGAAACATTGCAAGATATAAAACTATTTATTATAGACCTAGTTTAATTTTTTATGATTAATTATATATCTAAGCCTTTTAGATGGTTTTTTAAATTAGAAGCTGCAAGTGGATTGGTATTATTATTTGCTGCAATAATTGCATTGTTTATAAGCAATTCTGGACTAGCAAGTTTATATTTTGCAACCTTAAACAAATATTTATTTATAGGTATTAACAATTTTGGATTAAAATTATCAGTATTACATTGGATCAATGATGCCTTGATGGCAATATTCTTCTTTTTTGTTACCCTTGAAATAAAAAGAGAATTTTTACAAGGAGAGCTATCAAATATTAAGCAAGCTTTATTACCGATTATAGCAGCCGTAGGGGGAATGTTGGTCCCTGCTTTATTTTATGTTTTTGTAAATTTGGGTGACAGTGAAACTTTAAATGGATGGGCAATTCCTTCAGCTACAGATATAGCTTTTTCTTTAGGAGTTTTATCCTTGTTGGGTAAAAGAGTTCCTTTATCGTTAAAAGTATTTTTAACAGCTTTAGCAATTATTGATGATTTAGGAGCAATAGTAATTATTGCCGTATTCTACTCAGGAGATTTGAGCATTAAATATTTAACCTTAATGTTACTAGCCTTTATTGTTTTGCTGGTAATTAATAAATTTAATATAAAAAAATTCTTACCCTATTTAGTCGTCGGTCTTTTCCTTTGGGATTTTACACATAACTCAGGTATACATGCCACAATTGCTGGTGTTTTGTTAGCGATGACAATCCCTCATAGAAAAAAAGAAAAAGATTTTTCATTGTTAATAAAAATAGAACATGCAATTAGCCCATACGTAGCTTTTGGAATAATGCCTTTGTTCGCATTTGCAAATGCAGGAGTATCTCTTGAAGGCTTATCTTTTGTTTCGTTGTTGGATAAAGTTCCACTAGGTATTGTATTAGGACTATTCTTGGGTAAACAGCTAGGAGTATTTATATTCTCTTATATTTCTATAAAGTTAAAAGTAGCTCAAATGCCAAATGATACAAGTTGGTATAATTTTTATGGCGTTGGAGTTCTTACTGGAATTGGTTTTACAATGAGTTTGTTTGTTGGAAACTTGGCTTTTGTCGAAAACATGCAGTATATGGATGGAGTAAAAATAGGTGTATTGACTGGATCATTATTATCAACTTTATTTGGTTATTTTTTAATATTACTTACTCCAAATAAACCAAATAAATGAGAAAACTAATTTTTCTATTATCTATAGTTATGTTTTTTTTTAAATCATCCGCAACGGCGAACTATGAAAAAAAATTTTATGATTTAAGTATTAAGAGCATAACAGGTGAAATAATAAATTTTAATGATTACAAAAACAAAGTTGTTTTAGTGGTTAATACAGCAAGTTTTTGTGGTTTTACAAAACAATATGATGAATTACAGGAATTATGGGATCTGTATAAAGAGAAAGGGTTAATTGTTCTTGGGGTTCCTTCAAATTCCTTTAATCAAGAAAAAAAAAATAACGCAGATGTAAAAGAATTCTGTGAAGTAAATTTCAATATAAATTTTCCACTTACAACTATCACTGAAGTTAGAGGAGAAAATGCACATGAATTTTTTAAATGGGCTAAAAATAATCATGGTAAATCAGCTGTTCCGAAGTGGAATTTTTATAAAATTTTAATTAACAAAGAAGGAAAGGTTGAAGATACGTTTGCTTCATTTATAAAACCAATGTCAAAAAAGATAATTAAATCAATTGAAAATATATTATAATTCTAACGTTAATCCATCATGTGCTGGTCTAACATTATTAGGTAATAATTTTTTCAGAACTTTATAATCTAACACAGGTGATAAATTTGTGAGAATGGCTTTTTTGGGCTTAAATTTTTTAATTAACTTTAAAGAAGTTTCTAAATTAAAATGAGATGGGTGAAAATCATACCATAAGCAATCAATAATCAAATATTCTAGGCTTTTAAAAAATTTAAAATCTTTTTCATATATTTTACTTACATCACTTATGTAGGCCAATTTTTTATCAATAACAAAACAATTAGATTTAATTTTTCCATGTTCAACTATAATAGTTTGGATATTAATTTTTCTATTTCTATTTTTTGTAAATATATTTTTTGGTAATTTGTTTAGTTTCAACGTTGCAGGATATTCTTTTGAGTAACCTTTAAATATATAAGCAAAAGTATTTTTTAATATTTTGGAGGTATAAGTATCAGCATATACATTTAATTGTTTTTTGCTATTCAAATAGAAAGATCTCAAGTCATTTATTCCATGAGTTTGATCACCATGCATATGTGAATATAAAACTTTATTTATTTTTTTAATTTTATGTCTTAAAAGTTGTTGTCTTAAATCTGGGGATGTATCAATAAGTATATTTTCATCAGTTGTTTTTAACAAAGCAGAACATCTGCTTCTGTAATTTTTTTTGTTATTTGGATCACAATTTCCAAAAAAACCATCTGGTCTTGGTACACCCATTGAACTACCGCATCCTAAAATAATAAATTTCATATTTTTTTATTAAAAAAAAGTTTATTAAAATTATTAGTTGTTAGTTCTATCAATTCTTTTTTGGAAATACTTTTAATTTCAGCTAATTTTGCTGCTGTATAATCTATAAATGAGGGCTCATTTTTTTTTCCCCTATTCGGCACAGGTGCTAAAAAAGGACTATCGGTTTCAATTAAAATGTTTTCAGCTGGAATTGATTTAAATGTTTCTTGTAAATCAATTGAATTTTTAAAAGTAATTATACCGCTAGCTGAAAAATATGAATTAAGAGATAATAATTTTTCCGAAAATTTTTTTGAACCAGTAAAACAGTGCATTAGAATTTTAATTTGCTCATTTTTATATTCATTTAAAATTTCAAATGTCTCATTTTCTGCATTTCTTGAATGAACAATTAATGGAATTTTAGTTTTTACAGATGCCTCAATATGTTCTTTAAAGCTTGATATTTGTTTATCTTTTTCACTATTGTTATAATAAAAATCTAATCCAGTTTCACCAATACCTATAATTTTTTTATTATCACTTAAATTATCTATTATTTCCTTAGCTGTGATTATGTTGGTAGAACTTTCATGTGGATGAATACCAATTGTGCCATAAATCATCTCATCTCTATTGACCAATTCCTTAACTTTTGAGAAGCTTTCAAAAGATGTGGATATAGTTAGTAATTTTTTGATACCAACATCTCTAGATCTTTGCAAAACATTTGGCAAGTCACTTAATAAAGGTTCATGATCTAAATGGCAGTGTGAATCAATCATTACTTTTTTCTATTTTTTGAAACAGAATATCAATTTTATTAATATTATTTCCCTTAATTAAATATTCATTGTTTGTAAGAGTGTTTAATTTTATTTGAGTTTCATTTATATCAAAAATTTTTAATGCCTTTAAAGAAGATTCTGGAATGATTGGATACAATAAAATACTTATTTTTCTGACAATTTCTAATGTAGTATAAACAACAGTATTTAATCTGATTTGGTCATCTTTCTTTTTCCATGGTTCTTGATCATTAAAATATTTGTTAGCTTCAAAAAGTGAATTAACAATATAATCGATATAAAAATTAATATTTTGATTGTCAATTTGAGACCTAATATCATCTAGGTTATTTTTATACTTATTTAGTATTAATAAATCCTCATCATTAAATTTAACTTCTAATGGAATTTTTCCATCACAATTTTTTATTGCAAAAGCTGTTACACGCTGACATAAATTTCCATAATTGTTGGCTAAATCGCTGTTAATGCAATCTTCTAATCTATCTTGAGAAATATTTCCATCATTGCCAAAAGAAACTTCTTTAATTAAATAGTATCTTAAAGGATCTAGACCATACTCTTTAATTATTTCTAGTGGATCAAGAATATTTCCTTTAGATTTAGACATTTTTTCTTCACCAGATAGAATCCATCCATGCCCATAAACTCTATTTGGTAAATCAATTTTTGCAGCCAATAAAAAAGCAGGCCAATAAACAGCATGAAATCTTAATATATCTTTTCCAATTAAATGTATTGAAGCTGGCCAAAATTTTTTAAACAAACCATCATCTTTATTTGGATAATTTAATGCACTTAAATAATTTGTTAAGGCATCGAGCCAAACATATATCACATGGTTTTTATTATTTGGAACAGGTATACCCCATGAAAAACTTTTTCTACTTACAGAAAGGTCTTTAAGACCACTCTTTACAAAGCTAATAACTTCATTTTTTCTAGATTGTGGAGAAATGAAATCTGGATTATTTTCATAATAATCTAATAACGGTTTTTCCCACTTTGATAGTCTAAAAAAATAAGATTCCTCTTCAATCCATTCAACTGGAGATTTTGAGGATATAGCAATTTTTTTTCCATCTACTTCCTCGATTTCGTCTTCGTTATAAAAGGCTTCATCTGATACAGAATACCATCCAGAGTAATTTGATAAGTATATGTCATCATTTTTCTCAAGTTCATTCCAAAGATGTTGAACTGTTTTTTTATGTCTAGTTTCTGTAGTTCTGATAAAATCAGTATTTGATAAATTCAAAGTATCCGAAAGATCTCTAAAGGTTTGGCTGATTTGATCACAAAATATTTGAGGCTCCTTCCCTGCTTTTTCTGCAGATCTTTGAATTTTTAAACCATGTTCGTCTGTACCTGTAAGAAAATGAACTTGGTAATCATCAATTATTTTAAATCTTGCGAAAAAATCTGCGACAATACTAGAATATGCATGACCCATATGAGGCTTAGCCGAGGGATAGTATATAGGTGTTGTGATATAAAAAGTTTTATCCATTTAGTATTTTATCCTCAAATTCCATAAACAATGTTTCCTCATCTAAATTATAAATTTTAGTGTTATTAATTTTTTCTAAAAAAAAATGGTATGAGTTTAGTAAACTAATATTTTCAATAGATATATTATTTCTAAAATAAAGTTCAATAAAAGAATAAATGATTTCAATTATTGATTTATCTTTTTTATAAATTTTTTCTTTTATCATAGTTTTTAGAGTTGAATTTAAATCAAAATTAGCAAGATCTAAGTTATATTCTTTTGATAACTTAATTAATTTAAATAATTTTCCCGGGGTAGAATAATAATCAGATAACTTGTCATTGATGATAGTATTTAAGTCATCCTTTAATAATTGATTAATAATTCTAATAGACTGATCTTTTGTTAAAAAAATTTTAAAATTTAAGCATCTAGATTTAAGAGTTGGTAGTACTCTTTTATTATTATTAATTAAAATAAAATTTATATTTTCATTCGGTTCTTCCAAAATTTTTAACAAAGCGTTAATAGAGTTTAAGTTTAATAATTCAATATTATCAATTAAAACAAATCTTTTTTTTTTATTAAATGAGGATTTATTTAGGTTTTTTATTAATTCCCTAATTTGATTTATATCAATATTTTTCTTGTCCTCTAAGACATCAACTAGGTAAAAGTTTGGGTTAGATTTATTCTGTATTAGTTTGTAAGATTTATTATCAGAGTTAATTCTATTGTTTTCATAATCATAAGGCTGTTCTTCATTTTCTGACAATACAAAATTAATTAAATGATATGCTAATGTTGATTTTCCAATACCCTTTTCACCAGATAAAAGAATTTTATTTGGCAATTTATCGTTTTTATATAATTTATATAATTGATTGAAAATTTCTTTGTGCTCAAATAAATTTATTTGAGTTGAGGGATTTAAATTCATTTAATTAATTTTTTGAGTTGATTTAATATTAAATCTTCATTTTTTTTAATATCTAAATTTGAATCAATTATTTTGTATGATTTTTTGTTAGATTTAGATAATTTTAAAAAACCATTTTGAACTTTGTTGTAAAAACTAGCATTAAATTGATCATATCTATTTAATGATTTACGCTTTTTTAATCTTAAAAAAAGATTTTTTTTATTAACAACATTAAGAAATGTAAAACCAACTTTTATATTTTTTAATAAATATTTATTTAATGTATTTATAATTTTAATATCAGCACCCATCCCAAAGTGCTGATAAGCAATTGTTGAATCTGTGAATCTATCAATTAATATAATTTTTTTTTTATAAGATTTTTTTATAAGATTAATATTTTCACTTCTGGCAGCTAAGTATAAAAGTAAATCAGTTTTTACATTAAAATTAGATTTTTTATTTAAAATTAATTTTCTAATTTTTTCTGAGTTTAAACTACCACCAGGTTCTCTTATTTTTATATATTTGATTTTATTTTTATCTAAAAATTTTGATACAACTTTAATGTGGTGACTTTTGCCACTACCCTCAATACCTTCAAAGACAATTATGGGTTTTTTAGACATCACCCCAAATTAGGTAGTTTAAGGATTTAAACAATCTAGAAAAGAAATTTACTTTTTTAATTTCTTTTGAGGCAAGCAAATCATATTCACCTACTAATTCTTGGTCATAAACCACTTTTAATGTTGCAACTTTTTGATCTTTATTTATTGGTGCTTCTACAGGACCATCATAGTTTACAGAGACTTTTAACAATTTTTTCTTCGCTTTTTTTATTGTCTTGTAAATATCCTCATTTGTATAAACATCAACTGTGCTTTCTTTTCCTAACCAAACGTCTATTTTTTGAAAAGGTTTATTTGCTTCAGTTATTTTTACTAAATCAAAATTTGTAAGTGCATATGTTAACATTTTGGTACTTTCTTTAGATCTTGAATTTTTTGATTTAAAACCACTACCAACGGCAATTAATCTTCTTCCATTTCTATCTATTGATGATGCTAATGAATATTTTTCTAAAGCAAGATATCCAGTTTTAATTCCATCTGCTCCTAAATTTTTGTATAAGAGTGGATTTCTATTACCTTGTGTAATTGGATCACCTCCTGTTCTATCCCAAGTAAACTCTTTTTCTGCAAACATTTTATAAAATTCTGGATGTTCTTTAATTAAATATCTAGACATAATCATTATGTCTCTTACTGTTGAACGATTATCAGGATGATTAATTCCAGAAGAATTAGAAAAGATTGTATTATCCATACCTAACTCTTTAGCTTTTGCCGTCATTAAAATAGAAAATTCTTCCTCTGTTCCAGCTATACCTTCGGCTAGAGCAACACAAGCATCATTACCGGATGCTATAATTATACCTTTAAGTAAATTTTCAACCGAAACCTCATCTCCAACCATTATAAACATAGAAGAGTATCCTGATGTAGATAACCTCCATGCTCTTTCTGAAATAATAAATTTTTCATCCATGCTTAAATCCCCTGACTTAATTAAGTCAAAAGCAATAATAGAAGTCATGATTTTTGTCATAGACGCAGGATAAATTGATAAGTCTGCCTCTTTTTCAAAAAGAATTTCTCCAGAATGATAATCTTGAATTATTGCAGTTTTTGCTTTTACATCAAAATTTGCAAATGATTTAGTTGCAAAAAATATGAATATTAAAATAATTAAATTTAATTTTTTATACATCTTTAATAATTTTTAGGTTTTCAAAGTTTAGTTTTTCAATTTCGTCAAATGTTTCCTGAATTTTTTTTATATCATTAAATGGACCTAATAATACCCTATATTTTGTTTGGGATAATTTTTTTATTATTGGGTTTTTTATGTCTGTTTCATCTTTAATTCTTTGAATCATATTTTCTGCTGAGTCTTTGTAATAGAAGTCTGCAATTTTAATTGAATAAAGAAAATTATTTTGGGTGGTTTTGGGTAATTCTTTTTTCTCTTCAGTTCCTAAATTATCTATAGTTATTCCATCTACAGGAGCTTTTTGAGCAACATTTTTTTCTTCATCAAATGTTTTTGCTTTTTTTGCTACAAAAGTTGATTCATTAGAAACTAAAGATAATTCAATATAAGGTTCATTTTCATCAAGTAACAATTCATCAACGATTCTTTTAGTAATCACTGAATTATAAAAATTGGAAAAAAATGCTTTATTAGATATAACTTCAGCAATCACAGTTTTTGTATTTGCAGGGTTTTTGATTTTTACAAAAGAGTTTTTTTTAATTTTTGTATGAAATATATATAGTCCTCTGTTATCTATTTTTTTTGATATTTTGTTTTCATTAAATAAATTTTCATTATAAATTAAAGCAAAACCTTGATTGGTATACTCTCTATTGAAAATATATTTTGAATTATCCTCTTCGATTTCATCTTTGGGTTTAGAGGTTACACCCTCTTTGTTTAAGTTGGGTTTTGAAATTATGTCAGGTTCTTTTTTGATTATTTTTTTTTGAGGTTCTTCAAGTTGTTTACAAGCAACGAAGGTAACTGATAAAAATAATATTAATATTATTTTAAAGTTCATTTTTAAATTTATCCTTTAATGTACAAACAGCTAAAGCAAATCTCAATGAGCGATTCCATTGTAAAATTATTTCATAATTATCAAACACTACATAAGCAGGATTTAATGTTTCAGCGTCAGGAATTATATCTTTATCCGGTGTTATTATTGCAACCTCTAAATCATCATAATTTTTTGGAATAATTGAATTATTCTGAATATATTTTCTAAAAAACTTTAATTGTTTTTTGTCATGTAATTTTTTTGCAGAAATATTTAAATATTTTTTCGGAATTTCGTTGTTTAAATCAACTCTATAAAAACATGGTCCATTAGATTTCCAACCGATTTTTTTTAAATAATTACTTGCCGAACCATACGCATCAGGATTGCCTTTTAAGTTTATAGTACCATTTTTATCATAATCGATAGCATAATTTTTCATTGTGGAGGGCATGAATTGGAAATAACCAAAAGCACCAGCCCATGAACCGTATAATGTTTTGTAATTAATTTTTTTATTTTCTATTAAATTTAAAAGTATTATGAGCTCTTTAGTGAAAAATTCTGATCGTCTTTTATCAAAACTTAATGTAGCAAGAGAAGAAAGAATATCCATTTTACCTACATAAGTTCCAAAATTTGTTTCTATCCCCATTAATGATAAAAGAAGTTCTTTTTCTATATTAAAATTATTTTCAACAGAATTAATTAAACTTAAATTATCAATATATAATTTTTTTCCTAATTTAACTTTTTTGTCAGAGGTTCTTTTTGATATATATGTTTTTGTATCTTCATAAAATTCGGGTTGATATCTATCATATTTAATTACATTAGGTAAAAAACTAGTATTAGACATAACCAGATCAAATGTTGATTCTGAAATATTATTTTTAAGAGCAACTTTTTTGAAATTTTTTTTCCAATTTTCAAATTCAATATTTACGTCAGCTAAACTGATTGTATGAAAAAAGAGAGATAAAAAAAATAAAAGTTTAATTAGTTTCATATAAATCTCTCAAATATATAATTACAGCAACCCAGATTATAATGAAACTTACCAATTTATTAAACGAGAAAACTTCATCGTAATAAAAAAAACCTAATAAAAATTGAAGTGTTGGTGTAATATAAAAAATCATTCCAGCTGGTCCTAACCCACATAATTCAACTCCTCTTACATATAAAAATAGAGGTATGACGGTCATTGGACCTGCTAATAATATTATTAACATCATTGAAGGATTAGATAATGTGAAGTCATTATAACCGTTAGCTGCAATTATATAGAATACAATAATTGCTATTGGTAATATAAATAAACTCTCTATTAAAAGACCAATATCAGTATCTACATTTATTTTTTTTCTTACTAAATTGTAAAACCCCCAACTTAAAGCTACAATTATACCAACCCAAGGAAGCGATTTTAGGCTTACAAAAATTAAATATAAAATTGATAAAATAACTAACGTAATTGAAAATATTCTTTTATTATTTAATTTCTCTTTAAAAAAAATATAACCAAGTAGAACACTTAATATTGGCATTATAAAATATCCAAAACTTGCATCAATTATTCTGTTGGTGGCAATAGCGTAAATCCATACACCCCAATTCATAAAAATCAAAAAGCCCGAAATAAATAGATAAATAAGATTTTGTTTACATTTAATTATCTTAAAAAAAAGATCCCACTTTGAAAAAAAGAAAGTAGTTAATATTAAAGTCAATGTTGTCCATAAACATCTGTGAATTACAAGTTCAATATAACCAATAAAGGTAATATATTTAAAATACAAAACTCCAAAAAAACCCCACCAAAAAGATCCAAATCCAGCAAGTAAAAGCCCTTTATTAAATTCTTTATTCATTGAGTGTTGATATTAGTTGTTAATGAGTTTTTTACGACTATTTTATGGTTGAATTAAATAATTATAATTATAAAACCTTGCAAACGGAGAGATGGCTGAGCGGTTGAAAGCACCGGTCTTGAAAACCGGCAAAGGGGCAACTCTTTCCTGGGTTCGAATCCCAGTCTCTCCGCCATCATCTTAATATTTAAAATTTTTAAACAACAAGCTTATATTGTTTTTTTCTATTTCAAATTCAGTATCAAAACCATTATAGAAATTGTATAAATTTGTGTCGTCAATATTAAGTAATTTATCTAGATCAATTAAATCTTCTTCCTCTAATTCATTAATATATTTTTTAACAAATTTACCTAAGAGCTTATCCATTTCCTTGGTACCACGATAATTGGAACGGTAAATTATTTTTTTTTTTAATTCATCTATATTGAAGCTCATTATTAGAATATAATTAATTTATCATGGATAATAAAACTAATTATGAATATTTATTATCTGATCTAACAGCTTTAAATGGCGTTGGTATAAAAACAACAAATTTACTTAAGAAAAAGAATATTAATAATATTTTTGATTTACTTTGGAAACTTCCAAAGGCTTATACAGATAGAAGTTTATCAACAAAAGTAAAAGATTTAAAGATCGGTGAAAATCAAACTGTTACTATTGTTGCAAACAAATATTTGTTTCCAAGAATTAGAAAATTGCCAAATAGAGTTAAATGTTCTGATGAAACAGGCGAGTTAGATTGTGTCTTTTTTAATAGTTATGAGGGATATATAAAAAAAATATTACCATTGGGAAAAGAAATAACCGTAAATGGGAAAATTGGATACTTTAAAAATAAATATCAAATTACAAATCCTAAGTATATATCTGAGGACTCTAGCTTAATTAAACAAGTTCATAATAAATATTCATTAACTGATGGAATATCTGAGAAAATTTATAATAAAATCATAAAACAAATAATTGATAAGTTACCCAACCTAGAAGAATGGCATTCGAGTAAAATTCTAAATAAATTCAATAATATCAATTGGAATGATGCCATAAGAGAATTACACAAACATGAGAATATAGGAAAATACAAAGATCATTTTTATCAAAGACTTGCTTATGATGAAATATTTGCAACATTTCTAGTTAATTCGGAAATAAGAAAAAAAATAAAGAAAGTTAAGAAAAAAAATAAAATTATAAATTTAAATAAGCAAAAACAACTAATTAATAAATTAGATTTTTCACTAACAAATGATCAAATCAAATCGATTAACGAAATTAATGAGGATTTGTCATCCTCAACAAAAATGTTCAGACTATTACAAGGAGATGTTGGAAGTGGAAAAACAATTGTTTCATTGATAGCTGCGTTTAATACTATTAATTCTGGTTTCCAAGTAGCAGTTATGGCCCCTACTGAAATACTAGCAAGACAGCATTATAATTTGGCAAAAAAAATTTTTCCATCAAACATATCAACAGAATTAATTTCTGGTAAATCTAGCTACAAGGAAAAAAAATTGATCACCAATGAGCTAATAAATAATAAGATTAATATAATCTTTGGCACTCATGCTATTTTTCAAAAAACAGTTAATTTTAAAAAATTAGGATTAATAATTATTGATGAACAACATAAGTTTGGAGTTAACCAGAGAAAGAGATTGTCTGATAAAGGAGGAAATGATTGCGATGTTTTATTAATGACTGCTACCCCTATTCCAAGAACACTTACAATGACAATTTATGGTGATATGGATTTATCAATTATTAAAGAAAAACCTAAAAATCGTAAAATGATAAAGACTTACAGTAAATTAGAGAGCAAAATTGATGATGTAATAAAATTTATAAAAAAAGAAATTAATTTAGGAAATCAAATTTTTTGGGTTTGTCCTTTAATTGAAGAATCTAAAAAACTAGACCATACATCTGCAATGCAAAAATTTGAATATTTAAAAAAATTATTCCCAAAACAAGTTTCAATTCTTCATGGAAAAACAGATGTCATTGAAAAAGATAAAATTTTAAAAAAATTTCTAAATAAAGAATTTAAAATATTGGTATCAACAACTATCATTGAGGTTGGTATAGATTTTCCAAACGCTAATGTTATTATAATTGAAAATGCAAATAAGTTTGGTCTATCGCAACTCCACCAATTAAGAGGTAGAGTTGGTCGTGGAGAGAAGGAAGCAACTTGTATTTTGATGTTTAAATCAAATTTGAGCGAAAATGCTAAAAAAAGAATAAATATCTTAAAAGAGACCAACGATGGATTTATTATTTCTGAGGAAGATATGAAGATAAGGGGTTTTGGTGATATTTTGGGTTTTAAACAAAGTGGTGTTAAAAATTTCAAATTAGCAGATCCAATTCAGAATAGTGACTTATTTGAATTAGCTGAAAAAGAAATAAAAAGAATTGAACTTGAAAATGAAAATTTAAGTAAGTTTAAACCATTAATTAAATTGTACGATAGAGCAGATATAATTAACGATATAGCTTAAGATTTATTAGATGTTCCAGCAGAAACTATAAACTTTGAAGCTTCTTCAAAGGACATGTTTAGATATATGACATCTTCAACTGGAAACATTAACAAAAAACCACTTGTTGGATTGGGTGTTGTGGGTACAAAAACATTTACTAATTTTTTATTTGTTTTCTCTGCCATTTCACCAGTATTTTCTTTTGTAGCAAAACCAACTGCCCAAACACCTTTCCTTGGGTATTCAATCAAGACTACACTTTTTTTACCATCATCTTTTTTAGAAAAAGTTTCTGTCATCTGTACGATTGCAGAATAAACAGTTCTTAAAAAAGGAATCCTTTTAAATAGATCATCTATTAACTTTAGAATTCTTTTACCAAAAAATGATAAAGATAAACCACCAACTAAAGTAATAAATATGATAGTTACAACAATTTCTGCTCCTGGAATATTAAAAGGAAGATAGCTGTTTGGATTTATATTTTTAGGTATTATATTTGATGATATTCCGATTAAAATTTTACTTAGATAAAGTGTAAAACCAATAGGAATTAATACAACTACACCAGCAATAAAGTAATTTCTTAAAGTTAATGAAAAAGATTTTTTAGAGCCTTTTTTTGACATATTTTTATTTAACTATAACTAGCATAAACAACAAAAATTATTGCAATGATAAATAATACAACTAAAATTTTATTATTAAGATTCATGATGATAAATTATTATCAATTTTAGAAAGAAATGAATAGAAGAAAATTTTTAACATATGTTGGCTGCGGTTGTGGAAGTTTACTTCTTCACTCTTGTACTAGTGCGCCGATTACTGACAGAAAACAATTAAAATTAATCCCAGAGGCAAAATTAAATGCTCAAGCTGCACAGGTTTATGAGAAAATTAAAGAAAAAGAAAAAATGAGTGATGACATTAAAACTCTGAATGAGATAAGAGAAATAGGAAAAAAAATGGAAGATTCTATTAGCGAATATTTTTATAGAGCTAAACTAGATGATCCAACTGCTAATTTTGATTGGGAATATATTTTAATTGATAAAAAAGTTAGGAACGCATGGTGTATGCCGGGAGGTAAAATTGCATTTTATACAGGTATGCTTGATGTAACAAAAAATACAAATGGTCTTGCTGCAGTGATGGGTCATGAAGTTGCGCATGCCGTGGCTAAACATTCTGTAGAAAGAGCAAGTAGAGGAGCATTACTAAATACTGGAGCACGTATTATAGATATAGCAAGTGGTGGAGTTTTGTCTGATATAAACAGAACAACAGGAATGAATACTGTTGGAATGTTAGCTCAATTAGGAATTATGAATCCATTTAATAGAAAACAAGAAAGTGAAGCTGATTATCTTGGTATGATTTTTTCTTCTTTATCAGGTTATGATATTAGAGAAACTGTTAAAATTTGGGAACGAATGAAAGAATTTAATAAAGGTAAAGAACCACCACAATTTATGAGCACACATCCATCATCAGATACGAGAATTAAACAACTAAATGAATGGATGAATGAAGTAATTTTAGACTATCCACCTATAAAAATTACATAATTTGTTAATTTAATTTAATGTAACAGATATTACTATATTGAACATTTAATTCACTTTTAAGTTCTTTGGGTAAAT
>CACIRB010000006.1 GCA_902588925.1 uncultured Pelagibacteraceae bacterium | reverse complement strand
AAGAATAAAGAAATAGTTATCACGGAAGGAAATTCAAAAGGAATTGATAACAAAAACAGAACTATCACATCAGATAAACTCACTTATAATAAAATTACAAACATTGTAGAGGCTGAAGGAGAGGTAAAAGTTGAAGATATTTTAGAGAATTACAAAATAAATTCTGAAAAACTAACATTCTTCAGAGAAATTAATAAAATTATTACAAATGGGTTTACTGAAGCTAACATTGAAAATGATTACAAAGTTGAGACAAAAGATGCAACATACCTTTTAGATACTAAAGAATTAAGTTCAAAATTAAAATCAACAATAATAGATAATGATAATAAAATTTATTACTTGGATGAATTTACATATTATAAGGATACAAATTTATTAAAAGGTAAAAATGTTTTAACAATAACAAATTATAATTTGCCTAAATCAGATAAATTTTTCTTTTTAGATGGTATATTTAATTTAAAAGAAAAATCGTTTACAGCAAGCGATACAAAAATAAACATTCATAAAAATATTTTTGATAGAGATAAAAATGATCCAAGAATTTACGGAGCGTCATCAAAAGGAAAAAATAACATAACCACAGTTAATAAAGGGATTTTTACTACATGTCAAAAAAGAGAAGGTTGTCCTCCCTGGTCTATAAAATCAGAAAAAATAGAGCATGATAGAAATAAAAAACAAATTGAGTATAAAAATGCTTTTTTAAATGTTTACGATATTCCTGTTTTTTATTTTCCAAAATTCTTTCATCCAGATCCTACTGTCAATAGACAGTCAGGATTTTTAAGACCTGAAATAAATAAATCAAATGTTCTTGGTAGCTCTTTAACTCAACCATACTTTAAAGTTATATCAGATAATCAAGACTATACTTTTTCACCAACCTGGTTTGATAAAGATATAATTTCATTACAAAATGAATATAGACAAGCAAATGAAAATTCAAATTTTTTAGCAGATTTTGGTTTTGTAAATGGATATAAAAATAATAATAGATCACATTTATTCATAAATTATGATTTAGATCTAAAACTTGAAGAATTTGAAGATAGTAATTTATTTATTGCAGTTGAGCAAGTTTCAAATGATACTTATTTAAATGTCTTTGATCCTCATATAACTAAATCATCAGCTAGACCTGCAAATTTAAGTTCTCTAAATAACAGAATAAAATTAACTTTAGAGCATGAAGATTATAATTTTTCATCTGGTTTTGACTCATATGAGAATTTAAATACTTCAAGAAGTAGCGATAGGTATCAATATATTTTACCTTATTATAATTTTGATACTGTATTTGGAGAAAAATTTTTTGATGGATCAATTAGTTTAAGCTCATCAGGAAGCAATAATCTAAATAATACGAATGATCTAAAAACTAGTATTACGAATAATCTTAATTATTCCTCTTTAGGTTACGTAAATAAATTTGGTTTAAAAAATCAATATAATTTATTATTTAAAAACAACAATTTAATTGGCAAAAAATCTAATTACAAATCTAGTCCACAAATTGAATTGGAAAGTTTATTTGAGTTTAATAGCACATTGCCTTTAATTAGCAGACAAAATGATTTTAACAATTTTTTAACTCCTAAGATATCATTCAAATTTAATCCATATGGGATGAAAGATAATTCATCAGAAACAAGAACTGTTGGTGTGAGTGATGTCTTTTCTACAAATAGACTGGGTTTAAGTAATACATTCGAAGAAGGAAGATCTTTAACTTTTGGATTAGATTACAGAAAAGAAAAATTAAATTCAAAAAAAAATAAAGAAAATGAAAATGATCAACTAGATGATATTAATAAATATTTTGAGCTAAAATTAGCAACTGTAATAAGAGACAAAGAGGAAAGGTTCATGCCAAATAAAAGTACATTACATAGGAAAAATTCAAATATTTTTGGATCAATTAAAAATAATTTGTACGATAATGTGCAAATTGGATACGATTTTGCTTTGGATAATGATTTAAATACATTTGAATATAATAGTATAAATACAACTTTTTTGTTTGGAAATTTTGAATCGACTTTTAATTTTTTAGAAGAAAATGGAGAAATGGGTGACACTAACGTTTTATCGACCTCTATTTGTCTTAATCCCATTTTTTGTAATCTTGACTATTGGATTTTCTTTTAAATCAATTAAACGAACATTTTTTCTATTAAATGTTTCAAAATAATCTGTATTTAAAGTTGGTCTTTTTGAAGTAAATGGATGACCAAAATCTGTGAGTTTTTTTGCAATTTCTTTGTCTTGAACAATATTAATTATTTTTTGCTTTATATAGTTTGAGGCTATTTTGTTGGCATTTAATTTTTTAGTTATATCGCTAAAACATGCCCTAAATGATAAACCTCCATTTAGCCATGCTTTTTCTAAAATTTTTAATCTTTTACTCTCATTTAAATCAAAAATAGATTTTTTCGAAAATTTAAATGCATGACCACCAGGTGTCTTTGTAAGTAGATTTTTAATTTGTTTGTAATTTTTTTTAGTATTTTTAATAAATGTTTTTGTAAGTTTTCTGTTTCTTGCTGGAACACTATAATTTGGTGTCCTTTGAAATATTGTGAGTGATTTTGCAGATTTTGCTACGACTGGGGCAATTTGTATTCCACTTGACCCTGTTCCAATTTGTGCAACTTTTTGATTTTTAAAACTTATTTTTTTATCTGGCCATCTTCCACTGTGATACCACTCTCCTTTAAAACTTTTAATGCCCTTAATATTTGGTACATTTGCTGCAGATAATGATCCAACTGCACTTATTAAATATTTGCAATAAAAGATTTTTTTTTTATTTGTTTTTACTCTCCATAGATTTTTTTTATCTAAATAATCAGCTGAAATGACCTTGTTGTTAAATATTATATTCTTTCTTAGTCTAAGTTTTTTTTCTACATATTTTAGATAGCTTAAAATTTCTTTTTGTTTAGGATATCTCTCTTTCCATTTCCAATTTTTGTAAATATCTTCAGAAAAAGTGTAACAATAAATATGACTTTCAGTATCACATCTAGAACCTGGATATTTATTCCAATACCAAGTCCCTCCTATGTCCTTACCTTCTTCAATAACAAAAGTTTTTAAACCTAATTGATCTCTACATTTATGTAACTGATAAAGGCCAGAAAAACCTGCTCCTATAATTATTGCGTCTAAATACAAATTTTTAATTAAATTGTGTGGTTTTTAAAAATTTTACTTCCACCTTTATTCTCACCACTGAGTAAATGTAACTCTCTTTGAAGTGAATACCCTACTTTGTCCTCTATAGTTTTTGCTCCCACATGATCAAAAAAAGATGTAGCTGGCATATATCTATACGTAAGTCCCGCTCTTCTTTTTCCAGAATTATTTGCTCTGGATCCATGAAATAAATAAACATCATGCAATGAGAACATTCCTGGCTTTAAATGAACTGATTTTGCTTGGTCTTTAATTTCGTCAATATTTTTTAAAGTTTGATTCAAGGTAACATTCGTGGACTCTAGTGTATTGTGCTCAGCTAATTTTTTATCTAAATGTGAGCCTGGTATATATTGTAGTGGACCATTTTCTTCTGTAACTTCATCAATTGATAGCCAAACAGTTACTGACTCCAATGGTTTTATAGGCCAGTATTCACCATCTTGGTGCCAAGGTGTTTCTTTACCATTTTTTTCTTTTTTACAAAATAATGATGACCCCCAAAGAATTATATCTTCTCCGATTAATTGCTTAACCTCTTGTATAATTTCTGGATACATTGCAAATTCCAAAAATTTACCATCTCTCTCATACAAACCACTGACAAATTCATTATTTTCACCTTTATGATCTTCAAGATATTTATCTAAGGCTGAATTTAAATCTTTTATTTTATCAGAGGATAATTGAATTGAGCTTTTTACAAGGCCATCAGTGTTGTAAGTTTTAATTTGGTCAACAGATAGCATAATTAAACGTATAAAATATTTATTTTAATGTCAAATAATACACTGGTCACCTAGATTATTTAAATTATTTAATTTATAAGACATCTAAATGGAAACCTTTGATTATATAATTCTTGGTGGTGGATCAGCTGGTTGTGTTCTGGCAAATAGACTGTCTGCAAATCCTAAAAATAAAGTTTTGCTTCTTGAAGCTGGTGGTAAAGATACTTATCCATGGATCCATATTCCAGTTGGTTACTTTAAAACGATGCATAATCCAAAAGTAGATTGGTGTTTTAAAACTGAACCTGATGAAAAAATGAATAATAGATCGATTAGATATCCAAGAGGTAAAACACTTGGAGGAAGTTCCTCTATCAATGGCCTTTTGTGGATAAGAGGACAAAGTGAAGATTATAATATCTGGCGCCAGTTAGGTAATACAGGCTGGGGTTGGAATGATGTTCTGCCCTATTTTTTAAAATCAGAAAATAATGAATTAGGTAAAGGTGAGTTTCATAATGACAGTGGTCCGATTACAGTAGCAAATAAAAAAATTAATTTAAAGCTACTTGATGAATTTCAAAATGCTGCTGAAGAATATGGAATACCAAAAACAAACGATTTTAATACTGGAGATAATACTGGTGTAGGTTTTTTTCAATTTACAACAAGTTTTAATAAAACTGGTTTAAAGTTAAGATGTAGTGCTGCAAAAGGATATTTAAATCCAGTAAAAAAGAGGTCAAACCTAAAGATTGTTGTAAAAGCTCACGTACAAAAAATAAATTTTGAGGGAAAGAAAGCTATTGGCGCTAGTTATTATAAAGGTGATAAGCTTGTTGAAGTAAAAGCAAATAAAGAAATAATTTTATCTGCTGGTGCTATCGGTTCACCCCATATTCTTCAAGTATCAGGCATAGGAAATAAAGAAAAACTAAAAAAACTTGGTATTGATATAGTGCATGAGTCAAATGGTGTGGGGTTGAATTTGCAGGATCATTTAATGTTTAGGCCAGTTTACAAAGTAAAAAATTTAAAATCTTTAAATAGAAAAGTCGAAAGTTTATTTGGTAGGTTTATGATGGGACTTGAGTATATTTTTAAACAAAGTGGCCCTGTTACTATGGGTGCAAGTCAGGTTTGTGGTTTTGTTAAAAGCGATCCATCTAGAGCAACTCCAAATTTACAGTTTCACGTTTCACCGGTAAGTACTGATATATTAGGAGTAACCCCTATGCATGATTTTGAAGGAATAACTCCTACTGTTGCAAATATTAGACCTACAAGCCGAGGTGAAATAAATATAGTTAGCTCTGACAGTCGAGTTTATCCAAAAATTAAAATGAATTATTTATCAACTGACGAGGACAGAAAAGTTGCAGCAACTGGTTTAAAAATAATTCGTAAAATTATGCTAGAGACAGAAACTTTTAAAAAATATGAACCAGAAGAATATAGACCAGGTGCTCATATAACTGATGATGAGGAATTGGTAAAAGAAGGTTCAAATTTTACTCAGACAATATTTCACCCAGTTGGAACTTGTAAAATGGGTCAGGATGAAATGTCAGTTGTTGATGAAAAACTAAAAGTAAGAGGTATTGATAATCTTAGAGTAATAGATGCCTCTATAATGCCCAATATAACCTCTGGAAACACTAATGCACCTACAATAATGATTGCAGAAAAAGGTGCTGACATGATACTAGAGCATTAATGTTTGCGGAATATTTTACACCAGAACAGATTGCTATTTTAACTCAAATTATTTTTATAGATTTGGTGTTAGCTGGTGATAATGCCATTATAATTGGAATGGTAGCTTCCAAATTTCCTGTTGAACAAAGGAAGAAAGTTATATTTTGGGGAATTGGTGGTGCAGTAGTTTTAAGAATAATATTAACTTTGCTAACTGCATATCTCTTACAAATTACTGGGCTAAGACTTATTGGAGGAATTTTACTCCTTTATATTGTTTACAAACTTTATGTTGATGTAATAAAAGGATCAGACACAGAAGAAGACATAAAAGTAGATAACTCAAGTTTTTTAAAAGCAATTTGGACTGTGTTACTTGCAGATTTTACAATGAGTTTAGATAACGTTTTGGGTGTGGCTGGTGCTGCAGGAGATCATTATGGATTACTTGTATTTGGATTAGTTCTATCGATTGTTTTAATGGCAACTGCCGCAACATTAATTTCTGGATGGATAAAAAAATACAAATGGATTGCATGGGTTGGATTATTAGCAATATTAATAGTAGCTGTTGAGTTGATTTATACAGATATTAAAATAATATTCTTTTAATGTATCTTCAAAAAATTAATCTTAAAAATAAGTACGCGCTAGTTACTGGTGCTGGCAAAGGGCTTGGAAGAGCTTGTTCTATTGCGCTGGCAGAAGCTGGTGCGATTGTAATAGCATTAAGCAGAACACCCTCTGATTTAAATAAACTAGAAAAAGACATAAAAAAAATTAAAGGTAAAGTGATTAAAGTTACTTGTGACGTAATGAATTATGAAGAATTAAAATTAAAATTGGACAAAATTAAAATCATTGATGTTTTGGTTAACAATGCAGGAACCAATATCCCTGAGCCTTTTGAAAAAATCAAACAAAGAAGCATGAACTACTTGGTAGATTTAAATCTTAAAGCTGCATTTAATGTTGCCCAATTAGTTGTAAAAAAAATGCTAAAAAATAAAAAAAGACCTGGTTCTATTATTAATATGTCTTCCCAATTAGGTCATGTCGGTATGGGTGGTAGAAATGTTTACAATATGACAAAATTTGGAATTGAAGGTTTAACAAAGGGTATGGGTGTAGAGTTAGCTAAAAAAAATATTAGAGTTAATACCGTAGCTCCAACGTTTGTTGAAACTCCAATGGTTAAAAATTTCTTTAAAAATAAAAAATTTAAAAAACTGGCACTTGGAAACATTCCAATGGGAAAAGCAGCATCTGAAAGTGATGTAGCAACAACAGTTTGTTTCTTAGCCTCACCTGCTTCCTCAATGATAACTGGAACATCAATTATAATAGACGGTGGATGGACAGCTCAGTAATAAATAGATTTTTCTTAATAATTTTCTTTTTTTTTTCAACTGCAAACGCAATAGAATTTCAAGGTAAATTCTTACAAGGTCATTTTATTTTAGGTAAAACAAATCCTGATACAAAAATAATTGTTGGAAAAAAAGTAGTAAGAGTGTCGGAAGATGGTTATTTTGTCTTTGGTATAGATAGAGATCAAAAATATGATCTTACTTTTACAAAAATCTTTGGTGGAAAAAAAACTACGATAACTAAAAAAGTTTTAAAAAGAAAATATAATATTCAACGTATAGATGGCTTAGAGGAAAGCAAAGTAACTCCGCCTGAGTCAGTTTATGAAAGAATTAAAAAAGAAAATAATGCAATTGGTGAAGCAAGAGCAATTAATTCTGAATTACAGTTTTTCAAACAAAAATTTATAATGCCTGTAGAAGGTATAATTAGCGGCGTATATGGGAGTCAAAGAATTTTAAACGGTAAACCTAGATGGCCACATTATGGAATTGATATAGCAGCAAAACAAGGAACAATGATTAAATCATCTGGCTCAGGAAAAGTTACAATGGCTGAAGATGATTTATATTATACCGGCGGTACAGTAATTATGGATCACGGTCATGGTATATCAACAATATATTCACATTTAGAAAATGTTTTAGTTTCTGTGGGAGATTTAATTAATCAAGGAGATATTATTGGAACAGTAGGATCGACTGGAAGATCAACAGGACCTCATCTTGATTTTAGAATTAATTGGTTTCAAACTAGATTAGATCCGATGTCTGTTTTGGAAAATTAATAAAAAAACATCCAAATACCAACAAAGATTAATATAAATCCACCAATTTGATTTAAAAATTTTAAATATTTTGATGCTATGATTTCTCTAAACTTACCGAATACAAAAGCATATGAGCTATCAAATATTGTAGCTACAATTATAAAGACAATTCCAAAATAAATTATCTGATAGCTGACTGGTTCATCTATATTAATAAATTGAGGAATAAATGCACCGAGAAATAAAAAGATTTTTGGATTAGTTAAAATCACTATTAATCCTTGTAGAAAATATTTTTTTTCAAATTTAGTTACTTGAGTTTTGTTTAAATCAATATCTGACTTAATTGTAATTACTCCAAGAGAAATTAAATAAATCGCTCCAAAAATTCTTACATATTTAATAATCAGTTCTAGGAAAGGAGAAACTATCTCAAATCCAAGTGCCAATAAAAGTAACAAAATTAAAACACCAACTTGGGTACCAAAAACATTTAACAATCCCGCTTTTACACCAGATTTCAAAGAATTAGCAATTATCAGACTAACAGTAGGTCCTGGCACTATCACTATTAAAAAACTTGCTATAACAAAATATAGTAATACAAAATCCATGTCGGTCTGAATTATCAATAACAACTTGAAAGAAAAATAAAATAAAAAAATGAAATTTAAATCAAAAGAAACACTAGGAATTATTTTTGCAATAATTGCTTATTTTTCATTTTCTATTCTTGATGCAGTTCAAAAAACTGCAGTAATTCACTATTCTATATTTCAATTGTTGTTTATTAAATATACTTTTGTACTTTTGCTAAGCATGATAGAGGCAAAGAGAGCCGACAATACTAATTTTTATAGATCTAATAATTTAAAACTTCAAATAACAAGAAGCCTACTATCTATTTTAGAATCTGGATTTTTTGTTTTATCTTTTAAACATTTGTCTTTGGCAAATGCACATAGCATAGGTGCACTGGCGCCAATAATTATAGTTGTCTTATCGGTATTTATTTTAAATGAAAGAGTATCAATCAAAACTTGGATAGCAATCTTTATAGGTTTTATTGGGGTATTGATTATTATAAGACCTGCATCCGATGTTTTTAGTGTAAATTCTTTTATCCCATTGTTAGCTGCTTTTTTTCTAGGTCTTTATCAGGTAGCAACAAAAAAAATAACCAAATATGATGCTCCTGAAGTATCCTTGTTCTACTCTTCTTTAGTTGGGATTATTGTAACTTCAATAATGGCATTTAATTTTTGGCAACCTATTGATTTTAATTCTTTATATTTCTTTGTACCAATTGGTTTATTTTTTTCATTAGGTATATACTTTCAAATATTAGCACTTAAAAACGCAAGAGCTAGCATAATCCAACCCTTCCATTATACTTTAATTTTTTGGGCAATAATTTTTGGATTTTTCTTTTATGATGATATTCCTGATTTATTTACTATTATAGGTGCAATAATAATTACAACTTCAGGAATATTTGTTATTAATCAAACATCAAAAAAATAATTTTAAAACTTATATGACAAAAACACTTAAAGATAAAATTTCAGACAAATTAGTAAATGCCTTTCTAAATAATAAAATCATTTCTCCAATTCCTAATAAATTTACAAAAAAACTTACTGAAGCAGACAAATTTAGAAAATTGTGTGAAAGCAAAATTAAAGATCCCATAATAGGTTTTAAAGCTGGTGGAACGGGTATTCCATTAATGAAAAAACTAAAAGAGAAAGAACCGTTTATTGCATCTGTTTTTAAAAAAAACTTAATAAAAAGCGGCAAGAAAGTAAAAATAAATAAATATACTTTAGGTATTGAAGTTGAAGTTTGTTATTTAATCAAAAAAAAATTTTTCTCCTCTAAAGGCAAAATATCTAATAAAAATGTATCTAAATATATTTCGCACATGGCGCCTTGTATCGAAGTAGTTGGATATAGACAAAAAAGAAAAGGTATTACTTCTTTTGGAGATTTAAGCAGTGACTTTGGGGTTAATATTAAATTTTTAATAGGTAAAAAGAAAAAATTTAAAAAAATTAACATAGGTAATTTAAAAACAAATATTACAAATAAAAAAGCCAAGCAAAGTGTAGACGGAAACACTAGTGCTGTTTATATAAATCCAATAAATTCTTTAAGGTTTATTTTAAATAAAGTTAAAAAAGATAAAATTAATTTAGACAAAGATTTTTATGTTTTTACAGGATCTACAGTTGGAATTGTTCCAATAGTTAAAAAGGGAATATATTCTGCTAAAATTGAAAAACTTGGACCTGTAAAAGCAAATATTGTTTAAATTTCAGATCTGGCTCTTAAACGTTCATAAACTAATCTAGTTTTAATCCCTAAATTTAAAAAAGGTTGAGGTGGTAACCAAGTAGGTTTGTTTCTTGATTCGATTGTTTTTATTTCACTTGTATTTTCATTAATTGCTTTAAGTGCAATTTGTTCACCAAATAAAGTTCCTACGCCAATACCTGATCCGTTATAACAGCCTACAGCAAAAATATTACTATCGATTTTTTCAAACATTTGAGAGCTATTCCTTGTTCTTGATACAATACCAGACCAAGATGATTTAATTATATTGTTGGGTAATTTTGGAAATCTTTTTTGTATTCCAATTTTATGGTTTATAGATCTTTTTTGAAGAATTTTCTTAGACATATTAAATGGACTGTGAACTTCGGCTGTATTTCTTATTAAAATTCTTCTATCTTTTGTCATTCTAATTGTGGCGCCCATTGGCCTTACAGGTAACACACCCCATTCATTTGGTTCCCCAATAGATTTAAATTCTTCATCAGACAATTTTCTTGTCATGCTAGCAGTTAAAGTAATTGGAAAATTATAATTTGATTTTATCCCTAATGATTTAAGAAAACCATTTGTAGCAAAAATAATTTTTTTTGTTTTAACTACTCCGTTTTTGAAATTACATGAAATAAAATCTTTTTTTTTAGACCAATTTAATAAACAAGTATTTTCATACAAAAAAACATTAGAAGGCAGAGCATCCACCATTGCTCTGACTAATTTTCCTGGATGTAGTAAAATACCACCCTTTGTATAAAGTCCAATATTATAAAAATAAGTGCCTAATCTTTCAGATAATTCCTTATTTCCTAATATACTATGTTCAAATCCTAGCTTGGATAATGTATTTGAAAAATTGTCTAAAATTTTTTTATCTTCAATTTTTGAGGAAGCAAAATATTTGCCACTTTCATTCCAATCACAATCTACTTGATGTTCTTTAATAAATTTTTTTACTACATCTATTCCTAAAGAATAAATATCAGCTTTCTTTTTATAATTTTGCAGTTCTTTGTTTGATGTAAAACCATCATTCAAAGTTGTGTCAACCAAATAACCTGAATTTCTTCCACTAGCTCCCTCACCTGCTAATTGAGCATCTACTATTATTATTTTTAAATTTGAATTTATTTGAGCTAATTTTCTTGCTGCAGACAAGCCAGTGTAACCAGCTCCTACTATCAACCAATCACACTCTTCGTTTGACAAAAGACACTTGATGTTTGTTCTTGGATTAAGGTCGTTTATCCAACTACAGCTATTATCGTTAGTCACTACCATGTAGTGACTTTACGATAATTAATAAATTTTTAAAAGATTTTAAGAGTTTAATGAAGGTTGTTTCTTCATGTCTGCTTTATTGATACCAGCAACTTTTACTGGTTTCTTCATCGCATCTCTTCTAAATGGTTCTCCAAGTTCTTGGTTTAGAATTACTTCTATAAATGTTGTAATTCCTTTCTTTTGGTCTTCACAAGATTGCTTGATAGCATTTGTTGTTTCTTCCATAGTTTTAACAGTTACACCTTTTAAACCACATGCATCAGCGACTTTGGCGTAACTTAATTCAGGGTCTAACTCAGTTCCAACGAAATTGTTATCAAACCATAGAGTAGTATTTCTTTTCTCTGCGCCCCATTGATAATTTCTGAAAATTACCATTGTAATTGCAGGCCATTCTTCCCTTGCACATGAGCTCATTTCATTCATACTAATTCCAAAAGCTCCATCTCCTGCAAAACCAATTACTGGAGTATCTGGGCAACCAATCTTTGCGCCAAGTATAGATGGAAATCCATAACCGCAAGGTCCGAACAAACCTGGCGCTAAATATTTTCTTGGTTTTTCAAAAGTAGGATAAGCATTTCCTATTGCGCAGTTATTTCCGATATCGCTAGATATGATTACATCTTCAGGCATACCAGATTGAATTGCTCTCCAAGCTTGTCTTGGCGACATTCTATCTGCATCTCTTTCTCTTGCTTCTTTATTCCAAACTGTACCCTCATCATCATCTTCATGATCTAAGCTTGAAAGTTTTTGTAACCATGCAGATTTTGTTTGATGAATTAAATCTTTTCTAGCTTGTCTATCGGTATCTCCTGCGTTTGAAGATAGTTTTGCTAAAATTTGCTCAGCAACTAATTTTGCATCACCACTTATTCCAACAGTGACTTTTTTAGTTAAACCAATTCTATCTGGATTAATATCTACTTGAATTATATTTGCATTTTTCGGCCAATAGTCAATTCCATATCCTGGTAAAGTTGAAAATGGATTTAATCTTGTACCCAGTGCTAAAACAACATCGGCTTTTGAAATTAATTCCATTGCAGCTTTAGAGCCATTATAACCCAATGGTCCTACTGCTAGAGGGTGACTTCCTGGAAAGCTATCATTATGTTGATATCCAGAACATACTGGAGCATCTAATTTTTCAGCAAGATTTTTAGTTGCATCTATAGCTCCACCAATTACAACTCCAGCACCTGAAAGTATTACTGGAAATTTTGCATTAGATAATAAATCAGCAGCTTTAGAAACAGCATCGTTACCTCCACCTTGTCTTTCTAATCTTACAATTGGTGGTAAATCAATATCAATAATCTGACACCAATAATCTCTTGGAACATTTATTTGTGCAGGGGCTGAACCTCTTATAGCTTTTTCAATTACTCTATTTAGAACTTCAGCCATTCTTGAAGGGTCTCTAACCTCTTCTTGATAACAAACCATATCTTTAAACAGGTTCATTTGTTCTACTTCTTGAAAACCACCTTGGCCCATAGTTTTGTTTGCAGCTTGTGGTGTTACCAACAATAGAGGAGTATGGTTCCAATATGCAGTTTTAATAGGAGTTACTAGTCCTGTTATTCCTGGTCCATTTTGTGCAATGACCATGGACATTTTACCAGTAGCTCTTGTGTAACCATCAGCAATTAAACCACCATTTGTTTCATGAGCAACATCCCAAAATGTAATTCCTGCATCAGGGAAAATATCTGAAATTGGCATAAACGCTGAACCAATAATTCCAAAAGCGTGCTCAATTCCATGCATTTGTAAAACTTTTACAAAAGCTTCTTCTGTTGTCATTTTTGTCATAAAACTAGAACCTCTCTAAAGTGTAAATTTATTAATTTTTTATAATTCGTTTGTTAATTTTTGCGATTAATATATAAGAATTTACAAATTTCAAACAAACAAATCGACACGATATGGCAACAGATATAATTATTCATGATAAAAAAGACAACGTTGGAGTAGTTGTTATTGAAAAAATCACTCCAAAACAAGACTGTGCATGCTGGATAATGGAAGATGACAGTTCAACAAATATTCAATCATTAGATGAAATTCCATTAGGTCATAAAATAGCTATGGTTGACCTTAATGAAGGAGATACAATTCTTAAATATGGTCACGATATTGGTAAAGTAGTTAAATCAATTAAAAAAGGTGAACATGTTCATGTTCACAATGTTAAAACAAAGAAATGGTAGTTTTATGGAAATTCCAAAAAGTTTTTTAGGTTACAAAAGAGAAAACGGCAGAGCCGGAACAAGAAATCATGTAATAATTTTACCAGTAGATGACATTTCAAACGCATGTGCTGAAGCTGTCGCTAACAATATTAAAGGAACTATAGCTCTACCTCATTCTTATGGAAGGCTACAATTTGGAGCAGATTTAGAATTGCACTTCAGAACGATGATTGGAACTGGATGTAACCCAAATGTTGCTGCTGTAATCGTTATTGGTATTGAGCCTAAATGGACAAAAAAAATTGTAGATGGCATTGCGAAAACTGGAAAACCTGTTGAAGGTTTCCACATTGAAAGAACGGGTGACATTGGTACTACAATGAACGCATCAAAAAAAGCACAAGAATTTGTAATGTGGGCCTCAGAAAAACAAAGAGAAGAGTGTCCAATGAGTGACCTTTGGATTTCAGTAAAATGTGGTGAGTCTGATACTACATCTGGTTTAGCTGCAAACCCAACTGTTGGAAACTTAATGGATAAATTAGAACCATTAGGAGTTCACTTATGTTTTGGTGAAACATCTGAATTAACTGGTGCAGAACAAGTTTGTGCAACTAGAGGTGCAACAAAAGAAGCTTCTGAAAAATTTATGAAGACTTGGAGCTCTTATAATGATTTTATATTAAAAGAAGCAACTGATGATCTTTCTGAAAGTCAGCCCACAGCTGGAAATATAGCTGGAGGATTGACAACAATTGAAGAAAAAGCCTTCGGAAATTTTCAAAAAATTGGAAATTGCAAATTTATTGATGTACTAGAACCAGCCGAAGAGCCTACTAAAGGAAAAGGTTTATATTTTATGGATACTTCATCTGCAGCTGCAGAATGCGTAACACTTCAGGCAGCAGCAGGTTTTAATATACATTTGTTTCCAACAGGCCAAGGTAATATTGTTGGAAATCCAATTGAACCGGTTGTTAAATTAACAGCTAATCCGTTAACTGTAAAAGGTATGGGTGAACATATTGATTGTGATGTTTCAAAAATTCTTTCAAGAGAAATGAATTTATCTGAAGCTGGAGATGAACTAATTAAAACTACTTTAAGAGTAGCTAACGGTAGATTAACTTGTGCAGAAGCTTTAGGTCATAGAGAATTTGTAATGACTAAGCTTTACAGAAGTGCTTAATTAAAAACTCAAGTTTATGTTTAATAATAAGTACCTGGTACTTTTACCTGGTATTATACTTGCGTTTGTTCTTTACACGCTATCGCAAGGTTTTAATAATATTATAGGTATCGAGTTATTAGGATATGAAAAAAGTCCTATATCAACTGCTATGATAGCAATCCTTTTGGGAATGTTCTTTGGAAATATTTTTAAAATAAGAGAAATTTTTTCAATAGGTTTAGATTTTACACAAAAAAATATTTTAAAACTTGGAATAATTTGCCTAGGTATTCAATTAAAGCCTTTTGAGTTTCTTGAATTTGGAGCAATTGCTATTCCTCTAATATTAATTTGTATTGTAAGTGTATTAGTAGTCATTAAACTTTTAATAAATAGATTAAAAATTCCAAGAAATATGGCCTATCTAATTTCTATAGGAAGTACAGTATGTGGAACAACAGCAATCATGGCTACAGCACCAGTTATTGGTGCTAAAAAAAATGAGATATCTTATGCAATTGCAAACATCACTTTGTTTGGAATTCTTTCAATGTTGATTTACCCATATTTTGCAAATCTTTATTTTAATGGTGAACCACTTTTAATTGGTTTGTTTTTTAGGTACTTCTATACATGAGACTGCTCAAGTAGCAGCTGCTGGATTAATCTACGATCAGCAATTCAATAGCCCAGAAACATTAAATATTGCAACAGTTACTAAACTAATAAGAAATACTTTTTTGATTATTATGATACCCTTGTTTGCGTATCTATATAACAGAGGCCAATCTAAAGAAAAAAAATACTCAATTATTGATATTTTTCCCTATTTTGTACTAGGTTTTGTTGCAATGATTATTGTTCGAAATGTTGGTGATCAACTGTTTATTTCAAACAATAGTGAACTTTGGTTTAGTACTGTTGATGGTGTTAAATCTTTATCAAAAATATTTCTCACAATGGCAATGGCAGCAATTGGTATGTCTACAAATTTAAGAGATATAAAAAATATGGGATATAAACCTTTTATTGTTGGTTTTGTAGGTATGGCAACGGTAGGATTGGTTAGTATTACAACTATAGAATTATATTTAAATTTTTTTAATTAAGATTTAACTAATAATTTTTTTCTAAAGTTTGAGATAAATCTTCTTATAAATGCTGCTCCAACACCTAAAATAATTGCAAACATAATTGTAAATAGTCCATAAAAGAATGGCATCTCTTTAGAAAAATCAACTATAAATTGAGAAAAGAAATTTAAATCTGAACTAGTTGCTTTAGCTGCTCCATTTATAATTTTTTCTGCAAAAAAAGTGTCGTATGCTATCGCTATACCCACTATCAGTAATAAAATTGCTAATAAAGCTCTTAAACCAGAACTGTCGATTCTTTCTCCTAATTTTTGCCCGACCTGAACTCCTATAATAGATCCTACAACCAACATAAGAACTAGTAACAAATCTATAGATCCATAATTAAAAGAATGAAGAAAAGTAACAACCACACTTACAAATATTGTTACAAACAAAGATGTACCAGGAACTAATTTAGTGGGCATTTTAATTATATAAATCATTGCTGGAACTAAAATAAACGCACCTCCTATTCCCATGATGGCTGCGATAAAACCAACTAATAGACCGATTATAATTGGAGTAAAAATACTCTCATATAATTTAGATTTTGGAAACCTCATTCTTAATGGAAGACCATGTATCCAATAATGAACATGTAATTTTTTTTTAACAGTAACGTTTCTTTTTGCTTTATCTATTTCACCCAAACTTTCGACAAGCATTAAAGTTCCAATTATTGCTAATATATACATATAAGCCAGAGAGATAACTGTATCAATTTTTCCAATACCTTTAAAATATGTAAATGTATAAATTCCTAAAGAAGTTCCAATTACACCTCCAATCACAATCATTGAACCCATTTTATAATCTAAAGTATTTTTTAAATAATGTGTCGTAGATCCAGAAACTGAAGTAGCTAAAATATTATTTGCTTCATTTGCAACTGCATATGCGGGAGGTATTCCTAAAAAAATTAGAAAAGGTGTCATTAAAAAACCACCACCAACACCAAATAAACCTGAAAGCACTCCAACAATAGCACTTAATAAAAGTATCTCGATAGGGTTAACAAAAACTTGAGCTATCGGTAAAAATACTTCCATAAAAAATTTAAAGGTTGTTAAAAAACAACTTAGTTAAAAGTGATAAAAGTTCCAACTAAAATCACTCCCCAGTAAGCTGCTAAGCTAGCTATAATTCCTGTCTTAATAAATGTAGTTTTAAAATTTGAGAGTTTGTTTATAATTTTTACGTTAGAAAGTAACATTAAATCCGTCATTACACCCACAACGAAATTTGTCAAACAATTATTTATTATCAAGCAATTTTTTTTACCTAATAGATGGTAGCCCCAAAAACTTTAATTGTATTGTCCTCAACTCCTAAAACCAATCTTCCAAGGAACTCTCCTGGGATCTCTTTATTTGTCTGTTTAATTAGAACGGTTATATGATCTCCTCTTCTAAGACATCCAAATGGTTCAAAAGTCTCTTTAAGATTAGTAATAAGCTTGTTATTGGCCCACTGCTTACCAAGCTCTACTTCATTAGCACCAAAAAGCATTTGGGTTGAGAAATCTCTTGTAAACCCACCATAATCTTTGAGATTAGATGATTTAACCAAATTATCCCAAATTGGTTTGGCTAATTCATATATTTCATCATCTGTTTTAGATAAAATATCCATGTGATTTAATTAAATTGTTTACTACGAAGCTTTTTTCTTCTCGTTCTCATCCACTATGTGGTAGACAGGAACTTTCTCCATACTAAATTTGCCAGTTTTTGGATCTCTTCTAGAAACTGTTAAGCAATGCCAATTATCGTCATCAAGTTTCATGTGATCACCTCTGTAATAGTATCCTGGCCATCTAGTTTCTTCTCTAAACATAGTGTGCTCTGTTACACATTGAGAAGTTAGAGCTCTATGTTTAAGTTCCCACGCTCTCATAAGCTGGTGATAATCCTCAGCCCCAACATTTTCAAGATCCTCCTCAAGCCAAGCTAACAACTCTAATCCTCTTTTTAACATATTGGCATTAGTCATGTAATTTGTTGCTATTCCGCCTACATATTCATCCATTATTCTTTGTAAACGCTGTAAGCCTTGAATAGGTGAAATATAGCTTGGAGATACAGTTCCTCCAGTAATCTCATTTTGTGCAACTGTGTAGTTTTCTAAAGGTTTATAAACTTTAACTTTAAAATCTTCACATTGTTTGTCTGATACCTTTAAGCCTTCTGCCTTTTTGTCTTCAATGTATTTTACAGCTGCTTTTGCTGCTAATCTACCCTCGGTAAATGAGCCTGAAGAAAATTTGTGAGCGCTTCCACCTACAGTATCACCAGCTCCAAATAGTCCATCAATTGTTAGCATTCTGTTATAGCCCCAGAAGTACTCTGGTGGAGACAAGTCCTCTGGTCCACTTACCCAAGCTCCAGAACAAGTAGCATGAGAACCCATCACGTAAGGTTCTGAAGTTGTTAATTCAGGATTTGTATATTTCGGGTCAATATTTTGAGATGCCCAAACAACAGCTTGACCTACTGTCATGCCTAAAAAGTTTTCCCAACCAACAGTTTCTAAATGTGGGTCTTGAAAAGCCTCAGTAGTTACCATATGGATTGGTCCACCACCTGCCATTGTTTCTTGAATAAATGCATGATTTCTTAAACAGGTAGGTGTTGGATGGTGATCTATATATTCTCCAACTAATTCTTTAGTCTGGTCATACCATTTTTTCTCATAGTTTTCACCGTTTGCATTTTGTGTATATGTTTTTAAATGAAGAAAATATGCTCCAACAGGCCCATATCCATCTTTAAATCTACATAACACAATTCTATTTTCCATTTGTGTCATCTTAGCACCAGCTGCAATTGGCAATGCGTAAGCTGAACCATTACTCCAAGGAGCATACCAAGTTCTTCCCATACCTTCTCCAACAGCTCTAGGCTTAAATATGTGTGAAGCTCCTCCTGCTGCAACAATTACAGCCTTTGCTCTGAATACATGGAAATCGCCTGTTCTCATATTAAATCCAACAGCTCCACCCACTCTATTCTCTTGAGCCTCATCCATTAAAAGATGAGTAATCATAATTCTATTATAAATTTTGTCTGCAGATTTTTTTGCTGCTTCTGCAACAATTGGCTTATAACTTTCGCCGTGGATCATTATCTGCCACTTACCTTCTCTTAAATATCTTCCAGTCTCTTCATTTTTCATCATAGGAAGACCCCATTCATCAAACATATGAACAGTTGAGTCTACATGACGAGCCATGTCATATCCTAAATCTTCTCTAACCATTCCCATCAAATCATTTCGTGCGTATCTAACATGATCTTCAGGTTGATTTTCACCCCATTGCATACCCATGTAACAGTTAATTGCGTAAAGACCTTGAGCTACTGCCCCACTTCTATCTATGTTTGCTTTTTCAACACAAACAATTTTCATATCTCTACCCCAGTGCCTTGCTTCGAAAGTTGCACCAGTGCCGGCCATCCCTCCACCAACAACTAATACATCACAGTCTTCGTAATGAGTTTTGTGCTTAGCCATTAGTAATAAACTCCTTTTTTAAAGGACTCTTTTGGAACTGCAGGAAGTTCACCATCGATATTTAGTCCTTCTGGTTCAGTGTAAAGTCTTTGTGAATTTAATTCTCCTTGTTTTATTTTTTCACCCTCTGCAAGTTTAGGAATAAATTTTCCCCATGGTTTTGTTGTTATTGGTGAAACAAAGTCTTTTGTTGTTCCATTTCTAAATTTAATTTTCCAAGAAATAGTTCCTTTTTCTTCTTCACGTCTTACTCTAACGCTATGTCCCATTGGAGCAAAATCTGCATAACCTCTTACGTCAATCGCATGATTTGGGCAGGCTTTTACACATGAATAACATTCCCAACAAAAATTAGGTTCTATATTTTTTGCACGTCTAATATTTTCATCAATGTGCATTATATCAGACGGACAAATATCTACGCAGTGACCACATCCATCACATCTAGTCATATATACAAAAGTTGACATAATTTATTTTCTTTCCTTTTTTGTTATCATATTAATAATGTTTTGGCTCTTCTCTTTTTATACCTAGGCCAAATTGCTCAGGCGCATCCGCAGGAGGTGGTAAATTATCTCTAGAACCGTCTGCTTCAGCCAAATTTTTCTGTATTGCTGCTCCAGGCTTGTAGAACATGTGAGCAAATTTCGACCAATAAACTCCACCAAATAAAACTAAATTAGAAACTACAAACAATGCAAAAAATAAGAATGACAAACCTACTTGACCATTAAATTGAGTGTAAGACCAAGCTAGTCCAAAAGTTGAACATGCTAATAATGCTAGAACAAACAAATCAGCTTTAATAATTCTATACCAAGGGTGTGCTTCGGCAGAAACATCTACTCTTAAAAAAAACCAAAACCAAAATCCACCAACACATGTAAGTATTGCACCTAAATGCCATAACATTGACCACAATGTAGAAGAAGTTTTATCTGCACCTGTATAACAAAACACTAACATTGCTGAAGCAATCCAAAAAATTATAGTTCCATACATACCAAGAACATGTGCTAACCTTCTTTTTCCAAAACCTAATTCTGACGTTGTTCCAATGTCATAAACAGCAGTCTTAGCAATAATTTTTGCCTTCTCAGCAGTTCCAACTTCTCTTGTTGCCTGCAATTTTGCTTTTTTTGCATTGTTAAAGAAATAAGTTAAATTTTTGTGGTGTATCATCTGAATAATTGTTCCAAAAGCAATTAAAAGAACCATTGCAATTATAAAACCTTGCATGACAACAGTAGGAACTACTTCTGATAATAACGAAAATGGATTTGTTTCAAACATTCTACCCTTATGTATAATTTTTTAAATAATTTTAAGATTTTCTAGTCTAGATAACTCATCATATCAACAAAAACTATTGATAAATTTGTCTTTAATAACAATTAAAAAATATTTACTTTCTTTTGTAATGTTGTTTTTTTGGGATCACAGACCTAACACCCCCTTGCGGATTCTCCACATCCCCTTCTCTTCTTGGGATTAAATGAATATGACAATGCATAATTGATTGGCCTGCAGATTTTCCTGCATTTGTGCCTATATTGAAACCTTTAACACTAGAATCTTGTTTTAAAATTTTTTCTTTAGTTTTTAAAATTAACTCATTACATGCCTGAATTTCATCTTTAGTAAGCTCAAAATATGTCTCTACATGTCTTTTGGGAACGATAAGACTATGAAATTGTGAGACAGGATAGCTATCTATGGATGAATAAGCCAATTGGTTTTCAAATTGAAGCTCCTCTTTTCTGATTTTACAAAATATACAAGGATTGTTTGGATCTTTCATATTTTAACAAGAGAGTTATATATTTTATTTAACTTATTGTAGCAAACAATCTTTCTTCTCTTCCATTTAAGATCGTTTATTTTTGATACTGATGTTACCCCTTTACCAGATCCGATTAAAATTATTTCTTCGTAATCATTAATTGATTTTATTGAAATATCTTTAAAATTAATTTTAATTTTCTTACTTATAAATTTAAGTGTGTTTCCAAAATAACAATTTTTTTTAGGCGAAAAAATCTTTCCATTTTTCACAAAAACTAAATTTGAAGTACCAGTTTCCAAAATTCTTTCGTCTGCTACTAAAGCAATATCAAATTTAGAGGAGTCAACTTTGCTTAATTTTGCTAATATTTTTTTATAATAGAGATTTTTATAATTTGGTTCTACTCGTTTATATTTAAACAATAAAAGATTAAAATTACTTTTTGGTTTTGGTCTTTTTCTAATTGAGACTGATATCAGTTTTTTATTTAACGCAATACGAAATAAATTATCAGGACCTTTGTATAGAGTATTTTTGTTAATTAAATCTTTAATAATGTTTTTTAAATTGTTTTTTCTTATTCCATATTTTTTTGTTGATTTTATTAAATTTTCTAAATGCGGTTTTAACAGAATTAACTTAGGAGGTTTTCCAACCATTCGCATAGTGGTAAACACACCTCTAGACCCCCAAAGGTCTTTAAAAGTAACTTCTTTAAGATTGTTAAGCTGATAAGATTTTTTTAATAAGAGTGTTGCCATTTTCTGTTAAAAAAGATTCTGGATGAAATTGAAATCCATATATTTTATTTTGGTTATCCTCAAGGCCCATTGGTATTTTTGTTTTACTGCATCTCATAGTTATTTTAATGGAATTCGATTTAAATGGCTCCATTAATTTTAATGAATGATATCTTCCAACTTTAAATTGTTGATTGTTTCTAAAGATTTTACTTTGGTTATTTGTTTTTATTTTAGATTGAAAGCCATGATAGATTTTTTTTTGTTGTATTATTTTGCCTCCTTCATTATGTAAAATCATTTGATAACCAAGACAAATACCAATAATTTTTTTCTTTCCTTTGTATTTTTTATAAATTTTTGAAGTAGTTGGGTAATCCTTTGGCGATCCAGGTCCTGGAGATAAAACAATAACATCACTTTTATCAAGTAATTTGTTATTTACCTCGTAATAATTTGAACAAATTACTTTATCAAATTTTGCAAATTGATGAACAACATTCCAAGTGAAAGAATCTTGGTGATCAATTATGTAAATCATTTAAATAGCTCCAATAAAGATTTTGCTTTAATATAATTTTCATTAAATTCTTTCTTAGGTGAACTATCTAATACTACTCCAGATGCGGCAGATATCTCTGATCGATTTTTATAATTTAATATAGATCTAATTATAATATTAAACTTCATATCTTGATTAAATTTAATTAAACCAAAACTTCCTGTAAAAATATTTCTACTTTCTTTTTCTTGATTGTTTAAAAGTTCTAAAGTTCTAATTTTAGGGCAACCAATTACAGATCCTCCCGGCATCATTGCTTTAATAATATCAATCAATTTCGTATTTTTATTTAATATTCCACCAATAGAAGTCACATAATGAAAAAGATGCTTATATTCCTCGACATATTTTTTTTTAAGTATTTTTACACTTCCTGGTTTGCAAATTTTGGATAAATCACTTCTTTCCATGTCAACTATCATATTGTGTTCTTTGGTCTCTTTCTCATTATTTTTAAAATACCTAAGAGCTATATTTTTATTTGATAATAATTTCTTCTTAAAAGTACCTGCTATTGGTTTGGTAATTATTTTATTTCTTTTCTTATCTATTAATGTTTCAGGAGAGCAACTTACAATAGAGTAATCCTTATCTTTTATCATAAATGACTCTGGAGACGCATTAACTCGCATTAATTTCCAAAAAAAATTAACAGGATTAATTAATGATTTATTCTTATATTTAGTACAAATTTTAATTTGATAGGTCTCACCTTGTCTTATTTTTTTTGAAAATAATTCAAATATTTTTTTATATTTTGCATAAGAAATATTAATCTTAAAAGGACTTAGTATTTGAGTTTTATTGAATTGATAATTAAAGGTATGTTTTTTGATATTAGATATAACTTTAATATCTTTTCTAATTTTAATTATTGTCTCAGGTTTATAAAAAATTCCTTTATAAAAATTTATTCTTTTTTTGTTTTTTAAATTAATTCCAATTAAATTACATAAAATTTCATAACCAAAAAAACCAAGATATAAATCAGTTTCTTTTTGAAATTTTTTTTTCTCTATAGATTTAAAAAATTTATGTATATTTTTTTTTGTTAAAATGATTTTTTTAGAAAAATCAGTATAAATATTGTATCCACCATCTACTTTATAAATAATTAAAGGCTTATCTGATTGATACAGATCCTCTAAATAGGGGTTGAATTTAAACTTATGCTGGCTGAGTTCTTTCAATTGCTTTCTCTACTATAGGTAAATGTATCAGACCTGCAAAAATTGATAATGCGATAGATCCGTACCATGCATAATCAAAATTTCCAGTTAATTCATAAAATACACCACCCAGATACGCACCCAAGAAAGATCCTATTTGATGGCTCACAAATACTATTCCATATAAAAGTGCCACATATTTAGTCCCAAATATATGTGCAACAATTCCATTGGTTGGTGGAACCGTTGATAACCATAAGAAACCAAATGTAACTCCAAAAACTACCGAATTAAAAACACTTGGTGGTAAGAAAATAAAGTAAATAATTGAAACTCCTCTTAAAAGATAAATTGCACTTAATATAATTTTCTTACTATATCGTGTTGCTAGGTACCCACTTGTTATAGTGCCCACCATATTAAAAGCACCAATTAAAGCTAAAACCATTGCAGGTGTCCAATCAGGTAAACCTTTGTCTGCCATATAAGTAGGAATATGTGTTGCTACTAATGCAATATGCCAACCACAAACAAAAAAGCCTAAAGTAAGATAGATAAAACTTTTGTTTGAAAATGCTTCCTTTAGAGCCTCTTTTGCTGTTTGATTGTTATCTTGATTAACTCCTTTAGGAATTTTTGGTGTACTTACAAATAGAGCAACTATTAAACCTAACCCTAACAACAGACAAAAATAAAATAGAGTGTTTTCCCAGCCTGTTTCAATTAAAGAGTATCTTACAAGTAATGGTGAAACAAAATAACCGAACGAGCCTGCACAAGTAACTATTCCTGTTGCTATAGTTCTATTAGAGGCAGGAAAATGTTTTGCAACCACAGATACCGGTATTCCAATTGCAGTAGATCCTAATCCAATTCCAATTAATACTCCAATTGTTAATGTAAAGTATGCGTTAGAATTAAAACCAGAGTTAAAAAGCAATACTCCAGCAAGATAAAATAAAAAACCAATTATAATTGCAATTGCTCCACCATATTTATCAGTTATATATCCAAAAATAGGACTAAATACTCCCCACAATAATAATTGTAGTCCCATTACAAATCCAAAGTGTGAAATTGAAATATCTAAATCAGTATTGAAATCAAAATAAAATAAGCCAAATGTTTGTCTTATACCCAAAGAAATAATCACAACTAAAGAGGCTGCAATTAAAGTTATCAATGCTTTTTTGCTTGTAAAAAATTTTTCAGAACTCATTTAATGAACTTTAAAGCTTGTTTTATATCAGCTATAAGATCTTTAGCATCTTCTAAACCAATATGTAATCTAACAATGTACTCATTTTTTGCTAATTTAAGATAATTTCTATTTCCTTGTTCTCTAACATTTTGATGTAACGCTAAACTCTCAAACCCTCCCCAACTATAACCATGTCCAAATAATTTTAAATTATTTACAAATTTAACAACTGCCTTTTCACTTTTAGCTTTAATTCTTAAACCCATTAAACCTGAAGCACCTGAGTAATATTTCTTCCACATTCTAAAATTGTAAGAATCTTTTTTGTAAGGATATAATAATTTTATATTTTTAAATTTAGATAAAAACTCTGCTACTTTTTTTGCATTTTCTCTATGCCTATCCAATCTAACATCCAAAGTTCTTAATCCTCTAGTAATCAAATAAGCATCATCAGGTCCTAATCTTAATCCAGTAAGCCTTTCTGCTGCTTTTACTTTTGGAAATACTTTTTTATTTACAGCTAAACTTCCACCCATTACATCAGAGTGACCTGAGTAATATTTCGTTGCTGAAACAATTGCCATATCAAAACCAAGTTTAATAGGTTTTAAAAAATATGGAGTACCCCATGTATTATCAATAGCGGTTAAAATTTTATGTTTTTTTGCTATAGATACAATTTTACCTAAATCTTGAAAATCAAATGTGTTGCTTCCCGGATTTTCTACAAAAATTAATTTAGTTTTATTTGTAATTGCTTTTTCTAAAGTTTTAAGATCGTGTGGATCATAAAAAGTTGTTTTGATATTAAATTCTTTTAAAAAATCCTCTGTTAGTAATCTAGTTGGACTGTAAACTGGATCAGCGGCAATAATTTCATCACCAGGTCTTGTAACGCTAAAAATAGCAAGAAATACAGCTCCAAACCCTGTAGGTGTTAAAAAAGTAAAATAACTTTCTTCAAGTTTAGATAAAATTTGTTGCAGTATGTGAGTCGTTGAGGTCCCTTGTCTTCCGTAATCAAAATGTCCACCAGTAGGGTTTTTTTTTGCCTTATCTTGAGTTTTTCTAATATCTTGCATCGATTTGAAAATAATCGTTGATGCACGCACAATAGGTGGGTTTACAGACTGATTATGAAAATCTTTAGCGGTATGTTTTAGAAATGTTTTAAAAGAATTACTCATAATAAAATTTGATATGTTTAAAAGACAATGCTATATCCCGTAAAAAACGTCAATAAATTAATAAATAGGACTAAATGAGTTATCCGAAGAAACATAGGGGTCGAAGAAAACAAGGCTCCAAGAAGAGAAGAGCGAAGAGAAAAAATAAGAAGAAATAATTCTTTTATTCTTTAATCCAACCACCACCAAGAACTCTATGGCCATATTGGTCTTTGCTATAGAATACGCACGCTTGTCCTGGAGATATTCCATCCTCAGGATTTAACAAATTTACACGCGCAGTATTATTATCTTTTAAATCTACTTTTGCCTCAAGAAGACTGCCTGTTGATCTAACCTTTACAAATATATTTTGATCAAGGTCTTTTTTATCAGTTAATAAATTTAAATCTTTTAAAGATATTTCTTTTTTTCCGAGTTTTTCTTTAGGTCCGACAATGATTTCATTTTTATCTGAATTTATTTTCAAAACATACAATGCTTCTTTATCTGAAACTTTAATTCCCTTTCTTTGTCCGATTGTGAAATTAATAATACCGTCATGAACACCAATTACTTTTCCATCTAAATTTTTAATATTACCTTTTTGAAAAGAGTCTGGTTTAAATTTTCTTATTACAGAAGCATAGTCTCCATTAGGGACAAAACAAATATCTTGACTATCCGGTTTATCAGCTACATTTAAATCTAACTCTTTGGCGATTTCTCTTGTTTTGTCTTTTAACATTCCACCTAGTGGAAATCTTAAATAATCTAATTGCTCTCTAGTTGTGTTGAATAGAAAATAACTTTGATCTCTATTTTCATCAATTGCTCTGTACATGTTATTGGTGTTGTTTGATGTAATATTTTTTACATAATGTCCTGTAACTAGTGCATCTGCATTAAGATCTTTTGAAACTTCGAATAAATCTTTAAATTTTACGGTTTGATTACATTGAACACATGGAATTGGGGTTTCACCTTTTAAGTAACTATCAACAAAATTATCTATTACCCCTTGCTTGAATTTATCTTGATAATATAAAATTTTATGTTCAATACCTAATTTGTGGGCAACACGTTTCGCATCCATAATGTCTTGTCCTGAACAACACTGTTTGGATTGAGCAACTTCTTTTCCATCGTCATAAAGTTTTAGAGTGATACCTATAACTTTATATCCTTCATTTTTCATAATACCGGCTACAGTTGACGAGTCTACTCCACCAGACATTGCAACAACCACTGTTGTATCCTCAGGTTTTTTGTTAATTCCGATAGAGTTTAATTCTTTATTCATTAGGTGGTATTTATACTTATTTACAATATAAGTTAAATTAAATGATTTTAGATTATGAACCAGGTGACAAAGTCACTAATCCTAAGAATAAAGACTGGGGTATTGGACAAGTGCAATCAATTATAAAAGATAAAGTTACAGTTAATTTTGAAAATGCGGGAAAAAAAGTAATAAATGCAAAAAATATTGAATTAATAAAAATTGGTAAATAAAAGATGGATTTACAAAAAATTATTGAAAATTTAGTTGATGCTTTTTTATCAGCAGGAGACTTATCCCTTCAACTGAGAGATAAAGGATTAAGTAAAGAAATTAAATCTGATAATACACCGGTGAGCAATGGTGATATTGAAGTAAATAATTTCATTTCTTCTCAAATATCAAGATTAACACCCGATATACCAATTATTTCAGAGGAAACTTCTGAAAATAAAGATGACTCTAGATTAAAAGATTTCTGGTTGGTAGATCCTATTGATGGAACATATGATTATATAAATAATTTAGAGGAATTTACTATTAATGCAGGTTTAATTATCAATAACAAACCTGTTGCAGGTTTAATAAATGCACCTGCTAAAAAAAGAATGTTTTATTCTTATGGTAAAAGTAAATCTTTTGAATTTACCAATAACAAAAGAATAAATCTTTCTGAGCTACCCTCTAAAAGAACCAAAACACTAAATTTTATTTCTTACAGTAATAAAATAAAACCTGAGATTCAAAAAATTTATGATGAATTAGGTGTAAAGAAACATACTCGAATGAAAAGTTCTCTAAAATTTTGTGTAGTTGCTGCATGTGAGTTTGACGGTTATGTTGCTGAGCCTCGAGCTTATGAGTGGGATATTGCTGCAGGACATGCAATTCTAGAAAATGCAGGTGGAACTGTTAAAGACTTTAATGGAAATGAAATTTTATATGGTAAAAAAGATTTAAAAAATCCAAGTTTAATTTTAAAAAGTAAAAATATAATTTAATGGATGAACAATTAAGAATTATTTTAATAATAATAGTATCTGTATCAATTTTTGGATTACTAGTTTTTGTTTTTGTTAAAAATTATATTAGAAACAAAATAAATCACCTAGTTAATGAAGAAAAAAAAAGAAAATTAAAGTAATTTAATTATCTTTTCATATTCATTTTTATCAATATCCATTATTTTTTTAGAAGTTTCAAAATCAAATCCATTCCTTGCAAGTAATGATATATCTTTTTTATAAAACAAAGTTCTATTATCTTCTGCCCTTGCTGGCCCAATTCTCTTTTTTTTACATAATTTTATAGCTGAAAAAAAATCCTGATCAGAATTATCTTCTTTTATTTTATCAACTGTATCTTTGATAAAACCATCATCAATTCCTTTACCCATTAAATAATTTCTAATTTTATTGATAGAATTTCCTCTTTGGATCATGCTCTTTGCTTTACTTTCTGAATAAAATTGGTCATTAATAAATTTATTTTTTTCTAGATCAGATAAAACAATATCAATTAATTTGTTTACATCTTTTTTTCTAGAGTCTGTTGCAGAAAGTTTCATATATTTTTTTAATAAATATGTCTTAAGCTGTTGCTTTGAAGGCGCATATTTTTCAACATATGCAAATGCAAAATTCCTCATTTCATCAACAGTAACCTGAAGTGTTTTTCTTTTATTTCTTATAGGAATCATCGTTAGATTTTATATAATATAAATATGATCGAACAAATTTATAACTATTTCACAATTGATGTGCTTTATATGTGGATCAATTTAGGTGTTATACCTTTTTGGTTCATCTTAATAGCATTTCCCCAATCTCACTTAAGTAGATATGTGGTAACTACCATATTTCCTTTCCTGTTATTAAGTGGTGTTTATATTTATATTTTATACAGATCCTTCACAGTTGGTTATGACTTCGATGCAAATTTTAGTTTGTACCTTGGTTTGGTTGAGTTATCCCGACTGTTTGAAGATAATTTATACCTAACTCTTTTCTGGACTCATTTTGTAGCTATTAATTTATTTGTTGGAGGATGGATGGTTAAAGATTCTCAAAAATACTACGTAAATAAAGTATTAATGTCAGTTCCATTAATAATTACATACTTAACTGGACCTATTGGATTATTTATTTATTGGATAATTAGAATTTTTTACGCCAAAAAGCTAAATCTATATGAATGATCATATAGATTTTTATTTTGATATTATTAGTCCTTACGCATATATCGCTTATAAAAAAATTTTAAAAATAAAAGATATTAATTTCAAACTAAAACCAATATTATTAGGAGGACTTCACAACTTGGCAGGCATCACAGCGCCTGCTTTTAATAAGTATAAAATGAAAAACATGCAAAATGATTGTGAGCTTGTTGCAAAAAAAAATAACATAAGTTTCAAATGGAACTCTAAATTTCCAATCAACTCTCTAAATATAATGAGAGGCTATCTTTGTGTTAAAGATAATAAGAAAGAAGAATACTTAAATAAATTTTTTGAGGCTTATTGGAAAGAAGATCTAGATTTATCTAATGAAGAAAATATCAAAATACTTTTAAAAAAATTAAAAATTGATGAGCATGATTTTTTTAATTTAATTAAGAATCAAGACACTAAAGATAAATTAAAACAATTTACACAAGAAGCTTTTGAAAAAGAGGTATTCGGTGCTCCAACTTTTATAGTGAATAATAAAATTTTCTGGGGACAAGACCGTCTAGAATATGCTCTGGATGAAATTAAAAAAAATTAAACTATTTTAAAACTGCTATTACTGATAGACCCAAAACCACCTTCGATGTGGGAAATGTTTTTTAAACCTTTTGCAGTTAAAGACTTTACTGACATTTCAGATCTAACTCCTCCAGCACAAAACAAAACTACCACTTTATTTTTATCAATTTGTCCGCTCTTAACCACATCACTATTTGGATCAAGAAGAATATCTAAATTTCCCATAGGTATATGGATGGCTCCTTCAACTCTTCCTGTAAGCTCTAATTCATTTAATTCTCTGACATCAATTAGATTACATTTGTTTTCTTGAACCATTTGATATGCTTCATTTGCGTTTATAGTTTTAATTTCACTCATAAATTTAAAGATTTAAACTTTGTATTAATTATATGTTTATGTAATTACTATAATATATTTAAACTAAAAAATATATATAGCAGTGCTACCTAAAATATTTAAACCATTTAAATCCAATATAAATAATTTAATAAGAATTGGACCTAAAAAAGATGGGGGATATGTAATTGATAAAAGGGTGATAAAAAAAACAAATAAAATAATTTCTTGTGGATTAAATGACGATTGGGAATTTGAGAAAGAATTTTTAAAAATTAATCAAAAATGTAAAATAATTGCTTACGATCATACAGTTGATAAGAGATTTTGGGTTAAAAGATTCAAAAAAGATATAATTTCATTACTTTTATTTAAAAAACTCAGATTAGAGAAAATTTTAGACGTCTTTAAATATATTGGTTACTTAAAATTTTTTAAAGATGGGAACAAACATTTGATTAAAAAAGTTGTTAATAATGAAAGAAAAAAGAAGGAAATATCAATCAAAAATATTTTGAAAAATCAAAGTAACCTTATTTTAAAAATTGATATTGAAGGTGATGAGTATAAAATTTTAGAACATGTAAATAAAGAATTTTTAAAAATTAATTTATTTATTATTGAATTTCACAATATTCATAAAAATTTAAATAAAATAAAAAATTTTATTAAAAAAACAAAATTTAAAATTATACATATTCATGGGAATAACTATGGTGGTATAAACAAAAACAAAGACCCAAAAGTTGTTGAAATGACTTTTATTAATTCAAAAAAATTTAAAACAAGTAAAGATAAGTCTAATTTCAATTATCCAATAATAGGTTTAGATTACAAAAATTTAAAAAGAAGAGCTGATATAGAATTAAAATTCCATGAATGAAAAAATTTGCATAGTTTATACTCACCACAAACTTGGTGATCTTATTTGGCAATTACCATATATCAAAGCAATCAGTGAACATCATACGCAAAGTGTTGATTTAATCTTAAGAGAAAAAACTCAAGCTAAAAATATACTTAAAGATGTTACCCATATAAATTTTATTAGTTACAATAATTTTAGAAAAGGGATTTTTTATTGGATTGACGTATTTAAATTAATTAAAATTTATTTAAAAAACAAATATTCTCATGTTTATATTTTAGATAAGGTAAACAAACCTGCAATTGCAGCAAAACTAAGTAGAATAAAAAATATTATTGGTCCTGGAATTGGAAATCAAAAAAAATGGCTAACTATAAATAATGTATTAAATGATGCTGATAAAAATTTAAATTATTCAGAACAATCACAAAAAATTTTAAAACTGAACAATATTAAATTGAATAATTTATATCCAGAATTGGAGATTAACCTTGATCCAATAAAGGATCAGCATCAAGATATTTTGCCAAAGGGTAAAAAAATTGCATTTGGTATAGACTCCTTTGAAGATTACAAAATGTGGTTTGAGGAAAATTTTGTAGAACTTGCTGATTTGCTCTACCAAAAAAATTTATTTGATTATATTTATTTGATTTGTGGACCAGAAAAATCTAATTTAGCTCAAAGAATTATTTCTCTATCAGATAAAAAATACTTTATCGATTGTTCAAATAAAGATCTTACCGGTATAATAACTGCACTTAAGCATTCAGATTTTTTTGTTGGTAATAATTCAGGACCTTTGAACCTTGCGTCAGCTTTAGGTGTTAAATCTTTTGGTTTAATTGCAAATGATGCTATAAGTGAACTCAAGTTTAGTAAAATCGAATTTATAACTCCTGAAGACTATAAAGATAATACGTGGATAAGAGATAGAAATAATATGAAAACTCTAAAAACTAAAAAAGTTTTTGATGAAATAATTGAAAGGATATCAAATGAAAGCTAGTAATTTTACACTTCCATCTACAAATCAAACTAATTTTTCTTTGAAAGACACTTTGGGAAAATATGTAGTTTTATATTTTTATCCAAAGGATGATACGCCTGGATGTACAATTGAAACAAATGATTTCAATAAATTGTTATCAAAATTTAAAAAGTTAGATTGTGAAATTTATGGAATTTCAAAAGATAGTATAAAAAGTCACCATAAATTTAGAGATAAATATAAAATTAAATTTGATTTATTGGCTGATGAAGAATTAAAAGTACTCAAAAAATATAAGGTCTGGGGTAAGAAAAAGTTTATGGGTCGTGAATTTATGGGAACAAATAGAACAACTTTTTTAATTGATAAAAAAGGTAAAATTATAAAAATCTGGGAAAACGTTAAAGTAAAAGATCATGCTAAAGAAGTCCTAGAAACCTTAAAAGATATTTCAAAATAATTAAAAAGGCCCCCTATTCCTAAGGAGCCTTTAATAGTTATATATAGAGAGATAGTTTAGTCTCTAATTGCATAGGCTTTAACGCCAACTTCTGCAACATCAGTTCCAAGTTTTTCAGCCTGTGAACTAATTCTAAGACCAATTGTTTGTTTTAGAACTTTGAATGTGATGTATGAAAGTACGAAACTAAATAAACATACTGCAATTACACCTGTTAACTGAGTTCCAAAATTTGTACCAGAGTTACTTAATGGAACAACTAATGTTCCAAATATACCAGCAAACATATGTACAGGAATTGCACCAACTACATCATCAATTTTTTTACTTTCTAAAAACTTTGTACCAAAATACATAATTAATGATCCAATAGCTCCAATTGCAATTGCAAGAACTGGACTTGGAGTTAAAGGTTCTGCAGTAATTGCAACTAAACCTGCTAATGCTCCATTCAGCATCATTACTATATCTGTTTTACCGCCTAGTAATCTTGTAACTACTGCAGCAGCAACAGTACCGGCAGCTCCTGCTAAGTGAGTGTTAACTGCAATTTTACTAATTGCATTTACATCATCAAATGTTCCCATAGCAAGTTGACTGAAACCATTAAATCCAAACCAACCAAACCATAATAAAAAAGTGCCTAAAGTAACTAGTGGTATTGAAGATGCTGCAAAAGGTACCAAAGATTTTGTTTCACCTTTTTTATTAAATCTTCCTTCTCTTGCACCTAACACTATCACTCCTGCTAGAGCTGCGGCTCCACCACATGCGTGAACTAAAGTCGAACCAGCAAAGTCAGAGAATCCTGAAGTTGCCAACCAGCCTCCGCCCCACTGCCAACCCATTGAAATAGGATAAATCACACCAGCCATAATCGCTGCAAAAATAAAAAATGGCCAAATTTTAATTCTTTCTGCTACAGCACCAGATACAATTGATGCAGTTGCACACACAAACATTGTTTGGAAAAACCAATCTGAATAATCTGAATAACCAGTTGAAAGTTCTGAAGCATCACTCCACATTGAGAATGATCCAATAAACCCACCTTCAGGAATTCCGTATGCTAAATTATAACCACAGAAAAAAAATATTAATGAACAGATTGCAAACTTACCAATATTTTTTGCTGCAATTGTTGAAACACTTTTAGTTGTAACCAATCCACTTTCAAGCATACAGAAGCCTGCCGCCATAAATGCAACTAAAACACCACCAAGATAAAATCCTAGGGAATTGAAAATATATTGACCTTCAGCTGACATTGTTGTTTCTGCTGAAGCAAAATTAGTAAAGCTTAAAATTATTATTAAGCCAAATGATATTTTTTTTAAATGATTAGTCATTATCTCTCCTTTTTTTTGATTTGGCTGTTGTAATAAACAATTAAATTTTAAGTACTGCAGATAAGACAAAAGAGTTATGAGAAATAAGCATATGTGCAAAAAAAAAGGCCCCATTTCTGGGGCCTTTGGTTATTAACTAACTAGAGAGAGAGATAAGTTAATTCTTTATTCAGAGGCTCTTCAATGAGATAACGACATGGAGATCGAAGAGCCCCTATATTGCATGCAATTAGTCACGTATTGCGTAAGCGATTACTCCTGTTTCTGTAACGTCAGTACCTTTGGTTTCAGCTTCTTTACTTAATCTAATACCAAACGTAGCTTTCATTATTGACCAGATTATATAGGACACAGCAAACACAAAAATGTTAATTGAAAGTACACCGATTAATTGTGCACTAAACGATGCATCAGTATTTGTTAATGGCACTGCTAATGTTCCCCAAATACCAGCAAACATGTGAGCTGGGATTGCACCTACAACATCGTCAAGTTTAAAGCTAAATAATAATTTAGTTCCAAACACTACGATCAATCCACCCACAGCTCCAATGAAGATTGCTGCTAAAGGTGATGGTGCTAATGGTTCAGCTGTAACAGCTACAAGACCACCGATTGCTCCGTTTAACATTTGAATTACATCTGTTTTACCAAACATTAACCTTGTAATTATTGCAGCAGCCATAACACCACCACAAGCAGCAAGATTAGTATTAATAAATATACTTGATACAGCAACTGCATCATCAAATGTTCCAATAGCTAGTTGAGATCCACCATTGAATCCAAACCAACCTAACCATAATATAAATACTCCAACAGTTACTAATGGAATTGAAGAAGCAGCAAAAGGTTTAATTGCTTTCGCCTCACCTTTGCTATCAAATCTTCCATATCTAGCACCTAGCAACATGATACCTGCTAAAGCAGCTGCACCACCTGTTGAGTGTACTAATGTAGAACCAGCAAAATCAGAAAAGCCTAGTTCTGCTAACCAGCCTCCACCCCATTGCCAACCCATAACGATTGGATAAATAATTCCAGCTAAAATAGCTGCAAATAAGAAAAACGGCCATAGCTTAATTCTTTCAGCCATAGCACCTGAACAAATTGAAACTGTTGTTGCACAGAATACCATTTGGAAGAACCAGTCTGATCCATCAGCATAACCTGTATCAACTGCACTTGCATCTGACCAAGGTGTAAATGTTCCGATGTATCCTCCTTCAGGAATTCCATAAGCTAAGTTATAACCAAAAAGCCAAAACATAATTCCGGCGATTGAATATAGACCTATATTTTTAGCACAAATTACTGATACACTTTTTGAAGTTACCATACCAGATTCTAGCATCGCAAAACCTGCTGCCATGAACATTACAAGGAAACCACAAATTAAAAATAGAAGCGAGTTAAATATCGCTTGAACTTCTCCAGAGACAGTTGTCTCTGCCATACCTGCACTACTCATGTTTAATAAAAATATTAAACTAAGAATCGGTGCTGATATTTTTTTTATTATTTTAGTCATTAGACCTCCACTTGTTTAAGTGGAGTCTTATAGTTTTATTAATTTTTAAAACTAACGCTGATTAGGAAAATTGGGTATGCATTTTTTGCATATAGTAACAGCCCTAAACGTGTTTTTACTTTACGTTAGGGCTGTTAAAAAAATATTATCTATTGAATACTTCTTTTAAAGCTTTTGCTGGTAAGAATTTTACTTTCTGAGAAGCAGCAATTTGAATCTGCTCACCAGTTCTTGGGTTTCTTCCAACTCTAGCTTTTCTTTTAGCTACTTTGTACGTACCAAACCCAGCAATTTTCACTGAATCATCACCTTTTAGAGCATCTAAAATAGTGTTGGTAATTGTGTCAAAAGTTCGCTCAGCATCTGCTTTGCTCAAGTTTAATGAGCCAGAAAGCTTAGCAATTAGTTGTTTTTTGTTCATTTTAGCTCCGGTTTTGTTGGTTGATATTTATACTTGTCATAAACGTTGATAAATCAAGCTTTTTTTTAGTGTCATTTTTTTAAAGACACACAATATCTTGTTTTAATTTAAATTAATGTTGATTTTACTCGTCTTTTTAACAAATTAGAAAATTAAATTATCTAAATAAACCAAGGTCTTTTAGATCATTAAATGTGGTGAAAAACATCAATGAAAGCAACAAAAACAAGCCGATTCGAAAAAAGCCTTCTTGTGTTTTTTGAGACAAAGGTCTTCCTAAAATTTTTTCAAATGCATAAAACATTAAGTGTCCACCATCTAACATTGGTATAGGAAACAAATTAATTAACCCTAAACTTATCGAAATATAAGCCATCATACTAATGAAAGCTAACACTCCAAAGGTTGCAACTTGCCCTGATATCTTTGCAATTCTAATTGGTCCACCAAGTTGGGAAGTATCTGCCTTCCCCATGATCATGCCACCGATGTATTTTAAAGATGAAACACTTACAAAATAAACTTCGTTTGCTGCATGGTACAATGCTTGTGCTGGTCCTAATTTAACATGATTAATTTTATCATTATAAGCACTTAGTTTTATACCAACCATTCTTTTATTAATTTTGTTTCCTAAACCATCCTCACCTTCAACAATGTTTGGTTTTATTTTTAAAATTAATTCTTCATATGAACGTTTAACTTTAAAATCTATAAAGTCTGCGGTAGACATTGTAATATATTTAGAAACTTCCATTATGCTTTTAACTTCATTGCCATCAATTTCTAAAATAATATCTTGGTTTTTTAACCCCCCGACCATTGCAGGACTATCTTTTTGAACTTCACTAATTACAGCAGGTGTAAAATCTTTTCCAACAAAAGTATAAATGCAAAAAAAGATTACTAAAGCTAATAGAAAATTTGCTAAAGGACCACCAAATACAATTAATACCCTTTGATATAAAGGTTTTAAAATAAATAATTTATCTCGTTCCTCTTCATTATAATTTTCTAAAATCTCTTCATGATCAGCTTGAGAATAAACATTACGATCTCCAAAAAACTTGACGTACCCACCTAATGGAATTGCACACACTTTCCATCTAGTACCGTATTTATCGTTCCATCCAAATAATTCTTTACCAAATCCTATAGAAAAATCAGTAACCCCAACTCCATATTTTCTAGCAAAATAATAGTGTCCATATTCGTGAATAAATACAACTACTAAAATCAGGATTAAAAAAGGTATTATATAACTAAGCATTAGTAACTATTTTAAATGAATATATGATCATTAACAACCTAACAATCATTAGTAATATTGACGCTTTTTGTCTTAAAAATTAAATATTGAATTTATCTTTAAATCTATAAAACCAAACTGCTAATTTAAAATAAAATACTCTTAATTGTGGAAAAATAAATTTCTTTGGTAAACCTTTGTAAATTGTTGAAATATCTAAGTCTTTACTATTCGATGAAAAAACTAATTTAGACAATTGTTTTCCAGTCCATGGTGCAGCACTAACCCCTACGCCGCTATAACCAAATCCATAATAAATTTCTTCATTATCTATTTTACCAATTGAAGGAGTAAGTTTTTGAGATAAAGCAATTAAACCTCTCCAATTATAATCAATTTTTACATTGTTCCATTTAGGAAAAATATTTTTTAAAAATTGTTCCATATCATTTGCTCTATTTTGATTTGATTGATCACTTCCTTCAAAATCTCCTCTGGTTCCAAACAAAATTCGATTATCAGGTAACTTTCTATAATAATATAAAAGGTTTTTTGAGTTAGCTATTGGGGCATAAGTATTAAAGTTATGTAAGCTAAGCTCTTCATTTGTTAATGGTCTTGTTACAATAATATTTGAAATAACAGGTAATACTCTCCCATCCATTTCAGGAATTAATCCTTCTTGATAAAATCCATTAGTTGCAACTACAATTTTTTTTGTTTTTATTGATCCTTCACTAGTTCTTAAAAGATAAGAGCTATTTTCTTTTTCTATTTTTTCAACTTTTGTGTGCTCATAGATTTTTAATTTTTTAGACAAAGCATATTTTGTAAGTCCGTTTACAAATTTTAAAGGGTTGATTGCAAAACCAGGTTTATATGAAAAAGCTCCAAATTGCTCAGTTCCACCATGACCTACTTCATCAAACTCTTCTTTTGAATATACTTTAGTCTCTATTCCAAATTCAGACTTATAAACTTCTGCTTGTTCTTTGATTTGATCAAACTTATTTTTATGATGAGCTACAACAAAGTTATTTTCACCAGTTACATCACAATCAATATTATAATTATCAATTAATTCCTTAGTGTAATTAGCTCCTTCAACTGAATTTTTAAAAAATTTTCTAGTCTCCTCCGTTCCATAAACAGATTGCATTTTTTTATAAGACATTTTGCTTGGAGGAAGACAGCAAAATCCTGCATTACGAGAAGAAGCACCCCAACCTACTTTTCCAGCATCAACCAAAATCACATCTAAATTATAATTTTCAATTAAGTTAATTGCACAGAGTAAACCAGTATAACCACCACCTATAACCACTATTTCTGAACCAATATCTTTTTGAAGTTTATCTAAATTTAAATTTTCACTTGATGTTGCTTCCCAGTAACTACTAACAGGTTTGTTGAACTGATAAATATCTGGGTGATAAACATTATTCATTTATCAAGTGAACCACTTAATACATATTTTAATATTCTAACTGCCTGTTTTTGATCTGAAGCAACAGCAGCTGCAGCAGCATCTACTTCTTTTAAAGCATGTTGGTGTTCTTCATTATGAATAATTATTATTGATTTATTTAAAGCGGCTGCATACCCTGCATCAAATGCAGCATTCCATTGTTTATATTTTTCACCAAATTTAACAATGATCACATCACAATCTTTAATGGATTTTTTAGTTCGAATTGAATTGATATTAGCCCCTTTTCGATCTTTCCAAAAATTTTTCTCCTCAGGACCTAAGATTTCAACTCCACAATCATCTGAAGATGCATGGTCTGTGACAGGAGATAAAAATTGAATGTCTAAATTTTGTTTTTTACATTCATCAATAATTTCATCACGCCAATTTGTGTGAATTTCTCCTGCTAAATATACTTTTAACATCAATATCTCCTTAAAACTTAATTTTTTTATCCAATATTATCTTTAATTTAATTTAATAAAAAATAGATTATATTATAAATTAATTATGCCGTCATTTGATGTAATTAGCAAAATTAATTATCAAGAATTTGATAATGCTTTAGCAAATTGCTTGAGAGAAATAAGCAATCGATATGATTTTAAAGGGCTTCACATAACTATAGAAAGAAAAGATAAGACAGTTACTACCAATGCTCCAGATGAATTAAAATTAAAGCAAGTCAATGAATTGCTACAAACACACTTAGTGAGACGAAAAGTAGATCCAAGAGTTTTAGAAGTTAAAAGTTCAGAGGGCGCTTCGGGTGGAGCAATTCGACAAGTAAGTGAACTTAAAGAAGGAATTAGCCAAGAAAATGCTAAAAAGGTAATTGCTGACATTAAAAAACTAAAACTTAAAATTCAGATTAAAATTCAAGGTGATGAGTTAAGAGTTGATGGTAAAAAAAGAGATGATCTTCAAGAAGCTATAGCAGCAATTAAAGCTATAGATATTGGGCTTCCGCTAGACTTTGTAAACTTTAGAGATTAATCCTCTCAAACTATTTATTGTAATTGGTACAAAAAGATATAAGCAGACACTCAATTACTTAAAATTTACTTCATCCCAACATAATGAACTTCTCTGATCTAAAAATTGAAAATAAATTAAAAAAATCGATTGAATTAGCTGAATTTAAAACTCCAACCCCTATTCAAAGTAAATCAATACCAATTAGCTTAGAGGGAAAAGATGTTTTGGGTACTGCTCAAACAGGTACTGGTAAAACACTAGCATTCACAATCCCTATGTTGAATAAGCTTTTAAGAGATAAGCAAGCAATGGCATTAATAATTTGTCCAACAAGAGAACTTGCAACACAGGTAATGGAAACTGTTTTAAAACTTAATATTAGAGAAATAGGAATTGCTAATGCTCTTTTAATCGGTGGTGAGAGTATGCAAAAACAACTTAGACAATTAAAAAAAAGAGCAAGAATAATAGTTGGAACTCCTGGAAGAATTAACGATCACATTGAACGTAAAAGTTTAAACTTATCAAAAGTAAATTATCTAGTCTTAGATGAGACGGATCGAATGTTGGATATGGGATTTACTCCTCAAATTGAACTGATTTTAAAATTTATTCCAAAAGATCATCAAACATTATTATTTTCTGCAACTTTACCTGAAAACATTTTAAAAATTTCACAAAAATATCTTAACAATCCTGAAAGAGTATCTGTTGGTTCTTTATCAACTCCAATTGAAAAAATTAAACAAGAAACTTTTCAAATCACAGCTGACAAAAAATATCATGAGCTAATTAACCAATTAGTTGAAAGAAGTGGATCTATTTTAGTTTTTGTTAAAACTAAACATGGTGCGGATAAAATTGTAAAAAGATTAAAATATGATGGTCATAAAGCTGATGCAATACATGGAAATCTTAGACAAAGTAAAAGAGACAGAGTTATTAGAGGATTTAGAAATGGTAATAGCAGAATTTTAATTGCAACCGATGTTGCAGCAAGAGGATTAGATATTCCGGTAATCAAACATGTTATAAACTATGATCTTCCACAAGTTCCAGAAGATTATATTCACAGAATAGGTAGAACTGGTCGTGCTGGAAAAGATGGTTCTGCTTTAACTTTTTTAACAAACAATGACAGAGGTATGTGGAGATCTATACAAAAATTAATAGATCCTGACTTTAAGGTTAAAGAAGAAGCAA
>CACIRB010000005.1 GCA_902588925.1 uncultured Pelagibacteraceae bacterium | reverse complement strand
TGTCACCAACTTTATATTTCTCAACTATTTTTGCCTTATCCTCTTTTTTAAATGAAGAAATAATTTCTCTTCTTGATACGCAAGCATTACCTCTTACCTTATCTAATTTTATAAGAGCGAATTTTTGAGGTTCGTTCATTAAATGACTAATATCTTTTAGAGGTTTATCGCTAATTTGTGAACCAGGTAAAAACATTAACGAACCAGTATCAATATGCTCAACTATACATCCGCCCTTACATTTTGATGTTATTTTACCCATAATAGGTTCATTTTTTTCATAAGCTTCAACTAATTTATCCCACCCTTTAATTTTTTGAGCTTTACTTGCTGAAACTAAAACTTCACCATTTTTGTCTTCAATTTTTTCTAGTAAAACTGAAATTTTTTCTCCAACTTTAATTTTTTCATTAAGCCCCATACTTTTTAATTCATTAATATCTAAAACAGGCTCAGATTTTAGACCATCGACATATAAAAATACAAATTTATCTGTGATTTTATTTATTTTACCTTCAATTATTTTTCCCTCTTCGATCTGGGTTTTTGAAAGTTGACTACTTAGTAATTTTTCGAATTCTTGTGATGTTGGATTTGATAAATCTTTATATATTTCCATTAAGTATTAATTTTCCTGTCTATAATTTTTTTTATTTTTAAAAAACAGGCTCTTTTAGATAAATTTGTCGTGTTAATCAACAAAGAATCTTTTGTTTTCTTTAATGGGGCAATCTTACGATTGTAGTCACTTTTGTCCCTATTTTTAATACTTTTTAACACTTCTTTATAAGATATTTTTTTTTTTAATGATCTTAACTCTTTGTATCTCCTTAATGCTCTAGTTTTAATATTGGCTGTTATGTAGAATTTAAAGTCAGCATCAGGGACAATATTATAAGTTATATCCCTACCATCTAAACAGGAACCATTGTATTTTTTGGGAGGGTTATATGCAAAGTTAATTTGAAAAGTATGCACCATTTTTCTTAGAGATTTGATTTTTGATATTACAGAAGCTTCTGTTCCGATTTTATCAGATAATAAGTTATTATTAGTTAAGTCTTTTATTTTTAAAGTTTTAATTTTTGATCTAACAAATTTATTATTAAATTTATTTGGAAATTTAATTTTTAAATAAGCAATAAATCTATAAATTTTTCCAGTATCAAGATAAAATAGATTATAATGCTCCGAAATAGCTTTTGCTAAAGTTCCAGCACCTGCAGCAGCTGGAGAATCAATTGCTATTTTTAAAATATCTTTTTTTTTAGTCATGATTTTATTTTATCAATAATTTTTAAAAAATTAGGAAATGAAGTATTTATCGAGTCCTTATCATGTATAATCCATTTACCTCCAAAACTTAAGGCTGCAATTAAACTTGTCATAAAAACTCTATGATCTTTTAAATAATTTTTAATTATAATTTTTTTGTTAGAGTTTAAATTAATTTTTGGATTACCATAAATTTTAATAGAATTTTTTGTTGTAATTGTTTTTACTCCTAAATTTGTTAAAATTTTTTCAGCCCACATTAATCTAGGACTTTCTTTTTGATTAAGTTCACCAATGTTTCTAAAATAAGAAATACCTTTAGCTTTGGCCGCAACTAAAAATATAACTAAAAACTCATCAATTGCTCCACTGTTTAGTTTAGGTGGACAATTAATTGCCTTTAAATTTTTCGCACTAATCACCTTAATATCAGCTTTTTTTTCTCCTTTATAAGTTTTTTGATTTTTAAAAAATATTTTAACTCCCATTTTTTTTAGAATAGTTACAATTCCAATTCTTGACGGATTTATATTTACGTTTTTAATAACCAATTCTGAATGTTTAGAAAGAGCTGTTAAAACAATAAAGAATGCACTAGAGCTGATATCTGAAGGAATTTCATAATTTAAAGTATTTATTTTTTTTACTTTTTTAATTTTAATTAAATCATAATTTTTATTATTTTTTACACTGATTGGTAATTTTAAATGTTTACACAATAGCTCAGTGTGATTTCTTGATTTTTTGGCTTTAATTATCGTATCCCCATTAGTTCTCATAGCTGCAAAAATAATTGAGCTTTTGCACTGAGCTGAACCTTTTTTTTCATAATATTTAATCGGTTTTAAATTAGATGATCCATAAATTTCTAAAGGTAAAAAATTATTATTTTTTAATTTAAACTTAGCGCCAAATTTACTTAAAGGTTCAGATACCCTACTAAAATCTCTTTTTGATAAACTTTTGTCACCTATTAAATTGATTGGTTTTGTGGAATTTACTAATAGTCCTAGTATGAGTCTTCCTAATGTTCCTGAGTTTTGTGCATTAATTGTAAGGTTTTTTTTATAATTGTATCCTTCAATTCCTTTACCAAAAATTGTACATTCTTTTTTGTTTATAATTACTTTAATCCCAAGTTTTTTTATTGCTTTAATTGCAGCAATAACATCTTCTGACATTAAAAGATTTTTTGCCTTAGACTTTCCTTTTGCTAAAGAAGCGAAAAGTACCCATCTTATGCTTAAGCTTTTATCTCCAGGTACTGAAATTGTTTTTTCAAATTCACCAACTTTGTTTTTTATTTCAACAAAATTAGACATTAAAATTAATTGAATTTAAAGTTGTCACCAAAATAAGCATTTTTGGCGTTAATATTATTTACTAGATTTACCGGTGAGTCTTCTGCAATAATTTTTCCATTACTCAAGATCATTGCTACATCCACACATGCTAAGAGATCTCTTGCTTGATGATCACATATGCAGATTGTGATTTTATTTTCACTTTGTAAATTAACAACAATCTCTTGTAACATTTTAATAGTTAAAACATCTAGCGCTGCAAAACATTCATCTAAAAGTAAAACTTTGGGATCACTTAATAAAGACAATGCAATAACTAATTTTTTTTTTTGCCCACCAGATAAAAATTTTGCCTTTATTTCTTTTAAATTATCTAATTCAAACTTGGAAATTAAATAATTTATTCTCTCTAATCTATAGTTTTTATTTTCTATTACTATTTCGCTTATAGCTTTTAGATTTTCATGAAGGGTAAGTTCATTAAAAAATCCACCATACTGTGGAACATAACCAATCTTAAATTTTTTAGTTCTTAAATAAATTGGAAAATTTGTTACATCTTGCCCTAAAATTTTTATTTCACCATTATTTGGCTGTATTAAACCTGTAATTAAGTTAAATATTGTCGACTTACCAACACCATTTGGTCCTAACATTCCAAAGATTTGTCCTTCATTAATCTTAAAATCTAAATTATCTAAAACTAGTCTGTTACCATAAGAAAGTGAAACGTTTTTAAATTCAATAATAGTATTTACACTTTTGTAAGATTTTATTCTAAATTTTTTAATTATTGCCATTTAATTTTTGCTATTTATTTTTACTTTTTTTTCTTGTTCATACATAAATATTTTGGTGTCTTTAGTTTTAATATCTATTTCCACAACATCAGCTTTTAAAATATTTTCTGAGCTATTATAAATTACATTTTTTGAAATAATCATTAAATTTCTTTCTAAAGAAAAATCAAGATACTCACTATTAATTTTATTATCCAAATAATCAACTATTACATTTTTTGTAAAAATGGTATCATAATTTTCGGAATTATATTTTCCATAATCTGAAAAAATCGTTACAATTTCTGAATTTACAAGTTTAACTAAAGCATATACATCAGTTAAATAAATTATATTTGCATTGGAAAAATCAATTTCGCCCTTTGCTGCTTTTATGAAATACTCATTACCATCCTTGTCTTTAGTTGTGTATTCAACATCTTCTATAATATTTGAATTATAAACTGGCTCTTCTACAGAATTTTCAATTATTTTTTTTCTATCACTTTTATTAAATTTTATAAAAATAAAAAAAATTATTAAAATAAAGATAAATAAAATAAAAAAAATTTTTACAAATTTTTTGTTATACATTTATGAAATGTTAGATTGCAAAATTGTATGAATATGAATTACACCAACTGTTTTTTGAGGTTTGTTTTTCTTATTTACGATTAGAGATGTAATTTTTTTATTATTCATTACCGAGAGTGCCTTTACTGCTAGTTCATCTTTGTCAATAAAAATAGGTTTTTTAGTCATAATTTTTTTAACTGAAAGTAAACGAAAATCAAATTTCTTTTCAGTAAACCTTCGTATTTGTCCATCTGTTACTATTCCAACAGTTTTATTTCTGTTATTTAAAACTACTAAAATACCCAATTTTTTCTCAGTTAATATTTTTAAAGCTTTATTCATTTTCAAATTTTCTTTAACAAAAGGTATTTGATTACCTTTTATCATAATATCCTCAACGGTTTTAAGTTGAGCACCCAAACTTCCTGCAGGATGAAGTTTTTTAAAATCCATTTTATCAAATTTTTTATATTTCATTGCTGCTATTGCAAGAGAATCACCATAAGCCAGCTGCATTGTTGTGCTTGCAGTTGGAATAATTCCTTCAGCTTCATTGACTTTTGGAACAAACAATTTGATATCAGAAGCTTTATAAAGAATAGAATCTTTTTTAGAGACAATTCCAATTAATAAAATTTTATTTCTATTAGCATACTTAATTACATTTTTTAGCTCACTGGTTTCCCCTGAATTACTAATTAATATTAAAATATCTTTTTTTGATATCATTCCAAGATCACCATGAGAAGCATCACTTGCAGAAATACTAAATGCAGGTGTTCCAACAGATGCAAGTGTAGCTGAAATTTTTGATGCAATATGAGCACATTTACCAACGCCACAAAGTATTACCTTTGATTGACAATTAGCAATTTGAAAAACAGCTTGGTTGAATGATTTATTAATGTTTTTTTTTAAAATCTGTAGAGCTTTAATTTCTAAATCAATTACTTTTTTTGCAATTTTTGAAAAATTTTTTTTTTTCATTAATGAGACCAAATATCATCCTTAAACAATGCAAGATCCAGTTCAACCCTAGTTTTTAAAAATTTTAAACAATTTTTGTAAAGTTGTATTCTATTTTCTCTTTCTAGTATTTTTTTTAACTCATTATGTATTCTATGTAAGTACAGAACATCATTAGCACAGTATTTAAGTTGTGCTGGTGTTAATTCACCCCCAAAATCAGAACTCTGAAATTGTTTACTAATATCTATATTTATAAATTCTTTGATTAAGGTTTTTAAAGAGTGATTGTCAGAGTAAGATCTTGCTAGTTTTGAAGCAATTTTTGTATCTAAAATATTGTTAGTTTCTGTTTTTAAATAATATTTAATATGTGCCATATCTGCTCTCCCATAATGAAAAATTTTTGTAATATTTTCATCAATCAATAGCTTAACTAAATTCGGAGCTTGATAATTTTCTCTATCAAATTGTACTATATGAGCATCTGAATTACCTGAAGATACTTGAATTAAGCACAGCGGATCACGTCTGACATTTAGACCCATAAACTCACCATCTATGGCAATTATATTGCCTAAATTTAAATCATCTGGTAGATCATTTTTGTGAAGTTGAATATTATTACTCATTTTTAAACATATATATATGAAAGCAAAAAATTGTCTAATTTTTGGTGGAAGTGGTCAAATTGGTCGAAATTTAATTAGGAAGCTTACAAAGAAAAATTATCAAGTAACTGTTGTAACAAGAAACATACATCAAAAAAGCTATATTATTAAAACCCAAGCAAATGCTGGTTACATAGATATTGTTGAATCCAAAATTTTTGAAGAACAAAAACTTAGAAAACTTTTTGAAAAAGCAGACATATGTATAAATTTAATTGGTATTTTATTTGAGTCTAAAAAAGGGAATACATTTAAAAATATTCACACTATTTTTCCCTCTTTGCTATCTAAACTTTCAAAAGAATACAAACTTAAACATTTTATTCATCTATCAGCACTTGGAATAAATGAGGCTTTAGACTCTGATTATGCTAAAAGTAAATTAGAAGGAGAGGAAAGAATTCTTAAAAATTTTCCATTAGCTACAATTATAAGACCATCAATTGTTTATTCAGTAGATGATAATTTTACAACAAACTTCATGACTCTTTTGAATAGATTACCAATATTCCCACTTTATTATGAAGGTAAAACTAAGTTTGCACCAATTCATTGCTCTGACTTAACAGATATTATTTTTAATATAATTTCGAATAATGTTAATTCCAAAATAATTGAATGTGTTGGTCCAGAAATAATTTCATTTAAAGAGATATTGGAAAAATTATTAAATTTAATTGGCAAGAAAAGATTGTTAATACCAATGCCTTTACCAATAGCACAATTGTCAGCAAGATTTTTCGAAATAATGCCAAAGCCAATTTTGACAAGAGATCAATTAAAACTTTTACGATATGACAATGTTTTATCTGGTAAATATAAATCGAACTCTGACTTAGGTGTACCAAGCTTAAGATACTTTGATGAAGAAGTTAAAAAATATTGTTATATGTGGAAGGAAGGTGGTCAATTTTCCACTGAAAAATATGCTTCTGATAATATAGATATTAAAATAAATTAGTACTTTTAAGCAGATTTAATTTTCTTCTCAATAAATTCTGGAACATCTTCTTTTTCAGTAGCCTCTTCTTTTTTACCTTTTGGTTGATAAGCATAAAGTAAATGAAGTTTACAATAAGAGAAATCTTTTAAAGAAGATCTTCCACAGAAATAAAATGATTTCTCATCTGGATGCCCTATTGGCCATTTACATGAGTTTTCGTCTAGTTCTTCTAATTGTTTAGGATTTTCTGGTTCAAAGTCTTTTTCTATTATTAAGGATTTAAATTTACTTTTACGACTCTTTCTAGATTTTAAATTATTTTCTTCAATAGAATTTTCAAAATTTTTATTCGATGTTGCAGTTCTTGTTTTAATTTTTGCTGAAAGATTTAATCTATGAGCTTTACCAATAACTGCGTTACGACTTATGCCCCCTATAATCTCAGCTATTTGACTAGCAGTATTACCTTTGCCCCATAATTCTTTTAATTTAGAAACTTTTTCTTCTGTCCAACTCATATCTATATGTTGTGTTTAATCTTTATAAAATGACAATATACTGTTATTAATTTAAATGAAACAATCAATAAATTAAAGTTATCAACAATAATAGCTCGACAGGATGAAATTAGTTTTTCAATCATAACTTGTATCTATGAAATAAAATTTATAAAACAATTTTAATTTATGAGTAATTTAGCAAAAAATTATAACAGAAAAAGAATTTCATTTAGCCACGGTAAAGGAGCCTACCTTTACTCTAGAGATGGTAAAAAATATCTTGATTTTGTAATGGGTATTGCAGTTAATTCTTTAGGTCATGCGCATCCAAGTTTAGTAAAAACAATTAATAATCAATCGAAAAGACTTTGGCACGTGTCAAATGCTTTTCAAATTCCTGAGGGAGAAAATTTAGCAAAAAAACTATGTAAAAACACATTCGCTGATTATGTAATATTTCAAAATAGTGGAGCAGAAGCTACAGAGGCAGCAATTAAAGTTGCTAGAAGATATTTTTTTTCAATAGGTAAACCAAATAAAAATAGAATTCTATGCATTAAAAATTCATTCCATGGAAGAACATTAGCTGCAATTTATGCTAGTGGATCAAAGAAGATGACTGAAGGATTTTTACCTAAAGTAGGTGGATTTGATCATTTTAAATTTGGTGATCACAAAGATTTAGAAAAGAAAATTAAAAAGAATACTGCAGCTATAATGGTTGAGACTATAATGGGAGAAGGTGGAATTAAAGTTATTCCAGATTTCTGTTTAAGAGAGCTACGAAAATTGTGTGATAAAAAGAAAATTCTTTTAATTCTGGATGAAGTTCAATGTGGAATAGGTAGATCGGGAGATTTTTTTGCATTCGAAAAATCTAAAGTAAAACCAGACATAGTCCCAATAGCTAAAGGAATTGGAGGTGGATTTCCAATAGGAGCTGTTCTTATGAATAAAAAGGTAGCTGCAGGAATGGTACCTGGTACTCATGGGTCTACATTTGGAGGCAATCCATTAGCTATGTCTGTTGGAAATAAGGTGATGGATATAGTTTCAAATAAAAAGTTTTTAAAAAATGTAAAAAAATTATCAAAATATTTCTTATCAAATCTTAACAAAATTAAAGAAAAATATCCGAATATCATTAAACAAATAAGAGGCAGAGGTTTTTTAATTGGAATACAGCTACATCAAGATCAGACAAAATTTATAAAAAAATTAATGGATGATAAATTATTAACGATACGCGCTGCAGAAAATGTTGTACGTATTTTACCACCACTTAACGTTAAGAAAAATGAGATTGACGAAGCTTTAAAGATTATAAATAAAGTTTGCAGTAAATTTAAATAATTATGAAACATTTTATTAATTTAAAAGATATTCCCAGTAAAGATTTGAGAAAAATAATTACTGATGCAAAAAAAAGAAAAAGTTCTAGAAAAAAACTCAATACTCTAGAAATAGATAAAGGTGCTCCGTTAAAAGGTAAAATTTTGATTCAAATGTTTGAAAAACCAAGCTCAAGAACAAGAATAAGCTTTTATTTAGCTATAAAACAACTTGGAGGGGGTACTTTAACCCTTAGATCTAATGAACTTCACTTAGGACAAGGTGGTGAAAGTATATCTGATACCGCAAAGGTACTCTCAACATATGGGGATGGATTTATGTTGAGAACAGATAGTGATAAAAAAATTGAGGATTTTAAAAAATATTTATCTATTCCAGTCATTAATGGTTTGAGCCCATCTTCTCATCCAACCCAAGTACTTTCAGATGTTTTTACAGTTGAGGAAATTACAAAAAAACCCATTTCCAAATTAAATATTTGCTGGATTGGAGATTCAAATAATGTTTTGGATAGTTTAATCGCTGCTTCAGTTAAATTTTCTTTCAAACTAAGTATTGGTTGTCCAAAAAATTTCGAACCAGGAAAAGAAGTAAGAAATTGGGTAAAAAAAAATAAAAGAAAAATTTTTATTTATAATGATCCAAAAAAAGCTGCTACTGGAGCCGATGTAATTTTTTCTGATAAAGTTATTTCTTTAAATGATAAAGTAGACAAAAAGAAAAAAATTCAAGCATTTAAAAAATTTAAAATTGGTAAAAAATTAATGAGTTTTGCTAATAAGAATTGTATTTTTTTGCATTGTCTACCCAGAGGGAATGAAGTGTCTGAAGATGTTTTCTTAGGAAAAAAATCTCACGTATGGGTACAAGCTCTTAACAGAGTTCATGTTCAAAAAAGTATACTGTTGTATTGTTTTGGAAAATTAAGGTAGTGGTACAGGGTTATCTGAATTCTTGTTAAGATATTTAATTACAGACGCTCTATCAGCTTCTTTTCTTAACCCTGCAAAAGCCATCTTGGTTCCTTTGATCCATTTAGCGGGTTTAGTTAAATAACCATTAAGCTCTTCGAGTGTCCATTCTTTTTCATAAGCAGCTAATGCTTTTGAATATTTGTAATCTTCAACTGATCCAACTTTCCTTCCAACAACATTATACAAAGCTGGACCTATAGCATTTTTTCCACCTTTAATTATTGAATGACAGGCTGCACACTTTTTAAATATTTTCTCTCCACTCGCTATATCTCCCATTGCCATTAAAGTAGCAATATCGACTTTCTCATCTACTGCAGTTGTTGTTGAGGATGATGCAGTCGAGACTTGCTCAACTTCTACCGCATAACCTGGAGTTTCTGGCTTTTCTACATGAAAAATTACATCAGATAATTTTCCTATACCAATAACAAGAAGTGCAACCATTAGAACTGCAGCAACAATTTTGTTTATTTCAAAAGAATCCATTTTTATAAATTTAATTTTGAACGTATAACATGATAAATTAAAATTTGACTAAAATTTAATGTATAAATTTGCCTCTATTTTAATAAGTGATTAATGAAAACTCTTATAATTATACCTTCTCGATTATCAGCAACTAGGCTTCCAGGAAAACCTTTATTAAAAATCAACGACATTTCAATTATTTCACATGTATTTAACAAGGCAAAAGAGACAAATATTGGAGAGGTAATAGTGGCAGCTGAGGACCAAGAGATTGTTAATGATGTAAAAAAAAATGGAGGAAAAGCCATTTTAACAAGCAATAAACATAAAACTGGTACAGACCGAATATATGAAGCTTATCAACAACTTAAATTAGATAATATTGATTTTATAATGAATATTCAGGGTGATGAACCAGCAATTAATATTCAGGATATTATTAACCTAAACCAAATGATGATAAATCATAAAGCGGAAATAGGAACCTTGGCTGCTAAAATACAAAATAAATCAGATTTAACAAATGAAAATATAGTTAAAGTTATTACTCAAAATAATTTAGAGGATGATCCGTTTTCTCAAGCAAAAAAATTTTTAAGGAAATCTGAAGATGCATTAAATATTTATCATCATATTGGAATTTACTGTTATTCATCTGAAATTCTTAAAAGTTTTGTTGAATTAGCACAATCAAAAAATGAAATTGAAAATAGATTAGAACAACTTAGAGCTCTAGATAATAATATCAAAATAAATGTTGCTCTAGCCAACAAAGCCCCTATTGGAGTTGACACAGAGGAAGATTATCTGGCCTTAAAAAAAATAATGGAATATAAGTCCTGATGGGTAAAATATATTTTCAAGGAACATTTGGAGCCTATTCTCATTTAGCAGCAGTATCAATTGACCCTGATGCTGAAATTTTACCTTGTAAAACTTTTGATGATTGTTTTAATAAAGCTTCGGAAGAACCTGATTGTAGAATAATAATACCAGAGTCTAACAGAATTACAGGAAATATAGGTATAGAATATTTAATATTTAAACATAGATTAAATATTTACCAAGAGCACTTTCAAAAAATTGAGCACAATTTATTAGGCCAGCCAGGAGCTAAACTGTCTGATATAAAAGAAGTTTATTCTCATGCACAGGGTTTATCGCAATGTTCAAATTTCATAAAAGAAAATAATATTGCTGAACATATAAGAGCAGATACAGCTGGGTCAGCTGAAATGATTTCCAAAACAAAAGACAAAAAACAAGCAGCAATAGCGTCATCTCTAAGTGCTGACATTTATAATCTTGAAGTAATTAAGAAAAATATAGAAAATGAGACTGGAAATTTAACAAGGTTTCTTATTATGGGAAAAAATATATCTCAACCTGAGTTTGGAAATAAAAAATATATAACTTCATTTTTATTTAAACTAAAAAGTAAACCTGCAGCTCTTTATCAATCGCTTGGAGGATTTGCTATCAATGGAGTAAATCTTACTAAGCTTCAAAGTTACCCTGAAAAAAATTCTTTCGATTCTTATTTTTTCTTATGTGACTTAGATGGACATATTGAAGATCCAAAGGTCCAAAAATCTCTTGAAGAGCTAGGCTTACATTGTGAGGATTTTCACGTCCTAGGTGTTTTTGAAGCCGATAGTTTGAGACAAAAAAAATAATAATCTTTTCTTGTAGATTAGAAATTTTAACTGCTATAATAGATTTGGAGGCTAGAGGTGGATGCTGCTTGAACCCGACCAGATCTTAACGGAAGCAGTCGTAGAGACAGTTATTCAGGTTCTAGTCTCCTTAAAAAATTTATGAATTACAACTCAAAAGTACTAGCTCTTAAATATAGACCTCAAATATTTGATGATCTTATTGGTCAAGAAGTTGTTGCTGAAACAATTATAAACTCAATAAAAGCTGACAAAGTACCTAATGCATATTTGTTTACTGGAATTAGAGGGATTGGAAAAACTACAACTGCAAGAATTGTAGCAAAAGCCCTGAATTGCTCAAATGGTATTGAAAAAATGTGTGATGATAATTTGTGTGAAAATTGTCAGTCGATTGCAAATTCAAGTCACATTGATGTACTTGAAATGGATGCAGCTAGCAAGACAGGGGTAGATGATGTTAGAGATTTAATAGAGTTTTCTAGATACGGACCAACTTCCGCGAAGTATAAGATTTTCATAATTGATGAAGTTCATATGTTAAGCAAACAAGCATTTAATGCTTTATTAAAAACATTGGAAGAGCCACCTTCATATTTAAAATTTATATTTGCCACAACAGAAATAAAAAAAATTCCTATAACAGTTGTTTCTAGGTGTCAGCGTTTTGATCTTTCAAGAATCAAATCTTCTGAACTACTAGATTTTATTAAAAAAATAAAAGATAAAGAAAACGGTAAAGTTACGGATGATGCTCTAAAATTAATTGTAAAAATATCTGAAGGCTCAGTAAGAGATGCATTATCTCTATTAGATAGAGCATTATTGAGTTTAGATACTGATAAAGAACTTGATTTAAGTTCTGCTCAAAAGATTTTTGGTTATTTTGATAAATCACAACTAATTGATTTGTTTGAATTGATATTAAGAGGAGAAGAAGAAGAGGTAATAAAAATTTATCGAAAAATATACGATCAGGGAGTTGAACCAAAAATATTTTTAAATGATTTTTTAGAGCTGTTATATTACTTTAAAAATATAAATTCTCTTACTTTAGAAAGCACAAATTTTTCCCTTAATGATGAAGAATTTAACAAAATAAAAAATATTTCTAATCAAATCCAACCAGAAGTATTAATTTTATTTTGGCAGTTTTCTATTAAGTTGTTAGAAGAATTAGATATTGTATTAAATCAACATTTATCAATTGAGATGTTTTTAATTAGATTAATGCACTTAAGTTCTGTTAAACAAGTTAAACAAATATATACAAAACCTAAAGAAGAAAATCCAACAAGTAAAATTGAAATAAAAACAGAGACTAAAATTATTGATCAAATAAAAAATATCTCTCAAGAAGAAAAAAAGAGTCCTGAAATACAAACTGAAGTTAAAGCAGAAATCAAAAATCAAATTAATTCTTTTGATGAATTAATTGCTATTTGCAAAAGTAAAAGAGAATTAAAACTTAAATTTGAATTAGAGAAAAATGTCAATTTAGTTAAATTTGAAAAAAATAGGATTGAGATTTCATTTAATGACAGTCTTGATAAAGATTTTGTAAAAGATCTTTCAACAAAGCTTTTTGATTGGACTAAAGAAAGATGGATTATCACACTAAGCAAATCAAGAGGAGATCTTTCAATTAGAGAAAAGATAGAAAATGAAAAAAAAATATTAATTGAAAAAGCTAAACAAACTGAAATTTATAAAAATTTTATGGAAAACTTTCCTGATGCAGATTTAGTAGATGTTAAATTGATAAGTAAGGAGGACAAAGATAATGACTGATTTTAATAAAATATTAGACAAAGCAAAAGAACTTGAAGCAAAAATGAAAGAGAGTCAGCAAAAAATTAAAGAAATAAGAGTAGAGGGTGTTTCTGGTTCAAATTCTGCAAAAATTGTCTTAGATGGAGAAGGTGAAATGCAATCAATTGAATTATCAGATGAAATAATGAAAGAAGACAAGTCAATAATAGAAGATTTAATTGTAGCTGCTCATAATAATGCTAAATCGCAGCTAAAGACGAAAACATCAGAAGAGATATCAAAAGCTACAGGTGGATTTGGAATACCTGGTTTTAAGTGGCCACTATAGTAGATGCAAAATATTAACGAGATTGAGGAATTAATAAAATTAATTTCAAAGCTTCCAGGTTTGGGACCAAAATCTGCCAAAAGAATCGTTTTAAAGCTCATTAACAACCGTGATGAATTAGTAAAACCAATGGCAAATACATTGGCTCAAGTTTATAAAAATGTAACTAGATGTAATTCTTGTGGTTCACTTAAATCAATTTCAACTGGATGTATAAATTGTGAAAATACAAAAAATAAATATTCAAAGATTTGTGTAGTAGAAGATATTGCTGATCAATGGTCGATTGAAAATTCAAATATTTATCAAGGATATTTTCATATTCTGGGAGGTACCATTTCATCAGTAGGTCAAAGAAAAGAGGATTTACTTATAAATTCGCTGGTTGACAGAGTTAATAGAGATAAAATTGAAGAAGTTATATTAGCAACAAGTGCAACTGTTGAAGGTCAAACTACTGCTTACTACATTCAAGATAGCTTAAAGAATTCTAACGTAAAAATTACAAAACTTGCACAAGGGTTACCTGTAGGTGGTGAAATTGAAAGTTTAGACGATGGGACTTTATTTTCTGCTTTTAAAAATCGGTCTAATTTAGTTTCTAATTCAGATTAGACTTTTTAGTACGTCTATTTAAATGTAGTAACGGTTCTGTATAACCAGATGGTTGTTCTTTTCCTTTAAACACCAAATCACAAGCAGTTTGAAAAGCAATTGAATTATCAAAGTTATCACTCATTTTTATGTAATTAGTGTCATTTTTATTTTGATCATCTACAATTTTAGCCATGTCTTTAAGAATTTCTACAACTTGAATTTTTGTTGTAATTCCGTGATGTATCCAATTGGCAATGTGTTGAGATGAAATTCTAAGTGTGGCTCTATCTTCCATCAAACCTACGTTATTTATATCTGGTACTTTCGAGCACCCAACTCCTTGATCGATCCATCTGACAACATAACCCAATAAAGTTTGAGCTGAGTTAGAAATTTCTTTATTAATTTCATCTACAGACCAATTTGGTCTATCAGCAGTAGGTATTGTTAAAAGATCATCAAGCTTTGCTTGTTCTCTATTTTTTATTTTTTGTTGTTCATCAAAAATATTTATTTCATGATAATGTAGTGCATGCAAAGCCGCAGCAGTTGGAGATGGAACCCATGCACAATTTGCGCCGGCTTTTAAATGTCCAGTTTTTTGCTCCATCATATCTTTCATTTTATCAGGCATTGCCCACATTCCTTTCCCAATTTGAGCTTTTCCAGAAAATCCACATTTTAAACCAATATCAACATTGTTATTTTCATAGGCTGTAATCCATTTTGAAGTTTTCATGTCACCTTTTTTAATCATTGGACCAGCTTCCATAGAGGTGTGCATTTCATCACCAGTTCTGTCTAGAAAACCTGTATTTATGAAGAAAACTCTATTTTTTAACGATCTAATGCACTCCTTTAAATTAGCCGAGGTCCTTCTTTCTTCATCCATTATTCCAATCTTACAGGTGTATTTTGGCAAACCTAAAACTTCTTCAACTTTTGAGAAAAGTAAATCAGTAAATGCAGTTTCATCTGGTCCGTGCATTTTTGGTTTCACGATATAAATAGATCCAGTTCTTGAATTAGTTTTTTTCTTAATATCATGAAGGGCTGCAGCTGTAGTAATGAAAGCATCCATTATTCCTTCTGGAACTTCACTACCATCTTTTAAAATTATTGAAGGATTAGTCATTAAGTGACCAACATTTCTAACTAGCAGTAAACTTCTTCCATGAAGTTTTAAACCTTTTCCATCTTTTGAAATATAGCTTCTATTAGGGTTAAGTTTTCTTTCAAATAATTTTCCTTCTTTTTCAAATTTTGATTTTAGATCACCTTTCATCAAACCTAGCCAATTTCTATAACAAATAATTTTATCTTCTGCATCTACCGCAGCTACACTATCTTCGTTATCACAGATAGTTGACACAGCAGATTCTAAAATTATGTCACTAATCCCAGCATGATCTTGTTGTGCAGCAAAAGCTCTTGAGTCTTTTAAAATTTCTATATGTAAATTGTTATTTTTTAAAATTATAGCAGCTGGGTTATCGGCTTCACCTCTATGACCAATAAATTTATTCTCATCTACCAAATCATAAATGTCAGCACCTTTTAAAGCTTTGAATTTCCCATACTTAACTGCAAAACTAGTAATTTTTTGCCAACTCAATCCTGCTAATGGAAAATATTTATCTAAAAAATCTCTTCCATATTTAATTACCATTTCTCCTCTTAATGGGTCGTATCTTTCAGATACACTATCTTCTGATTGTTCAATTACATCTGTTCCATAAAGACTATCGTATAGACTCATCCATCTGGCGTTAGCCGCATTTAATGCGTATCTTGCATTCATTACCGGTACAACAAGTTGAGGTCCAGCAATACTTGTTATTTCCTCATCAACATTTTGAGTTGATATTTCAAAATCATCACCCTCTTCTTTCAGATAACCAATTTCTGTTAGAAATTTTTTATATTCTGATAAATTAAATTCATTTCCCTTATTTTTTACATGCCAATTATCGATTTGTTTTTGTAAGTTTTCTCTTAAGTTTATTAATTCTTTATTTTTAGGTGCTAAATCATTAACTGTTTTTTCGAACCCTGACCAAAAATTATCAATGGATAGGTCTGTTTCTTTTAATAGCTCGTCGCTAATAAATTGAGAAAGTTTTTCAGATACTTTTAAAGTATTTATATTTATATATTTTTCTTGCATATCACCTAAATTACCCCATCTGTATTTTTGCCTGAGAGTTTTGCTCCTTCGGCGGAATTAATTCTCTTTCCAGAGTGTTATGCAACTATCGGTCCTTGTTACCTGAGAGTTTCCGGGGTGGTTGCTCCTTCGGTGCTAATCTAATAGTCTCTCCCGACAGTAAAATATGTATCTTCTTCTACAAAAGAGTCAATTTATATCACTGACACTTTAAATTAAATATCATTTTATTGCCTTTTTTATGAATTAACCATCCGCTATAACCATATTATGAAAAATTATCTTAACTTTGAGACTGAAATTAAAGATTTAGAGACAGAATTGGAAAAATTAAAAGATCCCTATAATCAAGAGGGATTGTCAGAAGTGGATACGAAAAAAATTTCAAGCACACAAATTGAGTTAGATAAAAAATTAAATGATATATATTCAAACTTAGATCCATGGCAAACCACCATGGTTGCAAGACATGAAGACAGACCAAAGTCTAAATTTTTCATAGATAATTTATTCGAAGATTTTATTTCTCTATCTGGAGACCGTTATTATGGTGAAGATAAATCTGTACTTACAGGTTTTGCAAAATTCAGTGGTCATTCTGTATTAGTTATTGGCCAAGAAAAGGGCGAAGATTTGGATAGCAGAATCGAAAGAAATTTTGGAATGATGCGACCCGAGGGTTACAGAAAAACTATTCGATTAATGAATTTGGCTAATAAATTTAATATTCCAATTATCTCTTTTATAGATACGCCAGGTGCTTATCCTGGTGTTGGTGCAGAGGAAAGAGGTCAAGCTGAGGCGATAGCAAAATCAATTGAATGTTGCATGGAACTAAAGGTGCCAACTATTGCAATTATTATAGGTGAAGGTGGTTCAGGTGGTGCGATTGCATTAGCATCGTCCAATAAAGTTATCATGCTAGAAAATGCCATATATTCAGTTATATCTCCCGAAGGCTGTGCAACTATATTATGGAGAGATCCAAAAAAAATGCTTGATGCAGCAAAAGCAATGAAGCTTTCCGCAAAAGATTTACTAAAATTAAAAGTTATTGATGAAATAATCCCAGAACCTTTAGGTGGTGCTCATAGGGATAGAGACCTGATGCTAGATAATGTTAGAAATTCTATTTCTAAAAACCTAGACCAATATAAAGAAATGACATCAGAAGATATAATGAATGAAAGAAAAAATAAATTTTTAAAAATTGGAAGAAATGATGGTTTTATGTACAATGAAGAAGATTTAAGCAATTTGTCCATTAAGAAAAATAATTTTGATAATATTTTTAAATCAAAAAAATTGTTATTTAGTATTGGTGCAGGTTTATTATTGATAGCTTCTTTATTTTTTCTTCTTTAAGAATTACAAAGCTCCATGGCAATGTTTAAATTTCTTGCCCGATCCACAGAAACAAGGTTCATTTCTTCCCATTTTTTTGGTTTGTGGTTTTGAATTTACTCTTTCCTCATTGGAAGATTTTTCTTCTGTTATAACTTTTAAATTCATTAAAATTGTAACATAGTCTAATTTTAGTTTTTCTAATAAATTTGAAAATAAATCAAAAGCTTCTTTTTTATATTCAACTAAAGGGTCTCTTTGACCATAAGATCTTAATCCAATTACTTGTCTAAGTTGTTCTAAATATTGTATATGTGATTTCCAATTTAAATCTATTGTTTGCAAAAATATCCTTTTTTCAATTTCTTTTGCATGCTGTTCGTTTAGAACTTTAATTCTTTCATTACGTGTTTCATTAAATTTTGAAGATATTTGATCTTTCAGTTCATTATCTTTGGCAGAAATTAAACTTTGAAGTTCAGAATCATTAAAACTTTTTCCAATAATTTGTCTAACTTTATTGTTAAATTCATTACTTTGGGGATTAGATAGATTTTGGATTTTTAATTTTATCAAGTCTTCTGATATTTCTTTTAAAAATTCGTCAGAATAATCAAAAATATTTTCACTATTCATCGCGTTCTTTCTTTGAGAAAATACAACATGTCTTTGGTCATTCAAAACATTATCAAATTTGATAAGTGTTTTTCTGATATCAAAATTTCTGGCTTCAACTTTTTGCTGAGCTCTTTCTAATGCTTTATTGATCCAAGGGTGATCAATACTTTCACCATCTTTTAAACCAAGTTTTTCAAGCATTTTATTCATAGATTCTGAGCCAAAAATCCTCATCAAATCATCTTCTAAACTTACATAAAATACTGAACTACCTTCATCTCCTTGTCTTCCAGCTCTTCCTCTTGCTTGATTGTCTACTCTTCTAGACTCCATTCTTTCTGTACCAATTACAAATAAGCCACCTAGAGATTTAATTTTTTCTTTATCTATTTTTAACTGATCTTCAGGAATTGATCCTTTTTTTCCACCAAGCTGGATATCTACACCTCTACCAGAAATACTAGTTGTAATTATCAAAGATTTTTCTTTTCCAGCATTTGCAATAATTTCAGCTTCATTTTCATGGTTCTTTGCATTTAAAACTACATGTTTAATATTTTTTTCATTTAATAATTTAGAATAAACTTCAGATTTGTTGATACTAGATGTAAAAACTAAAATTGGTTGACCATTTTCATGTTTTTCAATGATCTTGTTAATTATCGCATCATTTTTTTCTTTCTCAGTTCTAAAGATCAAATCATTATAGTCCTTTCTGATCATTTCTTTGTTTGTTGGAATTACAACTACTGAAAGATTATATATTTCAAAAAATTCTTCAGATTCTGTTACAGCAGTTCCAGTACAACCTGATATTTTTTTATATAGTTTAAAATAATTTTGATAGGTAATAGACGCTAAAGTTTGATTTTCAGCTTGTATCTGAATTTTTTCTTTGGCTTCAAGAGCCTGATGAAGTCCATCTCCAAATCTTCTTCCTTCTAAAATTCTACCAGTTAACTCATCTATAATTTTAAGAACCCCATCTTTTACTATGTAATCCTTTCCTTTTTCAAATAAGTGATTTGCACGGAGTGCTTGATTTACGTGGTGAACTAAATGAAGATTTTCTGGGTCATAAAAATTATCATTTTTTAAAATACCTGCATTAGAAAAAAGTTTTTCAACATTATTAATACCCTCGTTTGTTAAAAGAATACTTTTTTCTTTCTCATCTATTTCAAAATCTTTATTGTTTAAAATTTTAACAAGTTTATCTATCGCTAAGTATTGATTAGTTTTATCTTCTGCAGCTCCAGAAATTACAAGTGGTGTTCTTGCTTCATCTATTAAACAAGAATCTATTTCATCTACAATTGAAAATGCATGAGATCTTTGAACCATCTCTTTTTGAGAAAACTTCATGTTGTCTCTTAGATAATCAAATCCTAACTCACTGTTGGTTGCATAAGTAATATCACAATCATAGTTTTTTTTTCTTTCTAGATCATCTTGGTCATTATTTATAAATCCTGAAGTAAGACCTAGAAAATTATATATGAGACCCATTTCCATCGAGTCTCTTTTTGCCAAGTAATCATTAACTGTTACTATATGAACTCCGTTTTCAGAAAGTGCATTTAAATAAGCTGCTAAAGCAATAGTGAGTGTTTTTCCTTCACCCGTTCTCATTTCGGCAATTTTACCTTCGTGAAGAACTACTCCCCCAACAAGCTGAACATCAAAATGCCTTTCTTGTCTTGTTCTTTTTGCAGCTTCCCTTACTAATGCAAATGCTTCAGGTAGAATTTCGTTTAAGCTTTTTCCATTTTTTAATTGATCTTTAAATTCAACTGTTTTCCTAGGAAAGTCTTTATCACCTAATTTTATGAATTGTTCTTCATGTGAATTTATTTTTTCTACAATTTTTCCAATTCTATCTAGATCTTTTTGATTACTAGATTTTATAAATTTTGTAATTAAGTTAAGCGGGTTAAGCATGACTATTTGATTTATTCTTTAAATATATTGTTTAATATATGTATTAAAGAATTATTTTAAATATCATGGGTATTAATTTAACAAATTTTTTAACCTCGAAATCAAAAAATACCAGAATGATGGATTTCCAGGACCTTGATCATATAGATGGTTTATCAATTTCAGCTTTATGTGCAGATTTATATAAAACTAAAAGAGATGATTTAGTAATGTTTTACTTTAGAGATGGTGCAAATCATGCTTCTGTCTACACTAAGTCGAAAATTGTCTCAGAAAATATTAAATGGAACCTAAGTCAAAAAGCAAAAAAAATTTATTCACTTATTGTAAATACTAGAAATGCAAATGCTTTCACAGGTAAACAAGGTTACGAAAGCCTCACAAAAATTGCTGATTTAACCTCTCAACTATTATCAAAAAAACAAGTTGAAGATGAAGATTATCCAAAGAAAATTACTTCAAAGGAAATTATTTTTGGATGTACAGGCACAATAGGCGAAAGCTTTCCATGTGAAAAGATAATAGATCAAATTCCAAACTTGATTAAAAAAATCAATTATACACAAAACAAATTTCTTTGGATGAAAGCAGCCTTAGGAATAATGACCACTGATACAAAACCAAAACTTGCGATGGAACAATGTAAAATTGGAGATAAAGAGGTAAAAATTTATGGTGTAGCCAAGGGTTCGGGTATGATATTTCCAAATATGGGAACTACTTTGGCATACATATTTACAGATGCCAACTTATCGAATGATATTTTAAGTAAATTATTAAAAAAAAATATTACAAATACATTTAATGCTATCTCGTGTGATGGAGACACTAGCACAAATGATATGGTTAGTATTTTTGCAACAAATAAAGCAAACAATTTAAATATTAAAAGTATTAATGATATAAAACTAAAAAAATTTGACAAAGCATTAAACAATGTTTTGTTAAATTTAGCTAAGAGAGTAGTTTCTGATGGAGAAGGAGCATCAAAATTTGTCACCATAAATATTAATAAAAGCAAAAGTGAACTAGATGCAAAAACAATTGCTTTCTCAATAGCAAATTCAGCTTTGGTAAAAACTGCTATTGCAGGTGAAGATCCAAACTGGGGACGAATAGTGATGGCAATTGGAAAAGCAGGACCAAAAATAAATTTAAATAAATTAGGTTTGAAATTTGGAAATTATCAAATAATTCAGGATGGAAAATTACACAAGAACTACAATGAAAAATTAGTAGCAGAATATATGAAAGGTGAAAATATAGATATTAATGTAGATTTGTTCACGGGTGCTAAAAGCTTTACTGCTTTTACTATGGATTTTACAAAAAATTATATTGAAATTAATGCTGATTATAGAAGTTGAACATATTGAAATATTAATTTTGATAACTAATTTTATACTATGATAAAATACAAACTCTTGTGTAACGACTGTGAATTGAAGTTTGATAGTTGGTTCTCTTCTTCATCAGAATATGAAAAATTAAAAAAGAAAAAGCTTTTAATTTGTCACAACTGTAATTCTGAAAAAGTTGAAAAAACATTAATGACTCCTCAGTTAATAAGTAGAAAAGCTAAAAATGAAGAAAAATTTGATACTCAGAAGTACAAAAAAATTAAGAAAACAATTAAAAATTACCAAAATTTTATAAAAGATAATTTTAAGTACGTTGGGGATAATTTTGCATATGAAGCAAGATCTATTCACTATAATAGTAAGAAATCTACGAAAGGGATATATGGTAAAGCCTCTCAGGAAGACATTAGAGAGCTCAAAGAAGAAGGAATAGATACACAATTAATTCCTTGGGTTGATGAAAAAGAAAATTAGTTTTTCTTAAATTCAGCAATATAATTTACTGATAAATCTTTAGAAACATTCCATTCATCCTTCAGAATGTTAAAATTCATTCCATCTATTTTTTTGAGATTAAGATTGTTTTTGATTAGTATACTTTTTAATTCTTCAGGCTTAACAAATTTTTCCCATTCATGGGTGCCAATAGGGAGCCATCTCAAAACATATTCTGCACCAACAATTGCAAATATATAAGATTTTAAAGTTTTATTTATAGTTGCAACAAACATTAATCCATTTTTTTTTAAAAGATTAGCACATGATTTTAAAAAAAAATTAACATCCTCAACATGTTCAACAATCTCCATGTTTAAAATTACATCAAATTTTTTTGTTGTTCTAAGTTTCTCAGGTGATGAACATATATACTTTATTTTAAGATTATTTTTTTTTGCATGTAAGTTTGCTATGGCAATATTTTTATTTGAAGCATCGATTGCTGTAACATTAGCTCCCAATCTACACATGGGCTCAGACAACAATCCACCTCCACATCCAATATCAAGGACATTTATTCCAGAAAGAGGATATTTTTTATTTTTAAGTTGAAATTCCTTAATTATATTTTCTTTTATATATTTTATTCTTATAGGATTAAATTTATGGAGAGGTTTAAATTTTCCTTCTGGATCCCACCATTCGGCGGCCATATTTGAAAATTTTTCTATTTCTTTTTTATTAATACTGTTCATAATATATAATTAGTTGACATAACAATTAAGATGTATTTTATCAATTTATAATTAAATTATATTAATTCAACTGATCATGAAAACTGTTGTACTAAAATTTGGTGGAACTTCTGTTGGTAGTATCGATAGAATAAAAAAAGTGTGCAAAATTATAGCTGTTTATAAAAAGAAAAAAAATAGAGTTTTGGTGATTTCATCTGCAATGAGTGGAGTGACCAATGAGCTTGTAAAAAAATCGAAGCAAATTAGTAATAATTTTAGCAGATCTGAATATGATGTACTTCTCTCTACTGGAGAACAAGTTTCATGCGCTTTAATTGCAGGAAGACTTGCTCATGATGGTTTTAAGTCTAGGTCATGGGTTTCTTGGCAATTACCGATAATTACTGACGGACCTTATTCTGGAGCAAGAATAAACAAGATATTTACAAAAGAATTAAATAATTATGTGAAACAAGGTGGGATCCCAATTATTACTGGTTTCCAAGGTATTAATAATAAAAATAGAATCACCACAATTGGAAGAAGTGGTTCTGATGCTACTGCAATAATGTTAGCAAAATTTATTAAAGCTGATGAATGTATTATTTATACAGATGTCGATGGTATTTATACAACTGATCCAAGACAACATAAAAAAGCAAAGAAAATTAAAAAAATATTTTATGATGAAATGTTAGAAATGGCATCTTTAGGATCAAAAGTGATGCAACCAACATCGGTTCAAGATGCAAAGTTAAATAACATTGATATTAAAGTTAAGTCTTCATTTGTTAATAAACCAGGTACATTAATCACAGGCTCTAAAAAGGCGTTTAGTGATCAAATAATTACAGGGATATCTTCAACTAAAAATGATGCTAAGATCACAATTGTAGGAGTTAAAGATAGACCTGGTGTTGCTGCTTCAGTTTTTAGACCACTATCAAGAAATTTAATTAACGTTGATATGGTTGTACAAAATATTTCTCAAAATGGAAAAGATACTGACTTAACTTTTACAATTAAAACTGATGATCTGAAAAAAACTGAGAAATTAATTAAGCAAAATAAATCTATATCATATAAAAAACTTTCTTTTGATAAAAATCTTTCCAAAGTTTCTATAATCGGAGTTGGGATGATTACCACACCCGGAATTACTTATAGGATGTTTCAAGCTTTAGCTTCAAAAAAAATAAACATTTTAGTTATATCAACATCTGAAATAAAAATTTCAGTATTAGTCTCATCCAAAAATGTAAAAAAAGCAATAGCTACTCTTCATAAAGAATTTAAACTAGATTAAACTTATGAATGTAAGACCATTTAGAAATATAAATCGAAAAAAAACTAAAGTAATTAAAGTTGGTAATGTTAAAGTTGGTGGTGATAATCCAATATCAGTTCAATCAATGACCAATACTCTAACTACAGATATTTCAGCTACCATAGAGCAAATAAATAAAATTCACGATGAGGGTGCTGACCTGGTTAGAGTTTCTTGTCCAGATGAAGATTCCTCAAAAGCCTTAAAAGTAATTACAAAAAATGTTCAAATACCTGTAATTGCAGACATACATTTTCATTATAAAAGAGCTATAGAGGCTGCAGAAAATGGAGCTAAGTGTTTAAGAATAAATCCTGGAAATATTGGTGATAAAAATAAAATCCATGAGGTCTTAAGTGCAGCAAAAAATAATGACTGTTCAATTCGAATAGGAGTTAATGCAGGTTCACTAGAAAAAGATATTCTAGAGAAGTACAAAGAGCCATGCCCTGAGGCATTAGTAGAAAGTGCAAAAAGAAACATTAAAATATTAGAGGATCAAGATTTTTTTAATTTCAAGATAAGCGTAAAGTCTTCTGATGTATTTTTGTCGATTGCAGCTTACAGACAGCTTTCCGATGCTACCAAGTATCCTCTTCATCTTGGTATAACTGAGGCTGGAAGTTTTATATCAGGAAGTGTTAAGTCCTCAATAGGATTAGGTTCATTATTATTAGATGGTATAGGTGATACTTTGAGAGTTTCTTTATCAGATGATCCTGTAAAAGAAGTTAAGATTGGAAATGAAATACTTAAATCTTTAGGATTACGAAATAGAGGAGTTAAAATAATTTCTTGCCCATCATGTGCAAGACAAGCATTTCAAGTGATTAATACAGTTAAAATTTTAGAAGAAAAATTATCTCATATAAAAACCCCAATTACTCTATCTATAATTGGCTGTGTTGTGAATGGTCCTGGTGAAGCTGCTTTAACTGATATTGGAATAACGGGAGGTGGAAAAGGTAATAATATGCTTTATCTATCTGGGGTACAAAGTGAAAAAGTATTAACTAAAGATATAGTTAATAAAGTTGTAGCTGAAGTTGAAAAAAAAGCTTCTGAATTAGAAAATTAATAATGATACCAACAAAAACTATTGAAGAATTAATTGAAAAACATTCTACGTTAGAAAAAGATCTATCATCAGGAAACTTAGACAATAAATTATTTGCTGAAAAGTCGAAAGAATATTCAGATGTTAATGAAATAATTTTAAATGCGAAAAAATATTTATCATTTAAAAATGAAAAGCAGGAATTAGAGAAAATTTTAGAGGACAATACTTCAGATAAAGAATTAAAAAATATGGCTGAGTTGGAATTAGTTGATTTAAAATCTCAACATGAGATTAACGAAAAAAAATTAAAATTATTTCTACTACCAAGAGATGAAGCTGATAAAAAAAATGCAATAATTGAAATAAGAGCTGGGACCGGAGGTTTAGAAGCAAGTCTATTTGCCTCAGACCTTTTTAAAATGTATGAAAAAGTAAGTCATAAAAAAAAGTGGTCATTAGAACTTATTTCTATTTCAAGAAGTGATGCTGGAGGTTTGAAAGAGGTTATAGCGTCTATTAAAGGTACAAATATATATTCAACATTAAAATATGAGAGTGGTGTGCATAGAGTTCAAAGAGTTCCAGATACTGAAACACAAGGAAGAGTACATACATCCGCGGCTACTGTTGCAGTACTACCTGAAGCAGAGGAAGTGGACTTAAAAATAAATGACTCTGACTTAAGAATTGATGTGTTCAGAGCAGGTGGTCCAGGTGGACAGTCAGTTAACACTACAGATAGTGCTGTTAGAATAACTCATATTCCTACAGGATTGTCAGTTTCTCAGCAAGATGAAAAATCACAACATAAAAATAAAGCAAAAGGAATGAAAATTTTAAGAGCAAGATTATATGAACTCGAAAGGTCAAGAATTGATCAAGAGAGATCACAAGATAGGAAAACCAAAATTGGCACTGGAGACCGATCAGAGAGAATTAGAACTTATAATTTTCCACAAGGAAGAGTTACAGATCACAGAATAAATTTAACCTTACATAAATTAGAGGAATTTCTTGAAGGTGAAGCTTTTGATGAAATGATCGAGTCACTTACATTGCAAGCACAAGAAGAAAGTTTAAGTAATTTAAAATAAATGAATATTCAATCAGCGATAAATCAAGGTGCTCAAATTTTAAAAAATAAATTTTTTTTAAATCCTTATTTAGATTCAGAAATTTTAATGTCAAAAGTAATTAAGAAAGATAAAAAATATTTACTACTAAATGCACAAAATAAAATAGAAGACAAAAATTTAAATTTGTTTAAAAAACTTATTGATGAAAGGTCTAAAGGTAAGCCAATATCGTATTTAACTAATAAAAAGTTATTTTGGAATTCAGAATTTATTATAACAGAAGATACCTTAATACCCCGTCCAGATACCGAGCTAATTGTTGAAAGTATTTTAAATTTAACAAAAAACAAAAGTAAACTTAGTATTCTAGATATTGGTATAGGATCTGGATGTATACTTTTATCCATATTGAGTGAAAGGAAAGATTTTTATGGAATTGGAATAGATATAAGTAAAAATTGTTTAAAAATAGCTAATATGAATGCAATTAATTTAAAAGTTCATAATAGATTAAAATTATATAAATCTAATGTTGACAAATTTACTTTGGGCAAATATGATTTAATTGTTTCTAATCCTCCTTATATTAAAAAACATATATTGAAATATTTGGATAAAGGAGTTGCTAAGTTTGAACCAAAAATAGCGCTAAATGGTGGATTAGATGGTTTATCAGAAATCAGAAAAGTTATTAAAAAGTCATCTGAGCTGATTAAAAAAAATGGTAAATTTATTTTAGAGATTGGTTTTGATCAAAAAAATAAAGTAATTAAATTATTAAAAAAAGAGGGATTTTATATAAATAGTGCTCTAAAAGATCTTGCTTATAATGATCGATGCATAATTTGCACGAAAGTATAATTATTTAAATCATGGTAACATTTAGGAATAATAGTAATAACACCAATAGAAGAAATAATTTTAGAAGAAATGATAGAAATTTTAAATCTAACGGCGACAGGCAGAAATTTAGTTCAAATTTTTCTAATGGTGATAATTTTAAAAGAAAGTCCCCAGGTAGAAATAATCATAATGCACCAAAATTGATCGAAAAGTATAATGATTTAGCTAGAGAGGCCTTATCAAATGGTGACAAAATTCTCTCTGAAAATTACCTTCAGCATGCTGATCATTTTACAAGAATACTAAATGAAAGAGAAAGCTACAAAAGAGAAAGAAATTTAGAAAAGTCTGAGGAAAATGGATTAAACACTAATGAGCTAACAGAAAATAATGATATATCTGAAAAAAATTTAAAAGACAACTCTAACGTAGATCCTAACACTGAAACAGCAGCAGAAGTTAATTAATTTAAACCTATTATCTTTTCAGATTTAAGAACATCTAATTTAATTTTTTGTGTTTCAAATAACTTTCTTTCTTCACCTTTTAATATTTTACCTGAAGGAAGCTTTAGTTTTTGAGAGTTAACTTTTTTTCCATCTACAATAACTTCGTAATGTAAATGAGGTCCCGTAGACTTACCTGTGGAACCAACATATCCTATTGTTTGACCTTGTTTTACTCTTACTCCTGCTTTAATGCCACGAGCAAATTTTGACATGTGAGCGTATATTGTTTGATAAGTTGAGTTGTGTTTTATTTTTACACAGTTTCCACCTCCACCACACCACCCAGCTTTTTTTACAACGCCATCACCAGATGCCATTATAGGCGTTCCTGTTGGTGCTGCAAAATCAGTACCTCTATGCATTTTATTATATCCATCAATAGGATGTTTTCTCATGCCAAAAGGAGATGAAAGTCTTGCCCCATTAATTGGGGTTTTCATTAAAGCTTTTTTAACACTCTTACCATTTTTATCATAATGTCCTTCGCTTCCTTCTTTATCAAAATAATAAAGTCCATTATCTTGACCACTCAATTTTAAGTTAGCGAAAAGTATTTCCCCTGTTTCAATGATTTCATTTTTATTATTAAGGAAAATTTCATACATTATTTGAAACTTATCTTTTTTTCTTATATCTCTTTGAAAATCTACTTGAAAACCATATATCCTTGCAAATTCAATTATTATATTTGCTGGTATTTTTTCATCTGTAGCAGCTTTATATAGACTTTGTAAAATTAAGTTTTCTTTGTAGACTATTTTCTTATTTAATTTAATTGATATTATTTCATCACTAAAAGTATTATTAGAGTTATCTCTTACTAAAAATATTTTTTGTTTATTTGATATTTGAAAAGTAAATTCATTAATTTGATTATTAGTTTTATCTAAGCTAAACTCAATAATTTGTTTAGTATTCAATTTGTTAAGGTTAACTTTTTTTTTTAAAGCATTTTTTATTTCTAATATTTCTTTTTTTTGTATTAGATAATTCTCCAAAATTTTATCAAATGTTTCACCAGATTTTATTTTATGTTTTATTTTTTTGTATTTTGGCTCAAGGTTTTCAACAATATGAGTGAGCGTTTTTTTAAAGTAAATGTTATCAATAAAATTATCATAAACTTCTGCGTTTTCTTTTTTCTTTGAATTAAAATAAGTTGTAGAGATTGCTGTAATAAGAATTAATAAAATTAAGCTAAAAACTTCAAAATTTTTCTTAATTTTACTTATTATATTTTTTAACATTTTATATTTAAGCGAACACAATTATTAGTTTAGAGAGCTTTAAAAATCAAAAAAAAGCCCTTAAAATGGGTTGTTTTTATTTAAAAATTTACTCTTAAATGCTTGATTTCCATTATTTTTAGCCTATAAGCACTGGACTTTCTCAATAAAATTATTGTTAGCACAATAAATAAATGAGAATTATTGAGCCTTTTTGCTCAATTAGCTATTTAAAAAGTTAAAATTTAAGAAGAGAAGTGTGGACGGTTAAGGTTACCAAAAATTTGTCGTACACACTTCAATCACATATAAATTTTATTCTTAGAATTTATATGGAAGCTAGTGTGCGCCGTTTTTAAACTTGAGAGTTTGATCATGGCTCAGAACGTACGCTGGCGGCACGCCTAACACATGCAAGTCGAACGAAGTAGCAATACTTAGTGGCAGACGGGTGAGTAACATGTGGGTATCTACCCTTTGGCCTGGAATAACACGAGGAAACTTGTGCTAATACCGGATAAGTCTTTACGGAGAAAGCTTTATGCACCATTGGATGAGCCTGCACTTGATTAGTTTGTTGGTGGGGTAATGGCCTACCAAGACTGTGATCAATAGCTGATTTGAGAGGATGATCAGCCACATTGGGACTGAGACACGGCCCAAACTCCTACGGGAGGCAGCAGTGGGGAATCTTGCACAATGGAGGAAACTCTGATGCAGCGATGCCGCGTGAGTGAAGAAGGCCTTTGGGTTGTAAAGCTCTTTCGTCGGGGAAGAAAATGACTGTACCCGAATAAGAAGGTCCGGCTAACTTCGTGCCAGCAGCCGCGGTAATACGAAGGGACCTAGCGTAGTTCGGAATTACTGGGCTTAAAGAGTTCGTAGGTGGTTGAAAAAGTTGGTGGTGAAATCCCAGAGCTTAACTCTGGAACTGCCATCAAAACTTTTCAGCTAGAGTATGATAGAGGAAAGCAGAATTTCTAGTGTAGAGGTGAAATTCGTAGATATTAGAAAGAATACCAATTGCGAAGGCAGCTTTCTGGATCATTACTGACACTGAGGAACGAAAGCATGGGTAGCGAAGAGGATTAGATACCCTCGTAGTCCATGCCGTAAACGATGTGTGTTAGACGTTGGAAATTAATTTTCAGTGTCGCAGCGAAAGCGATAAACACACCGCCTGGGGAGTACGACCGCAAGGTTAAAACTCAAATGAATTGACGGGGACCCGCACAAGTAGTGGAGCATGTGGTTTAATTCGAAGATACGCGCAGAACCTTACCAACACTTGACATGTTCGTCGCGACTCTAAGAGATTAGAGTTTTCGGTTCGGCCGGACGAAACACAGGTGCTGCATGGCTGTCGTCAGCTCGTGTCGTGAGATGTTGGGTTAAGTCCCGCAACGAGCGCAACCCTCACTTTTAGTTGCCATCATTTAGTTGGGCACTCTGAAAGAACTGCCAGTGATAAGCTGGAGGAAGGTGGGGATGACGTCAAGTCCTCATGGCCCTTACGTGTTGGGCTACACACGTGCTACAATGGTATCTACAACAGGAAGCAAGACTGCGAGGTCAAGCAAATCCTTAAAAGATACCTCAGTTCGGATTGCACTCTGCAACTCGAGTGCATGAAGCTGGAATTACTAGTAATCGTGGATCAGCGTGCCACGGTGAATGCGTTCCCGGGTCTTGTACACACCGCCCGTCACACCATGGGAGTTGGTTCTACCTTAAGGCAAGGTTTAATACCCTTGACCACGGTATAGTCAGCGACTGGGGTGAAGTCGTAACAAGGTAGCCGTAGGGGAACCTGCGGCTGGATTACCTCCTTTCTAAGGATGAATGAAAGTAAAATTTCATTCTAAATAATATACAGGTAATGTTGACCGTCCTCATTTCTCTTCTTAAAGTAGTGTTTCTCTTTGCATAGGGGCCGGTAGCTCAGTTGGTTAGAGCACACCCTTGATAAGGGTGGGGTCGAAAGTTCGAGTCTTTCTCGGCCCACCAATTTAAGATCATGGGGGATTAGCTCAGCTGGGAGAGCGCCTGATTTGCATTCAGGAGGTCAGCGGTTCGATCCCGCTATCCTCCACCAAAACACTTAGTTATTAAAAACTGTAAATAATATATAATTAATATCAATATCTATATCCGAACATTAGTAATGTTATTAGCTAATGTTCAAAATAAAAATTTGATTCAACACAGAATTTTTTTCTGTGCATAAATCAAGCGTTTAAGGGCGTGTAGTGGATGCCTTGGCACTGAAAGCCGATGAAGGACGTGATATACTGCGATAAGTTTCGGGGAGCTGTATGTAAGTTTTGATCCGAAAATTTCCGAATGGGGAAACCCACCACTTTATGTGGTACTTTAAACTGAATACATAGGTTTAAAGAGACAACCTGGAGAACTGAAACATCTAAGTAACCAGAGGAAAAGAAATCAATTGAGATTCCGTTAGTAGTGGCGAGCGAACGCGGACTAGGCCAGTAGTTTTGTTAAAAAAATTTGAATAGTTTGGAAATGCTAACCATAGAGGGTGATAGTCCCGTATGAGTAATGTTTAACAAAATTCTTGAGTAAAGCGGGACACGTGAAATCCTGCTCGAATATAGGGGGACCACCCTCTAAGCCTAAATACTCTTCAGTGACCGATAGTGAACTAGTACCGTGAGGGAAAGGTGAAAAGAACCCCTATTAGGGGAGTGAAATAGAACCTGAAACCGCATGCCTACAATCAGTCGAAGCTCTTTTTAGAGTGACGGCGTACCTTTTGTATAATGGGTCAGTGACTTAATTTATAAAGCAAGCTTAAGCCATCTAGGTGTAGGCGTAGCGAAAGCAAGTCTTAATAGGGCGATTAGTTTTATGAATTAGACCCGAAAACGAATGAGCTTACCATGAGCAGGTTGAAAGTTGGGTAACACCAACCGGAGGACCGAACCAGTTGACGTTGAAAAGTCTTTGGATGACTTGTGGTAAGGGGTGAAAGGCCAACCAAATTCGTAGATAGCTGGTTTTCCGCGAAAACTATTTAGGTAGTGCGTTGAATAAATAGACATTTAGAGGTAGAGCACTAAATGGGCTAGGGGGAAGAGATTCTTACCAAACCTAATAAAACTCCGAATGCTAAATGTTGTTCTTCAGCAGACAGACTGTGGGTGCTAAGGTCCATGGTCGAGAGGGAAAGAGCCCAGACCACCAGATAAGGTCCCCAAATTATGATTAAGTGTGAAAGGATGTGGAAATTCCTTAACAGCCGGGAGGTTGGCTTAGAAGCAGCCATCCTTTAAAGATAGCGTAACAGCTCACCGGTCTAATAGAGTTTCTGCGCCGAAGATGTAACGGGGCTAAAATCATATACCGAATCTGTGGATTTATAATTTTTTCGAAAATTTTAACTGGTAGCGGAACGTTCTGTAAGCCTGTGAAGGGATACCTGTGAGGGATCCTGGAGGTATCAGAAGTGCGAATGCTGACATAAGTAACGATAAAAGAAGTGAAAAACTTCTTCGCCGAAAATCCAAGGGTTTCTGCGCAAGGTTAATCCGCGCAGAGTTAGTCGGCACCTAAGGCGAGGGCGAAAGCCGTAGTCGATGGAAATAAGGTTAATATTCCTTAACCAGATGGTAGTGACGGATCTTGTAAGTTGTGAGTTCTTAATGGATTGAGCTTGCCGCGAAAAGGTTCCAAGAAATAGCTCCATCATTAGACCGTACCCTAAACCGACACAGGTGGATTAATAGAGTATATTTAGGCGCTTGAGAGAATGATGTTGAAGGAACTCGGCAAAATACTTCCGTAACTTCGGGATAAGGAAGACCTTCTTGTAGGCAACTATGGGAGGGTGGCACAAGCCAGGGAGAAGCGACTGTTTATCAAAAACACAGGGCTCTGCTAACACGTAAGTGGATGTATAGGGTCTGACGCCTGCCCGGTGCTGGAAGGTTAATGCGGTTGGTGCAAGCTAACTTCTGAAGCCCCAGTAAACGGCGGCCGTAACTATAACGGTCCTAAGGTAGCGAAATTCCTTGTCGGGTAAGTTCCGACCTGCATGAATGGCGTAACGATTTCTCCGCTGTCTCCAACATCAACTCAGTGAAATTGAATTCTCCGTGAAGATGCGGAGTTCGCGTAGTTAGACGGAAAGACCCCGTGCACCTTTACTGCAACTTTACATTGGTATTAGGAAAAACATATTTAGCATAGGAGGGAGACATTGAAGCGAAGGCGTCAGTTTTCGTGGAGTCAACAGTGAAATACCTCTTTTGTTTTTCTTGATATCTAACTGATTGCCGTTATCCGGCATCAAGACATTGTATGGTGGGTAGTTTGACTGGGGCGGTCGCCTCCCAAATAGTAACGGAGGCGTGCGAAGGTAGGCTCAGAACGGTCAGAAATCGTTCGTAGAGTGCAATGGCATAAGCCTGCCTGACTGTGAGACTGACAAGTCGAGCAGAGACGAAAGTCGGTCATAGTGATCCGGTGGTTCTGAGTGGAAGGGCCATCGCTCAACGGATAAAAGGTACGCCGGGGATAACAGGCTGATACTGCCCAAGAGCTCATATCGACGGCAGTGTTTGGCACCTCGATGTCGGCTCATCACATCCTGGGGCTGGAGCAGGTCCCAAGGGTTTGGCTGTTCGCCAATTAAAGTGGTACGTGAGCTGGGTTCAGAACGTCGTGAGACAGTTCGGTCCCTATCTGCTATGCGTGTAGAAGAATTGAGAGGAGTTGACCCTAGTACGAGAGGACCGGGTTGAACATACCACTGGTGGACCGGTTGTAGCGCCAGCTGCAGTGCCGGGTAGCTAAGTATGGACGAGATAACTGCTGAAAGCATCTAAGCGGGAAACTCACCTCAAAACTAGTTCTTCCTATAGAGCCGTGGTAGACCACCACGTTGATAGGCTGGATGTGGAAGCGCAGTAATGCGTGTAGCTGACCAGTACTAATAGCTCAATTGGCTTGATTTATGCACTGAAAAAAATTTTTACTATAATATTGATAATAATTAATTGCTTTATTTTTTAGATATTTTTTTAATAAAATTAATAAAAATTTAAATCAGATATTTGTTTTTATACTTTTGTTTTTATACTTTTGTTTTTTAATGTATTTACAGATATAAAATAATAGTGAAAAATGTTTTTATTACTGGCGGTGCAGGTTACGTTGGTTCACACTGCGCAATTTCTCTAGCAAAAAATAATTATAACCCAATTATCTTAGATAATTTTTCAAATAGCAATAAGAGTGTAATAAAGAAGTTAGAAAAAATTATTAAAAAAAAAATTTCTTTTTTTAAAGTTGATATTAGAGATAAAAAAAAATTAAAAACAATTTTTAAAAGAAAAAAATGTTACGCAGTAATTCATTGTGCAGGCTCTAAAGTTGTAGCTGAGAGCATTCAAAAGCCATTACATTATTTTAATAACAATATAATATCTACTCTATCACTGTTAGAAAGTATGGAGGATAGTAGAGTTTTTAAACTTATATTTAGTTCTTCAGCAAATGTTTACAATGATTTACAAAAATTACCTCTTAAAGAAACCTCAAAAGTTGGAAATACTAACAATCCTTATGGTAGTACAAAATATATAATCGAAAGAATTTTAGCAGATCTCGTAAACTCTGATAACAGATGGAGTGTAAGAATTGCTAGATACTTTAACCCAATAAGCAATCATTCATCGTGCCTTATTAGAGAAAATACCCAAGGTGTTCCAAATAATTTATTTCCTAGCATTTTAAGTGTGGCACAAGGAAAATTAAAATCATTAAAAGTATTTGGTAAAAATTATAATACCAAAGATGGAACAGGAGTTAGAGACTATATTCATGTTATGGATTTAGCGGACGGTCATGTTGCAATGATAAAAAATAATCGATTAAAAAAAGGTATAAAAATTTATAACTTTGGAACAGGCAAAGGATCAAGTGTTTTGGATTTAATTAAAGTATTTGAAAAACTAACAGAAACAAAAATTCCTTATGAATTTATTAAAAGACGAAAAGGCGATGTTGCAATTTCGTTTTGTAATTCTAATAAAGCTTTAAAAGAATTAAATTGGAAAGCTAAATTTGATTTAAATCAGTCTGTGTTAGATATTAAAAAACTTATGTGATATAATTAAAATTAAACGTTAATGTTCTTATATTAATATACAGTATGTAAAAATGATATATTCAAATAATAATTTTTTTTTTTCAAAAAAAATATCCAAACATTTTGACAAACAAGTCTATCTAAAACTCGAAAGTCAAAATCTAACAGGATCTCATAAAGACAGAGAAAGTATAAAACTTATAAATTTAGCAACAAAAAAAAAATATAAAAAGATAGGTTGTGCTTCTACAGGAAATTTAGCGATTTCGCTGGCTTTTTATGCAAGATTAAATAATCTAAAGTGTTTCGTTTGGTTAAATAAAAAAACTTATCTTATAAAACTATTAGAGGAACTAGGCGCTAAGGTTACTTTAAAAAAAATTTCTTTAAAAAATTTGTATTATGAAAGTAATAATTTTTTTAAAGAAAATAAAATATTGAGTGCTAATCCTGGTGTGTATGAGCAAAAGCTTGATGCTAACAGAATCATTACTTCAGAAATTTTAAAAAAAAAAAATAAATTTCAGTGTATTGTTTCAAGTGTTAATAATGGCAGTCATTTATTAGGTTTAAGTAAAAATTTAAAACAACCTAAATTTTATGGTGTTTACTCAAAATCAAAATTAGCAAAAAGTATAAATGCATTTTCATTAACTGAAATAAAAAATAAAAAAAAAAATGGAAAATTAAATTTAATTAAAGCAAACGATAAAGAAATTATCAAAGGTTTTAGTTTATTAGCTAAAGAAGGAATATTTGTTGATGGATCATCTAGTGCAATTATTGGATCTTTAAATAAAATTAAATATAAAAAAATTTGCTGTGTCCTTAGTGGTTCTGCTTTAAATAATTTATCTGAAGTGCAAAAAATAATGTTAAAAAAAACATCTTAATTATTTTCCTAAAGCTTGATGAGATATCGAGCAAAGGTTTGGTTCTGGTGGTTTATAGATAGTGACATATTTTAGACTGAGTTTTAAAATCAATTAAAAACTTGTTTTTTAAAAAAATAAATTTAAAAGATGCATTTATTGTTTTTTATAACTCAAAACTAGATGGTTTAATAACTGATAATTTTGTAATATTAAAAAAATAAATGAAAAAAAAATATTTCAATTAATTTAAAATTTATGAATTTTTTTAACCAAAATAAAACAATAATAATTGCTGAAGCTTGTGATAATCATTTTGGAGATTTGAAGAAAGCAAAACAAATGGTTTTGAAAGCTAAGAAATGTGGAGCAGATGTAATTAAATTTCAACATCACATTCCAGATGAAGAAATGCTTAAAAGAGTTCCTAAATCAAAAAATTTTAAAATGTCTCTTTATAATTTTTTAAAAAAATATGCACTTACAATACAAGATCACTATGAGCTTAAAAAATTTTGTGAGTTAAATTCAATAAAATATTTATGTACCCCATTTTCATACAAAGCAGCTCAAGAATTAAATGAATTGAATGTGGATTTTTTTAAAGTTGGCTCAGGTGAATTTACAGACTTAATGTTTATTGAAAAATTAATCAAATTTAAAAAACCTATTATCTTTTCTACTGGAATGTCTTCAGTAAAAGAAATAGATTTTATGTGTAGATATTTTACAAAAAAAAAATTAAAAGATATTGCAATATTAAATTGTACAAGCGAATATCCTCCAAAAATTGAAGACATTAATCTTGGTTTTATTAAATTTTTAAAAAATAAATATAAAAACTTTGTAATAGGTCACTCAGATCATACCAATTCAATTTACACTTCAATAGCTGCAGTAGCTTTAGGTGCTAAAATTATAGAAAAACATGTATATTTGGATGGCTTTAATAATGGACCAGACAAGGATGTTTCAATAAGTTTTGAAAATTTAAAAATACTTGTAAGTAGTGTTCGGTTGATAGAAAAGGCAATTGGAAATAATAAAAAAATTTACACTCAGGAATTGCCTATAAGAAAATGGGCAAGGAGAAGTCTTGTTACTACATCTGATATAAAAAAAGGTGAAAAATTATCTGAAAAAAATTTTTTCTCTAAGAGACCTGGAACTGGCATACCTTCAAAAGATTACAAAAAAATTATAGGTAAAATAGCAAAAAAAAATTTAAAGAAAGATACTATTTTAAAGTATTCAGATTTATATTAATTATGAAAATTTTATTTTTTACAGGATCTAGAAGTGAGTGGGGATATATTAAACCCATAATAAAATTATGTAAGCATCAAAAAATAAAATATAATATTTGTGCTACGAATACTCATGTATTGGACTCATATGGACTATCAGTAAATGAAATTAAAAAAGATGGTTTTAAAGTATCTGATGAAATTTACATGACACTAGATGGGTACAATACATATTCATCCACTAAATCATTAGGAGTTATATTGATGTCTTTTTTAGATGTTGTGCAACGGGTGAAACCGGATTGGATTTTATTAGCTGGTGATAGAGGAGAAACTTTAATAGCCTCGTTAGTTGCTGCATATACAAACACCCCTTTGGCCCATATTCAAGCTGGAGAATTATCAGGCAATATCGATGGTCAGGCTAGACATGCTATAGGAAAGTTTGCACATATTCATTTTGCCTCAAATAACGATGCCGCAAACAGACTTAAAAATTTAGGTGAACAGAGTTTTAGAATTAAAACAGTAGGTGCCCCTCAACTTGACGATATACGACAAAATTATAATAAATTTAATGATGTCACAAAAATATTAAAGGCATATGGGCTTGATAGTGTAAGTAACTACTCTTTAATAATTTTTCATCCAGTAGTAGAGGAATATTCAGAGACAAAAAAAATTTTTAAGAATTTTATTAAATGTGTCAAAAAAACAAAATTTGAGAAAAGATTTTGGATATCACCTAACAGCGATGCTGGGTCTCATTTTATCAAAGAGATCTTTTTAAATAATAGAAATAATGATGATATTTTATTTGATAATTTGCCAAGACATCAATTTTTAACTTTAATGAAAAATGCTTCAGCAATTATTGGTAATTCTTCAGCTGGAATAATTGAAAGTCCTTCTTTTAAAATCCCAACTATTAACATTGGAAGAAGACAAAAAAATCGTTTAAAAGCTAAAAATGTGATTAATATAGAAAAGTATTCAGAAAAAAAATTGATGTTAGCAATAAAAAAAATAAATTCAAAAGAATTTAAAAAAAGCATAAAAAATCTTAATAATCCATATGGTGATGGATATTCTTCAAAAAAAATTTTAGAAATATTGCAAAAAACAAAAGTAGATGAAAAGCTATTAAAAAAAGAATTAACTTATTAGTATATGAAAAGGTTGAGTTCAGTTACCATTCAAAAAAATGAAAGTTTGTCAGCAGCTATTGAAAAAATTTATAATAGTAACAGTAGAACTGTTGTAGTTTTAAATAAAAAAAAAGTTATAGGGGTAATCAGCGAGGGAGATATAATGAAAACGCTAATTTACAAAAGAAGTTTAAACATATCATTAGATAAAATAATGAACAAATCATTTAAGTTTCTTAAATCAAAAAATCTTTCTCAAGCCAAAAAAATCTTTAGAGAAACTGGTGTTGGGTTGATTCCGATAATAAATAAAAATATGGAAATCAAAAATTACATAACCATTGTTGATATTATTTAATGAATAGCGAATTTGATATTAAATTTTTTAAGGATAATGGATGGGTAAAAATAGAGAATTTTTCGTCAAAAAGTGAAATAGGAAAATTAAAAAAAAACATAAATGAATTTTTAAAAAAAAACTATAATAAATATTCTGGCAGAGACATAAATTTTTTATCAGAAAAAAAAAACTGGAGAAATATTAATTCATTCCATAAATTGCATGATTGTAATTTTATTTTAAAATTTTCACAAAAAAAAAAAATAGTAAAATTAGTAAATAGTTTACTAAATACTAAAAAAATCAAATTGAGAGCATCCGAACTATTTGCAAAGCCTAAAAAACATGGTTTGGATGTACCAGTTCATCAAGATAATTTTTATTGGTGTGTTAAAGATGCAAAAGCTCTTACGATGTGGGTGGCACTTGAAAAAACAAATAAAGAAAATGGTGGTGTATATTATTATGATAAATCACATAAGTTAGGCTTAATTAAACATTTTCCCTCATATAAAAAAGGTTCATCTCAGATGATTAAAAAAAATTTGAGGTTAAAAAAAATGAATAAATCTTACCCAAGCTTAAATCCAGGTGACTGTGTTTTGCATCATAGCCTAGCAGTTCATGGTAGTAACAAAAATTATTCTAATAATTCAAGAAAAGGAGTTACTTTTCAATTTGTTAATTTTTATTCAAAAACAGATTATATTAGAAAAAAAAAATACGAGAAATCATTAATGAAACAAGTTTTAAGCAGAATATCATAATTTCAATTTTAATTATTATGAAATTTTTAATTTTTATTCCAGCTAGAGGAGGATCAAAAGGTGTAAAAAATAAAAATTTAAGAAAATTAAATAATTATCCTCTTATTTTTTATTCGTTAGAAACTGCAAAAAAAATAAATAAACAAGTAAAGTCAGATATTTTTGTTTCAACAGATAGTAAAAAAATACTTAATTATTGTAAAAAAATTGTAAATTTGGGCAATTATTTGAGACCCAAAAAATTCTCTACAGATAAAAGTAATATTATTGACTCAGTTTTTGATTGCATTAATTATCAAAAAAAAAATGGAAGGAGTTATGATGCTATTATTTTGCTACAACCAACTTCGCCAGTTAGAAGTACTGTTGAAATCATCGAAGCATTGAATGTATTTAAAAGAGAAAAAAAAAAATCTATGATGAGTGTATGTAAAGTGAGAGAGCATCCTAATGAAATTATCCAGGTTAAAAATAAATTAAAATGGCGATATTTAAAATCTTCAAAAAAAAATCTTTATCAAAAACAACAATATGAAAATAACTTTTATTTTATAGATGGTAATTTTTATATATGCACAGTTAATTTTTTAAGTAAAAATAAAAGTTTTGTAAAAAAATATATATCAACTCCGTTTATTACAAAAAAAACATGGCCAATAGACATAGATTTTGTTGATGATTTTAAAGTAGCAGAAAGTTTTATCTAATATGCCTGGATGGGAAATTATAGATCAAAAAGAAAGAGATAAAATTTTAGAAATTTTTAAAGTGTCAAATGGAGTTTTGTTTGCCCATGGTTTTGATGATAGAAGAAAAAATATATTTCGTGTTAGAAACTTTGAAAAAAAAATATGTTCAAAACTTAAAGTAAAATACTGCGTAGCAACAACATCGGGAACTATGGCTCAGTATATTGCAATGAAAGCAATGGGTATTAAGAAAGGTGATGAAGTGATAACGCAATCATTTACATTTGTCGCAACAGTAGAGGCAATTTTAGCATTGGGTGCTAAACCAGTAATTACAGATATTGATAATAGTCTTAATATGTGTCCAAAAGATTTAGAAAGAAAAATATCAGCAAAAACGAAACTTATTATTCCTGTTCCAATGCTTGGAAATCCATGTGATATGAAAAAAATTTTATCAATCTCAAAAAAAAAAAAAATTCCAGTATTAGAAGATGCGTGTGAGTCTTTGGGTTCAAAATATAATGGAAGCTTTGTAGGAACAAAAGCTGATGTAGGTATTTTTAGTTTAGATTTTGGTAAAACCATAACTACAGGAGAAGGTGGTTTGATAGTCTCAAATAATAAAAAAATTATGGATTTTTGTAGAGAATTTCATGATCATGGCCACAAAAATGATAAAAAAAAATTAAGAGGGCAAGATACCAGAAAAATATGGGGGTTAAATTTAAGAATGACTGAATTACAAGCTGCAGTTGGTATAGCTCAACTTTCTAAATTAAATCATATTTTGAAAAAAAATAAAAAAAATAAAGATTATTTGAAAAACAAAATAGCTAGAAGTAATTATTTTGAATTTAGAAAAATTAATAGTAAGGACGAATTAGCTGATACATTAATAATGATACTAAAAAGCAAAAAACATGCAAATCGATTAGTAAAAATTTATAAAAAAAATCATATTAGTACAAAAAACTTGCCTGACGCTATTGATTGGCATTTTGCTGGAAATTGGGAACATATTTTTAAAGATGTTACTAAATATCAATATAATTATAAATTTTGTTGGAGTAAATCTAGGGACTTATTGGAAAAAAGTGTGGCTATTCCAATATATGTAAATAGTAGTAAAAAAGAATTAAATTTTATTGCAAAATTGACTAATAGTTTTTTTTCAAATATTTCAGAAAATTGTAAATCACAAAACTAATTTGTGAATTATGCTTAATTATAAAAGGAATATATAAATGAAAAATATATTGGTAACTGGAGGTGCCGGGTATGTTGGTTCTGGATTATTAAGAAAACTTTTAGAAGAAGGATATTTTGTTACTTGTATTGATAACTTAATGTTTGGTGGAGAGTCTTTATTAGATGTTTGGCATAACAATAATTTTAACTTTATAAATTGTGACATTAATAATACTGAAAAATTAGATAAAATATTTTCTAAAAAAAAATATGATGGAGTTATTCACTTAGCAGCAATTGTTGGTGATCCTGCGTGCAAATTATATCCAGATCTAGCAATAAAGACGAATTGGGAAACAAGCAAATGGTTAATTGATAGATCTAAAAGTTCAGGTGTATCTAAATTCATTTTTGCTTCCACGTGCAGTAATTATGGAAAAATGGATGATCCAAATGCCTATGTAGATGAAAATTCTAATTTAGCACCAGTATCTCTATATGCAGAATTAAAGGTAAAATTTGAAAAATATTTACTTCATGAAATAAAAAAAAATGAGGATTTCTCACCTACTTCATTACGTTTTTCAACGGTATATGGCCTTTCTTCCAGAATGAGATTTGATTTGACTGTAAATGAATTTACTAAAGATCTAACGCTTGGAAAAGAACTTGTAATTTTTGGAGAGCAATTTTGGAGACCTTATTGTCATGTAAGGGATTTTTCAAATGCATTTATAACTGTTTTGAATTCGCCTTTTGAAAAAGTTGCATATAATGTTTTTAATGTTGGAGATACAAATGAGAATTATACAAAACAAATGATAGTTAATGAAATAAAAAAATTGTTACCTAATTCAAAGATAAAATATGTAACAAAAAATGAAGACCCTAGAGATTATAGAGTTAATTGTGATAAAATCAAAAATGAGCTTGGTTTTAAAATATCTATGACAGTTCCAGATGGAATCAGAGAGATTAAAAATGTTATTCAAAATAAATTAATTAAAGATCCTGATAGTCAAAAATACTATAATATTCCGTATGTCAAAAAAAAATGAAAATATAAATTTTAAAGTAATCAATTTTATAAAAAAATTATATAAAAATAAAAAATTTATACCACTTCATGAGCCAAAATTTATAGGTAATGAAAAAAAATATTTGAATGAGTGTATTAAATCTACTTTTGTATCTACTGTAGGTAAATTTGTTAGTGAGTTTGAGTATGAGATAGCAAAATTTACTGGTTCGAGGTTTGCAGTAGCAACTACTAATGGCACATCTGCATTACACATATCTTTGATACTGGCTGGTTGTAATAGGTATTCTGAGGTGATAACTCAACCACTTACATTTGTTGCAACCGCTAATGCAATAAGCTATTGCAATGCTGAACCAGTATTTATTGATGTTGACAGAGATACGATGGGACTTTCACCATCTTCTTTAAGGTTTTTTTTAGAAAAAAATACAATTAAAAAAAATAATCAATGTATTAATAAAAAAACTAAGAAGGTGATTAAAGCTTGTTTGCCTATGCATTCATATGGTCATCCTTGCAGAATAAAAGAAATAAAAAAAATCTGTGATGAATATAATATATTTCTTATCGAAGATGCTGCTGAGAGTTTAGGTAGTTTATACAAAAATAAGCATACAGGCACTTTTGGTAAATTAGGTATCATTAGCTTTAATGGAAACAAAATAATTACAGCTGGAGGAGGAGGCTGTATAATTACAAATGACAAAGTTCTTGCAAAGAAGGCTAAACATTTAACAACAACTTCTAAAGTTTCTCATAATTGGGAGTTTAATCATGACAAAATTGGATTTAATTATCGTATGCCGAATATAAATGCAGCGTTATTACTTGCACAACTAGAAAAAATAAATGATTTTATTAAGAACAAACGTAATTTGGCAGAAAAATATCAGGCTTTCTTTAAAAGTATAAATTATAATTTTTTCAAAGAACCAAAAGATTGTAAGTCGAATTATTGGTTAAATTGCATAATTCTTAAAAACAAAAGACAAAAAGAGAAATTTTTAGAGCAAACTAACTCCAATGGTGTCATGACAAGACCAACATGGATATTAATGAATAAACTACCGATGTACAAAGACGCAGAATGTACTGATTTAAAAAATTCTAGGTGGCTAGAAGATAGAATTGTAAATATACCAAGTAGTGTTACTTTATGAAAAAAATACTTTTAATTGGTGGAGGCGGTCACTGTAGATCGGTAATTGATGTTATTGAGCATGAGGCTAAATTTAAAATTGTTGGAATTTTAGATAGACCTGAACTTTTAGATACTAAAGTATTGGGATATCCAGTAATTGGTTGTGATTCCGATATAGAAAATTTAGCAAAAAAGTATGATTATGCTTTAATTACCATTGGTCAAATCAAATCACATTCATCTCGCTTTAAATTATATAATTTAGCTATTAAAGCAGGTTTTACATTACCATCCATCATTTCTCCAACCTCACACGTTTCCAAATATTCTAAAATAGGAAATGGAACAATTGTAATGCATAATGCAGTAATAAATGCGAATACAATTATAGGAAACAATTGTATTATAAATACTAAAGCTTTAATAGAACACGATTGTTCAATTTCTAGTCATTGTCATATTTCCACAAACGCAACTATTAATGGCGGAGTTAAAATTGGACCCAAATGTTTTGTAGGAAGCAATGCAACAACAAAAAACAATATTATAATAAAAGAAAATAGTTTTATTAAAGCTGGTAGTATAGTGAAATGAGTGTATTTATTATAGCTGAGGCAGGTGTAAATCATAATGGTTCAATTGATTTAGCTAAAAAGTTAATTGAGGCAGCATCTACTGCAGGGGCAGATGCAATAAAGTTTCAAACTTTTAAAGCAAAAAATTTAACTACCAAGTATTCAGAAAAAGCACAATATCAAAAAAAAACAACTTCAAAAAAAGAAACACAATTTAAAATGCTTGAAAAGCTAGAATTGAATAAAGAGGCTCATTTAAGATTAATTAACTATAGTAAAAAAAAAAATATAGAATTCTTATCTTCGCCATTTGATCATGAAAGCATAGAGCTATTAAAAAATTTAGGACTAAATACATTTAAAATTCCAAGTGGTGAGATTACCAATCTTCCATACTTAAAGCATATAGGAAAAATAAAAAAAAAATTAATTCTTTCAAGTGGAATGTCTAGCATGCAAGAGGTTAGAGATGCTTTGAATATTTTAGTTGATGAAGGTACAAAAAAAAAAAATATTACAGTTCTACATGCCAACACAGAATATCCAACTCCTATGGAAGACGTAAATCTAAGAGCAATGACAAGTATTGGAAAAGAATTGAATATTAAATATGGATATAGTGATCACACTTTAGGTATAGAAGTAGATATAGCAGCAGTGGCTATGGGTGCTAGTTGTATAGAAAAACATTTGACATTAAACTGTAAAATGAAAGGTCCAGATCATAAAGCAAGTTTGGAACCACATGAATTCAAATTAATGGTCAAAGCAATAAGAAATATAGAAAAAGCTCTTGGTAATTATATTAAAAAACCATCAAAAAGTGAATTAGGAAACATACATGTTGTTAGAAAATCTATAGTTGCAAAAACAAAAATCAAAAAAGGAGAAATATTCAGCTTGAAAAATCTAACAGTAAAAAGACCTGGTCAAGGTATCAGTCCCATGAAATGGGACAAAATCCTAGGTACTAAAGCTAGAAAGTATTACAATGAAGATGATCTAATATGAGTTTTAAAAAAATATGCATAGTGACAGGATCACGTGCAGAATATGGATTATTATACTGGTTAATAAAAGCAGTTTATGATGATTCAGATCTTGAGCTTCAATTAATTGTTACAGGCATGCATCTTAGTCCTGAGTTTGGCTCAACATATAGAGAAATAGAAAAAGATTTTAAAATAAATAAAAAAATAAATATGTATTTATCATCTGATAAAAGTATTGATATTTCCAAATCTATGGGATTAGCCCAAGCATCTTTTGCAAAGGCTTATGAAGAATTAAATCCTGATATCGTCGTAGTTTTAGGTGACAGATATGAAATTTTTTCAGCAGTTTGTGCAGCTATGATAGCAAGAATACCGATTGCCCACATTCATGGAGGTGAAGCTACAGAAGGTTTAATTGATGAAGCTATTCGTCACTCTATTAGTAAAATGAGTCACTTACATTTTACTGCTACTGAGGAATATCTAAAGAGAGTTATTCAGCTAGGAGAGCAACCAAGTAGAGTGTTTAATGTAGGAGGTTTGGGTATTGAAAATATTAAGAAACTTAGACTTTTATCAAGAGAGGAATTTGAAAAGTCAATTAATTTCAAATTAAATACTAAAAATATTTTAGTTACTTTTCATCCTGTAACTTTAGAAAGGGAATCATCAAAAAAACAATTTCAAGAAATTATTTACACAATCGATGAGTTGCAAGATACAAATATTATTTTTTCAAAAACTAATAGTGATATTGATGGAAAAATAATAAATAAAATGATTGAAGAATATACATCTAAAAATTCTAAAAAATCTATATCTATAGCTTCTTTAGGACAGCTAAATTATCTAAGTGCTTTAAAACATGTAGATTTTATAATCGGAAATAGTTCAAGTGGACTTTTAGAGGCGCCAAGCTTTAAGATTGGAACTATCAATATTGGCGATAGACAAAAGGGAAGATTGCAGGCAGATAGTATTATCAATTGTTTACCAGAGAAAGTTAGCATCAGAGAATCTATAAAAAAAATTTATTCTAGTAATTTTAAAGAAATTTTAAAAAATGTTAAAAATCCCTATGGGGATGAATGTGCAAGTAAAAAAATTATTGAAGTATTAAAGAACACACCATTAAATGAAATTTTAAAAAAATCTTTTTTTGATATTAAATTTTTATGAAAATATTGTTTATAGGAACTGTTGATTTTTCTGAAAGATCACTTCAAAAGCTAATTGAACTAGATGCTGAAATTGTAGGAGTGTGTGGTAAAAAAAAAGCTAAATTTAATAGTGATTTTGTGGATTTAAAACTTTTAAGTGAAAATTACAAAATTCCATTTAAATATGTGGACGATATTAATTCAGATGATAGCCAAAGATGGATAAAATCTATAAATCCAGACATTATTTTCTGTTTTGGATGGTCCAATATATTAAAAAAAAACATATTATCGTTAACAAAAATGGGTGTTTTGGGGTTTCATCCGTCCAAACTACCATTAAATAGAGGTCGCCATCCACTTGTATGGGCTTTAGCATTAGGACTAAAAAAGAGTGCTTCTACTTTTTTTTTCATGAATGAAGGGATTGATAGTGGTAAAATTTTATCACAAAAAGAATTTGATATTTTAGATACTGACGATGCTCAGACATTATATGATAAATTTTCTGAAGTAGCCTTATCTCAAATTGAAGAATTTCTCCCTCATCTAAAAAATAAAACTTATCAAGTGTTTGAGCAAAATAACAAAGATGCAAATATTTGGAGAAGGAGATTTAAAATTGATGGTCAAATAGATTTTAGAATGAATAGTAAAACTATTTATAATTTAGTAAGAGCTTTAACCAAACCATATGTTGGCGCTCATATTAATTACAAAGAAAAAGAAATTATTGTATGGAAAGTAAAAATAATTGATAATAAGCATATCAACATAGAGCCAGGAAAAGTTTTAGATATAATTGAAAATCGAATAGTGGTAAAAACTTATGACGGAGCAATAGAGATAATAAAACATGAATTTAGAAAGCTTCCAAATATTGGAGAATACCTTTGAAAAATAAAGTTTTGGTTGTTGCTACTCATCCAGATGATGAGACTTTAGGATGTGGTGGCACATTATTAAAGCATAAGGCAAACAAAGATGAAATTCATTGGCTTATATGCACATCGCTTAACAAAAATCACAAATATTACAAAACTAGAGAAAAAGAAATTGAGCAAGTTACAAAAATTTTAAATTTTGACAGTGTTAGTTTTCTTCCTTATGAAACTAGTAAATTAGATCAATATAGTGTGAGTGAGATAATTTATAAAATGTCAAAAATAATAAAAAAGTTAAAACCCACAATAATTTATCTTCCATTTAAAGAAGATGTTCATTCTGATCATAAAATAATTTTTCAAGCCAGTTATAGTTGTACAAAATCATTCAGATATTCTTTTATAAAGAAAGTTTATATGATGGAAACTTTAAGTGAAACTGAGTTTTCCCCTAGTCTTAAAAAAGACAGTTTCATTCCTAATACATTCGTAGATATTTCAAAATATATCAAAAAAAAAATTCAAATAATGAAAGTTTATAAAAGTGAAATTAAAAGACATCCATTTCCAAGAAGCCTTAAAAGTATTAAAGCATTAGCGAGTTTAAGGGGATCGACCTCGGGGTGTAAGTTTGCTGAGAGTTTTATGCTTTTAAAAGAAATAAAATGAGAAATATAAATAAAATAAAAATTTCAGCAAATACAAAAATCCATCAAGCTATGAAAATTATATCTAATGGTGCTATTCAAATTGCAATAGCTGTTGATAAAAAAGGGAAATTAATTGGCACTTTAACTGATGGAGATATTAGAAATGGTTTTTTAAATGGTTTAAATTTAGATAGTTTAGTTAAATCGATAATTTTTAAAAATCCTATTGTTGCAAAACAAAATTACAGTAAGGAAAAATTATTGAATTTAGCACTTTCTAAAAAAGTCAATCAAATTCCTGTAGTGGATAAGAATAACAAGGTTAAGGGTATTTATGTTTTAGATGAACTATTAAAAATTAAAAGTAAATCAAATAAAGTTGTTATAATGGCAGGTGGAAAAGGTATGCGATTAAGACCATTGACGAAAAATTTACCGAAACCTATGCTTAAAGTTGGAAATAAACCTATTCTACAAACTTTAATAGAAAAATTTTATGATAGTGGATTTAAAAATTTTATTTTTTGTGTGAACTATAAATCAAAAATAATCAAAGACTTTTTTGGTGACGGGGGAAAATTTGGAGTAAAAATAGAATACATTCATGAAAAAAAAAGAATGGGTACCGCTGGCGCCATTAGTCTAATAAAAAAAAAAATATTACAAGAACCATTTTTTGTTATTAATGGAGATCTATTAACCAATTTAAATTTTGAGAAAATGCTTGATTTTCATTATAAACACAATTCAAAAGCTACAATGTGTGTGAAAGAATATAATATTGACTCACCATATGGTGAGGTAACCCTAAAAAATGAAAATATTTCCTCAATTGAAGAAAAACCTAGGCATAAATTTTTTGTTAACGCAGGTGTTTATATTTTAGATCCAAAATGTACTAGATTAATCCCAAAAAAGTTTTACGACATGCACAGTCTATTTAAGAAAATTTTATCCAAAAAATATAAGACTGTATCTTTTCCATTAGGGGAATATTGGGTAGATATTGGTAGATTTGGTGATTACAAAAAGGCAAAACTCGAGTATTTTTCTCAATTTTGAGTTCAAACAGAATTATCAATAATTTAAATACAAAAATTTATGATTATTAAAGTTTTAAAAAAAATAATTTTATTTTCAAAAATAAACTTTAGATTGGGTCTTCCAGAAAAAAATAATTTACTACTTTTTGATGAATTGCACTCTTCTGTTTTAAGAAAAATAATTAAAAAAGATTTTAATATACTCGAAGTAAGATCTAAAAATTTGTATTTTTGGATTTACCTAAAACAAATTATTTTTTTTGATTTTAGTTTTAGAACTTATTGCAAAAATTATATAAAATTTACCTCACCAAAAGTTATAATTACTTTTAATGATGCACGATATCAGATGTATGAGTTAAAACCTTTTTTTAAAGATATAAAATTTATATCAATAGCAAATGGAATTCGTTGGGAGCGTTGGTTTAAAATAAATAAAAAGTTGTGGCCAAAAATTCTTAGTTGTGATTATATTTTTGTTATAAATAAATATTTTATACCCAAATATAAAAAAATTATTAAATCCAATTATCGTCTTTTAGGAAATTTTACAAATAATAATATAAAAATCAAAAAGACAAAATTTAAAAAACAATTTTTATTTATATCTCAAGTGCATGAAAATCCCAAAGTAGGAAGGGATCATTTTATGCACAATTTTCATACCAAGTTACTGAAATTGATAAATTTGTATTTACTGCATAACAATAAGAAACTTCACATACTTTTAAGAAGATCGAATAAAAATCCATGGCAAAAAATTGAGATTAATTTTTATAAAAAAATTTTAAAATCAAATTGTGTCTTTCATCAAAGTATTAAGTTACAAAAAAAATATGAAATAATGGATAAATTTGAAAATATTATTTTTACATTTTCTACAATGGGGTTTGAGGCGATTTCAAGAAAAAAAAAAATTGCAGCTTTTCCACCACACAAGGTCAATAATTTGATTTTACCTAACAAATATTTAGCCTCAAAATACTATTTTGGTTGGCCTGCAAATTATCAAAAGAGTTATAATTTTTTTTCATCAAAAAATTTAAATATCAATGAAGTATCTAGAGTATTGAGAAATGTTAATAATTGCAGTCAAAGTAAATGGAATAAAAAATATTATAATATGATTAAGGATCAGTGCTATTTTGACAAAAATAATGATAGTATAAGAAAATTAATTTTAAAATTAATTAGAACAAAAAATTAATTTTTAATATTCTTGTTTAAATTTTTTAAGAATTTTTGATATAAAATTTAATTGTGTTTAAAGATAATAAAAAAATATTTAAATGATTTAGTAATAAATTAATGCAAAATTTTAAAAAAACTTTAAATTTACTAACACCTCAAGAAAATAGTCGTGCTGTTTTACTATTAATGATGATAATTATAATGGCACTTTTGGAAATGATTGGTGTAGCGTCAATATTACCTTTTGTTACTGTGCTTACAAATCCAAGTATAGTAGAGACAAACTTGATATTAAATAAATTGTACAAAGCTTCTATAATATTTGGGATTAAAGACAGTCAGCAGTTTTTATTCGCTTTAGGCATATTTGTGTTTATTATGTTAGTTGTATCTGTTACTTTCAAAGCACTCACTGCATATTTTCAAATACGTTTTGTTCAAATGCTTCAGTATAATCTTAGTAAACGTTTGCTTGAGAGATATTTGAGTCAATCTTATAGTTGGTATTTAACCCGTAATAGCGCAGATTTTAGTAAAATAATTTTATCAGAAACTGGTCAAGTTATAGGAAATGGGGTTAGTAATTTATTAGAATTGATTGCTAAAAGTGCAGTCGCAATTGCGCTTTTGATGTTATTAATTTTAGCTAGTCCTAAAATTGCCCTAATAGTTGGTTCATCACTAGGCTTCTCATATTTGTTTATTTATAAAGTTACAAATAATTATGTTAGCAAAATAGGTGATGAACGTTTTAATCAAAATCAATTTCTTTTTAAATCAATTAGTGAAGCGTTTGGTGCAATTAAAGAAATTAAAATGGGGGGATTAGAAAAAATTTATATTAAACTTTTTTCTGGACCAGCAAGAATTATTGCTAAACATACAGCATCATCTGCTGTTATACAGCAACTTCCTAGATTTGTTCTTGAAATTATTGCTTTTGGTGGGATTATGTTGCTGATTCTTTTTCAAATGAAACAATCTGGAAGTTTTAATAATGCTTTACCAGTTATTAGTTTATATGCTTTTGCTGGTTATCGATTAATGCCAGCTTTACAACAAATTTATGGATCTTTATCAAAATTTGATTTTATTACTACTCCATTGGATAAAATCCATAATGATATTACTAATCTGAGGGTCATAAATTCTAATGATTATACCGACGACATATCTTTTAAAAATGAAATTAATTTAGAAAATATAGATTATAATTATCCTAATTCATCACGAACAGCAGTAAAAAATATTAATTTAAATATACCTATTAACTCAACTATTGGATTAGTTGGAGCAACTGGTAGTGGAAAAACTACAACGGTAGATATTATTCTTGGACTTCTTGAGCCTCAAAAGGGAACTTTAAAAATTGATGAAAAAATTATAACAAAACAAAACTCTAGAGGATGGCAAAAAACAATAGGTTACGTGCCTCAATACATTTATCTTTCAGATGATACAGTTGCATCAAATATCGCCTTTGGTGTTCATTCTGAAGAAATTAATCATGAATCTATTGAAAAAGCCTCTAAAATTGCAAATTTACACAATTTTGTTTCCAATGAATTACCAAATAAATATCAAACTAGAATTGGCGAAAGAGGAGTTAGATTATCAGGAGGACAACGCCAACGTATTGGAATTGCCAGAGCTTTGTATCATAATCCAAAAGTATTAATTCTTGATGAAGCCACTAATGCTTTAGATAATCTCACTGAAAAGGCGGTTATGGAAGCAGTAAATAATTTAAACAAACATATAACTATTATTTTGATTGCACATCGTCTAAACACGGTGAGAAATTGTGATAAAATTTATTTATTTGATAAAGGTGAAATTAAAAATGTGGGAACATTTGAGGAGTTAATTAAAGTTAATGAAAATTTTAGAATAAATGTTAACAATGAATAATAAAAATGTTAAATAATTCATCTATTCTAATCACAGGTGGTACGGGATCGTTTGGCCATAAATTTGTTGAGCTTACATTAAAAAAATATAATCCTAAACGTTTAGTAGTTTTTTCACGTGATGAAATGAAACAATGGGATATGGCAAAAATATATAAAGATGACGATAGAATTCGATTCTTTATTGGAGATGTTCGTGATAAAGATCGACTTTATCGTGCTTTGCAAGGTGTAGACTTTGTAGTGCATGCTGCGGCAACAAAAATTGTTCCCACAGCAGAGTATAATCCATTCGAATGTATTAAAACTAATGTTAATGGTGCGATGAATTTAATTGATGCATGTATTGATCAAAAAGTAAAAAAAGTAATTGCGCTTTCAACAGATAAAGCATCAAGTCCAATTAATCTTTATGGTGCAACTAAATTAGCATCAGATAAATTATTTGTTGCAAGTAATTCAACTTATGCAAGAGGCCACAAAACTTGTTTTGCAGTTGTGAGGTACGGTAATGTTATGGGTTCAAGGGGCTCTGTAATACCATTCTTTATGTCATTAAAAAATAATTCTGAATTACCAATTACTGATGAAAATATGACCAGATTCATGATCTCGCTTGAACAAGGTGTTAACTTAGTGTGGCATGGATTTAAAGATATGGTTGGAGGTGAAATTTATGTTAAAAAAATACCTTCAATGAAAGTCACTGATATTGCTAAAGTTATTGCACCAAAAGCAAAACATAAAATTATAGGTATTCGTCCAGGAGAAAAATTACACGAACAAATGATTAGCGTTGAAGATAGTTATTCAACATATGAATATACAAGCTATTATAAAATTTTACCTCAAATTAATAATTGGGCAAAAGATCGGCTGCGAATAAAAAAAGGGAAAAAAGTTTCTAAGGGTTTTAATTATAGTAGTGATAATAATTCAAAATGGATGACAAAACTAGAGCTTAAAACTTGGATTAATATTAATAAAAAATATATTGGTAATATTTAGAATTAAATTTTCGATGGTTTTTTTTAACTTAAGTATATAGAAAAAATCAAGTATGTTAAAAGTATTAGTTTTGGGTTCATCTGGTGCGCTTGGAAGAGAAGTGTATAAAGAACTTAAAAAAATTCACAACATTAAAATATTTCATTCAGGTTTAAGAAAACGAAAAATAGATATCTTACAAATAACAAAATTTAGGAAATTTATTCTCTCAATAAATCCAAATTTAATAATAAATTGTATTGCTCATACAAATATTGAACAATGCGAAAAAAAAAAAATCCTTTCTAAGAAAATTAATTTTGAAATTGTTAAAGAAATTTTTGAATTAAAAAGGAAAAAAAAGCTACATTTTAATTTTATTCACTTTTCTACAGATGCTTTTTATAATAAGACAAAAAATAAACCTAGCAAAGAAACTTCAAAAATTTATTTAATTAACAATTATTGTATTCATAAAAGAATGTCAGAAATAGAATGTGTAAAAAACAATGGACTAGTCTTTAGAATTAATTTTTTCGGTAAATCATACAATAATAAGACTTATTCAGATTGGATTTATTATAATTTCAAAAAAGGAAAAAAAATAAAATTATTTAATGATGTTTTCTTTAATCCTATAAGAATTGACTCAATTGTTAAATTTATTTCATCTATAATTATAAATAAAAAATATTCTTATAATGGAATTTATAACTTAGGCTCAAGAGACGGTATATCAAAAAGTGATTTTGCTTTATCATTTGCAAAAAAGGCAAGAGTTATAAATTACAATTATAAATTTATAAAAGTAAATGAATTGCTAAAAGTTAAAAGATCAAATAATATGTTTATGAATATAAATAAATTTGAAAAAAAATTCAAAATTAGATTACCATTAATAAAAAATGAAATAAAAAATGAAGTAAAAAAATATTTATAGTTATGAGATTTAAGTTAGGTAATAAAATTATATCAAAAAAATCACCTGTTTATTTTATTGCAGATATTGCAGCAAATCATGATGGTGATCTTAATCGTGCAAAAAAACTTATAAGATTATGTGCAAAAGCTGGTGCCGATGGTGCAAAATTTCAACATTTTAAAGCACAAACTATAGTTAGTAAAAAAGGATTTGAAAAAATTGGTAAAATTACACATCAATCTAAATGGAAAAAAAGTGTTTATGATGTTTATAAAGAAGCAAGTATTAACTTCAATTGGACAAAAGAATTAAAAAAAGAATGTAAAAAAAATAAAATAGATTTTTTAACCTCTCCTTATGATCTTAATTATGTTGATCAAGTGGAAAAATATATTTGTGCATATAAAATTGGTTCAGGAGATATCACATGGTTAGAAATTTTAAAAAAAATATCAAAAAAAAAACTTCCAGTTATTCTTGCTACAGGGGCAGCCACATTGAATGAAGTAAAACAAGCAGTGAGTACAATTAAAAAAAATAATAAAAAAATAGTATTAATGCAATGTAATACTAATTATACAAACAGTTCTGATAATTATAATTTTATAAATCTAAATGTACTCAATTCTTACAGAAAAATTTTTGGCGATAATGTGATTTTAGGCTTAAGTGATCATACTCATGGTCATGTGTCAGTTTTGGGTGCAGTTGCTTTAGGTGCTAGGGTGGTAGAAAAACATTTTACGGACGATAATTATAGAACAGGTCCAGATCATGCATTTTCAATGAATTACAATACTTGGAAGGCTATGGTCGATGATACAAGAATTTTAGAAAAAACACTTGGTGATGGTATAAAAAAAATAGAGAAAAATGAAATTCAAAGTTCTTTAGTTCAAAAAAGGTCTATTTATGCGATTAATGATATAAAAAAAAATAAACGATTTAAAAACAATATTACTGTTCTTAGACCAGCTTTAAAGAATCATTTACCAGCTAACAGATTTGCATGGTTAGAAAATAAAAAAGCAAAAAAAAATATTAAAAAAGGTGAATGTATAAAATTAGAAAAAGTAAATTTTTAATATTAATTCCTGCCTATAATGAATTAAATAATTTAAAAAAATTTGTAAAAAAAGTTAATAAATTTGCTCCATTGTATATTTTAGATGATTGCTCTACCGATGGCACTGAGCAATGGCTTTTAAAAAATAAAATTAAATATAAAAAAAATCAAATAAATTTAGGTTATGAAAAAAATTTATTAGGTGGAATAAAAAAATATAAAAATAATTGTAAATATTTGATTACATTTGATGGTGATGGTCAACATCAAGTTTCAGATTTAAAAAAAGTTTTAAAAATCAAAGTTAATTATGATGTTTTAATATGCAATCGAAAAAACAAAAATAGATTTTTGGAAAAATTAATATCCTTTTTTTCAGAAAAATTATATGGATTTATGGACCCTTTGAGTGGATTTAAAGTTTATAACACAAAAATACTTAAAGAAAAAAATTTCATAGGTATTGGTAATTTCTTCTTGATAGATTTTTTGCTCAAAATCTCTAAAGACAGATTTAAAATAATAAATATGCCAATTATTACAAAAAGAAGAATTGGAAAACCAAAGGTCGGCGGTTTGTTGAGTATAAGTTTTAAGGAATTTAAGATACTATTAAAATTAATTAGATTTAAATTAATAACTAACAATATGAAATTATTATAAATTTAAAAAAAAAAGATATTTGATTAAATTTATTTATAGTTTTCAAAAAGTTTCGTTTAAATTGTCTACAAATATATTTAGAATAAAAAATTAAATGAATAAATTATCTTTAGGTACAGTCCAGTTTGGTTTAAATTATGGTATTTCCAATAAAGGTGGAAAAATAAAATTTAAGGAAGCAAAAAAAATTTTAAATTTAGCTGAAAAATCAAATATTGAGTTAATTGATACAGCAATTTCATATGGTGAAAGTGAAAAAATTATTGGAGATGTAGGAATTACGAATTTTAAATTTGTTTCAAAGTTACCTGATTTTCCTAAAGGTTATATAAATATTGATGAATGGGTTGAAGAAAATGTAAAATCTTCAATAAAACGTTTAAGAATTAATTCTCTATATGGTTTATTAATTCATAAAACTGAAAACCTTTTGGGTGATAATGGAAAAAAATTAATTAATTCTTTAAATAGAATTAAGAACGACGGTTTAGTGAATAAAATAGGGATATCTATTTATGATCCTTCAGAATGTGAAAAAATATTCAATATAATGAAAGTTGATATCGTTCAAGCTCCTTTGAATATTATGGATAGAAGACTTATAGTAAGTGGTTGGTTGTCTAAATTAAATTCTCAAAGAGTTGAAATTCATACTCGATCAGTATTTCTTCAAGGGTTACTTCTTATGTCTCGTAATTCAATTCCTAGTTATTTTAATAGATGGTCAAAAATTTGGGATCGATGGTTTTATGAAATAAAAAAGAATAATTTAAGTCCAACGGAAGTCTGCTTGTCATTTATATTTTCTTTACCTGAAATTGATCATATTATAGTTGGTGTGGATAATGCTTATCAATTAAAGGATATTATTAAAAAATCAAAATCTAAAATATCACAAATTGATTGGTCATTTATGCATTCAAATGATCAATTGTTAATTAATCCTAGTAATTGGCACAAGTTATGAAAATTGTTGCAATTGTTCAAGCTCGTACTGGTTCAATCAGACTTCCAAATAAAGTTATGAAGTTAATTAATGGAATTCCTATGATTGAGATACTTTTGAAACGTTTAAATAATTCAAAAGAACTTAACCAAATTATTTTAGCAACATCAAAAGATGTCAGAAATAAAAATCTTATAGATCATGTACAAAATTTAGGTTTTACCTGTGTTCAAGGTAGTGAGCTTGATGTGCTCGATAGATATTTACAGGCTGCAAAAAAAAGCAAGGCAGATGCTATAGTTAGAATAACAGGGGACTGTCCAATGGTTGATCCTGTCTTAGTTGATGAATGCATTCATAATTTTAAAGATTCTAGTGTTGATTATTATTCAAATACAATTTTTCCAACTTTTCCAGATGGTCTTGATATCGAAGTATTTAAGTTTTCTGCACTAGAAAAGGCAGCAAACGAATCTACCAAACCTTCACATAGAGAACATGTAACCTCCTATATTAAAGAGAATGTTTTTTTTAAAAAAATTAATCATTTAAATAATAAAAATCTTTCAAATTTTCGTTGGACCGTTGATGATCCAGAAGACTTTGAAGTAATTTCAAATGTATTTAAATATTTTAAACCTAACATATATTTTAGTTGGAAAGATGTACTTAAATTATATAATGAAAAATCTGAACTATTTATTGCTAATTTTAACACCAAACGTAATGAAGGTGAAATTTTGAAGACAGGCCAAAAACTTTGGAAAAGAGCAAAGCGAATTATTCCTGGGGGGAATATGTTGCTTTCAAAAAGGCCTGAAATGTTTTTACCAAATCAATGGCCAACGTATTTTAGCAAAGCAAAAGGCTGTAGAGTATGGGATCTTGATGGCAATGAATATTTTGATATGTCAATTATGGGAATAGGCACAAACATACTTGGTTATGGGAATAATGAAGTTGATCAAGCAGTTTTAAACACAGTCCATTCTGGTAACATGAGTACTTTAAATTGTCCTGAAGAGGTATATTTGGCAGAAAAATTGGTAGAACTCCATAAATGGGCAGACATGGTAAGATTAGCTCGAAGTGGTGGAGAGGCAAACGCAATTGCAATTCGTATAGCTAGAGCTGCGTCAGGCCGAGATAAAGTGGCAGTATGTGGTTATCATGGATGGCACGATTGGTATCTTTCTGCGAATTTAGCAGATAAAAATATGTTAGATGATCACTTGCTTTCTGGACTTCAAACTAAAGGAGTGCCCCAAAATCTTCAAAACACTGTATTTCCCTTTCATTATAACAGGTTTGATGAGTTAGAGCGGTTGGTAAATAATCATGAAATAGGTGTAATTAAAATGGAAGTTGAACGATCCACTGAACCAGAAAATAATTTTTTAAAAAAAGTAAGAAAACTAGCAACAGATCATAAAATTGTTTTAATTTTTGATGAATGCACATCTGGTTTTCGTGAAACCTTTGGTGGTCTGCATAAAAAATATTCTGTCGAGCCTGATATGGCTATGTTTGGTAAGGCAATGGGAAATGGCTACGCTATCACTGCAGTAATTGGTCGACGTGAAATTATGGAAGAGGCACAATCAACTTTTATTAGTAGTACATTTTGGACAGAAAGAATTGGTCCAACAGCTGCTTTAAAAACACTAGAAATTATGGAGCGTGAGAAATCATGGGAAGTAATAACTAAATTAGGCAAAGAGATACGTAATCGTACTAAAAAACTTGCTAATAATTATGATTTAAAGGTCTCTATCAAAGGTATACCTGCTTTAACTGGATTTAGTATAGATAGTAAAAATTCAATTCAATATAAAACTTTAATTACACAGGAAATGCTATCTAATGGTTATTTAGCAGGAGATTCAGTTTATGTTTGCACAGAACACACACAAGAAGTCATCGATGGGTATTTCGAAAATCTTGAAAATGTATTTAAATTAATTCAAGATTGTGAAAATGGTCGTGACATAAAAAAGTTACTTAAAGACGAGGTTTGCCATACTGGTTTTAGGCGTCTTACTTAATTAATTGATTAATATTATAATTTGAGATTTGTATTTCATCTAAATTTACAATAAAACTTATAAATTATTTTAAAATAAAAATTTTTTAATTTAAATTTAATAGCATGACATTTATTGAAACAGAAAATTTAAATTTAAAGGTTCCATCAAAAGAAAATTTACCAAAATGGACAGAATGGATTAATAGCCTAGCAGTTAGACAAACAGTTAACTCAACACTGCGACCCAAGACTGCTGAAATGCAATGGAACTGGATTCAAAAAGAATTAGATTCTCACAATAGAATATTACTAGAAATTTGCGATAAACTTGACAATAGTTTTTTGGGCGTTGTAAGCTTATCAGACATTGATCATAATATAAGATCTGCACAAATTAGCACAATTTCTCCATTTAAAAAAAATAAAAATAATCAATATTCTATTTATGAAGCAAGAATAGCAATTTTAAATTATGCATTTAACGAATTGTCCTTAAATAAGGTATGGGCAGCAACAGTTTATCCTGAAAACAAATCATATATGATTAAAAATATGTGTATAGGATTTGAGATTGAGGGCATAAACCACGATTTTAGATGGTATAAAAATCAGCCTAAAATCGGTTTACATTATTTTGTCACAAAGTCAATTTTTGATAAAAAAAAAATAAATTCGTCTAGGTTAGAAAATCTTTTGTCTAAAAAAAATAAAAATTTAAATGAAAAAAAATTATACAAAATTATTTCTTTTCTTCAAATTAAATGAAAAATTTTTTGTTTAAAAAACTTAATTTCATTAATTAGATTTTATCTCCAAATTTTAATTAGTCTAAAGACTATATTTTTTTATAAATATACTCCCTGTATCTTCCCATACCTCCTGTAAATGGAGATATGTATTTTGTTTGCAATTTAAATTTTTTTGAATTTATAGGGAAATCGTCACTCATTAATTCAATATGTCTTTTTGAATTAGGAAATAATAAAAAATTAGAGTTTTCATGATAAAAATAATCAACATTACATGAATTTATAAAATCAAAATAACTTGAAACTGTTTTTCTATCCATTTCACAAAGTGAGCGAGAATTAAAAATTAAGTCACATTTTTTGATTTTTTTTAAAATAATTTTAAAGTCATTAGCAGAAATCAAATTTACAGATCTATTTTTAATTGTTGGATTTTCTGTAGTTACTACATTTAAAGGTATTTTATTTTTTTTTAAATAATATGCAGCAGTTATAAGTGTAGGGAACAAATCAATATTTACTATAGTACAATTTCCTTTGAATTGTTCCCAATTTTGGAGACATAATCCTCCATAACCACCACCAATTTCCACAATAAATGGTTTAGATTTTTTTTCTTTTAATAAGCGTGAAATATTGTAACTAAAGTAGTAATGCCGAGGAGTATCGGGTAATACAGTTCTATTTTTAACACATAAACCATATGGATTACCATGTTTAGTTCCTAGTTGGTCTAAATTTTTAAGATCTGTAAATTCAAAACATGTATCTAAGTTGCACAAAATATCAGATTTAAATAATTTTGGTTTTTTTATGCAATCTGAAAAAGATGGACTTGTAAAACCGTAAGTAGCTTCAGTTTTAAACATGTTAGTTAAGTAGTAGGTTATTTCACTTATATTAAGGTTAATTAAAGATTTAATATAATTGTTTTGTTTTTTTTTCTGCAACCAACTCCACTCTCCTGTACCATCATTTGAATTTCTTATAATTTGTTTAAATGATTTTATTATATTTAATATAATTTTTTTATCATTTATTGGTTTATGGAAAAAAGAGGAAAAATTAAATTTTTCTTTGTTAACACTAATGTGTTTTTTTGATTCTATGCTTGCAAACGATTTTCTTTTCATTATTAATTATTTAAAATTAAATTAGTCTATAATGTCAAATAAATATACCTTAATAAAATTTAATAATTTAAATTATTTAAATATTTTATCTTCTTTGAAAGGCTCAGAAATAAAGATTTATATATAAATATATTTATAAAATTGATATTATTTTAGTTTATAAATTTTGAAAATAATTTTTTTAAATTTCAAAAAATATTAGTGAAAAAAATTCTTCTAACAAACAATTCTGAGCTACTTAATGCTGAAAATATAAATTTTGATAAGGTTTATACTGACTCACCGTACGTTGTTGAATATTTTAATGATGCAATTTATTTAGATACTTTGTTAGATAAAAATTTTGATGAAATTATAAAAGATATTCGAAAAAAGGGATATGAAATTAATAAACAAATTATAAATGATTTTTTTCCAAATTATAAAAATAGGAACATCAATATTTTAAATATTGAAATGGATTTTACTAATATATTTATTTGTGCTGTAAAATTATTTAAATTAATTCAATTGCACCCTAATGATGAAATAATAATTGGAATAACCAATGATGAATTATATAAACACAATAGTCCTGAAGTGATTCAAGGATTAGAAAATAGATTTGCAAATGTTTATTATCTCATTGTAGAATTTACTAAAATAGAAAATATAAAACTAGTTTGTAATAAAGCTAATAAAGAATTTGTGCGAGTAGGTCATTTGCCATTAGGAAATTGGTTTTTGTCACTTGTGGATTTAGATAAAAAAATTATTTTTTTTAATTTTTTAAAAAAAATGAATTTAATTTCTCACAATAAAAAAAAAATTTATCTTTTTAAAAAAAGCTTTATTATTAGAGAAATTGAACCATATTTATACGATTTAGGCTATAAATTAATCAATATGCCTGAAATTAAGTTGAATTTTAATAATGATAAAAATGTATATGAAAAACTTACAGATATATTAAATAAATTTTTTGAAAATGATTTTTTAAATAATATTTTTAAATGTTGTATACTTGAGATGTATACGAAGGTCATAAATTATTATAATCAAAAAGAGAAATTTACAGAAAAATATATTTCCAAATTAGACAAATCAGTATCTACAATATTAACAAATACGATCAGTGGCTTTAATAGTGATATATTTGCTATGCAGTTACAACAAAATGGATATAAGATAGTAAATGTTACACATAGTTTTTCAATAAGCTTTAGAAGAAAACAAGATTTTTATTTTTATGAGTGTTTAGCACCAGATACCACATTATGTTTTAATAATTCAGAATGTAAACTTTTTAAAGATTTGGTTCCAGATGCATCAGTATACCCCATATCAGCACCTCAAGAAACTAAGAACAAAAGGTTTGGTTATTTAAAAAGATTAGTGGTTAATAAAATGCTTAAATTAAGTAAGGATAAAAATATATTTTATCCATCATCAGTGTGGCCATATAATAACCAAACAACTTATGGGTGGAGACAACCAGATAAATTAAATTATGAATTTGAAAAAAAGATGATCAAGTTACTATCTAATGTAAATAAAAGGGTGATATACAAAGATTATCCAATGAGAGGCTTTATCGATCCAAATCCATTAATTGATTATGCGAAAAGTTTTAAAAATATTAAAGTTATAAACGAAAGGTATGATTTTCGTTTTGTGAGCTCAGTTGGAGATATATTTATTTTAGGCAACATAGGAGCAGCCAGCACTTTAACTTGGATGTTAGGTGAAAATAAACCTATTGTGTTTTTATATACAAATACACATAGGTTCATTAATGAGAAAGGTAAAAAAATTTTAGAAAAAGGATTTATTGTAGTTGACATAGATGATGACAATTGGGTTTCTAATTTATCAAATATATTAAATAAACCTTATAAAGAATTGGTTAAAATTTGGAAAGATAAACAAATTTACAGAGATCAGTATGATGATGAGTGGTTATTGGGTACAAAATTACATGCTGGTAAATTAGCGAGTAAGTATATTAAAAAATTTATTGAGCAAACGTCAAAAAAATAAATAGTAAATTATGTGTGGAATATTTGGTTGTGTCTCTATTAATGGAGAAAAGCTTGATAAAGACTCTATAATTAAAGCTACACACAGTTTAAGCCACAGAGGGCCTGACGATTTTGGGATTCAAAAACTAGACAATGTATTAATCGGTCACAGAAGATTATCAATTATTGATCTCAAAACGAATGCTGCAAAGCAACCTGTCACAGATCTAAATTCGATATTAGCTTATAATGGTATGATTTATAATTTTAAAGAACTTAAAAAAATACTATCTAACAGTACTAATTTTATTGGAAACTCAGATACTGAAGTTTTAGCAAAAAGTCTAAACGTATGGGGTCTTAAAAAAACACTTAAACACATTGACGGTATGTTTGCTTTTGCGTGGTATTGCAAAAAAAAAAGAGAAATTTATTTAGTGCGTGATCCAATTGGAGAAAAACCACTTTATTGGGCAAAGAGGGCAAATAAAATTTATTTTTCATCAGAAATGAAACCTTTTTTTACAATAAAAGAATTTACTAAAAAACCAAATATTGGTTTTATAGATGAGTTTTTTTATACTCATAAAATTAGTGGATCAAAAACATTTTACTCTCAGATCAATGAAGTTGAACCAGGATGTATTGTTAAAATTTCTACAATTACTGGGTCAATTTCGTTTAGCTCATATTTTTCCTTAGAAAGTACTTTTAACAGAGAAAGATTAAACAAAAATAAAATAGAAGAATTAAACTATCTTATGGAAGAAAGTGTATCTTCCAGGTTTTTATCAGACGTTCCAATTGGCACTTTAATATCCGGAGGATTAGACTCCTCAATAATTCTAAGCAATATCATGAAAAATGAAGATATTAATAAAATAAATTGTTATTTTTCTGATGTTAAAAATCAAAATCTTAGCGAGTTAAAGGATGCAATTTTATTATTAAATTTTTTAAATAAAAAATATAAAAATAAAAAAATTTATTTTAAATCAAAAAAAAATAATTTTTCCAGCTATATTGATTTTTTAATAAAATCAACATGGTCTTTTGATGAGCCAGTGCACTTTGGAAATACACCAGATTTATTGAATGTAGTTAATCAAGCATCAAAAGATGGAATAAAAGTTTTACTTTCAGGCGAAGGATCTGACGAATTGTTTTTTGGATACAATCGAATGGTTAGAGCTTATCAATTTCTAAATAAAAATAAATCTAAAAAGTCTATTATTGAAGAATTGTACTTTGGAGGAGGGAAACACAGTATAAAATATATTCAAAATATATGTGGCCCTTACAAACAAGGAGCATCAAAATCATCATCGTGGATTTGGTTAGAAAAAAATATAAACAAATATTCTACTGATGATTTAATAACAATGTTCTCTCAGAAATACAGAATGCAATCTTTATTACAAAGGCAAGATAGAGTAGGTATGCTTTTTGGTTTGGAAATTAGAGTGCCATTTTTATCAAAAAGTATAGTTAATTTTGCTAATTCGCTAAGTTTTAAAGATAAATTTTGTGGAAAATCAAAAAATACAAAACTTATTTTAAAATTGATGACTAAACAAAAAAAATTAATTCCAAGTAAAATAATTAGTAAAAAAAAAATTGGTTTTTATTCTGATATATCAGATTGGCTTCGTGAGGATAAACTTAGAAGACTTTTAAATAATATGATTAAAGATAATAATGGTTTTTTTAACGGTTATTTAAATGGAAAGTATGCTAAAAAAATAATAAATATGCATTTTGAAAAAAAAGAAAGACTAGATGTTTTAATTTGGTCAATGTTAACTTTGGAGATTTGGCATAGGGTTTGTGGAGAAGGTGACATTGATTTTTTTAAAAGTATTGAATAAAAAAAGGAAATTAAATGAAAACTTTTGTTCATATAGGGGCACCTAAAGCTGCTTCTAGTTCTTTACAACATTTTTTTCACGAAAATAATAAAATAAATTTTTTAGGTATAATAAGAGATCATGATGAAAACAAGTTTAGCAAGCTCTATAGTGGAGATTTTCATCAATATTGCAGACATAAAAATAATTTAATTGGTAAAGCTCAAAAAATTAAAAAAAAATTATCAAAAAAAAAAATAAATATAATTTCTGATGAAGATTTTTTCACATCACTTTTTGCAGATTTTAGAAAAAAAATTGACAGAATAATTAAAATTTTTCCAAATTGTGAATTTATAGTCGTGCTAAGAGATCCTTCCGAAACATTAAT
>CACIRB010000004.1 GCA_902588925.1 uncultured Pelagibacteraceae bacterium | reverse complement strand
GGAGGATCTTTAACAGCACTTCCAATTATTGAAACTCAAGGTGGAGACGTATCAGCGTTCATTCCAACAAACGTAATTTCAATTACAGATGGTCAGATTTTCTTAGAAACTGAATTATTTAACCAAGGAATTAGACCCGCAATTAACGTTGGATTGTCAGTTTCTAGGGTAGGTTCATCTGCTCAAACTAAAGCGATGAAAAAAGTTTCAGGATCAATGAAACTTGAGCTTGCTCAATATAGAGAAATGGCAGCATTTGCTCAATTTGGATCGGATTTAGATGCATCTACTCAACAGCTATTGAATAGAGGATCAAAATTAACTGAGCTTTTAAAACAAAAGCAATATTCTCCAATGACAGTTGCTGAACAAGTAATTTCGGTTTTCTGTGGAGTTAAAGGATATCTTGATGATATTGATTTAAAAGATGTTGCAGGTTTTGAAAGTAAAATCATAGAGAAATGTAAATCAGAAAAACCTGAGATTATTGAGTCGATACAAAGTTCAGGAAAACTTGAGGAGGATAAAGAAAAGTTATTAGTTGAATTGATTACTCAATTAAAGGAAACCCTTAAATCTTAATTAGATATGGCAAGTTTAGACGACCTAAAAAAGAGAATAGCCAGTGTAAAATCTACACAAAAGATTACTAAAGCTATGAAAATGGTTGCGGCTGCAAAATTAAGAAAAGCACAAGAAAGTGCGGAAAAAGGACGACCTTATTCAGAAAAAATGAACAATGTAATTTTAAACCTTTCTAGTGGAATTTCAGATAAAGAAAATGCACCAAAGTTGTTGGCTGGTACTGGACAAGAGAAGGTTCATCTTTGCGTTGTTATGACATCAGATAGAGGTTTATGTGGTGGATTTAACTCAAATATAATTAAGAAAGCAAAAAGTTATTTTTCTAAAATTTTAGATGAGAATAAAGAACTTAAAATTATTACTGTAGGTTCAAAAGGTAATGACCAACTTAAAAGAACTTATGGTGATAAAATAATTGAAAACATTTCATTTAAAGAGTCTAAAAATGCAAATTATTTTGATGCAGATAAAGTAGGAAAAGTTATTATTGAAAAATTTGAAGCAGGTGAGTTTGATGTATGCACAATTTTTTTTAATAAATTTAAAAATGTAATTACACAAATCCCACAAGCTCAACAAATAATTCCTTTAAATGATGAGGGAAATGAAAATAGTTCAGATGAAAGTTATGAATTTGAACCAGATGAGGATGAAATTTTAAGCAATTTGTTGCCAAAAAATATTTCAACACAAATATTTAAGGCAATGTTAGAGAATTCAGCTAGCGAACAAGGATCCAGAATGAGTGCAATGGATAATGCAACCCGAAACGCAGGTGAAATGGTTGACAAACTTACTATCGAGTATAATAGAAGTCGTCAGGCAGCAATTACTAAAGAACTAATAGAAATCATATCAGGAGCAGAAAGTTTATAATTATGAGCAAAGGAATAATTACACAAGTTATTGGAGCAGTAGTAGACGTAAAATTTGAAGGAGAACTACCAGAAATTTTAACAGCGTTAGAATGTAAAAATGGTGATAACAGACTAGTTTTAGAGGTTGCTCAGCACTTAGGAGAATCTACTGTAAGAACTATTGCAATGGATGCAACTGAAGGATTAAAAAGAGGAGATGAAGTTGTAAATACAAATGCTCCTATCCAAGTTCCTGTTGGACCGGAAACACTAGGTAGGATAATTAATGTAATTGGTGAGCCAATTGACGAAAGAGGTGAGGTTAAAACTAAAGAAAGTTGGCCTATTCACAGAGCTGCACCTGAATTTAATGATCAATCAACTGAAACTGAAATATTAGTTACTGGTATTAAAGTTATCGACTTATTAGCACCATATGCCAAAGGAGGAAAAATTGGACTATTTGGAGGTGCGGGTGTTGGTAAGACAGTTTTAATTATGGAATTGATTAACAACGTTGCAAAAGCTCATGGTGGATTTTCAGTTTTTGCTGGTGTTGGAGAAAGAACTAGAGAAGGGAATGACCTTTATCATGAAATGATGGATTCAGGTGTAATAAAAAAAGATGGCCCTGGTTCTAAAGCGGCATTAGTTTATGGACAAATGAACGAACCTCCAGGAGCAAGAGCAAGAGTTGCTTTAACTGGATTAACAGTGGCAGAATATTTCAGAGATCAAGAAGGACAAGACGTTTTATTCTTCGTTGACAATATCTTTAGATTTACTCAAGCTGGTTCAGAGGTATCTGCTTTATTAGGAAGAATTCCTTCAGCGGTAGGATATCAACCTACGTTAGCTACTGATATGGGTAACCTTCAAGAAAGAATTACAACAACAAACAAGGGATCAATTACTTCTGTGCAAGCAATTTATGTTCCAGCGGATGACTTAACTGATCCAGCACCAGCTACATCATTTGCTCACTTAGATGCTACTACGGTACTTTCAAGACAAATAGCAGAAATTGGTATTTATCCTGCGGTAGACCCATTAGATTCTACTTCAAGAATTTTGGATCCAAGAGTGGTAGGTGACGAACATTATAGAGTTGCAAGAGATGTTCAAAGGATTTTACAGTCTTACAAATCTCTTCAAGATATTATTGCTATTCTTGGGATGGATGAACTATCTGAGGAAGATAAATTAGTTGTAGCAAGAGCAAGAAAAATTCAAAGATTTTTATCTCAACCGTTTTTTGTTGCGGAAGTATTTACAGGTTCACCAGGAAAATTGGTTGATCTTGAATCTACAATCAAAGGATTTGATGCAATCTGCAAAGGTGAATATGATCACTTGCCAGAAGCAGCTTTCTACATGGTAGGTACAATTGAAGAAGCTATTGAAAAAGCTGAAAAAATGGAAAAAGAAGCTGCGGCCTAATGAGTGAGGAGTTTAAAATTGAGATAGTAAATCCTGAAAAATCTTTTTTAGTGAAAGAAGATGTGTCAGAGGTAGTAGTACCTGCATTTGAGGGAGAAATGGGGATATTAAAAGATCACATTTCAATTATCTCATTTTTAAAACCAGGTATCATCAAAGTAAGCTCAAAATCTGGTGATGAAAATTATTATGTTGAGGATGGTATAGTAGAGTTTAAAAATAATAATTTATCTATTCTAACTAGCTCAATTTATAATTTATCCGATATGGATAAATCTATTCAACAGGATTTACTGAAAAAAGCTGAAGAAGAGGCAGGAAAATCAGATATTAATGATCAAGCTAAATATTTAGTAGATCAAAAAATTGAAGTTTTAAAAACTCTTAATTAAGAATTTTTTTTACTTTATCTTTAACTTCTTTGTAAACGTGTAGTTTGAAATCAACTACCAAGTCTGTAATTTTATCTAGCTCTACCCATTTCCATTCTAAAAATTCAGGGTGTTTGGTTTTGATGTTTATTTCATTATCCATTCCAACAAATCTCATTAAAAACCATTTTTGCTTTTGACCTCTGTACTTTCCTTTCCAGATCAAACCAAGCAATCTATCTGGAAGTTCATAGGTTATAGTCCCATCTAACTCTTTTATTAATTTAACATTTTTAATACTAGTTTCTTCCTCAAGTTCTCTGTAAGCAGCTTTTAAAAAATCCTCACCCTCATCTACACCGCCTTGAGGCATTTGCCAAAAATTTTTGGGGTTATCTATTCTTTTGGCAACAAATACTTTGTTCTCTTTATTTAATACAACAATTCCAACACCACTTCTTAGTGGAAGATTACTTAAATCTTTTTTCATTTTATCCGTTAAGTAATTTAATTGCGTAATTTAGCTGATTATCTGTTTCGGTTCTTATTTTAAAGTTATCACCTTCTTCATTCACTTCTATGTCTGGACGTACACCAACCTCAGATATAGATTTTCCAGATGGAAGATAATATTTCGCAACAGTTAAACGTATTGCACCTCTATTTTTAAGAGGAATAATAGATTGAACTGAACCTTTTCCATAACTATTTTCACCTACAACAATTGCTCTTTTGTGGTCTTTTAAAGCTCCTGCAACAATTTCTGATGCTGAAGCTGATCCATAATTTATTAGTACTAATAATGTTTTTCCGTCAGTTATGTCTCCTTTTTTTGCAAACCATTTTCTATTATCAGATTTTTTTCTACTTTTAGTGGAGACAATTTCACCATTTTCTAAAAAGAAATCAGATATTCTTATTGCCTGGTTTAGCAATCCACCTGGATTATTTCTTAAATCCAAAATAAACGAATTAAGATTTTTATTTTTTTTTAATTTCTTTATTTGTTTTTCTATTTGATCACTACTGTTTTCATTAAATGAAGTTAATCTAATATAGCCAATATTTTCTTCTAATAACTCTGACTTAACTGATTGAATTTCAATTATTTCTCTAGTGATATTAAATGTTAATGCTTTTTTTTCTCCTCTACGTCTAACTGTTAATTCTATACTTGAACCTACTGGGCCTCGCATTAAATCAACAGCTTCACTCAGAGATTTCCCTTGAACTTGTGTATCATTAATTTTCACAATATAATCACCAGCTTTTAATCCAGCTTTTGAAGCTGGTGTGTCGTCAATAGGTGAAATAACTTTAACAACTCCTGCTTCCATACTTACCTCAATTCCAAGGCCACCAAATTCACCGCTAGTTTCTGTTTGCATTTCCTCTAAAATTTCAGGAGACATATAAGAAGAATAAGGGTCTAAAGATTGAAGTAAACCATTGATAGCAGAGTCCATGCTTTCAGATTGGTTGATCTCATCAATATACTCTCTGTTTATTTTTTCTAAAACCTCACCAAATAAATCTATCTTTTTATAAATATCTACTTCAGATGAGTTTGCTGAACTTAAATAAAAAAATAATAAAAAAATAAATGAATAATATTTAATTATTTTCATATCATTACTTTTTCTTTGGGAATAAACTCTGACCAGATTTTTTCTAATTCATAAAATTTTCTTTTCTCTGGGTGAAAAATATGAACGATTAGATCTATACCGTCTACCAATTTCCATTCGCCACTTTGTTTACCTTCTATTTTAGAGTCTTTAATTCCATTATCTTTAAGCTTTTCTAATACTTGCTCAGATAAAGACTGTATATGTCTAGATGATGTACCGCTTGCTATTATCATATAATCTGCCATAGAACTTTTATCTTTTAGATCAATAGTTACTATGTCTTCAGCTTTGTTAAGATCTAATGTGGTGATTACAATTTCTTTGAGATCTGAAATTTTATCCATTAATTAAATTTAGACTATCAAATTTTTCTTAATTGAGAAGATGAAATGTTGACTTTATTAAACTCTATAAATTTGAGGGTACTTTTACCTAGAGCTTTAAATGTCTTTGATTTTAATGAGTTTTTTTTATAGCCATGTCTATCGAAAACCAAAATATTACACTTTTGTGAAATAGATTTTGATCTATGCCACTTGTGAAAATTTATTAAGTTATCAGCTCCCATTAAAAAATAGATTTCAATATTTTTATTTTTTTTTAAATGATTAATTAAATCGATTGTTTTATTTGATTTAATTTTATTTTCATAAAATCTCACTTTTATAAATGAACTCTTACCAATAATTTTTTTACAGAATTTTATTCTTTCAGTAACCGAGGTTTTGCTTTGATTTTTAAAAGGATTTTTTTTTGTGATTGCCCAAATAATGTTTTTAAGCTCAAATCTTTTTTTTGCTTCTTTTGAAATAGCCAGATGACCTTTGTGAGCAGGATCAAATGATCCTCCTAAAATTCCTATTTTTGTCTTATTTAATTTCAAATTAATTTCTTATTTTGCCGTTACTTGTAATTTGATATTTATATGAAACAAGTTGATTAAGTCCCACAGGCCCTCTTGGTGGCAGTACATTGGTAGAAATTCCAACTTCTCCTCCGAATCCAAATTCACCTCCATCTGCAAATTGAGTTGAAGTGTTATGCATTGCAATAGAGCTTTTGACTTCTTTTAGAAATTGATTTGCTGTTTTTTTGTTTTTTGTAATTATTGAGTCTGTATGCATTGTTCCATACTTGTTAATATGACTTATAGCTTCATTGAGGTTGTTTACTATTTTAACCGAAATTACAGAGCTTAAATATTCTGTAGACCAATCCTTTTCAGTAGCTTTAAAAATTTTACCTTTGTAAAATTTAGACAAAATCTTTTCTCCATAAATTTTACAACCATTTTTTTCTAAATTACCCAGGATTGTATTGCTAAATTTTTTGACAATATTCTTATGCATAATAATAGTCTCAGTTGCACCACATATACTGGTGTTCCTTAATTTTGCGTTAGAAACAACTTTATTTGCCATCTTTAGTTCAGCGTCTTTGTCCACATATGTATGACAAATACCCTCAAGATGACCAATAATAGGAACCTTAGAAAGCTCTTGAACTTTTCTTACAAGATTTTTTCCACCACGTGGAATTATAACATCAATATATTCTTTCATTTTTGAAAGCATTACATCAACCATCTTTCTGTTTTTAGAATCTATAAATTGTATAAAGTTTTCATCTACTTTATTTTTTTTGAGCGCTTTTCTAAATAGTTTTGACAAAACTCTATTTGAATTGATTGCTTCAGAACCTCCTCTTAAGATTACTGCATTACCTGATTTGAAACATAAACTCGCAACATCTGATGTTACATTTGGTCTACTTTCATAAATTACTCCAATCACTCCTATTGGAATTGATACTCTGCTAATATTTAATCCATTAGGTCTTCTCCACTTTTCTAGAACATGATCAATAGGATCTTTAAATCTAATAATACTAATAATAGAACTTTTGATGTCGTTTATTTTTTTCTCATTTAAATGAAGTCTATTAATTAAATTTTCTTTTAATCCTATTTTTTTTGCATAATTAATATCTTTAGTATTTTCTTTAATTATTAAACCTTTATTTTCGTCAAGCATTTTAGCATAGGAGGCTAAAACATTATTTTTAATTCTTGTGTCTATTTTATATTGACTGGCTCTTCTTGCTCTTTTACCGATTAAATACATATAATTATTCATTTATACTTCTACCATATCATCTTTATGAATAACTTCAGATTTTGCAACATATCCAAGTAATTTTTGAATTTCATTTGAATGATGCCCCATAATTTTTTTTACTTCATCAGAAGTAAAAGAACTTAAACCCCTAGCACATTCATTATTTTTTTTATCTAATACTTTTATGTGATCACCTTTGTTAAATTTTCCTGATACATTTTTTATACCTGCAGCTAGTAAACTTTTTCCAAGCTTTAAAGCTTTTTTGGCTCCATCATCAATTACAACATTTCCTTTAGGCGCAATTGAGCTTATTATCCACTTTTTTCTAGCATGAAGTTTTGAGACCTTTGGGCTGAACCATGTACAATTATTTTTTTCAATAATTTTTGAAATGGGATTTGAATATAGTCCGTTTGCAATAATCATACTACTGCCAGCTAGCTGACAAATTTTAGCAGCTTCAATTTTAGTTTGCATTCCTCCACTTCCATATTCATTAATTCCTTTGATATTAATTTCTTTTAAATCTTTATTAATATCATTTACTATTTTTATCAGTTTGGCGTCTTTATTTATTTTTGGATTTTTTGTGAAAAGACCATCTACATCTGAAAGTAAAATTAATGTATCAGCGTTTGTAATTTGAGTTACTCTAGAAGCCAATCTATCATTATCTCCATATTTTATCTCAGTTGTTGCAATTGTGTCATTCTCATTAACAACTGGGATGAATCCAAGTTCAAATAAATTTTCAAATGTTCTTTTAGCGTTTAATGATCTTCTTCGCTCCTCTGTATCTTCTAGAGTTAACAAAATTTGTGAGATATTTAATTTGTACTTTGAAAAAGTCTGAGAGAATAAATTCATTAGTTCAATTTGGCCAATAGAGGCAATTGCTTGACTTTTGTCTAACTTGATATTTTTTTTGTTAAAATTCATTTTTTTACATCCAAGAGCTATAGCACCTGAACTAACGATGACGATTTTTTGATTTTTTATCTCTTAGTTTTTTAATGTCCTTAGCAAAGCTTGAAAGCCATTTTTTTCTAATTTCTTTATTTTGATCAACTAATAAAGATGAACCAATTTTAATAACAATAATTTTCGAGTTTTTAAGATACATAGGATAATAATTTTGCCTTAATTTTTGAAACAGATTCTTTATTTAAAGTTGTCATAGTCATTATCTCACAATTTTTATCTTTAGAGAAATCATCAATTACATCTTTAGCTGTATCTTCGTCAATCAAATCAATTTTGTTAAACACAATTAATTCTTTCTTATCAAGCATTTTAGAGCTGTAATTTTTAAGCTCATTTTTAACCTGATCATAAGACTCCTTTAGATCGAGATTAGTAATATCAATTAAGTGTAATAAAGATTTACATCTTTCTATATGTTTTAAAAATTGTATACCAAGTCCAACACCTTCGTGGGCACCCTCTACTAGTCCCGGTATATCAGCTATTGTAATTTCTTTATCATCATAGCTAGCAACACCTAAGTTAGGATTGAGTGTTGTAAATTTATAATTAGCAATTTTTGGATTTGCGTTAGTAAGTGCTGCCAACAAACTTGATTTTCCTGCGTTAGGTAATCCGATAATTCCAATATCAGCTATCGTTTTAAGTTGTAACCAAATTGTAAACTCTTCTCCTAAAGTTCCTTTTGTAAACTTTCTTGGAGCTCTGTTTGTGGAGCTTTTAAACCTAGTATTTCCTAAACCCCCTTTGCCACCATTAGCTGCAATATACTCCTCTCCTTTCTTGTTAAAGTCAAATAATAGAGTTTTGTTATCTTCTTCAAATACTTGAGTTCCAAGAGGAACTTTTAAAATTAAATCCCCACCACTTTTGCCTGTACGATTTTGACCAGAACCATTTTCTCCACGTTTAGCTTTATGATGTTGTTGATATCTGTAATCAATTAAAGTGTTTAAGTTTTCTTCTGATTTTAAAATGATAGAACCACCTCTGCCTCCATCACCTCCGTCAGGTCCTCCGAACTCAACATATTTTTCTCTTCTAAAACTTGGCGAACCATCACCACCGTTTCCAGCTTTAATATAAATTTTAACTTGATCGAGAAATTTCATAATACAACATTTTCTTGGTTGTACTATTAATTGGGTTTTACTGAAACGTAAGTTCTATCTAATTTAGACTTTTTGAATACAACTTTACCTTTAATAACAGAAAAAATTGAATGATCTTTTCCCATTCCAACATTTTCGCCAGGAAAAATTTTTGTTCCCCTTTGTCTAACAATTATATTTCCAGGTATTACAGTTTCTCCACCGTATTTTTTAACACCAAGTCTTCGACCGGCACTATCTCGTCCGTTTCTCGATGATCCACCTGCTTTTTTCGTTGCCATAATTTACCTAATAATTATTTACTTGCAGCTTCTTTAACTTCCTCTTTTTTGGAAACTGGTTTAATTTTTTCAGCTTCAGATAATACTTTGCCATCTTTTGAAAAAATTTTGTTAATTCTTATCAAAGAAAATTGTTGTCTATGTCCATTTTTTCTTCTTGAATTTTGTCTTCGTCTTTTTTTGAAAATTAGAATTGTTCTATTTTTACTATTTTTAATTAAATCAGCCTCTACCTTAGCACCGTCAATATTAGGAGTTCCAACTTCAATATTTTTATCATCTCCGTATGCTAGGATTTCATTAAATTCTATCTTAGTTTCAGGTTTTGAATCTGGTAGTTTTTCGATTTTTAATATTTCACCCGATTTAACTTTGTACTGTTTACCACCTGTTTTTATTACTGCGTATGACATAGTATGAATTTTAAATTTAAGTTACCGCAATATAGTTACCGGAAGCCTATAGTCAAGCTGAATTAGTTAGAAATTATCCTTTAAATCCCTTAATTTTGAAAAGGTTTTTAAGTCATTTGCTCTTAAAAAAATATTACAATCAATTTCATCTTGTAAGGTTGATGGAATAGTAGGCAAATTATTATTTCTTTGTTTTTTTATAAATTCTATTTTCTTTAATAAAGAAGAATTTTCAGAGTCATGTTCCAAGCAGAATTTTGAATTGTTTAGAGTATATTCATGACCACAATAGATTTTTGTTTCTTTGGGTAAGGATTTTAATTTATTTAAAGAGTCATACATTTGTTCATATGTACCCTCAAAAATTCTACCACACCCAAGTGAAAAGAGTGTATCTCCAGTGAATAGTAAGTTTTCGTCAAAAAAATAAAAACAAATATGTCCCAAAGTATGTCCTGGGATATGAATAATTTTAGCTTTAAAATTTTCACTATTCCAAATTTCATTATCTTTTAATAAGATATCAATCTCTGGTATTCGTTTTGCATCTCCATTAAATCCCAAAACAATAGATCCAAATTTTTTTTTTAATTCAGTGTTACCTCCAATATGATCATAATGATGATGAGTATTTAAAATATATTTTAAATTAATATTTTTACCACTTAAGTAATCAATTATCGGTTTAGCTTCACTTGGATCAACAACACAAGCTTCGAGTTTATCTTCATCAATAATTAAATAACTATAATTATCTTGTAGGCAGGGTATAATTTCTACTTTCATTTATTTTTCTATTAAAAATATTCCAAGATCAGCAAATAAATTTTTAGTTCCTAAATTATTATTTGATATATTTGAAACATTATTATTATTTAACGCTAAAGTTTTTATCATTTTGATTTCTTTAGATTTTATAAAATTTACAAAATCTTTAATTGTACACATATGCAAATTAGGGGTGTTGTGCCATTGTTCTGGTAATGATTTTGTTATTGGCATTGTGCCCTTAAATAATAGATGTAATCTAACTTTCCAATTACCAAAATTTGGTATCGTTACAATTGCTTTTTTTCCAACTCTTAAAAGTTCATCTAAAACAAGTTCAGGGCTTAAAAATGCCTGGAGTGTTTGACTCAACACAACATAATCAAATGATTTATCAGGAAATTGTTTTAAGTCTTTTTCTGCATTACCTTCTATTACAGTTAATCCTTTTGCAATACATTCTTGTACTTTGTCTTTAGATATTTCTAGTCCTCTAACATTTATATTTTTATTTTCTTTTAAAAATTGCATCAAAGTTCCATCTGCACAACCTACATCTAGAACTTTTTTGTTATCTTCAATTAAATCTGATATTATTTTAAATTCATTTTTCATTTTCTAATTCTATATAAGATTTGTCTAAGAAATTTTTTAGTGCGTTTAAAAAATCAGGCACATCTAATAAAAAAGAGTCGTGACCTTTATCAGATACGATCTCTACAAAACCAACGTCTGCTCCAATAGAATTTAAAGCTATAACAATATCTTTATTTTCTTGGGTTGGATAAAGCCAATCAGAAGTAAAAGAAATTACAAAAAATTTAGCTTTTGTATTTTTAAATGCATCAGACAAATTCCCATTAAATTGTTTAACTAAATCAAAATAATCCATAGCTCTGGTTATGTAGAGATAGCTGTTTGCATCAAATCTATCTACAAATACAGATCCTTGGTATCTCAAATAACTCTCAATTTGAAAATCTGCATCAAAACCAAATTTCAAATCTTCTCTTTCTTGCAATTTTCTTCCAAACTTTTCCTGCAAACCTTTTTTTGAGAGATAAGTTATATGAGCTGCCATTCTCGCAACAGCAAGCCCTTTGCCTGGGTTTGCATTATTAGCTTCATAATTTCCATCTTTCCAATTGCTGTCAGCAGTGATTGCCTGTCTCCCTAGTTCATTAAAAGCAATATTTTGTGCTGAATGACTTGAAGTTGTAGCAATGGGTATAACAGTTTTAGCTTTATCAGGAAAGTTTGTGATAAACTGAAGAACTTGCATGCCTCCCATAGAACCTCCAGTAATTGCAAATAGTTTATTAATTCCAAAGTGTTCAAGTAAATTATATTGAGCATTTACCATGTCATTAATTGTAATAACTGGAAAATCAGTGCCAAAAGTTTTTTGTGTTTCAGGATCTTTATGGCTTGGTCCATAAGATCCCATACATCCACCAATTACATTTGAACAAATAACAAAATATTTATTGGTATCTATTGCTTTGTCTGGGCCTACAGCAAAACTCCACCAACCATCTTTTTTAGTAATAGGGTTTAAACCAGTTACAAATTGATCTCCAGTTAGTGCATGAAATACTAATATAGCATTGTCTTTATTTTCATTTAAAGACCCATAAGTTTCGAATGCAACTGGAAAATTGTTTATAGTTTTACCACAATCTAATTTAAGAGGTTTTTTTACAACTAATGTCTTAATATTTTTTTCTGTATTCATTTTAAAGCCTTTAGATGAATTGTGAGAAAAAAAACTATTTTAGCGGTTTTTTTTAAGCGCTCGCAATTCAGTTAAATCAGCGCATAAATTTTGTACAAGAACTTGTAATTTATGTCAATTTTTTAAAATAAGATCATATTCTCTATAAATATTTGTTTTTTTATCTATAAAGAGCTCATAAAAATAAAAAAAATGAGCACACCTAAATTTAAAAAATTTAATATAGAAGCTTATAAGCCTGGCAAATCTAAAATTAACAAAATTAAAAAGGTCATTAAATTGTCAGCTAACGAGTCTGCTCTAGGGATGAGCCCGTTAGCAAAAAAAGCAATATCTAAAAAAAATTTATTATTAGATAAATATCCAGATGGAAAATCTACAAATCTTAAAATGGCAATATCCAAGGCTTATAAATGCAATTTTGATAAAATAATATGTGGAGCAGGTTCCGACGAAGTAATTCAAATGTTATGTCAATTGTATCTAAATCCAAAAGATGAAGTGATTGTTCCTCAATATAGTTTTTTAATGTACAGGATTTATGCAAAAATAGTTGGTGCAAAAGTCGTGTTTGCAAAAGAAAATAAATTCAAAGTTTCAATTGAAGAAATATTGAAAAAAGTATCTAAGAAAACCAAAATAGTTTTTATTGCAAATCCAAATAATCCAACAGGAACATATTTAACTAAAAAAGAAATATTAGAACTTAGAAGAAAGTTAAATAAAAATATATTATTAGTAATTGATGATGCGTACTCAGAATATATGAAAAATGATGATTACAGCTCTGGTTTAGAATTATTTAAAAATAAAGATAACGTATTTATATTGAGAACATTTTCTAAAATGTTTGGTTTAGCCTCATTAAGAATTGGCTGGGGATATGGATCGAAACAAATAATTAGAGCGTTGAATATTATTAAACCACCTTTCAATGTAAATGGCTTGGCCCAAGTTGCGGCTGCAGAGTCTTTGAAGGATAAGCAATTCATTCAAAAGTCCATTAAACATAATTTAAATTATGCAAATAGATTAAAAAAATTTCTTGAAAAATATAATATTTTTTCAAATGCTGTATCAGCAAATTTTTTACTATTAAATTTTGATGAGTGTAAATATTCAGCAAATTTTTTATACCAAAAATTAAAATACAAAGGAATTATACTTAGATCTACTGAAGATGGTTATCATATTAAAAACAAATTGAGATTAACTATTGGCTCTTCTAGAGAAAATTTAATACTTATGAATGCAGTTAGAAAAATTTTTGATTAAATGAAAAATATTTTAATTATAGGGTGTGGTTTACTTGGATCTTCAGTTTTAAGATCTATACATAAAAATAAATTGGCAAATAAAATATTTATTTACGAAAAGTCAAAAAAAAATATATCTACACTCAAAAAACTCAAACTACCTGGAAAAGTAGTAAGTTCATTAAAAGAGGCTGTAACAAAATCTAATTTTATTATTTTTTGCACACCAATGAGCGAATACAAAAATATAATTACAAAAATCAATAATTATGTTGTACCCAACACATTAATTACTGATGTTGGCTCATCAAAAATTGAATCATCAAAAATAATAAAAAAATATTTGAAAAAAGGAATTGCTTGGACTTCCAGTCATCCAATTGCTGGTTCTGAAGTAAGTGGACCACAGCACGGAAAGAGCAATATGTTCGAGGGTAGATGGTGTATTCTAGTTAAAGAAAAAAATACAATTAAAAAAAATTTGAATTTCCTGAAAAAATTTTGGGAGAAAATTGGATCAAAAGTAACAATCATGTCACCGGAAAAACATGATAAAATTTTTTCAATAACTAGTCATTTACCTCACTTAATTGCATATAATTTGGTTAAGTCAGCTCAAGATTTTGAGAAAAAACAAAGCTATGATTTAATTAAATTTAGCGCAGGAGGACTAAGAGATTTTTCAAGAATAGCAGCTTCCAATGAAATTATGTGGCGAGATATTTTTTTCAACAACAATAAAAATATTTCAAATGCTATTGATTTATTTATTAAAAATTTGAAATCATTTAAATCTGATATTAATTCAAAAAATAATAAATCGATTATTAACAAGCTTATTCAAACTAAAAAAGTCAGATCAAAAATAATTAAACTCAAACAAGATATTAATAAGCCAGATTTTGGAAGAAGTTAAATTTTAATTTTAGCTATTTTTTTAACTTTAAGTTTTGCTGTATTTTCAATTCTTTTAATTGTCTTAAGTATAGGCATAATCAATACTTTTTTTTCAGGTCCATATGCATGTATCAATTGTTTAGAATTTATACACATTGCTACATGCCCTTTCCAAAAAATAATATTTCCCTTTTGATATTTTCTTTTTAAGTTTCCTTTTAAATATTTAATTTGATCCTTAGTATCACGAGGAAAAAATCTGTTATTGTAATAGTAAAATATTTGTAATAAAGCTGAACAATCTATTCCTCTGTAACTTTTTCCACCCCAGATATATTTTATATTCAAAAATTTTTTAAATATTTTAGTGAAGTTTTTTTCTTTGTAATTTATTTTTTTTATATCTTTTTTTTTAACCCAATTATTTTTATCAATTCTGGCATAATTTTTGTAAGTTTCTTTAACTGACAACTTTGAGCCAAGAGATAGAAAAATATTAGTTTTTAAGTTTGGTTTTCTGTAAATGCTTGCTTTTAAGCTACTTACTTTATAATTAGCCTTAAATTCTTTTGAATAATTTTTATTTTGAATGTATCCAGTATAATTATCAAAATCAGATTTTATTTTTATCCAACTTTTATTTTTAGATAAAATTTTAAATTTTTCTCCATATAATATTTGTGAAGTTACTTCTGAAAATTTAGAAGATTTTTTGTAAATATTGGAAAAACTACCTTTGAAATAAAATCTATTTTGCACCAATCTTAACTTTATTTTTAATCATCCAAAGGCATATTAGTGAAGGAATAACCATAATAGTTGTTAAGACAAAGAATGTTCCCCAATCTCCGTTTAACCAATCTACCAAAGCTCCTGATGATGATGCTAAAGTTGTTCTTCCAGCAGTTCCTATGGAAGCAAGTAATGCGTATTGTGTTGCTGTATATGTTCGATCAACCAGCAAAGATATAAATGCTACAAATGCAACAGTTGCAAAAGCAGCAGTAATATCGTCAGCGATAACTGCTATTGCAAATAATAATTCAGATTTACCAGTCCATGCTAAGACGGCAAATAATAGATTTGTAATTGCCATTAATCCTCCCGCGAAGAACATGGTTTTTATAGTTCCAGCCCTCATGGCCATTATGCCACCAATTAAAGTAAATACGACAGTTGTAATCCAACCCAAACCTTTTGAGTAGATTGCTATTTGTCCTTTTGAAAATCCTATTTCTTTATAAAAGACAATAGACATCCTCCCCATGAATGCTTCTCCAATTTTAAATAAAAATACAAATCCTAAAATTCCTGTAGCTATGGCAAAACCATTTTTTTTAAAAAAGCTGATAATGGGCCCACCAATTGTTCCAGTTATATATGCAACAAAAGTTGTGATAATATTGCTAGATCCAAGTTTACCTTTAATTAGATTGTCAGTTTCCCTTTGTTTTAATTGTCTGTCAGTTTCTATTGGTTCATGAACAAACATTAGGGCAATATTCATTAAAATAATTACAACACCCAATATTAAAAACGTTGCTTGCCAATAATCTTGGATACCAAGATTTTCAAAGAATTCTGCAGTAAATAAAGCAACTACACCACCTAATTTGTAGCCTGTCCACCAACCAACTACAGCCATAGCAGCCCCTGCTGCCATTGATTTTCCTTCATTTTCATTAATTTGTTCAATTCTTAATGCATCTACAGTTATATCTTGAGTAGCTGATGATATAGCAATGATTAATCCAACTGTAATTATCAATGCTAAATTTTCCGTTGGATTTATAATGCTCCAAACTAGTAAACTTAATAGAATTACTAATTGCATTAAAACGATCCATCCTCTTCGGTGACCTAATTTTTTTGTTAGTAAAGGAATTTGAATTCTATCTATAATTGGTGCCCAAAGATAATTAAAAGCATAAACTCCAAAAATAAGTCCAGCCCAACCAATAGTAGATCTACTTAATCCTTCTTCTTTTAACCAAAGACTTAAACTACTAGCAATTAAAACCCATGGAAATCCACTGATTGCACCAAGTAATAAAATCCTTAGCATTCGAATATCTTTGTAAACTGAAATGGATTCTAACCAGGATGTTTTTTTTATTTCAGACATAATTAGTTTTTCCAAAATGATGGTAAAAACAATACTAATATTGCAAAGAGCTCAAGTCTACCTAAAATCATACCAACTGTTAAAATCCATTTAGAAAGGTCCGGTAATGAAGAAAAATCTCCATTAGGGCCAATTATTGGACCAAGACCAGGTCCAACATTTGAAATAGACGTAGCGGCTCCTGAGATAGCAGTGATAAAATCTAAGCCAGTTAATGATAACAACGCAGTAAGAATAAAAAATATTACAATATAAAAGTAAATAAATGAAATAATTGAAGCTATAAACTTTTCATCAACTGCACTTTGATCATACTTAATTACAAAAACTCCTTTAGGATAAATTATTTTTTTTAATTGGTTTATAATAAATAGATAAAGAATTTGAATTCTAAATATTTTTACACCACAAGCTGTAGATCCTGCACATCCACCTATAAACATTAGCGCAAGAAACAAGGTTATAGGAAAACTGCCCCAGCTATCAAATTCTGCATTTACATAACCTGTACCACTTAAGATTGATATAGTATTAAAAAATATTGATCTCAAACTAAAGTTTTCATTGTTAGAAAATAATAAGTAAACAGATAAAATAATTACAGTGAATATTATTATTTTTAAAAAGGTTTTGATTTGAATATCATTTAAAAAAATTTTTTTGTTTCCACTTATAAATTTAATGTAAGCAATAAAAGGAATACTTCCTAATATAATAAAAAACATTGATGAAACTTCGATTGGCAAACTATTAAAGTAACCAATAGATTCGTTGTAGTTGGAGAAACCTCCAGTAGCGATTGTAGTCATTGAGTGGGTTAAACTATCAAATTTACCCATACCAAATATCCAATAAGTGATTGCACAAAGCCCTGTTAATCCTGAGTAAATGTAAATTAATCTAAGTGCTATTTCTTTAGACTTTGGGAGTATTTTTTCTGAAGAGTCATTACTCGAAATTTTAAATAGTTGCATGCCTCCAACATTCATTATTGGCATTAAAGTAATCGCCATTACAATAATCCCGATTCCACCTAACCATTGCAAAATGGCTCTCCATAAAAGAAGACCCTTTGGTGCGTTCTCTAAATCTGAGATGATTGTAGATCCAGTTGTAGTAATTCCTGACATGCTCTCAAAAAAAGAGTCTGTAATTGAAAGTTCAATACTAGAGAATACAAACGGTAAAGATCCAAAAATTGCAATACTAATCCAAGATAGGGCAGTTAATAAGAAGGCTTGTTGTAGATTAAGTTTTTTATCATGATCTAAATTAGATAAAAAAAATAAAGTTCCAAAGATTATTGTTACAATAGATGAACCAAAGAAAGATGAGTCTATTTCTGAGTAAAAGAATTGCACTATAATTGGGATGAACATTGATACACCCAATATTATTTGTAGAATTCCTAGTGTAAAAAAAACAGTTTTGTAATTAGACATTTTGAAAGAACAATATTTTATGGTAAATAAATTTCAACTCTATAAGAATTAATATAATCACTAGTTTAAGGTTAAAAAGAGCAATTCATGATTAAAAAAGATGTCCTAGAAAAGACAAGTGCTTGGCCTTTTGTTGAAGCTAAAAAAATGCTTCGAGAAAGAAAAGCTTTTATAGAAAAAAAAGGTAAGATTACTCTCCAAACTGGATATGGTCCAAGTGGATTGCCTCATATAGGAACTTTTGGAGAGGTTGCGCGAACTTCAATGATGGTTAACGCACTTAATCAACTCACAGATTTACCAACAGAAATTATTACTTTTTCAGATGACATGGATGGCTTGAGAAAAGTCCCAGATAATGTTCCTAATCAAGAATTGTTGCAACAAAATCTACACAAACCTTTAACACAAGTACCTGATCCTTTTCAAAAATTTAATAGTTTTGGAGAACATAATAATGAAATGTTGAAGGATTTTTTAAACAGTTTTAATTTTAAATATAATTTTAAAAGTTCCACATCTTTGTACAAGTCAGGATTTTTTAATTCTACTTTGAAAATCATTTTAGAAAATTATGAAGGAATAATGAATATAATTTTACCCACACTTGGAAAAGAAAGACAAAAAACATACAGTCCTTTTTTACCTGTATGCCCTGACACTGGTCATGTTTTGGAGATACCTGTTATAGAAATTAATCAATCTAATTCAAAAATAATATTCGATAATCAAGGTAAAAAATTAGAGAGTAGTATTTTAGACGGTAATTGTAAATTACAGTGGAAAGTAGATTGGGCAATGAGATGGTTTGCTTTAGATATTGATTTTGAAATGTATGGCAAGGATTTGATTGAAAGTGCAATTTTATCTACAAAAATTATTAATTTATTGGGTAAAAAGAGTCCATCAGGATTTGCATATGAGCTTTTTCTAGATGAAAAGGGTGAGAAAATTTCAAAATCTAAAGGCAATGGAATAACCATTGATCAATGGTTGAAGTATGCTTCGCCAGAAAGTTTATCTTTATATATGTATCAAAATCCAAAAAGAGCGAAAAAACTTTATAAAGAAATAGTTCCAAAAGCAGTAGATGAATATTTAGACAACATTGAAAAATCTAAAAAGCAGACTGAGCAACAATTAGTAATGAATCCAGTTTGGCATGTACACAATGGAAGTGTTCCAAAAGAAGATATGATTATGAGTTTTTCAATGTTATTGAATTTAGTAGAAACAAGTAATGCAGATAGTAAAGATTTGTTATGGAAATTTGTAAAGAAATATAAATCTAATATCCAAGAAACTAATTTTCCTATTTTTAATGGATTAGTAAGCTACGCAATTAAATATTTTAATGATGTAATTAAGTCTCAAAAAAAATACAAAACTCCTTCTGAAAGTGAAAAAAAAGCTCTTGAAGCTTTAATTAAAACTTTAGAAAAATGTAATGATCAAATGCCACCAGAGGAAATTCAAACTTTGATTTATTCAACTGGAAAAGAAAATGGTTATGCTGAAAATTTAAGGGATTGGTTTAAACTTATTTACGAAGTAGTTTTTGGCGATGAAAATGGACCAAGAATGGGATTTTTTATAAGTTTTTTTGGTGTTAATGAAACAAAAGACCTTATAATGAGTAAACTCAAATAATGTATTCAAATTTAAGATCTTTAATTTTCAAATTAGATCCAGAAAAAGCCCATACTTTAGCAATTCAATCTTTAAAATTTAATTTAGTATCAAACGTATTTGATGAAAATAAAAATGATCCGATTTTTAAAACCCAAATATTTGGGAAAGAATTAAGCAATCCAATAGGAATAGCAGCTGGTTTTGACAAAAATGCAGAAGTTTATAATCCTTTGTTTAAATTGGGATTTGGTTTTGTTGAAGTTGGAACTGTTACTCCTTTGAAACAATATGGTAATGAAAAGCCGAGAGTATTTAGGTTAGTAGAAGATCAAGCATTAATTAATAGATTGGGCTTCAATAATCAAGGATCTGAAACTATTTTAAAAAGAATAAAATCAAATAAAAAAATTGGAATACTAGGAGTAAATGTTGGACCCAATAAAGATTCTGATAATCGATTGAATGATTATTTAATTGGACTAGAAAAATTTTATGAAGTTGCTGATTATATTACAATTAATATTTCTTCTCCAAATACTGAAAATTTAAGAAATTTTCATGATGAAAATAAATTAAAAGAATTATTAAAATCAATTAAAGATAAGAAAAATGAACTGAAAACTAATATTCCAATTGTAGTTAAAATTTCTCCAGATATTGATCTAAAGCAAATTGAATTAATATCCGAGATCCTTTTAGAAAATGAAATATCTGCAATAATTATTTCTAACACATCAGAAAGCACTAGAGATGATTTAAAAAATATCCAACGACACCAAAAAGGAGGCTTGTCAGGAAAACCAATTGAGCAAAAATCAAATTTACTTATTAATCAATTCTTTAAATTGTTAAATGGTAGAATTAAAATAATTGGGGTAGGAGGTATTGACTCAGGAAAGTCTGCACATGATAAATTTTTGTCAGGAGCAGATTATGTTCAGTTATATACCGGGATGGTATTTCAAGGACCCAACATTGCTGCAAACATTAAAAAAGACCTTAAAGAATTACTTCTAAGTGATGGAGTGAAAAATATTTCAGAAATCGTTGGAAATAAAACTCTTTCTTAATTTTAATAAACTTGACGCCTTTAATATCTCCCCTTATATAGGCAATGAAATTATGTCAAAAAAATGCGAATTAACTGGTAAAATTCCTATGAAAGGTCATAATGTTAGTCATGCTAACAATAAGACTAAAAGAAGATTTTTACCTAATTTAAAAAAAGTAAAATTTACTAGTGAGCTTGCTGGAAGAAGTTTGAAACTAACAGTTAGCAATTCAGGAGTAAGATCAGTTGATAAAAAAGGAAGTTTTGACGAGTTCTTAAAAACTGTAAAAAATAAAAATATATCTCCAAGACTAAAAAAACTTAAAAAAGTTATTTTATTAAAATCACCATATAAAAAAAAGCCAGTAGCTAAATCTGCTTAATGAATAAATTTTTTATAAGCCTATCTTTAATGATGGGTATTGTTGTTTTATCCTCAAACTATCTTGTTCAATTCCCAATAAATTATTATGGATTAAATGAAATTCTTACTTATGGAGCTTTTAGTTATCCTGTAGCTTTTTTGATAACCGATTTAGCAAATAGATCTTATGGAAAAATAATCGCAAGAAAAATAGTTTATTTTGGTTTTTTTATAGGGATTATTTTTACTCTATTTTTTTCAACAAACTTCGAAGACTTAATATCTATAAGAATTGCAATTGGATCAGGAATCGCTTTCCTTACAGCCCAATTGCTTGATATTCAAATATTTGATCGTCTAAGAAAAAAACAGTGGTTTGTTGCTCCGCTAATGTCATCATTAATTGGTTCAACTGTTGATACTTTTTTATTTTTCTCAATATCATTTTATGGAACAGGAGTTCCTTGGGTAACTTTATCTTTAGGTGATTTAGGAGTTAAAATACTAGTAGCATTAATAATGTTAATACCATTTAGAATGTTATTAAAAATATTTAAACCAATTAAAGCTTAATACAAAATTTATAAGATAAAATTTTATAAGCTAATTTAGCAACAAGAAAATTATAGGAATTAAATCCTTTAATTGGAGAAAGTTCATTAATGTCAGCTCCAACTATATTTGAATTTTTTGCAGCAATTCTAATTATCTCTAATGTTTCATCCCACAATAATCCACCTGGTTCAGGCGTTCCAGTAGCTGGCATAATACTTGAATCTAATCCGTCCACATCAAACGTTAAGTAAACAGTCTTATTTTTTATTAATTTTTTAAATTTATTTAAATTCCATTTTTTTTTATCTTTTGCCCAGAAGATATTTATTCTATTTGAATTTTTTTTCAAAAATGGAATTTCACTTTCTGATATATTTCTTATTCCAAAAGAAATTAAAGATACATTTTTATAATCCAAACATCTTCTTATCGCTGATGCATGTGAAAATTTTTCACCATTATAACTTTGACGTAAATCCGCGTGAGCATCAAAATGTAAAAGACAAATATTCTTAAATTTTTTTGTAAAAGGAACAATGCATCCTGGTGTGATTGAGTGCTCACCACCAAAAGTCATTGGAAATAGTTTTTTATCTAAAATTTCACTATTGATTTTAGAAATTTTATTTAATGCTACTTTAATATTTTTATCTATTTTAAATGGTTTTAATGTCTTGATACCTATTTTTTTGTAAGGTTCACAATTTAGTTCCTCATCATAAAGTTCAACTTGGTGAGAAGCTTTGATAATTTCTTTTGGTCCATTTTTTGTTCCACTCCCATAACTAACTGTTTTTTCAAGTCCAAATGGAACGACTACAACTTTTTCTTTGAAGTTGAATGTATTATCAATTCCCAAGAAACCATGTTTGTTTGATAAATATTTCAATTTTATATAAATATTTTTGAGAAGTTTTTTCGTTCTCTATTTTTCCACTCACCTTTATGGTAAGCATCGCTAGCTATTAATGGTAATACACTTGTCGCTTCAGCAAATACCATTTGTTCTTTAGTGATATCCACTTTACCCCAAGAACTTGCTTCTTTTAAAGTAGAACTACTACATGCACCATCTCTACTATCAGCAACTGTAATTTGTACAGCATACTTATGCATATCTACATTTTTACCAAGAAGCTCAGCACAAATTACAGTGTCTTGAATAAAATTTTTAGGAACTCCTCCACCAATCATAAATAAACCAGAACCTTTTGATTTGATTTTAATTTCCGTTAGTTCTCTAAATTCTCTAACTGAGTCTATAGTCATATGTTTTTTAGGATTTTTTTCTTGATGCATTACAAGACCAAAACCTGCGCTTGAGTCTGTGAAAGCTGGACAAAAAATTGGAACATTATTATCGTAGGCTGTTTCAATTAAAGAGTCTTTCTTTTTTGAATTTTTCTTTAAATATTTCCCCATTTCAAAAATAAATTCTCTTGATGTATAACTTCTTGGTTCTAAAGTATCTGCTATTTCGCAAATAATTTTATCACACATTTGGAGCTCTTCTTCGTCGATATATGTGTCGTAAATTCTATCAATGTAGTTGTCTCTTAATTCAGTATCATCTTGAAATTGAGATCCCTGATAATGTTTAAATCCAAGAGCTTCAAAAAAATCCATATCTACAATTGATGCCCCTGTTGCTACAATTGCATCAACCATATTGTATTTAACAAGATCTTTATAAATATTCATACATCCTGCTGCAGATGTTGATCCTGCTAAAGTAAGAAAAATTGTACACTCCTTATCTTTAAGCATTTCGTTGTAAATGTTTGCTGCATTTGCAGTTTCTCTAGATACAAATGACATTTTCTCCATTGAAGAAATAATTGTTCTAGAGTCAAACGAAGTAATATCTATATGTTCGACAGGATTTTTTAAAAAATCTCTTTTACTATTATGTCCTGGATTTTTTTGGTCTGACATTAAGCAACCATATGAGCGCTGTTAACGTCTTTTTCATACAATGACATTATTGGTTTATCTTCAACTTCATAAATTTCATCTGAATAGTAACCATTGAATTGTGTTCTAAAAGTTAATCCATATGCTCCAAGTTGACCAAGCTCTATGTAATCATTTTCCTTAATATTATTTGGTAATAAAAAAGGTCCTTTCATATAATCCATGCTATCGCAAGTAGGACCAAAGAAATCAAAAGCAGTCAATTTTTTTGAAATTATTTTATTTGAATTTTCTTTAATCATTTTAGATGGATAAACTATGTTAGGTGTCCCTGCATCAAATAGGGTTCCATATGTTCCATCGTTTATATAAAGTTTTTGTTTTTTTCTTAAATTAACTTTAACAATTGTTGAACCACTTTCTGCAACTAATGCTCTTCCTGGTTCACAAATTATCTCTGGCAACTTCTCTAATTTTAAATTAGATAAACTTTTTTTAATTTCATTGAAGTATTCATCTAATGATTGAGGAATTAAATCTGGATAAATTGTTGGAAATCCACCACCAACATTTATTGTATCAGGTATTATTTTTGTTTTTTTAATTATGTTCCCAATCTCATTTATACCTTTGGCGTACGAAATTGGGTGCATACACTGTGATCCAACATGGAAACTTAATCCAATTTTTTTTGCATATTGTTTTACCAATCTTAGTAATCCTACGGCTTCAGATGTTAGTGCTCCAAACTTTTTAGATAAATCAATTTCAGCATGCTCATTTGAAACAGCAACTCTTACAAATAATTCTAAATCTTTTGCATTATTTGTACCTTCAATAATTTTGATTAACTCTTCTTTAGTATCTAATGAGAAAGTTTTTACACCATAATTAAAATATGCCTCTTTGATACTTTCTCTACTTTTTACAGTATGCATATAAGAACATTTTGCGTTTTGAGTAAGTTTTCTTATAGCCTTAATTTCCTCAATTGAGGCAACATCAAATTGGTCTACACCTGTGTTTAAAATTGTTTGAATAACTTCGGGATGTGGGTTTGTTTTAACTGCATATAATATTTTTCCAGGGAATTTATCTAAAAAAAATTTAACCGAAGACTCTATGGATTTCTTCCTAATACAATAAACAGGCTTTTCAGGTTTCAGTTGATTTATAAGTTCTTCAACTGACTTAAATTTTTGCATTTCATATGCCTCCAAAAAAAATTTAATAAAAAAAAGTTTTTAATAAAACTTTAATAATTTGAGCCATATAATGTAAACACAGGCAATGTAAAGCAAATAATTCAAGGCTGATTTGCGCAATTTTCATATATTGTAATATTAGATTTTGACCCCATATAAAGTACATGAAAAACGAAGCTAAATTACAAAATTTAAGCGATTTCGAAAATAAGTCGCTTTTAATAGTAGATGATGACAATCCTTTTAGAGAAAGATTAGCAAGAGCTATGGAAAAAAAAGGATTTGAAGTTTTTCAAGCTGAGAGTGTACAAAAGGGAGTTGAATCCGTTAAGAGTAAAAAACCAGGTTTCGCAGTTGTAGACTTAAGACTTGGAGACGGTAATGGTCTTGAGGTTGTTAAGGAAATTCAATCTTCTAATAACGATAGTCGAATTATAATGTTAACTGGGTACGGAAATATTCCTACTGCTGTTGCAGCTATTAAAGAAGGCGCAATTGACTACTTAGCAAAACCGGCAGATGCAGAAGATGTAGAAAAGGCATTACTGGCAGACCCAGCTACAAAGGCTGCACCACCAGAAAATCCAATGTCAGCTGATAGAGTTAAATGGGAACATATTCATAGAGTGTTTGAATTATGTAATAGGAATGTTTCTGAAACAGCTCGAAGATTGAAGATGCACAGAAGAACTCTTCAAAGAATTCTTTCTAAAAGATCTCCTAGATAATATTTCTAATTTTAATTATTTGTTTAGTAATTAAAGCTAAAATAATAATTTTAAATAATTCTGCTAATAAAAATGGTTTTGCACCTAATGTAAATATTGGTTTATCCCAACCAATTAGTGTTCCTAGCCATATTAAGCCCAAGATATAGATTGTAGAGGTTGCAATAACTAATTTAATTAAAATATTTATTAAACTATCTTTTGCATTAATTTTTGAAGCTAAATAACAGGCAGTCAAAAAACCAATTAAATAACCCATAGTTGGGCCTGTAAAATAAACTATACCAATTCCTTTTTCAGGAGAGTTTGAAAATACAGGTAATCCTGCAATGCCCTCTAACAAATACAAACCTACAGAAGCTAAACCAATTTTATAACCTAAGCTTACACCTAAGAATAACACAACAAATGTCTGCATCGTCATTGGAACTGGATAAAATGGAATTTTTATTTTTGCAGAGATAGTTAAGGCAATTGAACCCAGAATCACAGCTAATAAAGATTTTATGATTTTTGTTTGTGTTAAGTTTTTTGTAAGTTCCATAACAAAATAATACTCAAAATATAAAAAATAATCTAGCTATATTAGCTTAAAGATTTAATTTTATTTTTTTATATACAGAAATTGTTAGCAATGTAATATTTGTTAATCCTCATGAATAAAATACAAAAAACAGATCATTTTTATTTAATAGATGGCTCTGGTTATATTTTTAGAGCTTATTATGCTTTACCACCATTAACTAGAAAAAGTGATGGACTACCCACAGGTGCTGTAAGTGGATTTTGCAGCATGTTGTTTAAATTATTAGAAGACTCAAAATCTAATCAAAATCTACAAAAGCCAACTCATTTTGCAGTAATTTTTGACTCAGCCAGAAAGACTTTTAGAAATGAAATTTATAATGATTATAAAGCTAATCGATCAGAAGCCCCTGATGATCTAGCGCCACAGTTTGAGTATATTAGAAAATCAGTTTCAGCATTCAACTTACCTTCTGTGGATTTACCAAACTATGAAGCTGATGATCTCATAGCTACATACGTTGATCAAATTCTTAAAAAAGGGGCCAAAGTTACAATCGTTTCATCAGATAAAGATTTAATGCAACTTTATAAAAAAGGTGTTCGAATATTTGACCCTATGAAAAATAAATTTATCAATGATGAGGACGTAATTAAAAAGTTTGGTGTTGATGCTTCAAAAGTTATAGATGTTCAATCTTTAGCTGGCGATAGTAGTGACAACGTACCAGGTGTTCCAGGAATAGGAGTAAAAACAGCTGCAGAACTTATTAATAAATATGGTACTTTAGAAAAATTATTAGATTCTGCCCATGAGATTAAGCAAAACAAAAGAAGAGAAACTTTAATAGAGAATAAAGATAAAGCTTTAATTAGTAAAAAACTTGTAACTCTAGATCGTAAGTCTCCAGTAAATAAAAACTTAACAGAATTTAAACTCAAAGAGGTTGATAAAGATAAATTGTATAAATTTTTAAGAGAAATGGAATTTAACAGACTGTTAAGTTCTGCAATTTCAGCTTATGGAGAACCAAAGTTACCTGGATCAGAAAACAATTTCAAATCTAGTGAAAAACAAAAACCAATTAATAATAAAGATTATCATCTAATTACAGATATTAATGAAATTGATAAATGGATAGAAGAAGCTGAAGAAGTAGGTGAAGTTGCAGTTGATACAGAAACAAACTCGTTAGACCCTCATCAAGCTGATTTAGTTGGAATTTCACTTTGTTCTAAAATTGGAAAAGCTTGTTATATACCAGTTGGTCATAAATCTTCTAATTGTTTAAATAAAAAAAGTGTTATCGATAAATTAAAAAATTTATTAGAGGATCCAAGCGTTAAAAAAATTGGTCAAAATATTAAATTTGATTTTATAGTTTTTTATAAACTTGGCATTTTACTTTCATCGATGGAAGATACTATGCTTATGTCTTATGTTTTAGATGCTGGAAAGAACAGACATAATATGGATACTCTTTCAGATATTCATCTAGGACATAAGACAATTTCATTCAAAGAAATTGTTGGAACTGGTAAAAAAGAAATAAATTTTAGCGAAGTAGAGTTAGAAGCAGCAAAAAATTATGCAGCAGAAGATGCAGACATTACTTTCAGGCTATATAAAAAGTTTATCAAAAGCTTAAAATCTGAAAAATTATTTAATATCTATGAAATTTTTGAAAAACCACTGATTAAAATACTTGCATTTATGGAAATCGAAGGTGTTGAAGTAGATAGTAAATTTTTAAATTCTCTTTCTTCTAAATTTGATAAGAAAATCAAAAAAATTGAAAAAGAAGTTTTTAAAATTTCCAAAAAAGAATTTAACATTGCTTCACCAAAACAATTGGGAGAAATTATATACAATGATCTTAAGATTGCAGGAACAAAAAAAACAAAAAAGGGAAGTTTTGCAACAAGTGCAAGTGTTTTAGAAGATCTAGCCTTCAAAGGTCATGAATTTCCAAAATTAGTATTAGATTGGAGACAGGTTTCTAAATTAAAAAATACTTACTCAGATGCTTTGCCAGAACATATTAACCCTCATACAAAAAGAGTTCACACATCTTTTTTATTGGCAGCAACAACCACAGGCAGATTAGCTTCAAGTGATCCAAATTTACAAAATATTCCAATTAAATCAGAAGATGGAAAAGATATAAGAAAAGCGTTTAAGGCTAAAAAAGATCATTTATTGGTATCTGCAGATTACAATCAAATTGAGATGAGAATTTTAGCAGATCTTGCAGATGTTAAAGAACTTAAAAAAGCTTTCAAAAATAATGAGGATATTCACTCATTAACAGCGAGCCAAATATTTAATATTGATATTAAAAAAGTAAATCAAGACCATAGAAGGAAAGCCAAAGCAATAAACTTTGGAATAATTTATGGTATTTCTCAGTATGGTTTAGCCAAACAAATAAATGTTTCTAATTATGAAGCTGAGGAATTTCTTGAATCTTATTTTGCTAAATTTCCTGAAATTAAAGTTTATATGGATAGCACAATTAAGTTTTGCCGGAAAAGTGGCTATGTAAATAATATATTTGGAAGAAGATCTCATTTTAATGGAATTAATGATAAAAATTTTAATGTTAGAAATTTTCAAGAGAGAGCAGCAATTAATGCTCCAATTCAAGGGTCAGCATCTGAAGTTATGAGGTTAGCAATGATCAGATTACACAAAAAATTAAATGAAGAAAAAAATTTGAAATCAAAAATACTTCTTCAAATACACGACGAGCTTATTTTTGAAGTCCCAAAAAAAGAGGAAAAGGCAATGGTCAAGTTAATACAGAATGAGATGACCAGTGTTACTCAAAGTGATTATCATTCCTTTTCTACCCCTTTAACAGTTGATGTAAATGTTGGTGATAATTGGGGAATGCTTCACTAATTATATTTAATTGCCTAATTTAGAACAATTTAATATTTTTATATAAAAATAAAGAATGCAAACACAAACTATAGCTTTAATTGATGACGATAGAAACATACTAACTAGTCTTAGTATTGCTTTAGAAAAAGAGGGTTTCAAAGTTCAAACATATATTGATGGAGAGAGTGCATTAATCGGTCTTACTAGAATGCCACCTGACTTAGCAGTAATTGATATTAAAATGCCAAAAATGGATGGAGAAGAATTACTTAAAAAATTAAGAAAAAAAACTTCACTTCCAGTAATATTTTTAACATCTAAAGATGATGAAATTGATGAGTTACTAGGATTAAAATTAGGTGCAGATGATTTTGTAAAAAAATCGGGAGGTTTTTCAATTAAAGTTTTGATTGAAAGAATAAGAGTTCAGTTAAGAAAAAAAGATTCAAACAATACACTAGAAGAAAATAAAAGCTTAATTTCACATGGTAGATTAAAACTTGACCCATCTCAGCTTGAATGCGAGTGGAATGGTAAACAATTACCAGACAAATTAACAACTACGGAATTTTTGATTGTTAAAGAATTGGCTAAAAGACCTGGAATAATCAAAGAAAGAGCTCAGCTAATGGATATTGCTTACAGAGAAGATACAGATATAGAAGACAGAACTATTGATAGTCACGTCAAAAGAATAAGAAAAAAATTCAAAAAAGTAGATCCTGATTTTTCAGCTATTGAAACTAGATATGGTAGTGGATATAGATGGAATGTTAGCTAATGTTTAGTAAATACTTAAAGACACTTTCTATACTTAAAAAATTTCTTTTTATAAACTTTGTAATATTTACAATTATTGGTTTATTTACACTTACTTATCTTACAAATATTGAACCAAGTTTATTAAAAAAAAAATCTGAAGATCATATTAATATTATTAATAATACGACTGATAATATTAAAAGATTGAATATAAAATTTCAGGAAAATGATATTAGAAAATTTTTATTTTCTACAAGATTTATTTTTCAAAATTTAGACAGAGTTATTTTCTTTGACAATAAATTAGAATTAATTGGTGATACTGATACTTTAGATCTTGATCCACGATCTTTTTCAACACGATTAGATAAAATTGAATTTGAAAGTTTGAGTGATGAAGTTAGGGAAGATGAAAACAAAGAAATTAATTCTTCTCAAAATAATGAAACAAAGGCTTCATTTAAAGATTTATTAGAAAGGTATAACAATTCAGATAACTATGGAAATTATTATACTTTTACAGAAGATAATTTAAATCAATTTAAAGTTACAACAGTTAAAAATGTAAAAAGTGATGAAAATGATTTAGGTTTTATAGTTATCTCTGAGAACGCCAATGAGATTAAGACAGCTATAGATGAGAGAAGAGCATTTGTAATTAGAACGGCTATATCAGTTGGTTTTGTAATTTTAATTTTTTCTTTTGTACTTAGCAGATATTTTATTAAACCAATTCAAAACTTAGTTGGATACACAATCAAAGTAAAAGAAAAAAACTCTGGTAAAACAGGAATTGAAAATTTGAAGAATAGAAATGATGAATTAGGATTATTATCTAATTCAATGGAGGATATGACTAATGAATTGCAAAAACGAATTTCTCATGCAGAAAATTTCTCAACAGATTTAGTTCATGAAATAAGAAATCCACTAGCATCTTTAAAAAGTGCATCTGAAATTTTAAAAGATACAAAAGATATAAATCAAAGGACTAAGCTTTTAGATATTCTCACTCATGACGTACAAAGAATTGAAAGATTAATTACTGATTATTCACAAATGTTGAAAGATGAAGTTGCTCTTAGTAAAGAGCAAATGAAAAAATTAGATATCCAACCAATAATCCAATCTGTTGTTGATGATTATAATAACATTTATAAATTCAAAAAAAATATAAGTATAAACTATCAAAACGATGGAAAGTCAGAGTATCTAATTAATGGAATTGAAAATAGGATTGAACAAATCGTTGCAAATTTATTGGATAATTCTATTTCATTTAGTGACGATGGTAGCGATGTAATTGTAGACGTTTCAAATGGATTAGAAAAAAAAGTTACAATTAAAATTTTAGATGAAGGACAGGGATTTAAAGAGAAAGATACTTCAAAAATTTTTAATCGTTTTTACAGTAATAGACCAGAAAATTTTGGTGAGCATTCAGGATTAGGTCTGAATATTGTAAAAAATTTAGTCGAACTTCATGATGGAAAAATTGAAGCATCCAATAGGCTAGATAAGCAAGGAGCATTGATAGAAATACAATTTCCTAGTTTGTAATCTTTAGTTGATAAAATAGAACTTAAATGTATAAAGCTCGCTATGGATGATTTTAAAGTAAAAGATATTTCTCAAGCTGAATTTGGAAGAAAAGAAATTTCTATAGCAGAAAGTGAAATGCCTGGTTTAATGGCATTAAGAGAAGAATATTCAAAAGAAAAGCCCTTAAAAGGTGCTAGAATTATCGGATGTCTCCATATGACTATCCAAACGGCAGTACTAATTGAGACATTAGTAGATCTTGGAGCAGAAGTAAGATGGTCATCTTGCAATATATTTTCTACACAAGACCATGCTGCAGCAGCAATAGCAAAAGCTGGAATTCCTGTTTATGCATGGAAAGGTGAAACAGAAGAAGAGTACTTATGGTGTATTAAACATACAATAGTTGGAAAACCTGATTGGAAACCCAACATGTTATTAGATGATGGGGGAGATTTAACTGCCATCATGCACAATGAATACAAAGATTTAATGAAAGATATAAAAGGTGTTTCAGAGGAGACTACAACTGGAATTAAAGCATTAAACAAAATGGAGAAAGATAATTCTCTACTAGTTCCTGCAATAAACGTTAATGATTCTGTAACGAAATCTAAATTTGATAACTTATATGGATGTAGAGAAAGTTTAGTTGACGGTATCAGAAGAGCTACCGATGTTATGATGTCAGGTAAAATTGCAATAGTTGCTGGTTTTGGTGACGTTGGAAAAGGAAGTGCCGCATCTTTAAGACAAAGTGGTGCTAGAGTTCTTGTTACTGAAGCAGATCCTATTTGCGCACTTCAGGCAGCGATGGAAGGTTATGAAGTAGTTTTAATGGAAGAAGCCATTAGCAGAGCAGACATAGTTGTTACAGCAACTGGAAATAAAGATATAGTTACAGCTGATCATATGAGAGATATGAAAGATAGAGCAATCTTATGCAATATTGGACATTTCGATAATGAAATTCAAGTTGAGGCATTGAAAAATTATAAATGGACGGAAGTTAAGCCCCAAGTACACGAAATCGAATTACCAAGTGGAAAAAGAATTATCCTTTTAGCTGAGGGAAGATTGGTTAATTTAGGTTGTGCAACCGGACACCCAAGTTTCGTAATGAGCGCATCTTTTACAAATCAAGTAATTGCTCAAATAGAACTTTGGCATAACCATAAAAATTATGAAAATAAAGTTTATGTTTTACCCAAGCACTTAGATGAAAAAGTAGCAACATTACATTTGAAAAAAGTTGGGGCTAAATTAACAAAATTATCAAAAGAACAAGCAGATTACATAAGTGTTGGAACAGAAGGCCCATTCAAACCAGATGCCTATCGCTATTAAAAATAGCAAGATCGATATAAGTTCAGAGGAAACAACAAAAGTTTTAGCAGAAAGTTTTAAAAATTTTTTACAAGGTGGAGAAATTATATTTTTGTATGGTGAAATGGGTGTAGGCAAAACTACATTTATAAAATATTTGATTAATGAATTTCAAAAAAGTTCAGATTTTCCAATTACGGAAGTTTCAAGTCCAACATTTAATTTATTAAATGAATATCAAGCAGGTCCCAAGAAGATAAAACATTACGATTTATTTAGGATTAAAAATAAAAGAGATACAAATGATCTAAACATATTTGAAAAAGATAATAATTTAATTACTTTTGTTGAGTGGCCAGAGTTAGTTAAAGATATTCAGGAAAAAGTTATTGTATTAAAATTTAACTATGAAAATGAGCTAAATAATAGAAGTGTTGAAATCACAGGCATTGATTAAGAATATACTATAATGAAAAATTCAAAAGATTTGCAAAAAATTAAAGGAGATGCATCATTTAGGACATTTTATAGAAGTAAAAAAAATAACTCCGTTGTTGTTTATGCAAAAAAAGAAAAAAAAAAAAATTTATTAATTTATGATGCAGTCAACAAAATTTTAATAAAAAATAGAATTTCCGCACCAAATCTGATTAGTCATGATTACAAAAAAAACTTTATTGAAATTCAGGATTTTGGAAATGTCTCATTATTTAAAGTTTTAAAAAATAAAAAAAAAAATAAGTTTTTATTTTTTAAAAATATTATTAATATACTGAATAAATTACAAAGTATAAAAACTAAAAAGATAAAAAATTTTTTAAATCAAAATTACAAACTTGAATTATATAAAAATAAAATTCTATATAATGAAGCAAAACTTTTTAGCGACTGGTATGTTGAAAAAAAATTAAATAAAAATAAATCTTTATTCAAAAAAAAATTTAAAAAGGAGATAAATAAATTGTTATCTAAACTTGGTAATAAAAATATTACTTTTGTGCACAGGGATTTTCATGTTTCAAATTTAATGTATTTTAAAAATCAAATTTGTTTAATTGACAATCAAGACGCTCTTATTGGAAATAAGGCTTATGATTTAGCATCATTGATAGATGATGTTAGATTGAAAACTAATAACAGATTAAAAAAAAAGATTTTTGATTATTACATAAAAACCAATAAAAAAATTAACTTAATTAAATTTAAACAAGACTTTGAAATACTATCAGTTCTTAGAAATTTAAAAATCATTGGAATTTTTACAAGGCTTGCTTATAGAGATGATAAAAAAAAATATACTCAATTAATACCTTATGCGTGGAAAATGATAGATTACAGATTAAAACAGAATAAGATTTTTAAGGATTTAAAATTATTATTAAAAAACAATTTTCCAGAATTTATCAATTAAATTATGAAAATAAATACAGCGTTAATATTATGTGCAGGATATGGAAAAAGATTAAACCCAATAACATTAGATACACCCAAACCATTGTTAGAGTTACATAATGTAACAATATTAGAAAAGTGCATCCAATTGATTAAAAGTTTGGGAATTAAGAAAATTTTAATAAATTCATTTTATTTAAAAGATCATTTTCCAAAATTTTTTAAAGATAACAATTTTGATATTGATATTGAAATTATAGAGGATGGAAAAGAAATTCTAGATACTGGGGGTGGTATTTTTAATTTAATTAAGCATTCTAATGAAAATGATTTTATAGTTTTTAATCCTGATACTGTTTGGACAAAGGAGTATTTTGAAGAAATTAATAAAATGGAAGAGTTCTATTTTAGTGAAAAATTAAAAAATATTCTTTTATTGGTAAACAAAAATTTAAGTTTTGATAAAAATTTAATGGGTGATTTCAATTTAGAAAATAATCTTATTACTAAGGAATTAGATAAAAATCATATTTACATCGGCTGTCAGATATTAAGTAAAAAATTGTTTAAAAATGAAACTAATGAAAAATTTTCAATCTCTAAAATTTGGGACAAATTGATTGATTCCAAAGATTTACATGGATATGAAAGCAAACAAAATTTTTATCATTTAACTAATTTGGAAATGTTCAAAAAACTAAAAGATCTTTAGCTCTATCAGAGTCTAAATATTTAGCACTTAAAACTTTTTTATCTCCATTTACTTCAATGAGTAAAGGATTACCTGTTGGTATTTCTAATTTTGAAATTACATCATTATCCAAATTAAATAGGTACTTGCAAAGAGCTCTAATTGAATTTCCATGTGCAGAAATTAAAATATTTTTATCATTTATGATTTCAATTTTTTTTTTGTAAAAATCTATTACTCTCTCATAAGTGTCTTTTAGAGACTCTGTACTAGGTATTTTATCTTCAGGAATATTTTTATAAATTTCTATATTAGATGGATGATATGGATTTTGTTTGTCTAGAGGATCAGGTCTTAAATCCCAAGACCTTCTAAACTGATGTACCTTGTCTTCCCCTAATTTTACCTTCATTTCGTCTTTGTTTAGACCAGTAAGTGCACCATAATGTCTTTCGTTTAATTCCCATGCCTCACTAGGAACTTTATTGTTCTTTAATTCTCCTTGAATTATTTTTAATGTATTTTTGGCTCTTAATTGGACAGATGAGAAATAAAGATCTATTGTTAGGTTATTTTTATTAATTAATTCACCTGCTTTTTTTGCTTCAGATTTACCATTTTCTGTCAAATCAACATCTACCCATCCTGTGAATTTTTTTTCTAAATTCCAAACACTTTGACCGTGTCTAACTAAAACTAAATAACTCATCTTTCACCTTTTAAATTAATTTGATAAATAAAACTACAAGATTAATGAAATATTTTTTTCAAAAATATAAATATTTTTTTTTATTATTTAATTTTATTTTACTTTCTGCTTGCTCATCAATTCCATCTAATACCGCAGATGGTTGCTCAATATTTAATGAAAGATATCTTTGGTATAAGCATGCTAAAAAAGCAGAAGCAAAGTGGGGTACACCTGTGTATTTACAATTAGCTATAATAAAGATGGAATCTAGCTTTGATAGGTTGGCAAAACCTCCAAGACAAAAAATATTCAAAGTTATCCCTTACAAAAGACCTTCTAGTTCTTTTGGATATTCTCAAGCAGTCAAAGGTACTTGGAAACAATACAAAGAAGAAACAGGAAATAAATTTGCAACAAGAACAAGATTTAAAGATAGTGTAGATTTTATTGGTTGGTATACAAGTAAAACTGAGAAAATTTTAAAGGTTTCAAAGAAAGATGCTTTTAAACAATATGTTGCATACCATGAGGGGTGGGGGAATTACAAAAATTATAAACAAAATAATAAGGTTATTAACTTAGCTAAAAGAGTTGAAAAACAGTCCAATATTTATAAAAAACAATTATCAGATTGTAAAAATAAATTAACTACAAGTAAGTATATTGTTTTTTAATTTAATTGTTTTTTCAGCTCTATATCTACAGCATCAATCCGCTTAGTATTTTTCGCTAATGCTAAATACATTGTAGGGGTTACATATAGAGTAAAGAATGTTGATATAATCATTCCACCTAAAATAGTTGCACCAACTGCTAATCTTGATCCTTCTCCAGCACCAGGACCTATATTTCCGATAACCAAAGGTATCATAGCAATCATAGTACTTAATGATGTCATTATAATAGGTCTTATTCTAAGCTTACAGGCTTGCAATACTGCTTCTTGAATTTTAACACCTGTCGTTCTTATTTGGTTAGCATAATCGACGATTAAAATACTATTCTTTGTTGAAATACCAATAAGAATGATAAGGGCAATTTGTGAAAAAATATTGATAGAACTATTTAAAAATAAAATAAATACTAAACCACCAAATACAGCCAAAGGAACTGTTAAAATAATTATGAAAGGGTGAACAAAAGAGTTAAATGTTGCTGCCATTACTAAATATGCAGTCAATAAAGCTAAAGCAAAAATCAAATATATTTCATTTGTTGTTTCTTTTAATTCTTCTGATTTTCCTTTCCAAGTAATCTGGTTTTGGGGTGCAACTTTTATCATTACATCTTCTAAATATTTAACAGCTTCAGTAAGAGTATAATTTTCTGAAAGTGCAGCTGAAATTGTAACAGCTCTTTGTCGATTGTATCTTGGTAATGCCTCCGCAGTTCCTTTTTCCTCAAATTCCACAAGACTTGCCACAGAAACTAGTTTTCCTGTTGTTTCAGATCTTACAAATATTTTTGATAAACCGTCTTGGTCACGTCTATCAGCTAAATATTGCTGTAAGATTATAGGGTATTCTCTTCCTTCCTTACTAAAGGAAGTAACTCTTTTTCCCCCATAAAGTGTCTCAAGAGTTCTACCAATATTCTCTGTAGATACACCTAAGTCATTGGCTCGATTCTTGTTAGTGATTAATTTAACTTCAGGTTTGTTTTTTGTGTAATCACTTTCAATTCTGAACATGTTTCTATTTTTTCTTAATTCTCTAAGTACACTGTTTTGAATGTCTTCTAATTCCTCATAGCTCGTTCCATAAATAACCATTTGAACTGGTTTATTGTAGCTAGAAACTCTTATTCCTTGTGGGGATATTGGGAAAGCAAAAGTTTCTGGAACTGAAACTACTTGTCCAATAGCTTCTCTTAATACTGTTTGACTATTTTTTTCTCTATTTTTCCATTCGTCGAGTAAAGCAATTATTATAAAAGTATTATAAGTCGTTGCAGATCTTCCAAAGCCAGGAACTCTCATAATTAGTCTTTCATATGGGCTATCTTCTGCTTGTAGTAATCTCAATATTCTACCTTCAATTATCTGAGCTTTTTCTTGAGTATACTCAAATGAACTACCTTCATCTGTTGAACCTATTATTAAATATGAACCTCTGTCTTCCATAGGCAATAATTCTTTTTTTGAAAAACTAAAAAGATATGCAGATGCAGCAATTATAAAAATAATAAATATCGAAATTATTTTTTGCCTGTTTATCCAATACTTAAGTGAATCAATGTAAAATCCTGTAAAAGATTTAAATGCATTGTTAAATTTTTTAACTAAAAAATTAATTTTTTCTTTTTTATTTAAAAATTTACTTCCAAGCATTGGAGATAGAGTTAATGCAACAAAAGATGATACTACAATCGAAAATGATAATGCTATCGCTGTCTCTTTAAATAATGTTCCAGATATTCCTTTAATAAAAATTAGTGGTAAGAAAACTGCAATTAAAATTAAAGTAGTTGCAATAATAGCAAAAGTAATTTGTTTTGAACCTTTGTAAGCAGCAACTAGCGGCGTTTCTCCATTTTCTATTCTAGTATAAATAGCATCAGTCATAATTACAGAGTCGTCAGTAATTATTCCTATTGCTAAAATAAAACTTAATAATACAAAAATATTTATGGAAAGATCGAAAATGTACAATCCAAGAAATGAACCAATCAAACTTACTGGAAGAGCTACAGCTGGTACTATGACAGCTTTAAGGTTTCCAAGAAAAAGATAAATAATTAAAACTACTAAAACAAAAGCAATAATTAAACTTTTGTAAACTTCTTCGATTGCAGCACCAATATATGTTGCTCTATTAAAAGCTATTTCCAAATTTAATCCATCTGGTAGTGATTTATTAAGCTCTTTTATTTTAACTTTAATTTGATTTGATAGCTCTACTGTTGAAGCCCCACTTTTTGCATAAATACCAATTCCAACAGTTTTTAGGTTTAGTGCATTTTTACTTTGTGCTTTGAATAACGTCTTTTCTGAAACAGGTCCAAATTCAACATTTGCTACATCAGAAAGTATAACTACTTTGTCTTTATTTTTTCTAAGAGGTAGTTGCTTTATAGTGTCTATGTTCGAATAAGATTTATCTATATTTAAAGTCAAATCTTTATTATTTGCTTCTAACGTACCAGCAGGAATATTAAGATTTTCATTTCTTAAAGCTCTTTCAACTTCTTGAATTGTCAAGTTATTGGCTGCTAATTTGATAGGATCTATCCAAACTCTTACACTAAGCTCTCTTAGTCCACCAACTAAAATTCTACCAACATTTGGAACACTTGAAAATGCATCTATAAGATATCTTTCAGCATAATCTCCAAGATCTAGATCGTTCCATGTAGGAGATGTCAGTGCTACCCACATAGTAGTTGTAAAACCTGCAGCTTGTTTTAAAATTTGAGGTGGATTAGCTTCGCTAGGTAAATTATCAACAACACGCGCAACTCTTTCCCTAATATCATTTGCTGCATCGTCTAAGTCTATATCAGTATTAAATTGAATATTAATTCTGCTTCTTCCATTCAAAGAGCTAGAGTCTATGTTTTTAATACCTTCTGCACCGCCTATAACATCTTCAAGTTTTTGCGTAATTTCTTCGTCAACAATTTCTGCTGATGCTGATTTATAATCTGTTTGAACCTGAACTACTGGGGGCTGTATTCCATCTGGAAGTTCTCGAACAGGTAGTTCTGCAAATACAAATATTCCAAAAATAATTAGTATTAAAGACATTACCCAAGCAACTACAGGACGTTTAATGCTAACTTCGGTTATATACATTTAATTATTTTTTTTCTTTTTCAGATTTTTTAAAAATATTTTTTAACCAATCAAATTTACCTTTTTTTTCCTCAGCTTTTTTGGATCCCTTTTTTTTACCCCAGCCAGAATTTCCTTGTTTTTTCTTTGCACCTTTTTCAATAGGTCTGATCGTTAAGTTTGGTCTAACTTTTTTTGTTCCCTCTGCAACAATTTTATCACCTTTATTTAATCCATCTAAAATCTCTACAAATCCTAAATATCTATCACCTATAGTAACGTTAGTTTTCATTACTTTATTTTTTTCGTCAACTTTATATATAAATATATTCTCACCTTCGACTATTGTGCTTGTATCAGGTGCACTTAAACCATCTCTTACATTATGCTTAATTGAAATTTCTAAAAATGAACCTGGTAATATTTCTCCAGATTTATTGTCCATCTTTATTCTTGTAGCTAAAGATCTGGTGTCTTGACTTATTCTGCTTGCGAAAGAGTCAACTTCACCTTTGTAAATTTTATTTTTGTATCCTGAGAATTTTATATCAACAGGCAAACCAACTTTTATAAATGGAACAAAAATTTCAGGTATATCAACATCACAATATAGTGAGCTAGTATCCTCAAGATTAATTAATAAAGAAGATTTTGATACTTCTAAATCTTCAGAGAATTCTCTTTTTCCAATAACTCCATTAAATTGAGCGATAATTTTTCTATTTTTTAGATTGGCAATAACATCACCTTTTTTAACCTTTTTGTTAAAATTTATTGGTTTAAGAATTTCATATTTTTCAACCTTAAATGACTGTGTTTTAACTGGAGCTGCAGTCCCATAGGTACTAATTACATTTTCAAAAACTCTTTCTTGAGTAGTAGTTACAATTATACCAGGAGGAGGTCTTTTGCTAAATTTTTTCTTAAAATGATTTCCAATCATTGTTCGACCTATGATCACCGTAGCAATGATTAAGAAGAATATAATTACTATACTTGTTATTTTTGTTGATGTTTTCATATTTTAGTTTTTTCCATACTCAGCCCAAGAGCCATCGTAGATGGTCGGCATATATTTAGCATTTATTAAAGAATAAGCTAGTGCCAATACACTTGCGGTCACTCCAGAACCACATGAAAATACTATATTTTTATTGTGGTCAAATTTAAATGACTTAAATTTCTCCATTATTTTGTCTTTACCAACAAAAGTGTGGTCTTCATTTATTAAGTCAGAAAAGGGTAAACAAAAAGAATTTTTTATTGATCCACTTCTTAAACCTTTTCTTGGCTCCGCAACTTTGCCTTCAAATCTTTCCCTACTTCTTGCATCAACAACATTAAATTCTTGTTTATCGATATTTTCATCTATTTGTTTTTTATTTTTAACAAGTTCTATATTTTCTTTACATGTATAATAAGAAGTTTGAGTGGTTACATTTTTGTTATCTGTAGATTTATTTTCTATTTTCCATTTTTTTAATCCACCATCTAGAATATGAACCAATTTAGGATCATGACCATAATAAATTAAATTGTACCAACATCTGCAAGAGCTAATAACATCAGAGTTATCGTAAACTACTATTCTATCATTATTTTCTATACCCATGTTACTCATTATTCTTTCCCAAGATTTACTATCAGTTAGCATATGAGGTAAATCAGTATCTAATTTAGAATTTTTGTCTAAATCGAAAAAAATAGCATTTGGAATATGTTCTTTATTATACTCGTCAAAACCGTTTCTTTGAGTTTGAGGCATATGCCATGAACAATCAATAATTTTTACTTTTTCAATATTATTTTCTAACCAATTTGTATCAACTAATGACATTTTATCTTTTTTCCAAATATCGTTGATGATACTCTTCAGCTGGGCAATAATTTTTAACTAAAGAGGTTTTAGTTACGACTTTTCCTGATAATTTGAGGTTTTCTTTTTCTATCATTTTTTCAGCAATAATTTTTTGCTGATCATTTAAATAAAATATTTCACTTCTATATTGAGTTCCAAAATCTGGTCCTTGAGAATTTAAGGTTGTTGGGTCATGAATTTCAAAAAAATATTCAAGAATTTTTTCATAAGATATAACTTTTGGATCAAAATCTAACTTAACCACCTCAGCATGATTAGTTATACCAGAGCATACTTCTTTGTAATTTGTTTCAGCATTGTTACCTCCACAATAACCTACTTCTGTTTTTATAATCCCATCAAGTTTACTAAACTTAATTTCTGGTCCCCAAAAACACCCCAATCCTAAAATTGCTATTTCCATTGATTATTAACTTAATTAATTTAGAGTTAATCATATGCTATCAAAAAATCAATTAGGCTTTTTTTATATGTTCATATCGGTATGTGCCTTTTCACTTATGGATGTGATTGTTAAATGGTCTGATGACTATCCTGTTGGACAAGTATTATTTTTCAGGGGATTTTGTGGAATAATTCCTATTTTATTTCTTATTCCTAAAGACAGATATTTAGATTTTTATAGAACAACTAGACCATTTCTTCATTTTAAAAGATGTTTAGCAGGATTAATTGCTTTGGTTTCTATATTTGTAGCATTAAGAAATTTACCTTTAGCAACAGTCGTAAGTATTTCTTTTGCAGCACCAATATTTATCACCATATTTTCAATTTTTTTATTAAATGAAAAAGTAGGCCTTTATCGATGGTTAGCGGTTTTAGTTGGATTTGTTGGTATAATTTTCATAACTGAACCAGGTTTTAGCTCTTTAAATTTATATTATATTTATCCAATAATTTTTTGCTTAGGTCTATCTTATGTTGCTATTGCTATAAGAAAATTATCATCAACTGAGCCTGCATGGTTGATTAGTTTTTTCTTTTCTTTCTCGATAATGCTTCTAAGTTTTTTATCTTTTTATCAGGGATGGGTCTTGCCAACTTTACTTGATTTATTTTTGCTATCAATGGTTGGTATATTAGGCGGTCTTGCAAATTTATGGCTATCACAATCATATAAATATTCAGAAGTGAGTTTGGTTTCTCCTTTAAAATATCTTGGATTAGTATTTGCAATAATATTTGGATATTTTATTTGGAATGAAATACCAACTTCTAAAACTTTATTAGGTGCTTTATTGGTTATTGTTTCATCTATTATTATATTTAGAAGAGAGATGTATTTGAAAAAAAAGTTATCTGTTTCACGTCATGAGTAAAATTCCTCCATACTGGAACACAGCCAAAAGATATCTGTCAAAAAAAGATAAAATTATGTCTTCTCTAATTAAAAAATATAAGTCACCATCAGAAACCGTTCTTACATCAAGAAGAGATGTTTTTTTCTCTCTTTGCAAAAGTATTATTGGTCAACAAATAAGTGTAGCTGCTGCTAACTCAGTTTTTTTAAAGTTTAAAAAAAAGTGTAAAAATAAAATTAATGCAAAAACAGTAAGTAAATTATCTAGCTCTCAATTAAAAAGCTGTGGATTAAGTAGACAAAAAGTAAAAGGTATAAAAAGTTTAGCAGAACAAGTATTAAGCAAAAAATTTAATCCAAAAATAATTCCAAGCATGTCAGATGAAGATGCTATAATTTATCTTTCTAAATTAAGACAAATTGGAAGATGGTCAGCTGAAATGATTTTATTGTTTACTTACAATCGTCCTAATATTTGGCCCATACAAGATATTGGTTTATTAAGAGCTATTTCAAAAAATTATAATAAGAAATATTTACCACCAGAATCTTATGTAAGGTTACTAAATAAAAGATTTTCACCGTATTGTTCAGTTGCTACTTGGTATTTATGGAGAAGCATTGATCCCGAACCAATACAATATTAAGTACCTTCGATTATTTGATGATTTCTAATAACACTATTAGCTAAGATAGCATGTGCAGCTTGATATTCTTCTGAGTAAAAAAAATTTTTAGCTATATCAAAGGTTTCAAATTCGATTACTACTGTTCTAACAAATTCTTTTCCTTCAGTTGTAATCTTATTTCCTCCTCTTACCAAAAAAATACCCTTATATTTATCAACAGCACTTTTTGATTTTGATGCATAATTATTTAAAAGTTCTTGGTCTTTTATATTTTCGTAAACACACACAACGTAACCTTTTTTCATTTAATCAATTTATTTTTTTATTTTTTAGAGTTCAATAATAATTTGTTAGACTGCAGAACAAGTTGAGAAACAATTGATAGAGCTATTTCAGGACCAGATTTTCCTCCAAGTTTAATGCCTATTGGGCCATGTATGGAAGCTATTTCTTCTTGAGTAAATCCACTCTCCATTAATCTTTGACATCTTTTGGTATGAGTTTTTTTGCTTCCAAGCGCCCCAATATAAAAAAATTTATTTTTCAGTGCATGCTTTAATGCTGGATCATCTATTTTTGGATCATGAGTTAAAGTGATTAAAGCATTATTAGAGTCTGTTTCTAATTTCTTAAAAATTTCTTCAGGCCAATCATTTATAATTTTTACATTTTGAAATCTTTCGGCAGTAATAAAAAATTTTCTAGGATCAACTATTGTGATTACAAAATTCAGATTTTTAAATAAATCAACTAAATATTGAGCAATATGAACTGCTCCTACTATAATAACCTCTATTGGTTTTGTAAAATTTTGAATGAATATTTGAGTACCATCAATTACTCCATTTTTTTTTAAACTATGATAATTCTCTATTTGTTTTTTATAACTTTCAAAATCATTACTTAAAAATTTACCAAATTCAAAAATTTCACTATTTCCATTTGTCAGATTTGTAAGTAAAGCAAAATTTTGACTAGAAGATTTTTTTTGAATTATTTCATTGAGTATTTCTAATTTCATGAATTTATTTTCTCAATATAAATTTTGATTTCACCTCCACAGGCAAGGCCCACATTCCAGGCGTTATCATCAGATACTTTAAATTCTAATTGCTTAAATGAATTGTTATTTTTTAACAAATCTAAGCATTCTTCTATTACATTTGATTCAACACATCCCCCGGAAACAGATCCAAAAAATTCGCCTTTGTCGTTAACAATCATGTTACTTCCAACTGGGCAAGGAGAAGAACCCCATGTTTGTATTACTCTTGCAAGTATTACTTTTCTATCAGATTCGAACCAGTCTCTTGCCTGTTCTAAAATTGTTCTTTTGATCTGTTTTTTCATTAAAGAGATTTATCTTTTTAGTTTTTTTTATTTATGATACCAAATTTATAGTGAAAAAATTATTTTTAAAATATTTTATAGCTTTCTTTATAATGCTCTTTTCATCAAATATTTATGTTAATGCTGATGAATTATTTAATGTAGGAAAAGAAGTTTTTCTAGGAGCTGGTAATTGTGCAGCATGCCATATGCTCTCAGATGCTGGATCGAACGCAATGGTTGGTCCAAATTTAAATGAAATCAGACCTGATATTCAAAGAATTATAATGGCAGTTAGAAACGGTATAGGAGTAATGCCTGCAATGGAGGGTATACTAACTGATGAGGAAATAGAGGCAGTTGCTCATTATACTTCTATAGCTGTAGAACAATAATAAAAATTTTAACTATAATTTTTTATCCAATGCTTTGCTATATCCACTCTTTTGCAAATCCAAATATCCTTAAATTTATGAATATAATTTAAAAATTTTTTAAGTGACTGTATTCTACCAGGCCTTCCAATTAATCTACAATGCAAGCCAACAGACATCATTTTTGGTGAGGTTTTTCCTTCCTCATAAAGAGCATCGAAACTATCTTTTAAATAATTATAAAATTGTTCACCTGAATTAAAACCTTGATTGGTTGCAAATCTCATATCATTGTTATCAAGTGTGTAAGGAACCATAAGTTGTTTTTTATTACCTTTTTTTATCCAATAAGGAAGATCATCACTGTATGTATCGCTACAGTATAAAAAATTACCATTATCTATTACTAAATCTAAAGTATTTGTACTACACCTGCCAGTGTACCAACCAGCAGGTTGAGTGCCAAAAATTTTTTTTATAGATTTTATTGCAAGTTTCATATCATTCTTTTCTTTTTTCTTTGATACATTTTGATAATCAATCCATCGCCACCCGTGACTAGCAACTTCATAATTTGCTTTTTTTATAGCTGAACAAACTTCTTTATTTCTCTCTAAGGCCATACCAACTCCAAAAATAGTAAGTGGAATTTTTTTTTTATTAAATAAATCGTGAATTCTCCAAAAGCCTCTTCTTGATCCAAATTCATAAATTGACTCCATATTTAGGTGTCGTCCTTTAATTGGTTTTGCTCCTATAATTTCTGACAAAAATACTTCTGAAGTTTTATCACCATGAAGGGTACAATTCTCAGCTCCTTCTTCATAATTAAGTACAAATTGTAAAGCCAACTTAGCATTACCAGGCCATCTTACCTTAACTTTTTTGGAACCATATCCTACCAAATCTCTTGGATATTTTTTTTTCATTTTTTTAAAATAATTTTATCTTTTTTAAATTTATAAATTACAAGATTGTTTCCTTTTCCCTTTCTATCAACAATTAGAAAATTCATATTTTTCATAGAAATCAGAGGAAAGTGCCAAATACCAGCATTGTAATTTACGCCAGTTTGTTTGGGGACTACAAAGGATTGAATTTTATTTACATCTGGTTTATCTCCTCTTGGTGCTACAAATACTAAAAATTTTGTATCCTCCATTGGTATAAAGGCTTGGCTTCCTAAAGGATGTTTTTCCATCATGTCAATTTTCATAGGAAACTTTCTTTTTTTTGCTTTAAAAATACTAACTATTGCTTTTCCTTTTTTTTTAGAAGTATCTATATTGATTAAATTATCAAATCTTTTTGCATAACCATCATTAATATTTATAGGATTTTTTTTAGATGTATCTATTAATTGACCAAATTTAGAAAAATTTTTTTTAGTTATTTTTTTTGCTTTTATTAATTTCATTTCACAAAATTTCCGAATGCCCTTATTCTTGAAATTCCACCATCTGGATAGATATTTATTTTAAGATAATTTTCCTTGCTTCTTTTAATTAGGAATTTTTTAAAAATATGTTTCTTGTGAGCTGACAGCTTTGACTTATTTAAAATAAACTTCCAATTTTTTGAATTATTGACAATTGATTTATTGGACAGATTTTTTGAAATACTTGCAGTTTGAATTGAACAACTATCTGGATAGTTTCCTTTAAAATGATGGGTATCTATCTCTAATTTTTTTATTAATCCTGGTTTTCCAAATTTTATTATAAGCCAATCAAAGTTTTTTCCTCTACTTCTTCTTGTTTCCCAACCATCTCCCATATTTTTCCCTTTACCAGGTGCTATGACATTTTCAGCTCTGCCAAAATGTTCATTATTACAACCAATAATTGAAGCGCCATTTAAAACAGATGTAAGGTTGATAGTTTTGTTACTTAAAAAGTTTTTCTCCATTTCAATTTTTCCATAAAGTCTTAGTCTAGCAACTCCACCATCTGGAAAAATGTTAAGTCTTATATAATTAAAAACAGATTTGTTGTTTGATTTGAAGCTATGGTTTCGGCTTGGCTCAAGTTTTTTTTTGCTGAGTAAAGAAATCCATTTTGTTTTTTTATTGGGCTTTGTTTTACTTAAGCAGCCCTCTAAAGAAGCATGTGTGGGCTGGTTTCCATTGAAGTGTGTTGTGTCAATGTCTATATCAAATATCTTTCCAGGTTTACCAAGTTTTAAAATTAAATAATCAAAACCTTTTGATCTTCTTCTCTTTGTTTCCCATCCATCCATCCATTTACCATGTTTGTCAAATAGTCCATCTTTAAAAACTGGAGTTTCGATGTTTAAAATTCTATGAGCAGCTGCAAAAAAATCATCAGTTTTAAATATAATTTTAGATCCAATTCTTGGATCTGCTAAGTTAATCATTTTTGCACTTATAAATTTTTTCATTTTTTGTTTATCTCATTCAAACGAAAGGTTGCGATTTTTTTTACTTGTTTTTTTGCTTCAAGGAATTCACTTTCTACATCACTTTGTATTCTTTGTCTAAAATTCATAAGTATTTCATGTTTATCTTTACCTTTTACGGCAATTATAAAAGGAAAATTAAACTTTTTTTTATATTCTGAATTTAATTTTTTAAATTCCTCATATTCATCATTAGAACATTGGTTTAATTTTGCAGAGGCTTGTTCTGATATAGATTCAGAGGTCATTTTTTTTGCTACAGCAAGCTCAGGATGTGCATTTAAAATCTCCAAAATTTTGTTCTTTTCGTAATTTTCATAAATATCAAGCATTTTAAACACAATATCTTCAAAGTTTTTAAATGGTTTTGACTCAAAAGCTTCCACAGCAATTGATTCAGTTTTTTCAAAAACATTACCAAATACAGACAAAAAATCAGACTTGTTTAGATCGTTAATGTTATCTATTGTTCTCATATAACTTTAAATAATTTAAGTTTGAAATTAAATGATACTATAATTTTATGACAAAGCTCACAACTCATGTTTTAGATGTATATTCTGGTAAACCTGGCAAAGGTATTTTGGTTGACCTGTTTTATATTAATAACTCAGAACGAAAAAAATTAACATCAATAAAACTCAATGACGACGGTAGAGCCAATTCCCCATTAGCAGAGGGAGATGTTTTTATTAAGGGTAAATACGAATTAGTTTTTCATATTGGTGATTATTTTAAAAATACATCTTCAGCTAGCGATGTACCATTCTTGGACGACGTTGTTATCAGATTTGGTATTTCAAATCCTTCACAGCATTATCATGTTCCTTTACTTGTCTCACCTTGGAGTTATTCTACTTATAGAGGTAGTTAAGTGATATCAAGTTCTGTTAAATTTTTGTTAAATGATAAGCTTATAGAAATTAAAAATCCCGATCCAAATCAAACATTACTTAGTTATATTAGAACTGAATTAAAAAAGACTGGAACTAAAGAAGGATGTTCAGAGGGTGGTTGTGGTGCATGCACAATTGTTTTAGGTGAATTAGTCGACAATAAAATTGAATATAAAGCAATTAATTCTTGTATTTCATTTGTGCCATCTTTGAATGGTAAGCAACTTATAATTGTTGAAGATTTGGTTTCTCAAAATGGAAAACTTCACCCAGTGCAAGATGCGATGGTAAAATTTCATGGTTCCCAATGCGGTTTCTGTACCCCAGGATTTGTTATGTCTTTATTTTCAATGTTTAAAAATAATAAAAGTCTTAACAATGAATTAATAACAGACTCTATATCGGGTAACTTATGTCGTTGTACTGGTTATAGACCTATAATTGATGCTGCTAAAAGTTTAAATAAGATAAATAAGAATGATCAATTTTCTAAAAATAAAAATAAAGTTATTCAGCAATTAAAAAAAATTAAACCCAAAAATGTTTATATTAAAAAAGATGATAAAATTTATTTTTCACCAAAAAACATCAAAGATTTAAAAAACATAATTAAAAAACATTCTAATTTTAGTTTTCTTGCTGGTGGAACGGACTTATCTTTAAAAGTTACAAAAGAAAGAAAAGAAATTCCATTTATGATTGATTTAAAAGAAATTAACGAATTAGATTTTATAAAGGTAAGTAAAAATTATTTAGAAGTTGGTTCCGCTACACCATTAATAAAATTTGAAAAAGAAATTAAAAAATACTATCCAGATTTTTATTTGGTTTTAAAGAGATACGGCTCTGTTCAAATTCGAAATGTTGGAACTATAGGCGGCAATATTGCAACAGCATCTCCAATTGGTGACTCATTACCAATTCTATTATCTTTGAATGCAGAGGTTTTAATTCAAAGTTTTAATAAAAGAAAAATTTTACCTTTAAATAATTTTTTCCTTGATTACAGAAAAACTAAATTAAAAAAGAATGAATTTATTCACTCAATAAAAATACCGCTTTTTAAGAAAAATATTTTTAAGGCATTTAAGATCTCAAAAAGATTTGATGATGATATCTCATCTGTTTGTGGATCTTTTAATTTTGAAATTAACAACAATAAAATTAAAGAGGTTTATATTGCATATGGAGGTATGGCTGCTGTACCAAAAAGAGCTAAGGCATGCGAAAAAATTCTTAAAAACAAGCCTCTTACCATCAATACTTTTGATCTAGCAAAAAATTATTTAGAAAAAGATTTAAGTCCTATTGGAGACATGAGAGCTAGCAAAGAATACAGACTCGAGATTGCAAAAAATTTATTGATGAAATGTTTTGTAGAAATAAATTCTAAAAAGTTATCAAGAGTAAATTAAATGAGTAAAGAGAACTATATTGAGGAAATAAGACCACATGATAGTGCCTATAAACATGTGAGTGGATATGCTGAGTACACTGATGATATTAATGAACCAAACAATACAATTTATGGTGCTATTGGTTTAAGTAAAAAAGCTCATGCAATAATCAAAAATATAGATTTAACTGAAGTAAAAAAGAGTGAAGGAGTGGTATCAGTAGTTACCCAAAGTGATATCCCTGGTAGAAATGATGTGGGTCCAGTTTTTGAAGGTGATCCAATTTTTCCTAAAAAAAAAGTAGAGTTTTTTGGTCAGCCATTATTTGCTGTGGGTGCTACAACTACAGAACTTGCTAGAAAAGCAGTATTGAAAGCCAAAATCACCTATAAAGATTTAAAACCAGTTATCACAATAAAAGAAGCTTTAAATAAGAAGCAATTTTTATTTAAACCTAGAAAAATTAAAAAAGGTAACCCTTCTAAAAAAATAACAAATTCAAAAAACAATTTAAAAGGTAATTTTACAACTGGAAGCCAAGAGCACTTTTATTTAGAGGGCCAGGCAGCTTTTGTTGTTCCTAAAGAAGATGATAATTTTTTAGTTTATAGTTCGACGCAACATCCATCAGAAACACAACAACTAATTGCAAAAATGTTTAATCAAAAAAGTAATTCAATAAATGTTGAGGTTAGAAGAATTGGAGGTGGGTTTGGAGGAAAGGAAACAAATTTCATGACAGCATGTATTTGTGCATTATTGGCAAAAAAATCAGGGCAACCAGTTAAATTAAGATTAGATAGAGATGATGATATAATTTTAACTGGAAAGCGACATGAATTTTTATCTGAATATGAAGTTGGTTTTAATGATGAAGGTATCATTGAAGGATTAAAAATGAATTTATCTTCTAATTGTGGAATGTCACCTGATTTATCAGCAGCAATAAACGAGAGAGCTTTGCTTCATGTGGACAATGCATATTATATTTCAGATATCGAGATAATAAATAATTTATGTAAAACAAATATTCCAACCTCAACTGCATTTAGAGGCTTTGGTGGAAATCAAGGGATGATGGCTATTGAAAATATTATAGATAATATCGCAAGGTATTTAAAAAAAGATCCTATAGAAGTTAGAAAGAAAAATTTTTATCAAAAAGACAAAAGAAATGTAACACATTATGGAATGACTGTTGAAGATAATGTCATTAATGAAATATTTAAAAATTTAGAAAGTAAATCTAATTACAAGAAAAGATATTCGGACATAAGAAAATTTAACGAAAAAAATAAATTTAAAAAGAAGGGCATAGCCATTACACCTTTAAAATTTGGTATTTCATTTACTACAATTCATTTAAATCAAGCTGGAGCCTTAGTTCATATTTACACAGATGGAAGTGTTCATTTAAATCATGGAGGAATTGAAATGGGTCAGGGGACCCATACAAAGATAGCTCAATTAGTGGCAAATTCTTTAGGATTACCATATAATTTAGTTCATATTTCATCAACAAACACAGCTAAGGTACCAAATACATCAGCTAGCGCCGCTTCATCAACTACAGACCTCAACGGAGCCGCAGCATTAAATGCAGTAGCAAAAATAAAATTAAATTTAGAAAAATTTATTAAGAAAAAATATAAAATCTATAATCAAGAGGCAGCCTATAAAGATCAATTTATAATATTTGGAAACAGACAATTTGAATTTAAAAGCATAATTCAAGAAGCATATTTAAATAGAATTTCTCTTTCATCATCTGGCTTCTATTCAACACCTAAAATTAATTTTGATAAAAAAAAATTTAGAGGAAGACCTTTTTATTACTTTTGTTATGGAGCAGCTGTTTCAGAAGTAACTGTAGATACATTGACGGGTGAAAATATACTGGAAAGAGTAGATATTTTACATGATGCTGGTAAACCAATAAATCCAGCGCTAGAACTGGGCCAGATAGAGGGTGGTTTTGTGCAAGGACAAGGATGGTTAACAATAGAGGAATTGAAGTGGAAATCAGACGGGCAGATTACAACTTTTTCTCCATCGACTTACAAAATACCTGCAGTAAGTGACATTCCAAAAAAATTCAATGTAGAAATTTTTAAAGAAGGATTAAATAAAGAAAAAGTCGTTAATAAAGCAAAAACAACTGGTGAACCTCCTTTGATGCTAGCCATGAGTGTTTTTTATGCAATTAAAGATGCAGTTGCTTCAATTGGAAATTATCAGTTTGCGCCAGAACTTAATGCACCAGCAACACCTGAAAGAATTTTAATGAGCATTAACAAAATTAAAAATAAAATAAAAAATTAAAATGGAAGATAAGAAAAAATTTATGGCAAAAGCAATTGAACTTTCAATAAATAGTGCGAATACTATTGGTGGTCCATTTGGAAGTGTTATAGTTAAGGATAATAAGATTATTGCGGAGGGTTCAAATAAAGTTACCTCTTCAAATGATCCAACTGCCCATGGAGAAATAGTAGCAATTCGAGAAGCCTGTAAAAATTTAAATACTTTTGATCTTTCTGGATGTGAGATTTATACATCTTGCGAACCTTGCCCGATGTGCCTTTCAGCAATTTATTGGTCAAGATTAGATAAAATATATTATGCAAACACCAGAGAAGATGCAAAAAATATAGATTTTGATGACTCCTTTATTTATTCAGAAATTCCAAAAAAAATTGATGATAGGAAAATTAAAATGGTGCAAATGCTTAGAGATGAAGCTTTAAAAGCATTTGAAATTTGGAATAAAAAAGTAGATAAAATAAAATATTGATGGAATTTTTACCTTATACAATAAAATGGTTAGAAGTTATTCTAAGATGGGGCCACGTATTATTTGCAATTTTATGGGTAGGTAATAGTTTTTTATTTAATTATTTAGATAATAATTTAAATAAAAATATAACAAGTGATGATGTCGATGGTGAAGGATATCTCATGCATTCTGGTTTTTTTTATAAACTTTCAAGGTTAAAAACATCTCCTCCACAAGATTATTTAAATAGATTAGTAATCTTCAAATGGCAAAGTTACTTAACTTTTGTAACTGGAATGTTGCTATTAGTTGTAATTTACTATTATAACGCTGGCGTATTAATGGTTGATAAGCGTGTTCTGTTAATGCCTCCTAGTTATGCTATTATTATCTCGCTTTTATCATTGATTGTCGCTTGGTTCATTTATGATCTTTTATGTAAATCAAAATTAATTGAGAATAATATTTTATTTATATCCACAGGAATAATTTTGTTAACGCTAGTATCTTTTGGTCTTACAAAATTATTTGGACCTAAATTTGCAATTTTGAGTGTTGGATTAATCATTGGTACTAATATGTTTGGTAATGTTTTTACAGTAATTATACCTAATCAAATGAACATAATTAGTAGTAGTGAAAGAGGCGAAAAATTTGACATGAGTTTATCTTTAGCAGCTAAACAACGGTCAATTCACAATAATTATTCAACTTTTTTAGTTTTGTTTATAATGCTTTCCGGGCATTCTAGCTTTTTAGTTTATCACCAATACAACTGGTTAATATTATGTGCGATTGCAATTATTTCTGGTGTAGCAAGACATTATTTTAATTTAAGGGGAAGAAACATTCATAGGTTGTATATTTTAATTTCTTCAATAATAGCACTTATCGTTCTTGCAGTTTTAGTTTTATTATTTAAATAACTATATATAAAAAATTATGTCTGAAAAAATGATTGTCAGCTGGGACGAGTACAACAAAACTGTTGAGAAACTAGCAATCCAAATTGATGAAAGTGGATATAAACCAACAATACTAGTTGGCATAATGCGTGGAGCGGCGCCGATGATAGATGTTTTGAGTAGAATTTTTAAATTAAAATGTGCTTATCTTGCAGTTGAATCTTACAGTGGTAAGGGAGTAGAGGATGAGCAGGGTGATATTGTTTTTTCAAGAGAAATGAGTTCGATAGCACCTAATATGGGTGGAAAAATACTTTTGTGTGATGATTTATCTGACACAGGAATTACTTTTAACAAAAGTATAGATTGGTTAAAAAAATATGAACCTATTAAAGATAAAATAGAAGACATTAAAACTGCAACATTATTTAAAAAAAAGAAATCAACATTCGAGCCAGACTTTTGTGCAAATAAACTTCCAGATAATCCTTGGATAGTACAGCCTTTTGAAATTTATGAAGAATTAAGGATTGAGGAAATCAAAAAAAAACATCAGATATAAAAAAAAGGCCAGTTAAAAAACCGGCCTTTTAAATTTTTTAAATGAAAACTTATTACTTAGGTATATCTCCTTCAACACCTTTAACGTAAGTCATCATTCCTGCAAGCATACCATCATCTGCAGTTTTTCCTTCAGCAACCATTAAATTACCTTTCTGGTCATAAATTGGTCCTGTGAAAGAATGAACTTTACCAGATGCCAAATCTGCCTGAAGTTTTTTAACTTTTGATCTTAGGTCAGCTGGCATTTGTGAATCTAAATCTGATATCACAACCATACCATCTCCAATACCATGCCAAGTATCTTTTTGGTTCCATGTACCGTTCGCAACAGCTTTTACTCTGTCTACATAGTATGGCCCCCAATTGTTTTCAACTGAAGTCAATACAGCTTTAGGAGCGAACTTGTCCATATCACTTGCTTGTCCAAAAGCATATACTCCAGCTTTTTCAGCCATTTGAACAATAGCAGTACTATCTGTATGTTGAGCAATTACATCAGCACCTTGATCGATTAAAGCTTTTGCTGCCTCTGCTTCTTTACCTGGATCGTACCAAGTGAAAGCCCAAACAATTTTAGTTTTAATATTTGGGTTAACTTTTTGAGCTGCTAAAGTAAATGAATTGATACCCCTGATAACTTCAGGAATTGGAAAAGATGCAACATAACCGATAACATTTGATTTTGTCATAGTTCCAGCAATTGTTCCTAAGATTGTTCTACCTTCGTAGAATCTAGCTGCGTATGTTGAAACATTTGGATGTTCTCTTTTGTATCCAGTAGCATGTTCAAATTTTACATTTGGAAACTCCTTTGCAACTTTGTTAGTTGGATTCATGTATCCAAAACTAGTTGTAAAGATAACATCATGACCAGAATTAGCTAATTGTCTAAGAACCCTCTCAGCATCAGCACTTTCTGGAACACCTTCTACGTAAGTTGTTTTAAATCCGGCAGCTTCAACAGCTTTTCTACCTACATCATGCTGATATGTCCATCCATGGTCACCAGTTGGACCAATATAAACAAATGCTGCTTTAACATCTTTTGCAACTGCAGCCACAGTTAATGTAAATAATAAAACTAAAGAAGAGACGAAAGAACGAATTAAAAATTTATGCATAAATTTATTTCCCCTTTTGATTTTTTAATTATTTAAATTTAAATTAAAATATCTAAAAAAAAATGATTATTTTTAAATTAATTGTCTTTATGAAAAGATTTCCCCAGAGAACTTGGAGTACTTAGTCTTATTTTTCTACTATCACGAGAAATTACAACTAAAACTATTATTGTAACTATGTAAGGTAGAGCTGTTAAAAATTGTACAGGAATTCTTACTCCGATTGCTTGCATATGAAATTGAATAATTGTCAATCCTCCGAAAATCATTGCTCCAATTAAAATTTTAATTGGGTTCCATGTCGAGAAAACCACAAGAGCTAATGCAATCCAGCCCCTACCGCCTGTCATATTTTCAATCCACTGTGGAGTATAAATCATTGATAAATATGCTCCAGCAAGTCCACTCATTGCGCCTCCGTAAAGAATACAAGCGTAACGAACTAACCTAACATTTATTCCCTGATTAGATGCGGACTCAGGTGAGTCTCCCACAGCTCTTACTATTAATCCTATTTTTGTTTTTTTTAAAAAATAGCTAGTGATGAAAGGTAGAGCAAAAGCAAAATAAAAAACAATTGAATGTCCAAACAATATTGGACTTATAAGCGGTATTGTATCTTTTAAACTTTCAAATAAAACAGGAAATTCTTTTCCAGGAATTCCTACAAAATTTTTTCCTATCATCGCTGATATGCCAATTCCAAATATGGTAAGCGCTAAACCGGTAGCAACATGATTTGTAATTAATGTTTGAGTAAGGAATGCAAAAATAGTTGAAATTAAAACTCCAGCTAACATTGCACCAAAAACTGCAACGATCAAACTTCCTGTAACAGTCATTAATGCAAAACCTGAAATAGCACCAATAATCATCATTCCTTCAACACCAAGGTTTAAGACACCAGACCTTTCTGTAATCAGTTCGCCACAAGAAGCTAAAATCAAAGGAACAGCAGAAGCCATGATTGATGCAATTATCAGTCCAACAAAATTTATATCGATGATCATTTTTTTGAACCTATAAATTTAATTTTGAAAAACAGTAAATAGTCTGATGCAAGAAGAAAAAATAAAATCATTCCTTGAAAGACCTGACCAGTATATTTAGGTATTTGCATAAATATTTGCGCTGTTTCAGCACCAAGGTAAGTAATTGCAACAACTAGAGATGCAAAGATGATACCAACAGGATGCAAACGGCCCAAAAACGCTACAATTATTGCAGTAAAACCATAATCTGGTGAAATTTCTCTGTGAAGCTGTCCAATAGGTCCAGTTATTTCTCCAACACCAGCTAGACCCGCACAAGCACCACTTATTAAAAAAACGAGGATGATCATTTTTTTACCTTTGTATCCTGCATATTTTGCTGTCTTTAAACTAAAACCCGAAACTTTCATTTGGAACCCTAAATATGTTTTATAAAAAACAAACCAACTAATGACGACTGCAGCTAAAGCTAAAAATATTCCTGCGTGAATTCTCAGTCCTTCAAATAACAGCGGAAGTTTAGCTGAGTCACTAAACTGTCTCGTTTCAGGAAAATTAAATCCCTCTGGATTGCTCCAAGGACCTACAACAAGATAGTCCAAAATTAATTTTGAAACATATACCAACATAAGACTTACTAATATTTCATTTGTATTAAAGTAAGTTTTTAAGATTGCGGGTATTGATGCGTACAGCATACCACCGATTGCACCAGCTAAAATTACTATTGGAAGAATGTAAAACCCTTCTTGCTCATAAAACAATAATGCAACTCCCCCAGAAACTATCGCCCCGAAAGTTAATTGACCCTCAGCTCCAATATTCCAGTTATTGCTTTTAAAGCAAAAAGATAAACCGATTGCTATTAAACAAAGCGGTGTAGCTTTTAATAGTAATTCGCTAAAACCATATTTATCTGCAATTGGAATTATGAAAAAAAATTTAAGAGCTTCAAATGGTTTAAAACCTAAAATAAAAAAAATCAAACCTCCCGCTACTAATGTTAGAAAAATAGCCAATACAGGTGTAAAGAAAAAAATAGCTTTTGATGGTTGATCTCTTTTTACGATTTTAATCAATTTGCTCCTCCCATTAGTATCCCAAGTTTTTCAGAGGTAACTTCTTCAGCATTCATAATTTTTGATAATTTTCCTTTATGAATTACTGAAATTTTGTCACTTAATTTTAATAACTCATCAGTGTCTGTAGATATTAATATAATTGATTTATTTTGATCATTGATTTTAATCAATGTTTCATGGATATAATTTATCGCTCCAACATCCAGACCCCATGTTGGATTAAAACAAATTAATAAATCAGGAGATGTTATTAATTCTCTACCAATAATTAATTTCTGTAAATTTCCTCCAGACAAAAATTGGCTTTTTAATTCTATGTTATCCGTATTAACATTAAAGTCAGAAATTATTTTTTTAGAATGTTCTTTAATTTTGTTTTCATTTATCAATCCATTATTAAAAAAATTTGATGATTTAAAATTGTTTAGAGCCACATTTTCAAAAATTTTCATTTGTGGAATTGCAGCCTGCTCAAGTCTATCTTCTGGAGAAAAGGCCATCAAATATTCTCTTCTTTCTTGAGGATTTAAATCTCCTATGTAATTATTATTAAATTCTATAGATTTTTTTTCTGAAATAATTTCACCGCTTAATACTTGAAATAATTCACTTTGGCCATTTCCTGATATACCAGCAATTCCCAAACACTCCCCTCGATTAACAGAAAAATTAATATCCATTAAATTTGTTTCAAAAGGATCATCACTTGTAAAATTGAGATTAGTTATCTTAATCAATTGATCTGATGAAGTTTTTGCTTTTTTTTTCTTAATTGTTTTTAGGTTCTGACCCACCATTTTGTTGGCAAGTGACTCAATGTTTTCATTCTTTATTTCACTTACAGAGACCAACTTTCCTCTTCTCATTACCGCAACTTCATCGCAAAGCTTCATAACTTCTTTTAGTTTATGTGTAATATAAATAATTAAAATTCCTTCTTCTGAGAATTTTTTCAAAGATAAAAATAATTCACTTGTTTCTTGTTCTGTTAATACAGATGTTGGCTCATCCATAATTAAAACTTTTGGATTTCTTATTAGGCATCTTATTATTTCTACTTTCTGTTTTTGACCTGCTGACAGATTTAATACAGGAATATCAAGATCAATTGGAAAATTGTATTTTTTCATAATTAAATCAATTTTTTCTCTTAAACTTTCTCTTTGTTCATCTGAATCTATTATTAAGTTTTCAAACACAGACAAAGTTTCAAAAAGATTAAAATGCTGGAATACCATTCCAATATCATTTTTCTTTGCATCTGATGGCGAATTAAGATTTAGATTATTTTCATTTAAATAAATTTTTCCTTCATCGGGAATGATGACACCTGATAAAATTTTAACTAGTGTAGATTTTCCAGCACCATTTTCTCCAAGAAGAGCATAAATTTTACCACTATTAAACTCGAGTGAAACATTGTCGTTTGCAACACAACCAGGATATATTTTAGTTACATTTGAAATTTTAAGATTTGTATTCATTAATTAATTTAATGGTATAGAGTTCCCATCTTTATTTTCCTGATATTGATTTGACAATTTTTGATATTTTTTTTTAATTTCTCTTAATTGACTTAAAATCTTTTCTTTTTTAGAAGTGGGTAATTTTTCAATCAGCAAATTTATATTTTGACTTTTCCAGTAGGAATTTTCTTTATTATATTCTCCATCATTAATTTTAAATACTTCTTTAAGTATATTTAAATCATGTGGAATATTAAATTCATCATTTGTGTCATTGTAAGGAAAAAGAAAATAAAAATTATCAAACCCTGAAAATGTGATTGCACTTAAGCACATGCTGCAGGGTTCATGAGAACTTAAGAACATGCATTCTTTTTCATTCGGTCTTGTATTTGCATCCAACTCATAAAATTTTTTAAGTGCATGCATTTCTCCATGCCACAATGGATTTTCTATCTCATTGTTTGTTTCAGCAATTACAACAGATAAATCATCTTTTTTAATTATAGCAGCTCCAAATACTTTACTACCTTTAGCAACACCCTTTTCAGTAAGGGGCAAAACCTCTTTTAAAAATACGTTTAGTATCGTTTCTAGGGCTTTTTCATTCATATGCTTGAATTATCAAATAAAGAACACATTTGTTAATATAATTAAAGATAATAATAATAATTGTAGATAAATTATTTATACAACTTTAAAGTTAATAATTAATTTAAAAAAAAGTAATTTAAAGTTATGTCAAAATTTAAATCAGTAATAAGTCTTTTAATTTTAATAATTTTTTTTTCAGGTTGTCAAACAGTTAAAAAAAAAACTGATGCAGTTATCGAAAAAGAAAACAAGATGTTAAGTGAGTATATTGGTCAATCTGCAACTAAATTGCAAATGGAGTTGGGAAAACCAGACGAGGATTTCGAGAATGAAAAGGGAAACTTTGTAATGATATACAATACAAAAAAATATGGTTTTCCTTGTGAAAGAAGATTTGAAATAAATCCAGAAAAAATAGTTGTTGGCTTCGCATCTAACGGTTGTTTTTAAACCTTTTTAGTTGAAACAAATCTGTTCATTATAGGTTTTAAAAACTACTAAGAATAGATTTATTCTAAACTAAAGGTTTTTTTTATATTAATTTATAACCAATAATGTACCCTCAATTAAGATAACGACGGAGGTTACATGGCTTCAAGAAAAATAAAATCGGGCTCTACAAACAGTCCAGACAAAAAACTTCCATTAAATAAATCCATACCTTTAGGAATTCAGCATGTATTAGCAATGTTTGCTGGCAATATAACTGTTCCTATTATTGTGGCTGGAGTTTTTGGTCAAACGCCTGAACAAAAAATATTTTTGATTCAAATGGCTTTGTTTGTTGCGGGAGTTGCAACAATTATTCAAACAGTTGGTTATAAAGAAATTGGTGCAAGACTTCCTATTGTTCAAGGAACAAGTTTTGCGTTTATACCAATCATGCTACCATTTAAAGCAGCAGGATTGGGTGCAGTATTTACAGCAGCATTCATTGGAGGAATTTTTCAAATTTTTATTGGAAAAGTTTTAAAACCAATAAGGCATCTATTCCCACCATTAGTCACTGGTATAGTTGTGTTAATGATCGGATTTAGTTTGCTTAAAGTTGGTTTTATGTATGCTGGGGGAGGTGGATGGTTAATGAATAATAAACCTGAAATCTTTGCAAATGCAAATCATTTAACGGTTGCTTTCACAGTGTTTATAGTTGCTATCTTTTTTAATCTTAGGGGCAAAGGGATGGCTTCTGCAGGATCAATTTTAATTGGAATAGTAGCCGGTTTCATAGTTGCAGCAGCACTAGGAATGGTTAACTACGGAAAAATTGCTTCCGCATCATGGTTTGCACTTCCAATGCCACTTCAATATGGAATTGATTTTGTACCTGGTGCAATAATTCTAATGTTGTTTATGTCAATTGTTACTACAATTGAAACAATTGGAGACATTAGTGCCACAACAATGGGTGGTGCTAAACGAGAAGCAACGGACAAAGAAATATCAGGTGGAATCATGGCAGATGGTGTTGGTACTGCATTTGGTGCAATATTTAATGCAATGCCCAATACATCTTATTCGCAAAATGCTGGACTGGTTGCGTTTACAGGAGTTGTAAGTAGACATGTTGGAACTATAGCTGGAATAGTTTTAGTTCTTATGGGATTATTTCCTAAATTAGGTGGAATAATCGCTGCAATGCCAGAGTCAGTGATTGGCGGAGCAGCAATCATTATGTTTGGTATGATTGTAGCTGCTGGAATAAAATTGATTTCAAGATCAGAAATGAGTCAAAGAAATTTATTAATCTTAGCTCTTTCATTATCTTTTGGAATTGGAATGTCATTGTTGCCAGACTTTGTAAAAAATATTCCTGACTTTGGAATAAGTTTGAAATTACTGTTAACGACTGGACTTATACCTGCGGGATTATTAGCATTTGTTCTTAATGCTATAATGGCAAAGAAATAATTAATTCAAACTTGTGGGGAGAAATCCCCACAAGTAAGGTTTAAGACTTATTTTATTTCAATAAGCTTTTTCTTTTTGTGTTCTGGGATGATTCTTTCACAAGATATTGTTAAAAGACCATCTTTTAGTTCAGCACCATTAACTTTAACATCATCAGCAATAGTGAATGATCTTGCGAATTGTCTTTGAGAGATACCTTTATGAATTATTTCTCCATTAACATCATTATTTTCAGATTTATCAACTTGTTTTGTTCTTACAGTCAATAAATTATCTTCAAACTCAACCTCAACATCATTTTTATTAAAACCAGCTAACGCAACTTCAATTGCATAATTATCCTTACCAGTTTTTCTAATGTTGTACGGAGGGTAGTTTGATTGCATTGTCAAACTTCCGTTTCCCAACATATTTTCAAATTGGTCAAACATATCGTCAAAACCAATTGAAAAAGGTCTTAGTGAGTTAAATATAGATAGATCCTTACTTGTCATAATATCCTCCTTTTTTAAGCAAGTTTATTTTAAGTAAGCCCCATAAGGCGACTTACACAGATCATGTAGGTATGATTTAAAAAATTTCAATATATGGGAAATTAAATTTTTTCAGAAATTTTTAATGCAAAAGCATAATCTAATGCGATTTCTTCTATTGCACCATCTCTACCAGATTTACCTCCATGGCCAGCATTCATTTCTGTTTTGAGTAGCAATAAATTATTATCAGTTTTGTAATCTCTAAGTTTGGCAGTAAATTTTGCAGGTTCATCGAACAAAACTCTGTTATCGCTCAAACTAGTTGTTATTAGCATATGAGGATAATCCATTTTTCTTATATTATTATATGGAGCATATGAAAAAATATAATCAAAATGCTCTTTGTTTTCTTTGGCATTACCAAATTCATCAAATTCACCAACTGTAAGAGGTAAAGAGTGATCAAGATTTGTTGTTAATGAGTCTACAAAAGGTACAGCCATAATTATACCTAAAAATAATTCAGGAGATTGATTAACAACAGCACCCATTAATAAACCTCCAGCAGATCCACCCATTCCTATTATTTTTCTTTTTGAGGTGTATTTGTTTTCAATCAAATATTTTGCAGCAAAAATATAATCTTCAAATGTATTTTTTTTATTAGTTAACTTTCCTTCTTTCCACCATTTCATTCCTTTTTCCATTCCACCTCTGATGTGTGCGGTAGCCCAAATAATATCTCTATTTATTAAGCTAAGTCTTGTTGAAGAAAAACTTGGACTCATCGAACTACCATATGATCCATATCCGTATAATAATAAATTCGCTGTACCGTCTATTTTTGTATTTATGTGTCTTGTAATTGTGAGCGGAACCATTCTTCCATCATGAGATTCATACTCTATTCTCTCTACTATATAGTCATCTTTGTTATGTCCTGATGGTATTTCTTGTTCTTTAACAAATGTTTTAGATTTAGTTTTTAAATTATATTTGTAAACTCTTGAAGGTGTTTTAGGTGAAGAGTATGAAACATAAACTTCATCTGTATTTCTATTTCTTTGTGCTAATGAAACTCCAGGTACATATACTTTTTCGTCAGAAAAAATTAATTCTTCTTCTTTGTTTGTTGAAGCATCGATAACAAAGAGTTTGTCTAAAGCATTTGATGTTTCTGACCTAATTATCCAGTTTTTTAAAAATGTACAACCACCAATTAACACCTCTTTCTTTGCAGTAATAAATGACTTCCAGTTTTGATTTTCTAAAGTTTCTGAAATATCTATTTTAAAATCTTCTGCATCTTTATTTGTGTGATTATAAAATTTTCCATTCCATGAATTTACAGAGTAAAGAATTCCCTTTTCTCGTTTAATTATTAATTTTGGATTTGGTTTTTCTTCATTAACATGAAAATAATATTGCTCCGAAGTATTGTGATCTGAAGTGTTTATGAAATAATATTTCTCATCTGAGCTTAATCCAATACTAACTGTAAAAGCTTCACTTTTTTCATTAAAGATTAGTTCATCTTCGTTTTCAAAATCTCCAATTTTATGTCTATAAATTTTTCTAGCTCTATGATTTTCATCTAACTTGGAGTAAAAAAGATATTTGTCGTCTAGACTGAAAATTATACTTCCAGATGTTTCTTTGATCTCTTTTGAAATAATTTTATTATTTTTAATATTCCTTATATAAATTGTATAATACTCTGAGCCTTTGGTATCTAATGAGTACCCAAGGTATTGGTCATTATTACTAACTTCTAGATCTCCAACACCAAAATATTCAACATTTAATTTTTCTTTTTCTTTGTCTCCATTCCATATTTCTTCAATTTCAGACGAACCAATTTTTTTTCTTAATTTTATAGAATAATTTCCTTTAGCAGTAGTCTTTGTCCAGTATTCATATGAGTGATCTTTAAAAGGTAAGCTTTCATCATCTAATTTTATTCTTCCTTTTATTTCATCAAATAATTTTTTTTGAGTATTTTTTGTATTTTTTAGATGATACTCAGTATATTCATTTTCTTCTTCTAAATATTCTTTTACTTCTGGAAGAAGTTTAGTTTTGTCTTGTAAGACTTCTAAAATGTTTTCCTGATGTATCCAGCTATAATTATCCTCCCACTCTATATTGTGACAAGATTTTAGCTCTGGTTTTTTTTTTAGATATGGTACTTTCATTTGTAATCGGAAATATATGAATTTTATAATTTATACATTATTAATTTTAATTGGTTTATATTTTTTATTAAGACTTTTTACTCAAGTTGCGTCAAAAAAAATATCTAAAGGTTTAAGAGTATTCTTATTCATAGTTTTAATTATCTTTGCAGTTTTATTCGCTATAGGAGGCAAATTTTTACTTACTTTACCATTTACTCTTGCAAGTCTTGCTCTTTTAAAATTGAAAGGAATGTCTATTTTTCAATTAATTTCATTGTACAGATTAATTCAAACTTTAAGAAATTCAGGTAGATTTTCATTTAACAACACTGCATCAAATTTAAACACGATGTCTACTGAAGAAGCATATCGTATACTTAATTTAAATCCTTCTAAAAATTTAACTAAGGAAGATGTAAATAAAGCATACATTAAAATACAAAAAAAAATTCATCCAGATATTTCACCTGAAACTTCTAGGTTATCTACATTAGTAAATGAAGCTAAAGAAATAGTTTTGAGAGATATAACATAGACAATTTAAACTTTACTATATTTTTTTTTTTATATAAATTTTATTTATGAGCAATATCAATGGAATATATGCGGCATCAATGTCGATCTTAAACAAAGATCTAACTTTGAACATAGATAAAACTATCGAGCATGCAGAGATGGTAATTAATAATGGTTGTCACGGTGTTGCAATATTTGGAAGCACAGGACAGGCCCAATTAATTCCTGTTGCGGAAAAAATTAAATTGTTAAATAAAATTTCAACAAACAAGTATAAAGATAAATTTATTATTGGAACAGGATTAAACTCTTTAGGAGAAACAATAAGTTTAATGAGAGTTGCAATGTCATTAGATTTTCAAAAATTTTTAATTATGCCACCAGCTTATTATAAATATAGTGATGAAGAAGTTATTAATTTTTATTCAAAAATAGTTGAGTCTCTACCAAAAAGCAAAATTATTTTATATAATTTTGAGAAACTTTGTGGGTACAAATTTAGTGTTGAGTGCGTGGAAAGACTTGTTAAAAATTTTCCAGAACAAATAGTTGGAGTTAAGGATAGCTCATATAATCTTTATGAAAATATTAAATTAGATAATTTTTCAGTTATGCCAGGTTCTGAATCTAAATTATTAAAAGGACTTGAGTTAGGTTGTTCAGGAATAATAACAGCAACATGCAATGCAACATCTAAACTAGCTAGAAAAGTATATGATGACTTTAAGGATGGAAAAGAACAAGAAGTTAATATCCAATTATGTGATGTAAGAGGGACATTTGAAAAATATAATCTTATTTCTGGCTTACATACTTTTTATATGAATAAAGATAGTATTTATGAAAATTTACTACCGCCTCTAAGAATTTTAAATAAAGAGGAAGAGATTGATCTTTTAAACAATTTAGAGAAGTTTAGTTTCTCACTAAAATCATCAATGGCAGCTTAAAATGCAGTTAGCAAGGTTCTTAAATAGTGTTTTTAAGAAAGATGGTTTTATTTTAGTGGATGCAAATTCTAAAAGTTATATCATCGGAAATCCTGAAAAGGAAAATCCTATAAAAGTTAAAATATTAAATAAAAATCTTCATTATAAACTTTTATTCCATCCCGATCTTTATTTTGGAGAAGCTTATACAGACGGAGAGATAGTTATTGAGAACGGAAGTCTTACAGATTTTTTAGATTTGTCTTTGATGAATTTTGGAAGAGGAGATTTAAATTTTTTTAGTTATTTAATTAATAGATTAAGAGGTTCATATAGATATTTAACAAATTTTAATTTTATTAAAAAATCTAAAATGAATGTTTCACATCACTATGACATCAAAGATGATCTTTATGATTTATTTTTAGATCCTAAAAGACAATATTCTTGTGCTTACTTCAAAAATGAAAATGATACTCTAGAGACTGCTCAAAATAATAAAATTCAACATATAATTAAGAAACTAAATATAAAGCCAAACCAAAAAGTATTAGATATTGGATGTGGATGGGGCTCTTTAGCAGTCGATATTGCGCGGTCAGCAAATTGTGAAGTGACTGGAATCACATTATCAGAAAATCAATTAAAATATTGCAAACAAAAAGCCAAAGAACTTAATTTAGAAAATCAATTAAGATTTATGTTAATGGATTACAGGGAACTTGATGAAAAATTTGATAGAATTGTAAGTGTTGGAATGTTTGAACATGTCGGAAGAAAATTTTATAAAAAATTTTTCTCACAAGTTGAAAAACTTCTAAAAGACGATGGAGTTTCATTAATTCATACTATTGGATCAGTAAATCCTCCAAGAGACCCTCATCCATGGATAACAAAATATATATTTCCTGGTGGTTACACACCAAGCTTAAGTGAAGTAACTACCCCAATTGAAAAAGCTGGCTTAATTGTATCTGATATTGAGGTATTAAGAATGCATTATTCTCACACATTAAGACATTGGAAAGAAAATTGCCTGAATAATAAAGATAAAATTATCAATATGTTTGATGAACGTTTTTTTAGAATGTGGGAATTTTATTTAGCAGGTTGTGAAATGGCTTTTAAATGGGGAGACCAAGTTGTATATCAGTTTCAACTTACTAAAAAGTATACTTCTACACCTGTTACAAGAGACTATATTTATCAATAATTTATTGATAAATAATAAATTCCTTTAAATGAA
>CACIRB010000003.1 GCA_902588925.1 uncultured Pelagibacteraceae bacterium | reverse complement strand
ACAGGAAAAAGAATTGTTGGAATGGTTCATGAAGATTTAACTCCTTCAAAAATTATGACACGTAAAGCTTTTGAAAACGCAGTAGTGGTTGCAAGTGCTATTGGTGGATCAAGCAACTGTACAGCTCATCTAAGTGCTATTGCAAAACATATGGGAATTAAATTTGATCTTTCTGATTGGCAAAAACTTGGGCACAACATTCCTTTATTAGTGAATTGCCAACCTGCAGGAGAATACTTAATGGAAAGTTTTCATAGAGCTGGAGCTATACCAGCTGTAATGAAAGAATTAATTAAAAATAAAAAAATTCATACAAAAATAAAGACAGTTACAGGAAAAACTGTAGGAGAAAATTTAAGAAAGAAAGTTGATGTAGACAATAAAGTGATCAAAACATTTAAGAATGCATTAACTGAAAAAGCTGGATTTTTAGTCATGAAAAGTAACTTTTTCTCATCCGCTATCATGAAAACATCAGTAATCAGCAAAGAATTTAGAGATCAGTATTTATCAAATCCTAAACATCCAAATGTTTTTGAATGCAAAGCTATAGTTTTTGAAGGTCCTGAGGATTATCATAAAAGACTTAATGATAAGAAGTTAGAAATAGATGAAAACTCTCTATTAATTATTAGAGGTTGTGGACCTGTTGGTTATCCTGGATCTGCAGAAGTAGTTAACATGCAGCCACCAGATAGATTATTAAAAAAAGGAATAAGACATTTACCAACCCTTGGAGATGGAAGACAGAGTGGAACATCAGAAAGCCCATCAATACTTCATGTTTCACCAGAGTCAGCAGTAGGTGGTGATCTAGGCATTGTAAAAACTTACGATAAAATAAAAATAGACTTAAATAAAAGAAGAGTTGATTTGTTGATTTCTCAATCTGAATTTAAAAAACGAAGAAAAAACAAAAAAGTATTTAAACCAAATAATCAAACTCCTTGGCAAGAAATATTTAGAAATACTGTAGGTCAACTGGATGATGGTGCATGTATTAATTCTAGAGGAAAATACTTGGATGTATCCCATACAAAAGGTTTACCTAGAGATTCACATTAAATGAAACCAAAGATATTAGTTTCAAGAAAAATTTCAGATTTAGCAGAAGAAAAATTGAGCAAAGAGTTTGATGTAACCTTAAATCTAAAAGATGAACCAATTCCTGAAAGTGAGTTAATTAAAATTATTAACGACTATGATGGGATGATTTCTACCGGTTTTGATAAAATTGGAGAGAATTTTTTCAATAACCTTAACGGTAAATTAAAAATTATTGCTCAGGTAGGTGTAGGTTACGATAATATATCTATTAACTCAGCTTTAGAAAAAAATATAAAAGTTACTAATACACCCAATGTATTAAATGAAGCTGTTGCAGAGCTTACTATTCTTTTAATTTTAGCTGCATCAAGAAGAATTGGCGAGGCTTATAATTTAGTAAGAACTGATAATTGGAAAAATCAAAAACCTGATTTAACTAAATTTATGATTGGTAATTCAGTCACTGGCAAAACTCTAGGTATCATTGGCATGGGGCGAATAGGAAGAATGGCAGCTAAATGTGCAAAAGCATTTGGAATGAAAATAATTTATTACAATAGGAATAAACTTTCTGATGATTTAGAGAGTGGTGCAAAATATTATTCTGATTTAAATTCAATGTTACCAAACTGTGATTTTGTTAGTATACACACGCCAGCAACTGCAGAAACAAAATATATTCTAAACAAAGATACAATTAGCTTATTACCCAAACGTGCTGTAGTGATAAATACTTCAAGAGGATCAACAATTGATGATGATGCATTAATAGATGCATTACAAAATAAAAAAATTTATGCAGCAGGTTTAGATGTTTTTAACAATGAACCAAATTTAGATAAGAGATATTTAAATTTAGACAACTGTTTTGTTCTTCCACACGTTGGTAGTGCGACACACGAAACACGTCTTGCTATGAGTATGATGGCTGTCGATAATATCTTCTGTTTTTTCAACAAAAATCCACTCATTTCAGAAGTAGTTTAGAACAACTATAAGTTGTTTAGTTAATATATATAATTTCTATATATAATAATTAAACCGATTTAATTGAAATAGAAAATCATTTATGATTAACTTCCTAAAAAACATAAACGAGAGGAAGATAATGTTTAAATTAATATCTAAAACTTTAGCAGCAGTGGCTATGGTTTCAGTTGCTTTATTTGGCTCTGCAAACGCAAAGACTTTAAAAATTGAAACTCACTTTACTGCTAGTTCACCAAATGGTGAAGTTGCGGCTCAGTTCGCAAAAAATGTAGAAATGTTTTCTGGTGGAAGCTTGAAAATTGAAATGTTCTACTCATCTTCAGTAACAGGTAAATCTGCTGAGGTATTTAACTCTGCACAAACTGGTATTATCGATTGTGATATGACTGGTGCTGGTTACCAAACTGGTAAAAATGCAGCGTTCCAATTCGCAGGTGATGTAATGGGTGGATATGATAACCCATACCAACAATATGAATTCTTGAATTTCCCAGGAGCTCAAGAAGCTGTTGATGCACTTTACAACAAATATGGAATGACTTTAATTGGTTGGTGGATACCAGGACACGAGTCTTTAATTTCTAGCAGACCAATTCCAGATGTTGCTTCATTAAAAGACTTTAAATTTAGATCACCTCCAGGAATGGAAAGTATGATCTTTACAGCATTAGGTGCTAAGCCAATCGTAATGGACTTTGGTGAAGTTCCAACTGCTTTACAAACTGGTCTAATTGATGGTGCTGACTATTCATCTTTAGCTACTAACTATGCAGGTGGACACTATGAGCAAAATAAATATGCTACATACCCAGGTTTCCACTCTATGCCAGCTGACCACTTAGCTTGTAACACAAAAGTATGGAACAAGTTAAAGCCTCATGAAAAAGGTGCAATGAAAGCAGGTATTGAAATTGCTGGAAGAACTATCACTAGCTTAGTTGAAAGAAAAAACGCTGAAGCTGTTAAAGCTTTAAATGAAATGGGCGTTACTCTTCATGACTGGTCTAGAGAAGACAGACTTAAATTCAGACAAGCTGCTCTAGCTGCTTGGGAAGAATGGAAGACTAAGTCTCCAGAAGCTGCGGCACTTATCGAGATACACAAAGCCTATATGAAAGCTAACGGTATCATGTAATAAAAAAAATCTTGAAGGGCCTGCAAAGGCCCTTCGAATTATTTTAATTTTTACTCAATGATCGATAAAGAATTACAAGAACAAAATCAAAAAGTTGCGAGTAAAGATGATTTTCCAATAAATTGGATTGATAGAATTTCCTTATTTTTAAGCCACACAATAAAATACCTAATTCCTGTAATTGTAATTGTGATGATGTATGAAATTTTTATGAGATATGTTTTATTTAAACCTACATTATGGGCTAACGAATTATGTTTGTGGCTGGCTGGTGTTTGTTATTTAGTCGGTGGAATTTATGCAACAAGATTAAGAAGCCACATTAGAATAGTATTATTGTATGATTGGGTTAGCAGACCAACACAGAGAATTTTTGATTTAATTAGTACTTTAATTATTGTTCTTTTTGCAGCAGCTGTAATTTATGGGGGCATGGAAGATGCCTATAGATCATTTATAAATTGGGAGAGATTTGCAACTTATTGGGATCCACCAATTCCTGCTACTATGAAACCACTCACACTTCTGTGTGTTTTTCTTATAGCTCTTCAATCTATAAACAACTTAATAATTGATTGGAGAAACCCTAAAGAAAAACAATACGACCCTTCTAAAGAATTGAAATAAAATGGATATAGGATCACTTTCAATAATACTTATAGTTGGATTATTATTACTTATATCTATAGGTGTTCCGATGGGTTTTGCATCAGGTTTCATGGGTGCAGTACTAGTATTTTTATATATAGGTGAGCATGCATTAGGAATATTGCTTTCAAGATATTACTCATTAGTTGTTACTTATTCATTTTTATCTGTGCCTTTATTTATCTTTATGGCCTCCTTGCTCGAACGCTCGAACATTGCAAGAGATCTTTATGATGCTTTAAACGCGTGGTTAAGAAAAACTAGAGGTGGGGTAGGTGTAGTTACTGCAATCATGGCAACCATCATGGCTGCAATGAGCGGGATTATTGGAGGAGAAATAGTTTTATTAGGATTAATAGCACTGCCACAAATGTTGAGACTTAAATATGATCAAGACATGTCTATCGGTATCATTTGTGCATCTGGATCTTTAGGAACAATGATACCTCCATCGATTGTTTTAATTATTTATGGATTAACAACAGAGACTTCTATTACCATGTTATTCCAAGAAGCAATTGTTCCAGGTTTAATGATTTCAGGTTTAATTATTACATACATTCTTATTAGAACAAGGTTACAACCTCATTTAGCTCCACTAAGTGATGAGCCAGCTTTAACACTAAAAGAAAAAATGTCTTACCTTCCAGGTCTACTTCCACCAATTGGAATTGTAATTATTGTATTAGGTTCAATTTATTCTGGAATGACTGGTATTACTGAAGCAGCAGGAATGGGTGTTGTTGCTACTTTAATTATTATTTTTGCAAGAAAAGAACTGACATGGTTTTTATTTAAAGATGCATTAACAAGAACTTTCAAAGCATCTGGAACTATTTTGACAATTACTTTTGGTGCAACAGTTTTAGCAGGAGCTTATTCTCTTGCCGGTGGTCCAAAATATGTAGCGGAAACAATTTTAGCTTATGATTTAAAACCAATGTATTTAATTTTCATGATGCAGATTATGTTCTTAATCATGGGAGCATTTATGGATTGGGTTGGAATTGTATTATTAGCAATGCCAGTATTTTTACCTATAGTGATTGCACTTGGTTTTGATCCGATTTGGTTCGGAATATTATTCTGTGTAAACATGCAAGTTTCATTTTTAAGCCCACCATTTGGGCCCGCCGCTTTCTATTTAAAATCGGTCGCTCCTCCTCATATATCTTTAACAGATATCTTTAGAGGTTTTGCACCGTTTATAGTAATTCAATTAATTGTATTAGCATGTGTTATGTTCTTCCCTGAAGCAATGACACAAAATTTCCACGAATTTAAACCTAAACCATGACAACAATTGGATTTATTGGAACAGGCCTTATGGGCCTTCCAATGGCTAAAAATATATTAAAATCTGGATTTAAATTAAAAGCTTTTAATCGATCAATAGAAAAAGCAGAACCGCTAAAAGAGTTCGGTGCAGAAGTTTCAAAATCAATAAGTGATGTAGTTAAGGACAGTGATTTTATTATTACTATGTTAACAGATGATAGTGCAGTTGATGCAATAACTTCTAGTACAGATTTTTTAGACAACTTAAAATCAGGCTCAACAGTTATTGATATGAGTTCTGTTAAACCAACGACAGCAACAAAATATGGGAACAGTTTAAAATCAAAAAATATAAATTATTTAGATGCACCAGTATCAGGAGGAACAATTGGAGCTGAAGAGGCTTCTTTAGCTATAATGGTTGGTGGAGAACAAAGTGTTTTTGAAAACTCTTTTAATATTTTAAAAGCAATGGGAAACCCAACTTTGGTAGGTCCTATTGGAAGTGGACAAGTTTCAAAGTTAGCAAATCAAATAGTAGTAGGTGTTACAATAGGAGCGGTTGCTGAGGCAATAACCTTATGTGAAAAAGCAGGCGCTGATCCAGTAAAATTAATAAAAGCTCTTTCTGGAGGTTGGGCAGATAGTAAAATTTTACAAACTCATGGAAAAAGAATGATAGACAAAGATTTTAGTCCAAAAGGTAAAACTTTTACACATTTAAAAGATATGAATAACATTTTAGAGTGTGCAAATTCATACAATACACATTTACCTATTTCAAATTTAGTGAAAGAAATGTATAAGACCCTTGTCGATAATGGTCATGGAAACACTGATCATAGTTCACTTTATAATGAAATCGAAAGGATAAATAAAAAATGAGTGGAAGATTAGAAGGTAAAAAAATTCTTGTAACAGCAGCAGGTCAAGGAATTGGAAAAGCAACAGCAATTGCATTTCATAAAGAAGGCGCTCATGTCACTGCAACCGATTTAAATGATAAAACTTTAGCTGATTTAAATAAAGAATATCCTGAGATAAAAGTGCAAAAATTAGATTCCACAGATAACAATGCAATTATAGAATTTACTAAAACTTTAGATAAGGTTGATGTTTTGTTTAACGCTGTTGGTTTTGTTCATCATGGAACAATATTAGAATGTGATGAAAAAGATTGGGATTTTTCTTCTAATGTAAACGTTAAGTCGATGTACTTTATGTGCAAAGCTATTTTACCTTTAATGATCAAACAAAATGGTGGAAGTATTATTAATATATCTTCATGTGCATCTAGTTTTAAAGGTTTTCCAAATAGATTTGTTTATGGAACAACAAAGGGAGCAGTTATTGGTTTAACAAAAGCGATTGCAGCAGATTTTGTTAAACAAAATATCAGATGTAATTCAATTGCACCTGGAACAGTATTTTCACCTTCTTGGCAAGATAGAGTAAACCAGAGCCCAGATCCAGTTCAGGCAAAAAAAGATTTTATAGCAAGACAACCAATGGGAAGATTAGGTACAGCAGAAGAGATTGCTGCAGTTGCAGTTTATCTAGCAAGTGATGATGCAACATTTACAACAGGAAGTACAATTCATGTTGATGGCGGAATTTCAATATAATTTAATAACAAAAGGACAATTATGAAATTATTAAGAGTAGGTCAAAAAGGACAAGAAAAACCAGCAGCTTTAGACAGAGATGGAAAAATCAGAGATATCAGTTCACATATTTCAGATTTAAATCCTGATCATTTAAATTTTGAAACTATCTTAAATTTACAAAATGCTGATTTATCCTCTCTTCCTGAATTATCTTCAAGTGAAAGAATTGGTTCATGTATTACAAAACCAGGAAAATTTGTTGCAATAGGTTTAAACTTTTCAGATCACGCTGCAGAAACAGGGGCAGAGGTTCCATCTGAACCAATTACTTTTATGAAAGCTACAAGTTGTATTAATGGTCCTAACGATGACATTGAAATTGTTTCAGGTTCAAAAAAATTAGACTGGGAAGTAGAATTAGGAATTGTAATTGGAAAACATACAAAACATATTTCAGAAGCTCAGTCACAAGATCACATCTTAGGATATTGTTTGGTCAATGATATTAGCGAAAGAGAATGGCAAATAGAAAAGATGGGTCAATGGGTTAAAGGAAAATCTCATGATACTTATGGACCGATTGGACCTTACTTGGTAACCAAAGATGAAATTGCTGATATTAATAATTTAAAAATGAGTTTAGATGTTAATGGTCAAAGAATGCAGACTGGAAATACTAATACTATGATTTTTGATGTTAACATTATTGTTTCTTATTTGAGTAAATTTATGTCATTACAACCGGGTGATATTATTACAACTGGTACACCTCCCGGAGTTGGTATGGGAATGAAACCTCAACAATTCTTGAAAGCTGGTGATACAATGAAATTATCAATTGAAAACCTAGGAGAGCAAAACTCTAAAGTAGTTGCTTTGTAATTTTTTGTGAAAATAACTTCTATTAAAAGTCATGTACTTAGATATGAGTTAGAAAAAGAATTAGGTTATTCACAACAATATTATAAGCACCGTACAGCTCATTTAGTTGAAGTACAAACCGACGAAGGTATTACTGGATGGGGAGAGTGTTTTGGTCCAGGTAATATTGCTTTAGCCAATAAATATATAGTTGAAAAGGTAATTCAGCCTTTAGTAATTGGCGAAGATCCATTGAATAAAGAACATATCTGGCAAAAAGTCTACAATCTTTTAAGAGATAGCGGTCAAAAAGGAATGCCAATACAAGCTTTGTCAGGAGTGGATATAGCTCTATGGGATATCTTAGGAAAAAAAACAAACTCTCCTCTCTACCAACTTGTTGGTGGAAAATGTAACAATGAAGTTCCTGTGTATGGATATGGAATGATGTTACAAAAAAAATCAGTTGATGAATTAATTCCATTATTTCAAGAAGAATCAAAAGAAATTAAATCAAAAAACTTTAAAGCCATGAAAATGAAAGTTGGATTGGGCCCAAAAGAAGATTTAAAGTTAGTTCAAACAGTTAGAAATTCTATAGGTAAAGATTTTAAATTAATGGTGGATGCTAACCATGCTTATAATTTGAAAGATGCTCTTTATGTTGGAAAAGGACTTGATGAATTAGATATTTATTGGTTTGAAGAACCTGTTGCTCCTGAAGATTATAATGGTTATCGAGAATTGAAAAAAAAAATATCAACCAGTGTGGCAGGGGGTGAAGCAGAATTTACAAAGTATGGATGGAATAAATTAATTACCAATGAATGCATTGATATAGCTCAACCAGAGGTATGTGGTTTAGGTGGCATCACTGAATACTTGAAGGTTGCAGCTTTAGCTCAGGCTAACTTTGTTCCAGTAATTAATCATGTTTGGGGATCTGCTGTAAGTATAGCGGTAAATCTTCATTTATTGACTGCACAACCCGACATGCCAGGGGGACTATTCCCTACAAAATCTATGCTAGAGTTTGATACGACAGAGAAAAATATATTTATTACAGATTTACCAAAAGAGAATTTTTCAATTTTAGATCAGGTCAAAAATAATAATGGATTTGCATCAGTGACAGACAATGTAGGTATTGGTATAAACCCTAATGAAGACTTTATTAAAGAGTTTGAGGTAAATGAATAAAATTAAAACTACAGAACCAAAAGCAATTTGGAAAATAAGATGTACTTTAGGTGAAGGAACACTTTGGGTTAAAGAGCATAACAGTATTTATTTTGTAGATATAAAGAAAAAAAAAATTTGTTCTTTAAATATCAAAAATAAAAAAAAGAAAATCTTTAAAGTTAATAAAGAAGTAGGTTTCATTGCTCATATAAAATATCATATATTTATTTTAGGATTGCAAGGTGAATTAAGAATTCAAAATTTAAAATCAAAAAAAGTTTTAAAATCAATACCTATAGAGCCAAAAATAAAGTTAAATAGAATAAACGATGGTAAAACTGATCCTGCTGGAAATCTTTGGTTTGGTACTATGGATAATTTAGAGAGAAAAATTGAAAAAGGATCTTTGTATAAATTAGATAAAAATCTAAAATTAACTAGAGTTGATAAAAATTATAGAATTACAAATGGTCCAGCATTTATTGATGAACATAACTTTTACCACACTGATAGTCCTAAAAAAACTATCTATAAAATTAAGATAAATAAAAATAATAAAATAATTAGTAAAAAAATATTTAAAAAGTTAACACCTGAGGAAGGAGTTCCAGACGGAATGACTTTAGATAAAAATAAAAATTTATGGGTTGCACATTTTCGTGGGGCATGTGTCTCAGTATTTAATAGTAGAGCAAAATTAATTCATAGAATTCAATTTCCAGCTAAAAACATAACTAATTGTGCATTTGGGGGAAAGAATAATCAAGAACTGTATGTTTCAACTGCAACAAAAGGAATGGACAAAGCTGATTTGCGAAAATTTAGATATTCAGGATTCTTTTTTAGTGTAAAAACAAACGCAAAAGGAGTTTTACAAAAAAAATTTATATTAAGTAATGAAGAAAAGAGATCTTTACTATGAGCGAATACCTACAAAGCTTTTAAGAGAAGACATTAGATTATTAGGAACATTCTTAGGAAGAGTAATTAAAGATCAAGAAGGTTTAGTTTTTTTTGAAATTGTTGAAAAATTTAGATTATTATCAAAAAACACTTTATCAGACAAAAATAAAAGTAAAGTTTTCTCAAAAATATCAAAGGAAGTAAAAAAACTTTCACCAGAAAAAACTTTTAAAATCACAAGGGCTTTTTCACACATCCTTAATTTAATGAATTTAGCTGAGTCATTGGATGCTTCTAGAAAATTAAATGAATATGAAAATCCATACTTTAACAGCAAAAATCAAAACTTATTTATTGAGGATATTATTGAGGGACTTTTTAAAAATAAAAATATTCCAAATAATAAAATTTATAATTTAGCAACAAAACTAGATATTGGAATAGTTCTTACTGCGCATCCAACAGAAGTTAAAAGAAGAACCTTAATTCAAAAATATGCAAATTTAATTGAAATTATGGAGCAAAGACATCTCTACAAAAAATACCCCTCAAAAATCATCGAATTAGATAGAAAACTATACTCAGAAATTGCAATAATATGGAAAACAGATGAACTTAAAAGAACAAAGCCTTCTCCATTAGACGAAGCAAGATGGGGATTAGCCGTAATAGAAGATAGTTTGTGGGATACCATTCCTAAAGTTTACAAAAGACTTAACGACATTTTTAGAAAAAATTTAAAGAAAGATTTGCCTCGTGATTTTAATCCTATTCAATTTGGTTCATGGATGGGCGGAGACAGAGATGGGAATCCAAATGTAACTGCAGAAGTAACCAAGAAAGTAATTTTATTTTCTAGATGGCAAGCTGCAAAATTATATGAGAAAGAACTTACCAAATTAATACAAGATTTATCAATGGAAGAATGCTCAACAAAAATTAAAAGAGCAACAGGAAACAGTTACGAACCTTATAGAGTTTATTTGAGACCAATCAGAGACAAGGTAAGACTAACCCACCAATTAATTGAAAATCATTTAAATAAAAATGTACCTTTAGATGAAAAAAAATTAATTCAAAATAAAAACGAAATAACTCTTCCATTAAGAGAAGTAAGAAACTCATTAAAAGTAAATAGAGGAGAGCATATTGCAAACGCAGACTTATTAGATTTAATGAGAAGAGTGAGGTGTTTTGGAATTAATTTAGCAAGATTAGATATAAGACAAGAGGCAGATAGACATGAAAAACTTTTAAACGAAATTTTTAAAAAGAAAAAAAATGTAAAATATTCTTCTTTAACTGAATTAGAAAAAATAAAATTATTAAATAAATCAATAAAAGAAAAAAAATATTTTGTAGATAAAATAAAATTAAAAGATAAAGAAAATAAAGAAGTTTGGAATACTTTCAAACAGATTGCAAAAACACCAATTGAATGCCTAGGTGCATATGTAATATCAATGACATCAACAGCATCTGATATCTTATCTGTTTATTTTTTACAAATGCAGGCACAAAACAAAAATTTATTAAGAGTTGTGCCACTTTTTGAAACTTTAGATGATCTAAAAAATGCTAACAGAGTTATGACAAATTTATTCAAACTTCCATGGTACAGAAAAATGATTAAGTCAAAACAGGAAGTGATGATTGGGTACTCGGACTCGAGTAAAGATGCTGGAAAACTATCTGCAAGTTGGCATCAATACAAACTTCAAGAGGAGCTTAGAAATTTAGCAAAAAAATATAAGATAGATCTTGTTTTCTTCCATGGTAGAGGCGGATCTCCAGGGAGAGGAGGCGGTCCAATTCAGGCTACTTTAAAATCACAACCTTCTGGTACAGTTAATGGAAAAATTAGAATTACTGATCAAGGTGAAGTAATTCAACAAAAGTACGGTTACAAACCTTTAGCTGAGTATAATTTGTGTAGTTATATAGGTTCTGTAATGGATGCTTCTTTAAATCCTCCACCAAGATCAAAAAGTAATTGGCGTGAATTAATTCAAAAAATGTCAGAAATTTCTACATCTTCATATAGAAAATATCTAAATCAAAGTGAGGATTTTATTCGTTACTTTAAAACAGTTACGCCACATAAATCACTTGGAAAGCTTGCTATTGGATCAAGACCAACCAAAAGAAAGAATGTCGATAATATTCAGAGTTTAAGAGCTATTCCTTGGGTATTTGCTTGGACGCAAATTAGACTAATGTTACCTGCTTGGCTAGGTACCACTGAAGCGCTTAGATATGGTTCTATTAAAAAGTTTAGAAGAACAATGACTGATATGGAAAGAAATTGGCCATACTTTGTATCAACTATGGATATTTTGGATATGGTAATTTCTAAGGTGGATCCAGAAATATCAGTTATTTATGAAAATAATTTAGCTGATGCTTCATTAAAAAGAATTGGTAAGAAATTAAGATTTCAATTTGATGCACTGGTCAAATTGCATAATAAAATTACTCCTAAGGAAGTGGTAAAAGAGAGAAAACAATTTAGAAAATCTTTATTTATAAGAAACCATTATACAGAGATGTTAAATATACTACAGGCAAATGTCATGAATAAATTAACAAATAAAAAATATAAAAATTTAGATAAAAAGTTTCTTGAAGATGCTTTAATGACATCGATTGCAGGTATCTCTGCAGCAATGAAAAATACTGGATAAATGTTTGAATACTTAATTGCTTTTGGAGCAGGACTTATAAGTTTTTTGTCTCCATGTGTTCTACCTTTGATACCTGGATATATTTCCTATATTTCCGGTCAATCATTACAAGAAATTTTAAATCAACGAAAAATAAATATTTTTCCATTAATCTTATTTTGTTTAGGCTTCTCGACTGTTTTTGTTATTTTAGGTGCATCAGCATCATTTTTAGGACAGGCACTATTACAAAATTCAGAAGTGCTAAGAATTTTAGCCGGTATAGTTATCATAATTTTTTCTCTTCAATTAATTGGAATAATCAATATTCCATATTTAAATTTTGAAAAAAGATTTGATGCAAAAGAATCAAGAAATATTCTATTTCCATATGTAATTGGTGTTGCTTTTGGTTTTGGCTGGACACCATGTATTGGACCAATTTTGGGTTCAATTTTAGCTTTAGCATCTATTGAAGAAACTTTATCAAGAGCAGTAATTCTGTTAATTTCTTATTCATTAGGTCTTGCTATTCCATTTGTCTTATCTGGATACTTAATTCAAAGATTTTTATTATTTTCTAAAAACTTCAAAAAGAATATTAATTTAATATCAAAAATCGGCGGTATAACTCTACTTATAACTGGAATTTTGATTTTAACTAATCAATTACAAGTAATTGGTTTTTACATAATTAAGATCTTTCCTTTTATGCAAAATTTTGGTTAGTGTATTGAATGAAAATTTATCAAATAGATTCCAGCGCTAGAAAAAAAGGTTCTACTTCTAGAGCTTTAGCGAAAAAACTTTTAGATAAAATAAAAAAACCAGGAGATGAGGTAATTTATAGAGATTTAGATGATGAGATGCTTTTTGTAAGTGGCTTAACAGAGTCTGGAATGAAAATTGACGAGAAAGATCAAACAGAAGAACACAAAAAAATGTTTGAACTTTCTGACAAGCTTGTAAAAGAATTAAAAGAAAGTGACATTATTATAATTTCAGCCCCAATTTATAATTATGGTCCTCCAGCAACACTTAAAGCGTGGTCAGATTTAGCTGCTAGAATAGGGGAAACTTTTAAATTTAAACCTAATGGTAGACGAGAAGGGCTATTAAAAAACAAAAAAGCATATTTAGTAATTACTTCAGGTGGAACTAAACTAAATAGCTCTGAGGATTTTTTGACGCCTTGGTTAAAATTTATTTTAAACTTTTTTGGAATAGAAAAAGTTGAAGTAATTAGTGCTGATCAAATGGCTTTAGACTATGAAAAATCAATTAGAGATGCAGAAGCTCAAATAGAAAATATTTCTAGAGATTAAACTTTCTTTTTAAATGTCTCAATTTTCCTTCAGTACTATCGTAATCGATATAACAACCTTGTAAAAATCTTTCTCCTTCATTTGCATCATAGACTGTTCGTCCATGAAGTAATCTATGATTATCCATCATCATTAAGTCTTTTGGCTCGAGTTTAAATTCAATTCTATATTTATCTGAATTATACATTTCGGATATTTTTTTTCTCGCACTATAGTAAAGATCTAATTTTTCTTTTTCTAAAATTGGGACATAGTCTAATCTAGGACTAAATCTTACCTGTTTAAAACTTTTATCATCATTTAATTCAATTAAAGGAGAAATTGTTTCTAAGATAACTTCTTTATCAATAAATCTAAATCTTACTTTTACCTCTGTTAATATTTTGTAAAATTCTGGATATTCATTTTTTAAATCTTCAGTAACTGTATAACCATCTACTAATGTCGATAATCCTCCTGAAACTTTACTTTCAATACAATGTAAAAGCTGAATACAAGGAACAGGATTTCTATAGGGATTATCTGTATGTGGTGCTAAAGCTAATGATGTATAGGCAAGATCGTTAGGATCAGGTTTAGATTTTACATCAAAATATTCTCCAAAGTTTGTTCTTCTTACACTCCCAATTGAGTTTGCAAATTCCACGATGTAATTTTTTGATGTTGGAATATTTTTTACTACAACAAATCCAAATTTATAGAAACAAACAAGTAAATCATGCATTTCTCTACTCTCATAAAAATTTTCTTGGTATTCGAAATTTTTAATATTTTTTAGAGTGGAGTCCCATTTAGTCTTTTCTATAGATCTAATTACAGTATCTTCTTTAAAAAACTCAGATGCAATTTTGTCTATTTCTAATTTTGAATTAACACCATCATTAAAATCAACTTCTAAATATTTTTCATTAATGTTGGCTTTATTTATTGAAATATTATTACTTAGAAAGGTTGGATCAAAAAGTCTTTGCTGAGTTCCTTTATCTAAATACTCTTCACCGTTCGCCCTTTCACGTAACCAGAATGGGTGAATTTCTTTTTTTTCAGATCCATTATTAAAATAAACTTTATTTTCAATTAGCTCAATTTTCATACTACTAAGGCAAGGATTATTTAAAATTTAACTTTAATCAACATAAATTAAATAGTAAGAGTTCACTGTGAAAAAATTTGATTCAAAAAAATATCCAATATATGCAAGCTTTTTAAATCAACTTGCTAAAGATTTAACAAGATTTTACTACGCTAAATTAGATAAACCATTCAAGATAACCAATAAGATGAAAGGTAAAGGTTATGATCCTGTAACTACATCTGATAAAGCATTTGAAAAATTTATAAGATCTAAAATTTCAAAAAAATTTCCAAACCACCAAATCATTGGTGAGGAGTATGGTCATAAACTTACCAAAAGTGAGTTTTCATGGGTAATCGACCCAATTGATGGAACTAGATCATATGTTGTAGGCAATCCTAGTTGGAGTAATTTAATTTCTTTAAATTATAATGAGGAACCAATTTTAGGATTAGCAAATTTTCCTAAAATGAAAAAATATTATTTAAATATAAATAAAAATACAGCCTACGTTTTTGAAAATAACAAAAAAAGAAAACTAAAAGTTAATTCTCAATTAAATTTTGCTAATGCAAAATTAGCTGCAGCATTTCACAATCAATTAACTCTAAAACAACAATCTAAAATTCAAAAATTTATAAAACGAATGCAATTTCCATGTTTTGACGCTTTAACATATTGTCAACTAGCTGAAGGTAGACTTGAAATGGTTGCGCAATGTGCAAACAAAATTTGGGATATCCATCCGATTATGCCAATAGTTAGAGCAAGTGGGGCAATAGTAACTACATGGGGAAATAAAAATCCTGTGGTAGGAGGAAATATTATTGTTTCAAATAATAAAGCAAATCATAAACAAATATTAAAATTATTAAAGCCTTTAGCTGAATGATACCAGAAAGAGCGCAAAAAATTCTAGATTTCTGGTTTAAAGAAACTCCCTCTGAAATGCGTTTCAAAAAAGATGAAAAGTTTGATCAAAAAATTAAAGATAATTTTTTAAATGATTATGAACTTGCCTGTCAAAATGAGTATGATGATTGGCAAGATAATCCTATGAGTTGTTTAGCGCTAGTTATTTTGTTTGATCAGTTTTCTAGAAATATGTTTAGAAATGATAAAAAGGCTTTTGCACAAGATCAAAAAACCAGATTGATTGTAAATGATGCAGTTTATTCAGGTTATTTAGAAGCTATGAATGTAAATCAAAGATTTTTTATGTTGTTACCTTTAATTCATAGTGAAGAAATAAGCGATCATGAGATGGCATATTATTTATTAAATAAATATTTAAGAGAACACGAAGGTTACAATGAAATAAAAAAATTTTGGCAGGATCATACAAAAGCAATTAGACAATTTCACAGATATCCACATAGAAACGAAATTTTAGGAAGAGAGTCTACCGAAGAAGAACTAGAATTTTTAAAAGGACCCAACTCTTCTTGGTAAAATGAATTTAGAGTATATTTTTAAAGTAATAGATAAGGAAGAGTGGCAAAAAGCCAAACAATCTGGGACTTATGGAGGTTCCGAAAAAGATATTAAAGATGGTTACATTCATTTTTCAGAGGAAGACCAAGTTGAGGAAACCTTAAAAAAACATTACCCAAATAAAGAAAACCTAGTTTTATTGAGAGTAAATGCATTTAAACTTGAACACTTACTTTGGGAACAAGCATCAAATGGTGATATGTACCCACATTTATATTCTGCATTAGATACAAGCACAGTTGTTGATGAGTTTGAATTAACTTTGGATGAAAAAGGTCATCATAAAATTCCAAAATTTTAAATTAACAAAAATTTAACATAATAACATTACATATTTGAAGAATATGCTTATAATCAAGTAGTGTTTAAATTTTTAATCATCTTTTTTTTATTTTTATTTAATTTCATAAATTCACTTGCATCTGAGGTGATTTATGCAGATGAAGCAAAAGAGATGATGGATGATCATGTAAAATCTAGTGAGCTTCTCAAAGTTCCACTTCCCAAAATAAATAGAATTATAAAAGATTATGAAAGATACAAATATTATCGAACAAATGTAATGGCTAATAACTGGCATTACACTTCTTATGTTTGGAAAGATGAATTAGATGGAAAAAAATTAACTAAAGACTTTTGTACAAGCGTTATTATTGAATTCAAAGTACCAACCACTCCAAAAATTCAGGAGGAAGTATTTAAAAGATGTTTAGGTGCTTTAAGGGATTATGCACTTATAGATTTTGAAGGCGGAATAAAATTACATGAGAAAATAATTTTTAATATAGCAAATGCAGATAAAGACAAATGGGTTTATGAAAATTCAGGCAAAGATAATTTTAATCCTAGAGATTATCAGTTATGGGGAGTTCTTTCTCCTCTAGTAACATTTTATGCAGTTAATTATGATCAGTTTAATTACACAGAAGATCAGCATAAAACTATCCAAAACTATTTTAAAAATAAAGCGATGATCGAACGACTTGATAGAGATGGCAATCGTAGTAGAACAAAACTTTGTCCAATTGATAATCCAATGAAATTGAGTGGAAAAAAACACAAAGTTAATAATTGTGGAACTGTTAGACTTCGGTTTGCCTCTGCAGAACTGGCTTTAGCAATTGTGTCACAAGACAAAGAACTTTGGGCCAAAGGTTTATGGGATTTAGATTATGTTTTAAGTATGACTAATGATAAAGGTTTCTTCGTCCCGTTATCTGCAAAAGGATGTAAAGCCTTAGGCTATACTTGGGATACAAGCAAACTATTCTCCATGAATGTTGAGCTTTTGAGATTAGCTAGCTTTGATTTATTAGATTACAAAACGAGACATGGAAAAACAATATCGGATGCTTATGAGGTACTTTTTAAACAATATGAAGATATTACTATTTCAAAGCATATCGCAAAAAAAGCAATAGGTGCAGCGAGTTGTGGAAGAAAACCTTTTAAGACTCATCAAAAGCATACCGTATATGAACATGGTGGTAAAAAGGGATACGAAGAGGCTCTAGAAGAAAATTGGATAAGAAATAAAGATGATTTTATAAACTGGTCTATAAGATTTGTTTCAGAAAAACATCCAGAGTGGTTAAATGGAAAATTTACACCACATGAAATTAAAGTATACCCGTGGCTAAGCTTATACTATCATATTCAAGCTTTTGAAATTTTTAATGCAAATATAATGTCAGAAGGAGAGAACCTTTGGATAAAAAAATTATCTGAAAAACCAAAGGATTATGAAAAAAAATATAGATTTTCTGAATTTAAAATTTTTAATAAAAATGCAAGTGGAAGATATGAACTTAAATCAAATGATGTAAAATTTGCATCGATCACAAATCCTATTAAGCCAAAAAAACAAAATGATCATGAATTATACAAAGCTTTTATTAAGGGAAATTTGATAACTGAGGAAAATAAAAAAATTAAATTTAATGAAGCATTGGTTTACCAGGATTCATTTGAAGAGATGAACCATCAGATTTTATCTATTTATATAGGAGAGAGTTCAAATGAAGATGCTATTTTACCTCTATTTAGACACAGTCAAAGTATTAAAGAAAAATGTAACACATTATTCAATGGGTTCAATTTTATTGAATATGGTTGGATGAATTTTGTAAGTGAGACTAGCAATTTAAATTTTGCAAAAATCCAACAATGTATTCACGACTATTTTGCAGAAATAGATGACGTTGAGTCCTTGGAATTGTTTGAGACTATTTTGGCTGGTACAAATTCTATTTTAGATTATTTGAAAAATCCTGAAAAGCAAATAGCTAAATTAGAATTGAATGAATCAATTTTAGACTCGAAAGAAGAAAATTTTTCAATCTTCAATTTTGAAAATGGAACATTTAAGCTTAAATCAAATGATGTAAATTTCACATCAAATACAAATCCCATTAAACCAAAGCGACAAAAAGAGGATCAATTATATAAATCAATTATCAATGGAAATTTAACCAATACAAAAAATAAAAAAATTATATTGGATGAGGCAATGGTTTATAAAAGAAAGTTTGAGACTGATGATCAAATGCTTGTGGTTTATATAGGAGAGGAACCAGGACAAGATGCCATTATGCCATTATTTCGACATCGTGAAAATATTCAAGGTAAATGTGGTACCAGACTACTAAATCAATGGGGCTGGATGAGTTTTATAAGTGAAACTGATAATGAAAAATTAGTAAATGAACAACAATGTATTCACGATTATTTTTCAGAAATTGATGATGCTGAGTCTTTTGAATTCTTTGAGGCTATGCTAAGTGGAAGTAATTCAATATTGAGCTACTTAAAAACAAACGTAAATTAAAAAATTAAGTTATTTTAATTTAATTTTCCAAGAGAATTAACCATTATTACACCAATAATAATTAGAATAATTCCTATAGCTCCATAAATATTAGGAACTTGGTTAAATTTTAATACAGCAAAAAGAACAACACCTGTTACTGTTAAGCCACTATAAATTGAATAAGCAAATCCAACAGGTATTGCATGCATAGCTTTTGCAATTGAAAACATTGTAATACACATAAAAAGGATACATAAAATTGAAGGAGTTAGCTTTGTAAAACCTTCAGAAATTTTAGCAAAACTATTTGAAGCTATTCCAAAAATTATACCGTTAGCTAAAAATAAATATCCTATAAGAGGCTTCATGTTATTTACTACCTAACAAATTAACCATTAAAACTCCAATAATTATAAATGCTAATCCAATTATGGAGTAAAGATTTGGAACTTGGTTATATTTGATTACACCTACTATAACTGTTGCAATGATTGTTAATCCTGCAAACGAAGCGTAAGTGATACCCATTGGTATATTCTTCATCACCAGTGAAAGTGCATACATGCATAAGACAATTGTAATTGCTGTAATTATACTTGGAACAAGAAGAGTAAAGCCTTCCGCACTTTTAGCAAAACTATTAGAGGTAACTCCTAGGAATACAGCAACACCTAGGAACAAGTATGAAGTAGCGAGACTCATTTAATGATATTAAATGAAATCCCGCTAAATATATATAATTATTTAGGCATTGGAGTAGCACCAGTTTCTAAACTAACAATTTTTCCATTGTCATATTTATAAACTGCCATTACCGCTTCAACATTTCCATCATTGAATGTTACAAATGCATGATGAATTCCAACTTCATCATTTTCATAAACAATTCTTGCCTTATCTTGATTAATGTCACCGCTCATAGCCCATTTAATAACATCACCTTTAGTTAAAACATTTCCTGATTTATGCATTGTGAATTTAAAATCATCATGCAACAAATCATTCATTGTAGCTTCGTCTTTATTTTTTAATGCAGCACTATATTTTTCTAATATAGACATAATTTTATACTCCTTTTATTATTATCCCATTAGTTTCAGCGTTATCTAATCGAATTTGTTTAATTGGTTGATATTCCTCTGAGTTATACCATTCCAAAGCTTTTTCATATGAGGGAAATTTCATAACTACAGTTCTCGGATGTTGCCAAACTCCTTCTATCACTTGATTTTCTCCTCCTCTTACAATGTATTCAGCTCCAAACTTCTCAGCTACTGATACAACTTGTTCAATATAATGTTTATAATTTTCTGGATTAGTAACATTGATATTAAATATTGCATAACCAGCTGACATTATTCACCTGGCTTCTTGTAACTTTTAGATGCATCAGAGGCTTTTTTAAATGCACTGTTGTAGTCAAATACTTCATGAACCATCAGATCCGACATCATTCCGCTATTTAGAACGGTTACTTTCATTGCAAGAACACTTTCATAGTCCCCCTCTACACAAAAAAGAACATCAAAACGTCCTCTTAACCACTCATAACTTATTGCTTTAACTCCTAAGCTATCACACATGGATTTCATCACTGCACCTCTATCTGCAGCAGGGTCAGCATGCATTTTTTTTAATAACTCAGGACTTGCTTTTCCAATTACATAAAATTTAGACATTACTCACCCCACATTCCATGAAATTCATATACTACTGCTGGTTTATCTCCAACAACCCATCCATCATGACCTGGTTGTATCGAATATGCATCACCAGCTTTATAAGTTAGTTCAGTTCCATCATTATGTTTTGCACAAACAGCACCTGAGATAATTATACCAAGATGTGTAGCTTGACAGCTGTCGCCACCAACTGTTGGCTTTATGTCTTTTGACCATTGCCAACCAGGTTGCAAGGTAAGTTTCATCAATCTTTGATTTCCAACTTTGACCGCTTCAATTTTAGCGTTATTAAATTTATCATTTACTTCATCTGCTTTATCAAAACTTTTTACTTCTATTCCAGCCATTTTTCCTCCTTGTTACTAATGATTTAGTTACTAATTCTAGCAGAGATTAGTCAGTATGTGTAGCCTCAGCTTTCTATTTAACCTTAGTTAAATCGTATATTGAATAACTGTCTAACACTTCATCCATTATTGGCTTTGATACCTCTGTACCTTCTATAAACTTATGAAGTGCAGCTTCATCAGTACAAAATATTTTAAACATTACAGTACTTTTGTCTGGAGTTACAGTTCCAATTGTTTTTTCAACCACAGCAACTTTAGCCCTTTCAGCAAGTCCTTCAGGAGATTGCATAAATCCCATAAATTTTTCAAAAGTACCTTCTTTTAACTTTGCTACCACTAGCATTTCTTTTTCCATTTTTCCTCCTATTTTATTATCCTGAAAAATTTTCCATAAAGTCCCCATCCATGGGAGTGATTTTTGCAGAATCTAAATCAACCCCAGCTGCAGCTCTTGCAGCGTGAAGTTCTTTATCATTTTTAAAAGCCTCAAACCCCTCCATAGTTGCATATTTTACAATTACTGTAAATTTTGAAGCATCTTCTTTTGATACACCAGCAAAAATAATGGTTGCACCAAATCCTTTAATTTTTTCAGCATTATCTTCAACCATATCTCTCCATGCTGAAAAAGATTTTATATTTTCCTCTATTTTTATAATCATATTTTATCCTCCATAAATTATTTTTTTCATTTTCTCTTTCTATTTAACTGGTGTCATAATTTTTTGACCTTCAACTCCTATCGCAACTACAATCGCTTTAACAGGAACATTCCCAATATTTTTCGACTCATGTACTACACCTACATCTTCTACAAATGCATCTCCAGCTTTATAGATATAGCTTTTACCGCCTTGGGTAAGTTCAATCTCTCCTTGTTGGATCATTATTAGCACTGGAAAAGAGTGAGTATGAGGAACAACTGGACCCCCAACAGGAACGTTAAATTCAAAAGCTGTTATCATCGCTTTACCTGAGGGGTATACTATTTCGTTACCCATGCCAGTTTCACTAGTGGATATAATTCTCTTCACATGTCCATCCGCCAAAGAATAATTTGAAATAGTTAAAAACATCATAACAAATAAAATTTTTCTCATTATTACTCCTATAAATTAACTTAATTTATCTAACATTCTCTCATAATTGTTTAGGAGTCTCTTGTGTTTATAGCGCGCGACAGTTATGCAATTTTAGAGGGTAAAAAATCTTGATTATGCTGTTTTATTTAACGTAAATATTTGATAATAAATAATTATGATCGAAAAATTTAATGGAATTATTTATCTAATAATTTTTATTGTTCATTTCCTTGTTTACGCTGTTTATGCTTTTAGAGCTATAGTTGGAACAAAGAGTTTTATGGATCAATATAACATCGATCATTCGGCAGCTGTGATTACAAGATTTTTTGGAGCTCCTTTTGTTGGGTCTTTCTTAATGGCTCTTTATATTATGTTCGTTAGGGACGGTGGAGTAAATGGAACTTGGGCATTCTTTAATTTAGTATTTGTTCAAAATTTAATGTACTTTATATTTGGTATTTATACCATTTACATAAATAAACTTGGACACACTGAAAAGACTAACAGTGAAGGTGTAATAGCTGCTGGAGTACTTACAATTTTAAGTGCTATTCTTACTTACGGATTAGCTGATAAAATTTATATTTAAAACCAATTAGGTATCGGCAAACCTTTTTCTTCTAAAAATTTTTTATTAAACATTTTGGTCGCGTATTTGTCACTTCTATCACAAAGAATAGTTACAATAGTTTTTCCTGGCCCTAATTCTTTTCCCATTCTAATTGCTCCTGCAATATTTATTCCACAACTAGTTCCTAAACTTAATCCCTCGTTTTGAATTAAATCATAAAGAATAGGCAGAGCTTCATGGTCATCAATTGAATATGCGTCATCAATTTTAGCTTCACCAAAATTAGCTGTTACTCTACTTGAGCCAATCCCTTCAGTAATTGAACCACCCTCTGACTTAAGTTCACCATTCTTTATATAATTGTATAGCGCAGAACCCTTTGGATCTGATAAATAAATTTTTATATCTTTGTTCTTTTCTTTAAGAGCATTACTTACACCAGAAATAGTTCCTCCAGTTCCAGAAGAGCAGACAAAACCGTCTATTTTACCTTCAGTTTGTTCCCAAATTTCTTGTCCTGTCCCTTCATAATGACCTTTAGCATTTGCTTTATTATCAAACTGGTTAGCCCAAATTACACCGTTATTATTTGTTGGTCTTAACTCATCCGCTAGTCTTGCAGCAACTTTAACAAAATTATTGTCATCTTTATAAGGCTTAGGTGGAACTAGTCTTAGTTCAGCTCCAAGATTTCTAAGTAAATCTTTTTTCTCCTGAGTTTGATTATCGTTCATGACAATTATAGTTTTGTAACCTAAAGAATTTCCTAAAAGACCCAAACCAATTCCAGTATTACCAGCTGTACCTTCAACAACAGTTCCTCCTTTAGAGATCAGCTTTTTTTCTTGTGCATCTTTAATTAATGCAAGTGCAGCTCTATCTTTTACAGATCCACCTGGATTTAAAAATTCAGCTTTACCATAAATATTACAACCAGTAATTTCGGATGCTGCTCTTAATTTAATTAGAGGAGTATTTCCAATCCCAGAAATAAAATCGTTTTGTGTATTATTCATTATCTGATTTTTTATCACTATCAGGAGTAATTCCGTAAGGTTTAAATTCACTATCAGCTATTCCAACACTTCTTGCTGGAATTCCAACCATCACAGAATTTTCTTCAACATCTTTAGTAATAACTGCGTTTGCTCCAATTCTTGCACCTCTACCAACAACTACTGGTCCTAAAACTTGTGCACCTGAACCAATTACAACATCTTCTTTTATAGTCGGGTGTCTTTTTAAATTTCGTTGATCATTTGAATTAATACTTGGAGCAATTCCACCTAAAGTTACCATATGATAAATAGTTACGTTATCACCAATTTCAGATGTTTCTCCAATAACAACCCCCATACCGTGATCAATAAATAAATTTTTTCCAATTTTTGCATTTGGATGTATTTCAATTCCAGTTAAGAACCTCGATAATTGAGATATGATTCTTGCAATTAAATGAAACTTAGCAGTGCTAAAAAAGTTAGCCACTCTATGGAAGAATACTGCTTTGACACCTGGATAAGTTAAAATTAAACTTAACTTAGACCTTGCTGCAGGGTCTCTATCAATTATGGATTGTAAAAAATCACTCATTTTTATTTAATTTAGCTGGTGTTGATTAAAAAATTATATGCCTTATATAGTAGTTAATTGCTCAATTAAAAGAGGTTTATATGTATAAGAATACTAATTGTTTTCATTTAGCAATCCCATGTGGTGATCTTGAGGTTGCGAAAAAGTTTTATAGCGAAACTTTAGGATGCAGACTTGATAATTCAGCTCAAGAATGGGCAGACGTAGATTTCTGGGGAAATGAACTTACTCTTCATAAGAGTGAACATAAATTGGATAATGAAAGACATGACGTTGACATGGGTAATGTATCAGTTCCTCATTTTGGAGTTCACTTGTCGAGAAAAGATTTTGATGCTCTTAAACAAAGATTAAAAGACAGTGGAACAAAATATTACGATGAGCCTTATTTAAGATTTAAAGGAACAAAATACGAGCAAGAGACTTTTTTTGTTAAAGACCCTAACGAGAACATTTTAGAAATCAAGACACTTACCTCAAATCCAGACTAATTTCTTATAATTGTTCTAATCTATATTGCAATAATAGCATATCTATTTTCTTTGACTCCCGTTCTAAATCCACGTTAGACTTTAATTTTAAATAATTAAGGAGAAATTATGAAAATGATTAAAACTACACTTGTAGCTGGATTAATTTCAATTTTAGCAATCTTCTCTGCAAATGCAGAAAAAGTTAAAATCGGGGATCCAGGTTGGACAGGTGCAACTGCTATAGCAAATTTACTTGCTGCAGTAGTCACAGATAAAATGGGTGGTGAAGCTGAACTAGTTCCTGGAAACAATACTGCAATTTATGCAGCAATTGATAGAGGAAAAGGTGAAATTGATGTTCACCCTGATATTTGGTTACCAAACCAAGAAGCTTACACTAATGATTTAGTTCCAAAAGGAACTTTAAAATTAAGTAGCAAACCATATGAAGGAAACCAAGGTTACTGTGTTTCTCAACAATTTGCTAAAAAAATGAATATCACAGCAATTGAAGACTTAGCTAGACCAGAAGTTGTTAAAGCAATGGACAGCGATGGAAATGGTAAAGGTGAGTTTTGGATTGGTGCTGATGGTTGGGCTTCTGCAAATGTTAACCAAGTTAAATTAAGAGACTATGGTTTATATGATGCTGGTATCGAAGCAGTTAGAGCTGCTGAAGCAGTTAAAAATGCTAGAGTACTAGACTCAATCAAAAAAGGTGAAGGTTATGCATTCTATTGTTACAAACCTCATGCAATTTGGGGAATGGCTGACGTAGTGATGTTAACAGAACCAAAATATGATCCTGCAAAATATAAAATGATTCAACCTAAAGCAGATGCTGACTGGTACAAGAAATCTTATGTTGCATCAAAAGATGCTCTTAAGCAAATCCAAATCGGTTGGGCTACCTCTTTAGAAAGTCAATCACCAGCAATTGTAGAATTCTTCAAGAATTTTCAATTAACAGCTGATGATGTTTCTGCAATGGCTTATGCAGTTTCAGTTGAGAAAAAAGATCCAGCTGATGTAGCAAGAGCTTGGATGGAAGCAAACAAATCAACTGTAGACGGTTGGTTAGGACTATAACCTAAATCAAAATTTATACTCGGCAATTTAAGATTGCCGAGTATATTTTCCTATAATAAAAGACAAAAATGGATTCATCGAGTTCAGCAATACAAATTCAAAATGTTTGGAAAGTATTTGGAAATAATTCCAAAGAAGCATTGGATGCAATCCAAAATAAAAAAATTTCAAAAACAGAAGCTTTAGAAAATTACAACTCAGTTATTGGTGTTTCAGATGTTTCTTTTGACGTTAAACAAGGAGAAATATTCTGTGTTATGGGGCTTTCTGGAAGCGGAAAGTCTACATTAGTAAGGCATATTAATAGACTTTTAGAACCAACATCAGGCAAAATTTTAATTAATGGTCAGGATGTAATGGCCCTAGATAGAGAAAACCTTCAAGAATTAAGAAACAAAAAAATAGGAATGGTTTTTCAAAACTTTGCGCTTATGCCTCATAGATCTGTTGTTGATAACATTGCAATGCCGCTTGAGATAAGAGGTGTAAGTAAAAATGATAGATTGGATGCTGCAAATAAAATTTTAGAAATTGTAGAATTACAAGGTTGGGGTAATAAGTTTGCCCATGAATTATCTGGAGGAATGCAACAAAGGGTAGGTCTTGCTAGAGCGCTAGCAGCTGATCCTGAATTTCTTTTAATGGATGAGCCATTTAGCGCATTAGATCCATTGATTAGAAGACAGCTTCAGGCTGAGTTCATTAAACTTTCAAAACAAATGAAAAAAACTACAGTATTTATTACTCATGATTTAGATGAGGCAGTAAGAGTAGGACACAGAATTGCAATTATGAGAGATGGAAAAGTTATTCAAATAGGTACACCTGAGGAAATAGTTGTAAGTCCTGCAGATGAATATGTTGCTGATTTTGTAAAAGGAATTTCAAGACTAAAAGTTGTTCAAGCCAAAACTATCATGCAATCGATAGAAAATTACGAAAGTGCTAACGGAAAATTAGATGAAAATAATCAAAGTGTAGGAGAAAATGAATTATTAAGTAAGTTAATTGAATTATCAAAATCTAGCGAAGGACCATTAATTGTTAAAGATAATAATCAAAATAATATTGGTGTGTTAATGCAATCAGATCTTTTAAAAGCAGTTATAGAGGGTGGAGATGGAGAATAAACAAATATATAATCCAACTAGATCAGAATTAATTACAGATTTTGTAAAATCTAATCCTAAATATTATATTAAAGAATTTCAAAAAATTGGAAGTAAACCTTCTTTTTCATTTTCATTTAATTTATATGCTGGAATTCTAGGACCAATTTGGTTTGGAATGAGAAATATTTGGAATTGGGCTCTAGCTTTTTTAATTATTGAAACTTTTTCTGTTGTTCAAATTATTAGAGGTTTATTTGGTAATATTACTAAAGAAGCTGTAGAAAAAATAAAACAGGTTGAATCAACAATAGCTTTTAGAAACAAACAGTTAGAGGCAGCCATAACAAATAATCCAGATAAAGTTGACGTTTATAAAAGAAATATCAAATCACTAGAAGATGCAATGCAAGGCTACATAGATGAAGTAGCAAGAATTGAAGCATCAGCTATTTGGATTACAATTTTTGGTATTGGATTATTAATTGCCAGTAAAATTGTTCAAGGAATACTGGCTAATTCAATATTAGAAAAAAGATATTCAGAATGGTTATCAGATAAAACTTTAAAACCTGGAATGCAAGTTAAGAACTTTGTTTCCAGCACAATATTTGCTGCAGTTATTATGTTTTTTTCTGTGGTACATTATAGTTTTCCAGGTGTAATTACATTAATGGATGACTTCCCAACTCATCCAGATATCAGATTAACGTCAATAAAATGGGTGGAAACGATCTTCGATTATGCGGTATTAAAAGGAGATGCGTTATTTACAGCAATCACAATTGGTATTAGATCAGTACTAGATTTCTTAGAGTTACTATTTGTTAAAACTCCATGGATAGTAATTATTACAACCATTGTAACCCTTACTGGATTAGCGGCAGGACCTAGGGCTGCAATTTATTCAGCAGGATTTTTGTGTTACATGGGATTTTTAGGTTTCTGGGTTAAAGCTATGACTACATTAGCTCTTTTAGGAACGGCAGCGGTATTAAGTATTGTAATTGGTATTCCACTTGGAATTTTTTGTGCAAGGCGGCAAAGATTTTATTCAATGATTAGACCGATTATGGATTTCATGCAAACAATGCCTGCTTTCGTATTCATGATTCCCGTTATAGCATTTTTTGGTACCGGAAAAGTTGCAGCAGTAATTATTACAATGATTTTTGGCGGAACACCTGTAGTTAGATTAACTGTTCTTGGTTTAAGAGGAGTGCCTGAAACAATCAGAGAAGCTGCAATTGCATATGGTGCATCTAAATGGTATTTGCTTAGAAAAGTAGACCTACCGTTAGCGACTCCATCTATATTAGCAGGTGTTAACCAAACAGTAATGTTAAGTTTAGCAATGGTAGTTGTTGCTTCATTAATTGGGGCCAAAGGTTTAGGTCAAGATGTATTAGAAGCACTTCAATACGCTAATGTAGGACAAGGTATTTTAGCAGGTGTTGCGATATTATTTGTAGCTCTTATTCTTGATAGAGTTGTTCAGGGTAGAAAAAGAGTTTAAGAATTCAATGGAATACGCACTGTTAGGTTTTATTACTGGCCTAAGCTTAATTTTAGCAATTGGTGCTCAAAATATTTTTGTAATTGAACAAGGTTTAAAAAAGCAGTATGTATTTTTAGTTTGTTTAGTTTGCTCTATTTCTGATTTAATATTAATTTTTTTTGGAATTTTTTTATTTCATTTTTTTAATCAATTTTTTAACCCAATAATAGAATTTATTTTAAACCTTCTTTTAGTAGTTTTTTTAATTCATTTTATTTATTCAAAAATTAAAACTCATTATAAAGAAGTTAATTTTCAAAGTAATGTTAGTGCGATATCAAAGTTAAATATTTTCTTAAAAACATTAGGGTTCACATATTTAAATCCACATGTTTACTCTGATACAGTTTTTATTCTTGGAAACTTTTCTAAGAATTACTTATTTAATCAAAAACTTGCATTTGGAATAGGAGCTTCTTTAGCTTCTTTTTTATTTTTTTTTACACTAGGATATTTATCAAATTATCTTTCTAAATATGCTAATGATAAAAAAATTTGGCAGATAATAAATATTTTTATAATTGCTTTTATGAGTTTTTTAGTTTTGTTTATTCTAAAGGAAATGATAATTAAGCTTTTATGAGTAATATTTTTGTAGATGATAAAGGTGAAGGTTTTCCATTTGTTTTAGTGCATGGGTATTTAGGCTCCTCAGATATGTGGTGCTTTCAAAAAGATTATTTTTCTAAAAATCATAGAGTTATTGCTCCAGCACTTCCTGGTTTTGGTGAAAGTTATAATGCTCAATCATTAAATTCTATTAATGCGATGGCAAAAATAATAATTGAAATACTAGATGAAAAAAACATCGAAAAATTTAATTTAATTGGACATTCAATGGGTGGAATGATTGTTCAAGAAATCACAAAAATTGTTGATGATAGAGTTAACAAATTAATCTGTTTTGCAACAGGATCTATAGGAGATATCCCTGGTAGATTTGAAACTATGGATGAAACAAGAGAAAAACTTAAAAAAGAAGGTGCAGAGGCATCATTTGCAAGAGTTCCTCCTAAATGGTTTGTAAAGGGAGATAAGGATAAAAATTATTTTTTGTGTGCCAATGCAGTTAAAAATGTTTCATTAGAAACTGCTGATAATGCTCTAATAGCAATGAAAAATTGGAGGGGTATAGAAAATTTAAAAAACATTAAAAATGAAACCTTAATTATATGGGGTGATAAAGATATCTCATATAATTTTGAACAAGTGGATACGTTAAATAAAAATATTAAGAATAGTCGTTTAGAAATATTTAAAAATTGTAGTCATAATGTTCACTTAGAAGAACCAGATAGATTTAATAATCTAGTAAATGATTTTATTTCAGAATGATATTTTTATTTAATTTACTTATTTTTTTATAAGCGTTCTTAAAATTTTTATTTAGATGAAACTTTCCTGGAAAAATTATGCATTTAATTTTAGCATTAACTGCAGAGTTTAAACTTTCTTGAGAATCTTCAATAGCTAAACATTCTGTAGATTTTAATTTAAGTTTTTTTAATGCAAGAAGATATATATCTGGATTTGGTTTTAAATTTTTAATTAAATTTGAATTTCCAATAAAACTAAAATTTTTTCGATTAATTGATTTTCTTAATGAGAAAAGAATAGAATTAATATTATTTTTTGAGGTAGAGGTTACAAAAGCTAATCTAATTTTTTCTTTATTACAGAGATTAATTATACTTTTAACACCTGGTCTTAATTTTAAATGATTTTTCTTCAAGTAATTATTGAACAGTTTAGTTTTTAAATCTCTTAATTGCTTCGCATTAACTTTCGTATTTTTTTTCTTTGCGTATTCTTTTATTCTATCGCTGCCACCTGATTTGTTTAGTAGTTTGATATATTCCTCCTTAGTCCAATACCAATTCAAACCTTTATTTTTAAAAGCCTGATTAAAAGACTTTCTCTGAATTTCAGAAGTTTCAACAAGTGTTCCAATAGAACCGAATAACAAAGCTTTGTAATATTTTTTCAACCTTTTACAGCCCCAGTAGTTAAACCACTGATGACTTGTCTCTGGAAGAACATTACTAGCATAAACAATGGAGCTGTTGCAGACACTACAGCAGATACTGCCCACATTAGATTACCTTCGTGTTGGTTAGTTCCTAAATAACTTTGTATCTTTGGAACCATTGTATGATTTTCTTGATTAAGAAGCAAAGCCGTTACAGTGAAATCATTGTAAGCAAGCATTAAACTAAATAATCCAGCAGTAATAACCCCGGGCCACATGACTGGCATTATGATATGTCTAAATGCTTGAAAATATGAACATCCATCAATCAACGCACTTTCATCAAGTTCTTTTGGTATTGTTTTAAAAAATGAATATAGCAACCATAATGTAAACGGTTGATTAATAGCAACCAAAACAACAATAGTTGTTGGAAGTATTCCCCATATTTGTAATTCAAAAAAAGGAAATAGATAACCTGATACTAAAGTTATATGTGGCATAGCTCTAAAGATTAAAGCTGCCATTAAAATCCAAAATGCATATTTCTCAGTTGATCTTGAAAGAGCGTATGCTCCTAAAGTTCCTAAAAACAATGAAATACTAACGACAAATACAGTAACGATTATGGTATTCTTTGATGCTTTCCAAAATTCTCCTTCAAACCAAGCTTCATGATAAGCATTTGTCGTAAACTTTTCACCAGTTTCAATTAATGTATTGAAAGCTGAAATTGCATACCACCAATCTGATCTTGAAAAAAAATCTGCTCTTACTTTAAATGATCCCCAAAAAGTCCAGATGAATGGAAAACATGCAACTAACAACCAAGAAATAATAAATATGGTATTAAATGTTTTTAAAGTATTTGTTTTTTTATCTAACCCATAATCCATACTTATCTCGCAGTTTTAAATTCTTTCCATGTTCTAACTAATACAGGTGCAAGCAAAATAGCTATCCCAATGATTGTCATCATCGATGTTGCTGCAGCCGAACCAAACAAAATTACTTCTTCATTTACTAGGTTATCGTAAATTAACCATGAAAGAGATTGCGCACTACCCTCGGCACTAAAACCTATAATCGGTTCAAAAACTCTAAAATTGTCCATCAATGATATTAATGCAACAAATGTTACCACCGGGTAAATATGAGGTAGTACAATATGTTTTATTCTCTGAAATCTTGAAGCACCATCAATAATTGCAGCTTCAATAGGTTCCTGAGGTACTGTTTGAAGTGCAGCATAGAAAACTACGAATGCAAAAGGGGAGTGATGCCAAATTCCATATATTATAATTGTTATCCAAGTAAGAGTTTTAGAGGATTTTAAAGATAAATATGGATCATTCATCAAATTTTGAATGTTGGCTCCAATTATTCCTTGAGAGTCTATCATCCAGAATAATACTAAAGATCCAACTAATGGAGTTACAATCATTGGTAAAATAGTACCAAAGATTAAAGGACCTCTAATTTTTCTTGAGATTGCGTTTAAACTCAAGGCAATAATAAAACCTAATAACAAGACATTTGGTGTAACAAATATACAATAAGTTAATGTAAATATTAGTGCCTTATAAAATGGTAGATTTGTTACTTGATCGACAAATTCACCAAAAGTTTCCGTTTCATTCCAAAATTTTTTTATTTCTTCTGTTGCCAAATGGTTTCTGTCTACATACGTACCGAAACCATTAAACTTTCCAAGAGGTTTTGCTTCTCTAATTTTTGTAGTTTCTTCATTGTCGACTACAATTGAAACAGTACAACCAAATGGATCACATTTTTTGACCTCTTTAACTACTTGATCATGCTGAGCGTAAAAAGATTGAACTCCTGTAGAAATGATGGGAAGCCCAATAAATAGGACCATTGCTAATCCTGTTGGTAAAAAAAACCAAAAAAAAGTTTTATTAGGCATTGAAATTTTTTGTTAAGTGGGGACCAAGTCCCCACTTAAAGATTAGATTTTATAGAAAGCCTTGTTCTTTAGCTTTACTAGTGTAAGCAGCCTCAACATCTTTCAATGCTTGTTCAGCTGATTCTTTACCTTGTAAAAACTCAACAATCTCACTTCCTAATGCACCATGCATTAAACCCATTTGCGGTAACATTGGATATGGTTTTGCGCCCATTTTTACAGCTTCAATTACACCAATAGATTTTGGTCCTGGAACAAATCCTTCTACCAACCAAACAGCTTGGTCAGCAGCGTCAGCAACCATTTTCTTATTTGATGCTGCGTGAGCTAAAGCTCTAAATGTAGCTTCTGCATCAGCGTCAGATCTGTTTTTTGCAAGTGTGAAACCATCCCACCATAAAGTTGCAGCAGGGATATTTCCACCTCCAACTGTAGCTGGTCCAGTTAGTTTTGTAGCTTTAGTAATATTAGGATCACCTTCATCATCTAAAAGTGTACCTGATCTAGAAGCCCACAATGTCATTAAAGCAACATTTCCAGATTCCCACTCAACTTTAATAGCTTCACTATCATGTGTTAAATAATCTGGGTTACTTAATTCAGATAATTTTTTAAGCATGTTTAAAGTAGCAACACCTTTTGCATTATTTACATTTGGTTCTGCACTTCCAGACTTAAAGAATTCACCACCATGACCAATATACATGTTAACAAACTCTTCTGCTAAGTTCCAACCAGCTTTGTAAGCAGCGGCATACGGATATTGCATTTTTCCTGAAGCTCTAATTTTTTCAGAAGCAGCAACTACCTCTTCATATGTTTTTGGAACAGCTATACCAAGATCTTTTAAAACATCTTCTCTGTAGTATAAGTGTTGAGTGTTAGCCATAAATGCTACAGCCATTACTTTTCCATCAATTGTGATCAATTGAGAGTCTTGAATTCCTTTTCCATATTTTTTAACAAGATCATCTAAAGGTCTTATTAAATCTTGGTTCATTAAAGGAACGATTGAACTGTTTGCTGCAATTCTAGCTGAAAATTCAGATGGATTTGCAGTAAGAGCTGGCACTGCGATTTTATTGTGCTCTGATGAATGAGTCACTTTAAAATCTGCGCTTCCTTTACATTGTTTAGAAGTTTCAACGAAAGTTCTTAATGCAGGAAAATCATTAGCCAAAATATTTATTGAACCACTTTTAATGTTACAATCTGCATAAGCAGAAGTTCCAAAAAGTAAAAACAACAAACTAACTAGTATTTTTCTCATATGTTTTCTCTCTTTATATTAATTGTTTAATTATAATTTAAGTTCAAAAACTATATCTATTACGTAGTTTAAATTAAAGAGGAAATTAAATCACTTTTGACGCAAGTTCAGCACCATGCACCAAAGACTCTAGTTTCTTATAAACTATATTTTCATCAACATTTCCGAAGCCAGCAAAGGTGCTAAAGCCACAATCTGTTCCAGCAATTAGCTGATCTTTTTCAATTATTTTTGAGTAAGTTACAATTCTATTTTTTACAACCTCGGGATGTTCGACAAAGTTTGTAGTAGAGTCAATGACCCCAGGAGCAATTATTTTATCTTTTGGAATTTTTAAATTTTCAAAAATTTGCCACTCATGAGAATGTCTTGGATTAGAAGACTCAATTAAATAAGTTTGTACATTAGCTTTTAAAGCTATTGGCATAATTTTTTCTAGTCCAATGTCGTGTAAATGGGGTCCTTCATAATTACCCCAGCATATGTGCATTCTTATTTTGGAGCTATCGATATTACTAATTGCATTATTTAAACATTCTATTTGTTTTTCTGCTCTAATTAAAAATTCTCCTTCAGATAAATCTTTAAAAGTCATGTGTCTCGCTAATGCTAAATCTGGACAATCTAACTGAAGTTTTAATCCATTTGATGTAATCTCTTCATATTCATCTTTCATTAGGTTAGATAAATTTTCTAAATATTCATCATCATTTTTATAAAATTTATTTGGTAAGAAAGCTGAAATAACTCCTGGAGAAGCAGCATTCATAAAAGCGTCTTTGTGATTATTTTTTTCTAATGATTGCTTAAAATTATTAATATCTTTTGTTAAAGAGGTTTTGTCTTTAATTTTTAATTCACTTGTACAACAAGGTCTTGTGTAAGTAGGAGTACCACCTGTTCTTGCAATTCTTTCTTTAAAAGATGGAAAGTCATCTAAATCTTTTGGCGCTTTTCTTTCACTCTCTCCTGAAAAGCCATCAATTCTATCTTTAACATAAGTTGCATAGCTAATCTTAGACATTTCACCGTCACTAATATAGTCAATTCCAACCTCTATTTGCTTTTTAACAATATTATCTACATCTCTTTGAACAATCTCATCAAATTGATTTAAATCTATTTTTTCTTTTTGATCTTTCTTGAATAAGAGATCGGATAATTCATTTGATCTTGGTAAACTTCCTACATGTGTTGTTTTAATTTTACTCATAATTTATTTCATTAAAATTTGTTTCCAAATTGCAACCTCATCATACAAAACCCATTCTCTTATAACATTTCCATGAATTATTTCTGCATGGTTTATACCCATTATAAAAATATTTTTATTTGAATTTTTTCCAAATTCTTCAGTGTCTTTAGAATGATTACCTTCCAGAAACCATCTTATTGACGCTTTAGGATTTTTATCTGGTTCTTCCAAATAACCAATGTGCTCTATAGAAAAATTTATATCGGTCAAAGTATTCTTTAAAGCATTCCAAAATTTGATTATATCTTCTCTTCCATGTCCAATTTTATTTCCAGGCCAATAAATAGTTGCAGCTCTTGCATAATCTGAAAAATCATAATTATCCTTGAAGATATTTGTCAATATTTTGGAGTATTTACCTCCAGCAGAATCATCAGGAACAATGCCTTGTTTGTAATCTGAATTCATCTCAGAATTTGAATTAAATAATTGTTTTGCTTTTTCAAAACCACCTTCTTTATCTATAAGCATTTGAGCAAAATCTTTTGGTGTAAATCCTATTTGTCTTACCATCGCACCTTGATCACGAACAATCCATTCATCATAGACTTGATTATTTTTGCATGCACAATCAGCAATTACTCTATAATAAATATCTTTACCAGTTGGTTTGCCATAAGAACCATCACCAAGATGTGTTCCTTTGCTTAAAATTCTATGAGACGAATGATAACCGACATCATCATTTCCATTCCAAATCACATCTTCTCCAAGCAGTTGCCTGTTAGGAAATTCTTTTAATGTTGCATAGGTAGCATCAATTACAGGTTTATTTCCATATGTGACACCAAACGGTGATCTAACTGGAATGTTATCACTATAAAACTGACCAATAGACTCAACATCTTTATTTTCCCAAATTTGTTTAGTTATTTTTAGTATGTAATCAGGAAAGTTTTTATATTTTGGATCAAAACCCTTCATTAGATTTGTGTTACACAATTCAAGTAACAATACTCATTTTCATCTATTTTAATATTAACATTTGAATTAATTGGAATAGAAATTGTATCTTTAGGATTTAAAATACATTGAAAATCATCAATCATAATTTCCCATTTTCCAGTCCTTGAAAACATTATTGTAGGTTTTTCAAATTTTAAATTAGTTATATGACCTTTACTGGATTTTAAAATCGAAAGATTAAATCCGGTATCTTGTTTTATTACTGGAGAGAATTCTTTTTTTTCAAATTTGTTTCCAATAATTTGAATTAAATAAATATTCTCATTTAGTTTATTTTCATATTTTGAATTTTCACTATTTTTACATATAAATTTTTCTAGTTGATTTAGTTTGTAGTTATCAAATTTTTTAATTTCTTCTTGAGAAATAGGCTTAAGAATTGTTTTTCCTTCTGGAATTTTATTAATAGATAAATCAATTAACGAGTTATCATTTAAAAGCGCCATACCAGTTTTTTTTGCTTTTTCTAAAACACTTGGTACCCAAGTTATTATTCCAGGATCATCCCCTCCTAAAACAACAAAAATTAATCCTTCTTCATCGCCTGCGTTTTCAAATGCTCTAAACATGTTAGTTGGCATTGAAATTATGTCCCCAGCATTCAAGATTGTTTCATCTTTTCCTTCCGCTCCCCAATAAAACCTCCATCTACCAGAATAAATTAAAAATACTTCTGCAGTTGTGTGACTATGTAAACCCGATCCATTTTTGGGTAATGCTGACACAGCACCTAAATTAAAACTATGAGGCATAGCAATTTTTATAAATTGTTTGCTATCTTCAGCTACACCAGGTCCAACTATAGAATAATTTTTTCTTTCTTTGTGACCTTCGAGTTTTCCCTCCACAAAGGGCAAGGTGCTTGGAACCAACTCATTAAATTTTGCTAACCTATTTTCCATATGTTATTCTAATTGAATTATGATATTAACCCTATTTAAATTATTATAAATGCCAATACAACAATTTGATACAGGTTTAAAAGAACAACATGGTGTAAAAAAATTAGAAATTACACCTGAAGAAAATTTCAATAATAAAACAAAAGTAAGAGGCTACTTAAAAACAATCATAGAAGGTGGAATATCTAAATTAGGTCAAAATATAGAAAATTATTTTGATAAAGATGTAAAAGTTAATTGTTTTCATCCTGTTAATGAATTTGAGGGTGCAAATACATTTAAAGAAAAATTTTGGCTACCTCTATTTGAAGCTTTCCCAGACATTGAGAGAAGAGAACAGATAGTCATTGGAGGTACATTTAGAGATAAAGTTCAAGTTGGATCAGTATCTATGCTTTCAGGCACATTCAAAAAACCTATTTTTGGGATAAAGCCAATTAATAAAATGGTAAATCTTAAATGTTGTGAAGTTCATGAATTGAAAAATGATAAAATAGTAGAAAGTTATATTTTAATCGATCTATTAGATTTGATATTTCAAACAGGTAAAAATCCAATCAAACCTTCAAGAGGTTCAGAGGGAAATTGGCTAAACCCAATTAATACCGATGGTGTAGATTATTTTGAAAAAGATATGAAAGTTTCTGAAGCAAGTTTAGACCAATCTTTAACGATGCAAAGAAGCTTGAACATAAAGCCAGAATTAGAAACTAATTCAGATAAAGAATTAAAAGAAAAATTAATTAATCATCCACAAAGTGAATTTTGGCATGATAAAATGATATGGTATGGGCCAAGTGGAATAGGTACTGGAAGAAACTTAGAGGGATTTGTCGATAACCATCAGTTACCATTTAGAAAAACTTTTAAAGAAAGAAATTATTGGAAACTAGGACATTACTGTGAACTTGGTGATGGAAATTTTTCAATGACTGCTGGCTGGCATAGCATACAAGCAGTTTACGGATCAGATGATTGGTTAGGATACAAATCTGATAATCAAAACGTAACTATGAGAGTAATGGATTTTTACCATCACCATGAAGGTAAAATTAGAGAAAACTGGGTACCTATAGACTTAATACATATACTTAAGCAAATAGGTATTGATGTTTTAGATTTAATAAAGGACTAGTCTTTTAACTTATCCCACTCAGACATTCCGCCAGTAATGTTTTTAACATTTTTGACACCCATGTCTTTCATTGTTTTTGTGGCAAGAGTGCCTTGACCGCCTAAACCACAAAAAACTACAAACTCTTTATCTGGATTATTTTTAAAAATATCATTTTCTAAGGGACTTCCCTCTGCTAAATAAAATTCAAGCAATCCTCTGTCCAGGTGTATGGCATTTCCTATTGTACCATTAGAAAAACTATCTTTATCTCTTACATCAATAAATTGAACATTAGGATCATTTAATTTTTTCTTTGCATCTTCAGCAGTAATGTTTTCAATTTCACTTCCTACACTCATAAGTTCATCAAATTTTTTCATTTAAAATCCCTAAATTATTAGTTTTGAAAACCGTATTTTCTTAATCTCACATCACCTGTTCTAGCATGTGCTTCCATTCCTTCATATCTAGAAATTCTTGCACAAGCAGCACCAACTTCTTTTGTTGCAGCCTTACTCATTCTTTGGAAACTTAATGTTTTAATAAATTTACCAACAAACAAACCCCCTGTGTATCTACCTGCACCTTTTGTCGGCAAAATGTGATTTGTACCTGAACATTTATCTCCATAAGCAACAGTTGTTTCTTCACCAATGAATAAAGATCCGTAATTTTTTAATCTATCGTGGTACCATTGTAAATTTTTAGTTTGGACTTCTAAATGTTCTGGAGCGTATTCATCACTAACTTTAGCGATCTCTTCATCAGTGTCACAAAGAATTACTTCACCATAATCTCTCCATGCAGCACCTGAATTTTCTCTTGGAAGATCTGGTAAATCTGCAATTAATTCTGGAACTCTTTCCATTACATAATCTGCAACTTTTTTACTTTTAGTAAACAACCAAGCAGGAGAATTGTACCCATGCTCAGCTTGTCCAACTAAGTCATATGCTACCATCTCAGGATCAGCAGTCTCATCAGCAATTACTGCAATTTCTGTAGGTCCTGCAAATAAATCTATACCAACTTTTCCAAATAAAATTCTTTTTGCTTCCGCAACAAATTGGTTTCCAGGCCCAACCAAAATATCTGCAGGTGCATTACCAAATAATCCATTTGTCATTGCTGCAATAGCTTGTACACCACCTAAATTCATTATTACATCAGCTCCGCATAAGTCAGCTGTATAAACAATTGATGGATGTACTCCAACTCCAGGTTTAGGAGAACTACAAACTATAATATTTTTAACACCAGCTACTTTTGCTGTTGTTACACTCATTACGGCTGAAGCTATATGAGCGTATCTTCCAGCAGGCACATAACAACCTGCTGTGTTTACAGGAATAAGTTTTTGTCCAGCAAATAAACCGTCAGATAATTCAACTTCAAAGTCTTGACCATAATTTTTTAATTGTGCTTCAGCAAACTTTCTAACTCTTTCATGAGAGAACTGAATATCATCTTTAGTTTTTTGATCTAAATTTTTTTTTATTTCTTCAATTTTTTCTTTTGAAACAATTACATCACCTTCATATTTATCAAATTTTTTCGAAAGCTCCTTACAGCCCTCTTCTTTACTAGTCTCAATATCTTTAAGAATATTTTCAACAATTTCTCTTGTTTTTGTGTCGTCAGTTGATGATGTTTTTGGTGATTTTTTTAAGTATGTAATTGCCATTTCTCTCCTTTTAAATTTCAATTTATTTAAATGAATTTCTTTTGAAATTCAATGAAACATTTAGTCTAAAGCTACTACCGCAGCTGCAATTGAAGCTAAACGTGCTTGAGCCTCATCAGATCTACTAGTTATTACCACTGGCACTTTTCCGCCAACTACTACTCCTGCCGCACATGCACCACTAAAGTATATAAGCATTTTAACCAAGGCATTACCTGCCTCAACACTTGGCACTAATAACACATCTGCCTCACCCGCAACTGTATTTTTAATCCCTTTTATTCCAGCAGATTTTTTTGAAATACTATTATCAAATGCTAAAGGTCCAAAAACATCAGCATTTAAATTTTCTTTTTTGGCTAATTTTGTAATTTCTGCAGCCTCAATAGAACTTGGTACACTTTCTAATACTTCTTCAGTTGCAGATAATACAGATACTTTCGGTCTTTCAATTCCTATTCTATTTGAAAAATTAACTACATTTTTAAGAATGTGCATTTTTGTTTTAACATTCGGCAAAACATTTAATGCTCCATCAGTAATAATTAATGGTTTATCATCTTTACCGGTAGTCATATGCCAGATATGACTTAATCTTGTTTTTCCCAATAAATTATATTCACGTTTAAGCACTTCTTTCATAAGCACATCCGTATGAATATGGCCTTTCACTATTATTTGCACCTTGCCTTCACTTGCTAATTTAGCTGCAATTTTAGCAGTATCATTTTCTACAGGTTCATGGATAAGTTCATATTTAGAAATATCCCATTTGATATCTTCAGCGCATTTTTGAATTTCTACTTCATGACCAATAAATATTGGCTCAATTAAATTTTCATTAACCGCATCTTGAACTGATAACATGGGTAAAGGTTTACCAGCATTTACAACCGCAACTGTAACTCCTTTTTTTTTATGAGCTAAATCTAATAAGTTGTTTGGACAGACAATTTCTTTGTTTGAGAGCATTTTTTTCTACAAATAAGTGAAAAAACTGAACATGTATATAAAAAAAAATTCTTTATATAAATTTAACAAGTTTATATAATTGGTTTTGAGCGGGGGAGACTTTGGAAATTGTAACTAAAATTGCGCCAATTATTTTAGCCTTGATAATGTTAGGCTTAGGCCTAGGATTAAAACTAGATGATTTTGGAAGAGTATTTAAAACACCAAAAGATTTTATAGTTGGTTTTATTTCTCAATTAATAATTCTTCCAATTGTAGCTTACATATTAATTTTAATTTTAAGAACACCACCTGAAATAGCAATAGGGGTTATGATTATAGCTGCGGCACCTGGGGGAGTAACCTCTAATGTAATGACAAAATTTGCCGATGGTGATGTTGCATTATCTATATCTTTAACTGCTGTAATTAGTTTACTTAGCATTATAACTGTTCCTCTTATAATCTTTACATCTGCAGATTTGCTTGGAATAACAGAAGTTTCTCGAAATATTTCAATGACAGGAATAGCTTTAAAAATGTTTTTAGTTGTGACTGTGCCTGTTATTTTAGGGATGATTATAAGAAGATTTGCTGAAAATTTTATTTCATCTAAAGTTGAAATATTTAACAAACTTAACATTGTGTTGTTTGTAATTTTTTTCATTGCGGCATTTTATGAAGAAAGAGATAGTATTATAAGCTTTATAAAACAAGCAGGTCTAATTGCTTTAATTTTAAATATATCAATGATGGTAATTGCATATTACATTGCAAAAGCTTTTGCTTCGGGTGTTAAACAAATGAAGTGTATTGCTTTGGAATGTGGATTACAAAATGGAACGTTAGCGTTATTTGTTTCTACGCAAATATTTGGTACTGATATATTATATGCATTACCAACAGGTGCTTACGCGCTGATTATGTATATTACAGGATTTATTTTTATTTCTTTTTTAAGAAAATCTAATTAAGGATTTATTATTCTTATTTGATTAAAAATTTTATAGATAAAATTACTTAAACTAAGCATGTTTTGGTTTATCATTTTACCAGTTTTTTGAAAGGCACTATCTTTAGCATTAAATGTGATTAATTTTTTTTCATTAATATGAAGATATTTTTTATCAATTAAAAATTTTAATTTTCTAACAACAGTAGGTCTTGGAATACCGGTTATCTCAGAAATTGACATAGCATTTACACCTCTTACATCAGAACCCATAACCGCTTTATGGTATGAACGTATATTTTTTTTTGAAGAAAATTCTTTATTCTTTACTGCATTGATTATAACTACCATTCCAATAGCTAAATATTCTAAATCTTTAAGCTCAGCTCTCCATCTATTTATATAAATAAACCAGAATTTATTAAACTGATACCAACAGTAAGAGAAATTTTCTTTCATTGCGGATATTATTTCATCTACCGAATAGATCTCAGTTGATAGTTTTTCTTTTTTTAAAATTTTATTAAATTCATGCAAAATAGTTGCAATCTCTGTCAGCGTATTAGTTGCTCTAGCTGAGTACAATGTATCTCTTACAATAAATATTTTTTTACCAGACCTTTTGATTGTTCCTTCTTTCTCTAATTCTAAAACTTTTCTTCTAATACTTTCTTTAGGCACCCCTAGATCTTTTGAGATATCTGAAATGTTAATTTTGGTAATTTCGATTGATTTATCCTTATAAAAAGTGTCGTAGTCTATTTTTAATCCATTTTGCCTAAAATATATAAGGTTGATATTTATCAAATATATAATGATGATGAATTTATCTATATCTTTGTAATGATCATATGCTCTGACAAACCAATTACTGGTTAAAGTAAAATAAGAGGGTGCCAGTGCGGCAAAATTTTCTTGAATTACTTTATTGATTACCTTTTCATTAATGTGAGCGGAAATACTAGGTAAAGTGTTCATGCTTTTATAAAAAACCCAATATGAACAAAAGTGAAATTTGTGTCAACCCATTTTGGACAATCCTAGTATGTAAAAATAAAGCTAATAATGATTTAAATTGATCTTATAAAATAAATATGAGTACAGAAAGCTTAAATAGAACATCCGAGATTGTAGAGACCCCCTCTCAATATGTTGATGCTCAAAAAAGGGTTAACGTGGATGTTCTAAAGCAAAGGCTCATTGTAGAGAAAAAAAAAGAAAAAGTTAAGAGAACAATTATAGTTTCTTCTGTTGTTGCTTCTTTAGGAGTTTTAACTTTTTTAACTTATTAAAGTTTCTAAATCTTTTTTAATAATATCTGGAATATTTATTTCTTTTTTAAGATTTTGTTTATAACGATTAAATTTATTTTGTCCTGGATACATTATTTCTTTTACACCTTTAATTTTAGGAAGTTTTTTTATTGTTTTAATATTTTCTTTAATTCTTTGATTATAATTTTTTTGAAATAAGTTTGCTTTAAAAGTTATAAACAAGTGTCCAATATTTTGTGGTCCTGAAAAATCATCAAAAGGATCTTTAACTCGACCTGCATGATTTCCTCCAGTTAATACCCCACTTAAAATATCAACCATCCAAGCTAGTCCTGAGCCTCTAAAACCTGCAATTGGTAATTGCACACCCGCTAAAGCTTTTTTTGCATCAATAGTTGGTTTACCAAATTTATCTAATGCCACACCTGCAGGAATTGTTTTTTTGTTCCTTGCAGCAACTCTAATTTTACCTCTGTTAATCATTGAAATTGAGGTATCTAAAATAAAAGGAACTTTTGATCCAGTAGGGGTTCCAAAACAAATTGGATTAGTTCCAAATAATGTTTTTAATGCACCATGAGGAGCAACTGCTGGAGGAGCATTTGTATAAATCATTGCTATTAAATTTTTCTTAACAGCTTGTTCGGCGTAATAACCTGATAAACCATAGTGACCACTATTTTTTACAGCTACCATCCCTATACCAGTTTTTTGTGCATGTTTAATTGCAGTTTTAATTCCAAGATCAGCAGCAACAAATCCAATACTATTATTTGCATCAATGTGGGAAATTGAAGATGAAATTTTTTTAATTTTAATTTTTGGTTTAGGGTTAATTACTTTTTTTGAAATTCGATCACAATACATTTTAAGTCTTGATAAACCATGACCGTACGCGCCAACTAGTTCTGCATTGATTAAAGCATTAGCTGAAATTAAAGCATGATCTTTACTTAAACCAAACTTTCTAAAAATCTTAATTATTTGTTTCTTTAATAGAGGTGTTTTCACTTATTTGAATATTTTTAAATCTTCGTTAAAAAAATTTTTAATATCATTAATTAATAAATTTGGAACCTCTAAAGCTGCAAAATGACCACCTTTAGGAAATTTTTTCCATCTTTTAATATTAAAAATTCTATTAACGTAAGATTTTGGAGGCCATTCTAGCATTTCTTTTGGAAATTCTGCTATTGCCGTTGGAACTTTTATTTTTTTAAAATTTTTTGGAAAAGATCGACCACCTTCCTTTCTTCTTCCAAAATATATCCAAGCTGCAGTATTAAAACTATTTGTAATTATATAGATCATTATGTTGGATATCAGCTCATCATTTGAAAATGTTTTTTCTATCTTGCCTTTATTTAAGTGAGACCAACCATGAAATTTTTCTAAAATCCATGCTGCTGTTCCTACAGGACTATCTATCATCGCATAAGATAAACTTTGAGGTTTTGTTGCTTGTTGAGTTCTATATCCTTCCTGCATTATTTGATCAAAATTGAATTTTTTTTCCCATTTTTTTTCTTTATTATTTTTTGGCCCTTTAGGATGTCTGATTGGTAAGCAATTAATATGAATTCCCCTACAATTTTTTGCACTATCAAGACCAATCCATGCAGCAATAGTTGCTCCCCAATCTCCACCTTGTACAATATAATTTTTGTGACCTAAGTTTTTGACCATAAATTTATTTAAAATTTTTCCAATCCTTCTTGGACCTAATGCTTTATTAATTGGTGTAGAAAAACCAAATCCTGGTAAAGAGGGGACAATGACGTCAAAACCATCTTCAATTTTTCCGCCAAACTTTTCAGGATGAGCAAGCCTAGGAATGATATTAAAAAACTCAATTACGCTACCTGGCCAACCATGTAACAATAACAATGGTCTTGATTTAGGATTTTTACTTTTTTCAATAATAAAATGTAGATTTATACCATCAACATTAGTCTTATAGTTTTTAAAAGAATTTATTTTATTTTGAAATTTCTTCCAATTATATTTTGAAACCCAATATTTAGATATTTTTTTTAAAAAATTATAATTAGTTCCATATTCCCATCCATCTACATTTTGCATCATCTTCCATGGATAGGCTCTTACTTTTTTATAGATATTATTAAGTGTGCTTTTAGGCACACTTATCTTATATGGTTTGATCATCAATTAATTATGACTTATCCAGATTGTTTTTGTTTGTAGAAAAGAATTTAAAGCTTCAGTGCCTTGATCTCTACTTAGGGATCCTGATTGCTTATATCCTCCAAAAGGAGTTTTAATATCTCCCTCAGAAAAAGTATTCACTGACACAGTTCCACAAGGTAAGCTTTTAGCTAAATGAAATGCTCTATTAATGTCTTGAGTAAACACACTTGCATGCAATCCGTATTTAGAATTACTTGCAATTTTCAACGCTTCCTCATCATTTTTTACCGTTAAAACACCAAGCACTGGTCCAAAAATTTCCTCTTGAGCAATTGTCATATTTTCTTTTAATCCATCAAATAAGGTTGGTTTTGCATAAAAACCTTTTTGGCTTTTGCTTGAAACACCTCCAGATAAAAGTTTTGCTCCTTCGTCTATACCTTTTTGAATATACCCATCAACAGTTTGCAAATGACCTTTTGAAATCATAGATCCCATATTCGATTTAAGATCTAATGGATCTCCTACTTTTAACTTTTTAACTTTTTTAATAACTTTATCTAAAAATTCATCTTTAACTTTTTTATGAACTATCTGTCTCATATTTGCTGAACAGTTTTGTCCACCATTCCAAAATGCAGAATTCATAGCATTATCTATCAGATCGTCAGTGATTTTAGCATCTTCTAAAACTATAAATGGACTTTTTCCTCCCATCTCTAGTGCTACAGGTTTTAAATTACTTTCACTTGAATATTTTAAAAAGTATCCTCCAACCTCAGTTGAACCTGTAAAAGAAACTGCATCAACATCTTTGTGTCGACCCAAAGCTTCACCAACATCACCATAACCTGGAAGCACGTTCAAAACTCCATCTGGTATTCCTGCTTCTTTTCCAATTTGAGCGACTCTAATTGCTGTAAGAGGTGTATCTTCTGCTGGCTTAATTATTACTGAACAGCCAGCCGCAAGAGCTGGTGCCATTTTCCATACTGCCATCATTAAAGGAAAGTTCCAAGGAACAATTCCAGCAACAACCCCAATTGGTTCTTTAACAATTAAACTAGTAATAGAGGGTTCTGTTGGACCAACTTTTCCAAATACCTTATCAATTAATTCTCCATACCATTGAAAATGCATTGGCGCATCATTTGCAACTTCATTAATACAATCTGTTATTAGTTTACCTGTATCAATACATTCTAAAACTGAATTTTCATCACCATGTTTTCTAAGTAATTCAGCAAATTTTAATAAAACTTCTTTCCTATGCTCAGGTGAACTTTTAGACCAAACTCCACTATTAAAAGCTTTTCTTGAAACTTTAACTGCTAAGTCAACATCTTTATGATTACATTTTGCAACAGTACAAAGTTTTTTACCAGTGGCAGGGTTGATAGTTTCAAATTTTTTACCATCAATAGCATTCACATATTTTCCGTTAATAAACGCTCTTCCTTCAAATTTAATTTTACTAGCAATTACTTTATATTTGTTACCTGAGCTCATAAATTTTTCCTATAAATTGTATTTATTTTATTTATTAAATTTAGTCTAAGACACCTTGAGACTAAAATAAATAGATTAACTATCAAATTATTAATACAACTTTTAATTGCAATCCCATTTTGATTAGACAAGTTTTTTTTTGTGTGTACTTCCGTTGGAAACTTAATTAGGCTAAAATTAATTTAAATTGATACTTTAAACTAACTAAGAGGAGATAAATAAAATGTTTATTAAAACAATTAGCAAGACACTTATCAAAGTGGTTGCGATTATTTTCTTTGCACAAGCTGCTTATGCTGAGGTAACTCTTAAGCTTGGAACTACTGGTAGATTGGGTATGCCAATTGGTGACGCAATAGATCAGGCGCTGATACCAGCTATGGAGAAAGCATCTGGAGGTAAAATGAAAATTGAACCTCATTATCAAAGAAGCTTATGCGCAGAACAAAAATGTGGTGAACAAGCTAACCAAGGACTTATAGCTTTATGGACTAGTTCTACTGCAAACTACGGTAACTTTGGGCCTGAATTAGCAATTTTCGATTTGCCTTTTATTTTCAAATCATTAGAGGATGCTAAAAGAATTTCAGACGAATGGTTAGCTGAAAGACAATGTAAACTAGCTCTTGAGAATGCTGGTCATATTTGCCTTTCTGTATATTCAAGTGGAGGATTTAGACAGCTTGGAAATGCAACTAAACCTGTTCATGAACCAGATGATATGAAAGGACTTAAGTGGAGAACTACTAAAAGTCCAGTTGAGTTCATGTTAGTTAAAAACTGGGGTGCAACACCAACGCCTTATGACTGGAGCCAATTATATCAAGGTCTTCAATCAGGTGTAGTAGAAGGTCAGTATGTTGCTAGTCCATGGCAGCATGTAGCAAAACTTCATGAAGTTGCAAAATATTTCACTGAGATCGGAGGAATGTGGTCTGGAAATATTTTAGCGATGGATGCTAAACAGTACAATGCTTTGACTGACCAACAAAGAAAGTGGTTACACGAAGCAGCTGATGCTTATGGAGAGAAAGTAAACGAGTTGGATAACGCTTGGATTAAAAATGGTGAAGATGCAATTAAAGCATCTGCAAAAGAGTGGTATGTACCAACAGAAGCGGAAATGACTAAGTGGAGAGCAGGTGCAATCGGTGCTTGGTTAGACGCTAAGGGTACTTTTGAACCAGAAGTAGCTAAAAGAGTACTTCTAGAACAAGGTATGGATGGATTTGTAGCTCAGTTAGAAAAAGCTGGAGCTCTATAATCTTCAAACAAAACTATGTAAAGACCATTTAGTTCTATTTTAGAATTAGATGGTCTTTACCTAAAAAAAATCATAACTTATAAATATTTATGGAAAGTATTATTTTACTCGTAGTACTCCTTTTTCTAATTTTATTAGGAGCTCCTATTGGTTTTATATTAATACTGATACCGTTTGTTTATATTCTACTAACAGATGCTGTTCCTCTTGTTTTAATTCCCAGTCAAATGTTTACCGCCATAGACTCGGTTCCATTGACTGCTATTGCATTCTTTATGTTAACAGGTGAGTTGATGACAAGTGCAACAATCACTGACCGTTTAGTTGCTTTAAGTAGAGCATTAATTGGACGTATAAGAGGGGGATTGGCTCAAGTTAATGTTCTTGTGAGTATGTTTTTTGCAGGTATGAATGGTTCTGTTGTAGCAGATACGGCAACAGTTGGAGCATTAGTTTTACCAGCTATGAAGAAAGCTGGATATCCTGCTGCATTTTCAGCTGCGGTTACAGGTGTAAGTTCCACTATAGGAGGGATTATTCCACCTAGTATCATGATGATTGTACTAGCTAATGCAACTGAAATTTCAATTGCATCTTTATTTGCAGCTGGGATTGTTCCAGGGATTTTGATTGGTGTTGTGATCATGGTAATCAATCATTACTTTGCAGTTAAATATAATTTCGAGCGTAGCGATGAACCATTCTCAGTTCGTAGAGCCGGTAAAGAATTGTATCGTTCTTCATTTGCTTTGTTAATACCTTTAGTTTTAGTTGGTTCAGTAATGGGAGGTGTCGCATCGGTTGTTGAGGCAGGAGCTATTACTGCTTTAGTTGCATTGTTTACAGGTGTGTTTGTTTATCGAACTATTAAATGGAAAGATTGTACAGGGGCTTTCCGAAGAGCATTCCGTAATTCAGCAATGGTTTTTATAATCATAGCTGCATCAGGACCTTTTAGTTGGTTACTTACTTCTCTTGGAGCAATTGGTGATCTTGAAGCTTGGCTTTTAGGTTTAGCGGATTCTCCAATATTATTTATTTTAGCATTAATATTATTTATTTTTCTTCTTGGAACGGTAATGGACTCAGCAGTTAACATTATCATTGTTGGTCCAGTTCTTGTAAATGTTATGTCTCAAGCAGGCTTTCCTGAAGTACAAGCAGCGATGGTTGTAATAGTAGGATTTTTGATAGGATCAGTTACACCACCAGTTGGGGTTGCGTACTTTACATCTGCAACTATAGCACAAGTTCGTTTAGAAAAAGTAGCTGTTGCTTTAATTCCTTATCTTGTTGGTCTTTTTTTACTTTTATTTTTTATATTAGTTGTTCCAGAATTAACAATGTTCCTTCCAAACTTATTGAGTAATTAATGATAAAATTTTTAAACAGTATTGATCGTTTTATTCATCGTATTTTGGAAGCTATGTGCTCACTCTTGTTGGCTGCTATGGTTGGTTTCACACTTTACAATGTTACAATGCGATATGTTTTTAACAACCCTCCTGTTTGGGGAGATTTGCTAACAGTATTAAGTAATATTTGGTTAATGTTTATAGCGCTCTCTTTAACAGCTAGAGATAATGAACATGTAGCTCTAAATTTAATTTATGAAAAATTACCAGAGCGACTTTCATTATACATACGCCAGTTTTGGAAAATTATGATTATGATAATTGGTGTAGTCTTAATTATTTATGGAATTGAACTTGTAGAGGGTATGCGAGGTAAGTATTGGGAAATGTGGTATTTAGAAATTAGTATGCAAGGTATTGAGTTTAAACCAAATTATATGCCTAAAAAATACGCAGTTGCTATTCTACCGTTAGCTGGATTTTTGACTACCATTGGTGCTGCCATTGGTTTTATAAAAAAGGTCTAGTTCTTTAAAAGTTTGCTTAACCTTTGCCTCTCCAAGGAATAGTCTTATCTATTATTTTTCTTAAAGATATATCAAACAAAAGACCCAGCATACCCATTATGAAAATTGTTATCCAAATCACTTCATACTGAAAGTACTTTTTTGCAACATTTTCAACAAAACCAATACCAGTTGTACCTGCCAGAAATTCTGCAGCAACAAGTGTTCCCCAGCACATACCTACAGCAACCCTAATACCTGTGAGAATTTCCGGGAGTGAATTAGGGAAAATCACATATCTTAAAATTTGTTTTTTAGTAGCGCCTAATGAATGTGCAGCATGTATTTTTGAAAGCTGTGTTCCTGATGCACCAGCTCTTGCAGAAATAATCATAATTGAAAGTGAGACCATGAATAATAAAAATATTTTACCTGTATTATCTATTCCAAGAACTGAAATAATCAATGGTGCCCAAGCTAACGGTGGAACAGGTCTGTATAATTCGATTAAAGGATCAAAGAAGCCTTTGGCAAATCGATTTAGACCCATAAACAATCCTAATGGCACCCCAATAAGAATTCCAAAAACTAAACCTAAAAATACCCTTAAGAATGAGTCCCATATGTGTCCATACGGAACAGGTACTTTAAATAATTTAAAGTCACCAGTGACAACTTTTAAAACGTTACTTTTAAAGTTTTCTTTTACAATTCCATCTTTTGTATGCACTGGATATTCACCAGGCAACATATCTGCGATCCAATCCGGTAAAATGAAGCCTATCATTTTACTTACATCAACCATTTCAATCCATAAAAGAGGAATATTTTTGTATCCAACACTTGGTTTAGACATCAAAACAAACTTATTAAATGTATCTGATGGTTTAGGTAGCCATCTACCTGAGCCTTGTTCAGAACATGTTGGTCCACTTGCTACAATTGTTCCTGCTGGAAATAGAAGAATATCAATTAATCGTAATCCACCTTGTTCTTTATTTTGTAATTCGTCAAACTCTATGATTGCTGCTTGCATTTCATTTAATGCATTAGGAGGATAGATGCTCGCAAACTCTATTCTTCTTGCAATTTTAACAATATTTTTTGCATAGTCAGATGCTATTTCTCCACTGTCATCTAAACCTTTTCTGTAAGCTTTAATATCAGCTTTAAGTTGTTTTATTGAGCTTTTGAATTGTGGGTTATGGTTTTTTAATTTGAAAAATTTGTCGTCAATTTTTTTTAGTTCTGCTGCAGCTGCATGAAATTTTAAGCCTTTGATAGTTTGTGGTGCAGTTGGTATTTCAATTGTATTTTCAATTGTACCTGTTCCAGAGTCTATTGTGGTAATTCCCCAGCCGCCTTGTTCATTTATAAGTTTTTGTCTTTCAGTTTTTTGAGCATCTGTCTCAAAGGGATAATCTTTCTTTTGGAAATTAGAACTAAGAAGTTTTATTTCTTCTGTCATTTCTTGAAGCTTAATTTTGGTATCCATTTCCATTAACTCTTCACTTGTTAAAAATGGAATTAATTTAGAAGTTCTATCAATGTAACTTACAAGTATTGTTTTTTGTTGATCATTAAGATCGGGAGATGCTTTTATTTCATTTGCAATTTTTATTAGATTTTTATTTTCAATTTTAATAATTGATGTGCTTTTGAATTCTCTTTCCTCAATAGGGAACTGATATTTTAGACCTAATAAAGACTCATTAATTTTAGCAACCTGGCATAATTCATTCGCTGATTTTGGATAAAAACCTTTTGCAATATCCCATGAATAATAAAGCCACAGCATCAGAATTGCACTACTACCAACTATTACCCAGTGTGTTCCACCTTTAGCTCTTTCTGGGTTTCCAAAAACGGCATCTACTTTTTCAGTTCTGATTAATCTTCTTCCATAGAGAATACATCCAATAACTGAAACGATAATTAGTATTGTTACAAATTGGGTTAACATTAATTATCTTTCCCCATTATTTCTTCTTCCATATTCCAGATCATGGATAAAATTTCTTCTCTGGTAGATGAAAACTCTTTATTTTTTTTAATTTCTCTTAAATCTTGAGTAAGTCCCATTTCTGCAAATGGAAGATTATACTCTTTATGTATTCTTCCAGGTCTAGGTGCCATTACATATAATCTTTCACCAAGTAAAAGAGCTTCTTCAACTGAGTGAGTAATTAAGATAATTGTTTTTCCAGTTTCTTTCCAAATTTTTAAAACTAATGACTGCATCTTTTCTCTTGTTAATGCATCCAATGCACCTAACGGTTCATCCATTAAAATTAAATCAGGATCATTGATAAGGCATCTTGCAAGAGCAACTCTTTGCTGCATACCGCCAGATAATTGATAAGTTGGAGTGTTACCAAATCCTTTTAATCCAACTATATCTAGCCATTCCTCAACTTTTTTTGCTGTTACTTCTGGATCTTCTTTTTTCATACGAAGACCAAAGTTCACGTTTTCAGCAACTGTTAACCATTCAAATAAAGCACCTTGTTGAAATACCATTCCTCTTTCAACACCAGGTCCATCTATCTCATTATTGTTTAAAGTAATTTTTCCTGAAGTAGGTCTTAAAAAACCAGCAGTAATATTAAGTAAAGTTGTTTTTCCACAACCAGAAGGACCAAGAACTGTAAGTAGTTCTCCTTTTTTTAAGGTAAAACTTACATCTTTTAATGCATGAACTGTTTCTCCTTTTGGAGTTTTAAAAATCATATTTAGATTTTGAGAAACAAGATCACTCATAGCGCACTTATATTAGAAATTTTTTAAAAAAAATAGGCACTAATTATTTAAATCAGTGCCTATTTAAAAAGTTTTAAACCTTTAAAATTATAAAGGTAAGAAACTTGTATCTACGTTACCAGATGGTGTTCCCATTCCTTTTAAGAAACCATCTAAGTTTCCGCTCTCCATAGATGCTTTAGTTTCTTCTGGAGTTAAGAATTTAAATCCACCTAAAGTTTCTTTCATATCAGCAACTTTCATTTCAGAAGCTTTTGCCATAGAATTCATATCAGATTTACCTGCTCTGTATCTATCGTTTGCTTCGTGAGTTACTTCGATGAAAGTTCTTAACATTCCTGGGTTTTCTTTCATGAATTTATCTGTAACAGATGTGATATCTATACCTAATATACCAGCAGCTCTTGCTTCATCTACAGTTAACAATCTTGAACCAACTGCAGTTGCTGCTTTAATAGAGTTACCACCAAATAAACATGCCATTACAACATCACCGCTTACTAATGCAGCAGCACCTTCTTCTGGGTCCATTTGAATGATATCCATTTTACCTCTGTCAGCACCAACAACTTTCATACTTTCATCAAAAACGTACTCAGCCATTGTTCCTAGTGGAACAGCAACTTTTTTACCTTCTAATTCAGTAGCGTTAGCTTTTGTAATTCCAGATGCATTTGAAGTTACACAAGTAGTTCCACCCATTCCGTATTCCATTGCGATATCAACTAATTTGATTGGCGCGTTAGATTTTACAGCGTTAATGAAAGGTACTAAACCTTGTGAGTAAGAAATATCGATATCTCCTGCTAACATTGCATCAGTCATAGCTCCACCGTTAGTGAAGTTTGTCCACTTAACTGGTACACCAAGAGCTTTTGCAAAATTTTTCTTCTGCATGTCCTCTAGATTTGGACTTGGCCATTCTAGAAAGTATGCAACTCTAACTTCATTAGCTGCAGAGTTTGCAACTGAAATTGAAAGGTTTAGAGCAAATATAGATCCTAGAATAAAACTTAGTATTTTTTTCATTTATTCCCCTATGTTAATTTAATTAAATTAAAGGCATTTAAATTCAATTTCGAACGGTTGTAAAACAAAAAGATATGTTCAATCATAAGTTGTATATTTATGACGCATCATTTTGGGTGGTCAAAATATTTCTAGCAAACTAATTCATTTAGTCTAATAGTTGGAATTATATATAACAGTCAATTAAAAGAGAAAAAATTATATGAGCTCAGAAACAAGAACTTCAGTTCCAAATTCATTAAATGAACATTGGATGCCGTTTACATCGAATAAAGATTTTAAAGCAAACCCAAGATTAATTACTGAAGCAAAAGGAGTTTATTTAAAAACTCACCATGGAAAAACACAAATTGATGCGAGCTCAGGATTGTTTTGTAATCCATTAGGACATGGAAGAAGAGAAATTACAGAAGCAGTTACTAAACAATTAGAGACTTTAGATTATGCTCAACCATTTCAACAAGGATTTGGTGGTTCTTTCGAATTAGCTACAAAAATTTCAAAACACACTCCAGGTGATTTAAATAAAATGTTTTTTACTATTTGTGGATCAACTGCTGTTGAGACTGCAATTAAGATTGCTATTGCTTATCACAGAGCAAAAGGAAATGCTCATAGATTTAGATTTGTAGGACGTGAAAGAGGTTATCACGGAATGAATATAGGATGTGTTTCAGTTGGTGGAATGATTAATAATGTTAAAACATTTGCAAGTATTTTAATGCCAGGTGTTCAACACATGAGACACACACATTTACCAGAACATAAATTTGTAAGTGGTCAACCTGAAACAGGTGGAGATCTTGCGGACGATCTAGAGAGAATTGCAAGTAACTTTGGGCCAGAAAATATTGCAGCTTGTATAGTTGAGCCTATTGCTGGATCTACTGGGACTTTAGTTCCTCCAAAAGGATACTTGCAAAGATTAAGAGAAATTTGTGACAAACATGGAATACTTTTAATTTTTGATGAAGTAATTACCGGTTGGGGAAGAACTGGTTCTTCTTTTGCGAGTCATGAGTTTGGTGTTACTCCAGATCTAATGACTATGGCTAAAGCAACAACTAACGGTGTTGTTCCTATGGGTGTAGTTGCATGTAAAGATGAAATTTATGATGCAGTGATGGATGCTTCTCCAATGGGATCTGTTGAATTGTTTCATGGTTATACTTATTCAGGAATTCCAGTTGCTGTAGCAGCAGGTTTAGCGGTTCAAGATATTTTTGAAAAAGAAGATATATTTAACAGAGCAAAAAATTTAGCGCCTTATTTCCAAAAAGGATTATTTTCTCTTCAAGATTTAGAATCTGTTGAGAATATAAGAGGTTATGGAATGATGGGTGGTATTGATATGAAAATGAATACCAAACCAGGTAAAGCTGGTCTTGAATGTTTTAAAGCTTGTTATGAAGCAGGAGTAAACTTTAAAGCAACTGGTGACTGTTTAATTATAGCTCCTCAGTTTATATGTGAAGAAAAACATATAGACGAGATTATTGATAAACTAAGAACAGGTATTACGAATTATCAAAAAAACCAAAAGAATTAATTAGTTTATTTAAAGATACGGAGAGTGCTTATGAAGATAGGCGTACCTAGAGAGATAAAACCTCAAGAAAATAGAATAGGGTTAACACCAGAAAGTGTTAAAACTTTAGTTTCAGAGGGTCATGAGGTTATTGTTGAAAACAACGGTGGCTTCGAAGCTGGATTTGAAAATGATCAGTATACAAATGCAGGCGCAAAAATAGCAAGCACAGCAGCTGATATTTTTAATGATGCAGATATAATTGTTAAAGTTAAAGAGCCTCAAAAAGTTGAAGTGGATATGATTAGAGAAAACCAAATCGTCTATACATATCTTCACCTAGCAGCCGCAAAAGAATTAACTGACGGTTTAATTAAATCAAAGAGTGTTAATATAGCTTATGAAACTGTAACAGATGATAATGGAAGATTACCATTGCTAGCTCCAATGAGTGCAGTTGCTGGCAGAATGTCAGTACAAGCAGGAGCACACTGTCTAGAAAAAAATCAAAGTGGAAGAGGACTTTTATTGGGAGGTGCTCCAGGAGTTACTGGAGGAACTGTAGTAATTTTAGGTGGTGGTGTAGTTGGAGAAAACGCTGCAGTGATTGCAACAGGTATGCAAGCTAAAGTGCATATCGTTGATAAATCAGAAGCTAGATTAAAACAATTAGTTGAAATGTTTGGAGATAAAATTATTCCAGAGCAAAGTGATAAAATTGATCTTCCAAAATTAGTTTCTGAAGCAGATTTATTAGTTGGAGGAGTTTTAATTCCAGGTGCAGAAGCTCCAAAATTAGTTAGCAAAGATATGATCAAAAGTATGAAAAGAGGTTCTGTAATTGTTGATGTTGCAATTGACCAAGGTGGATGTGTTGAAACAAGTAAACCAACCACCCATGGAGAACCAACTTATATTGTTGATGATGTTGTTCATTATTGTGTAGCAAATATGCCAGGTGGAGTTCCAAGAACTTCTACTTTAGCATTAAACAATGCAACGCTTCCTTATCTAGTCAAACTTGCAAATAATGGTTACCAGAAAGCATTAAGTGAAGATAAAAACTTTTTAGCTGGATTAAATGTCCATAAAGGAATGGTTACTTATAAAGCAGTTGCAGACGTATTTGGTCACAATTTTGTAGAACCTGGAGAAGCTGTCAAACATTAGTAATGGAAAAGAAATATCCTTCTAGCACCAAAGTAGTTGTTGTTGGAGGTGGAGTTATAGGTTGTTCTGTTGCTTATCACTTAACAAAATTTGGTTGGAAAGATGTTGTTCTTTTAGAAAGAGATCAATTGACATCAGGTACAACTTGGCATGCAGCAGGATTAGTTAGTCAATTAGGACCCACAGCTGCAGTTACAAAAATTAGAAAATATACTTTAGATCTTTATAAAAAATTAGAAAAAGAAGTTGATCACTCTGCAGGTTTAAGAATTAATGGAGCATTATCTATCGCTCAGACAGATGCTAGATGGCAAGAGCTTCAAAGACAAGCAACTACCGCTCAACTGTATGATGTAGATATTAAGATTTTAGATAAAGATCAAATAAAGAAAAATTATCCAATCATGCACACAGAGGATTTAAAAGGTGGAGTGTTAATGCCAGGTGATGGTGCTGCAGATCCAAGTGGTGTTACTCACATGTTGGCAAAAGGTGCAAGATTGGGTGGGGCAAAAATATTCGAGCAATCACCTGTTGAAACGATTTTAACTAAAAATGGAAGAGTATGTGGTGTTAGAGTTAATGGACAGGATATTGAATGTGAATATGTAGTTCTTGCAACAGGTATGTGGTCTAGACAAATAGGAGAAAAAATAGGAGTAAGTATTCCTTTATATCCAGCTGAACATTTTTATGTAATCACAGAACCTATTGAAAATCTTTCTCCAACATTACCTGTTATAAGAGACTTTGATAGTAGCACATATATAAAAGAAGATGCTGGAAAACTTTTAATTGGAATATTTGAGGGAAAATCAATTCCAGCGTTTAACAAAACAAATAAAGTTCCAGAAGATTTTTCATTTGGTGAATTTCCTGAAAATTTCGATCATTTTGAACCTTATTTAGAAAAATCTATAAAACGATTTCCAATTTTAGAACAAGCTGGAATTAGAAAGTTTTTTTCAGGACCAGAATCTTTTACTCCCGATACAAATTCTTTATTAGGTGAAGTTCCTGAGGTTAAAAATTTATTTGTTAGTTGTGGTTTAAATAGTATTGGTATTGGTAGCGGTGGTGGAGTTGGAAAGGTTACAGCTGAATGGTTAATGACAGGTCATATTAATGAAGATATTTTTAATTATGATATAAAAAGATTTCAAAAGTTTCACTCAGATATAGGTTTTATTAAAGATCGTATCACAGAGTCCCTTGGAGATTTATACGGAATGCACTGGCCTTACAAACAACACACAACATCAAGAAATGTAAAAAAATTACCTTACCACAATGAATTAAAAAGTTTTGGTGCGTGCTTTGGAGTTTCAGCTGGATATGAAAGACCAATGTGGTTTGCTCTTGATGGTGAAAAAGCTGAGTATGAATACAGTTATAATTACCAAAACTGGTACCCATCAGTTGAGTTTGAGACCAACAACACCCTAACAAATGTTGGGCTATATGACTTATCTCCGTTTTCTAAATTTGAAATTAAATCCAAGAAAGCTCATGAAGATCTTCAGAGAATTTGTACATCAAATATAAAGCAAGAACCTGGAAAATGTACTTATACTCATATGCTTAATAAAGATGGAGGAATAGAAACAGATCTTACAGTGGTTTGTATTGAACAAAACCACTTTAGAATTATTAGTTCAGCAGCAACAAGAGAAAGAGATAAATTTCATATTAAAAAACATTTATCTCAAGATGTTGAATTAAATGATATTACTGATGATTATTGTGTGTTTGGAATATTTGGGCCAAAAAGTAGATTATTAATGCAAGAACTAAGTTCAGATAATTTTAGTAATGAAAATTTTAAATTTGCAAATTCAAAATTTATAGAAATCGATAATATTAAAATTTGGACCCAAAGATTATCTTATGTTGGTGAGTTAGGTTATGAGCTTTATGTTAAAATTTCTGACTCTAAAAATATATACGAGAAAATAATAGAAAAAGGAAAAAAATATAATTTATCTAATTGTGGAATGCATGCATTAGATACAATGAGAATGGAAAGTGGTTTTTTACATTGGGGCCATGATATTTCACCTGAAGAAAATCAATACCAAGCAGGTCTTAATTTCACTATTAGTTACAAGAAAGATTTTAATTTTATTGGAAGAGAAGCGCTGGAAAAAATAAAAGATAAAAAAATTAATAGAAAGTTTGCCATGTTTATTCTTAAAAACAATGAACCTGGAAAACCTCTTCTACTTCACGATGAGCCAATTTATAAAGATGATAAAATCGTAGGAAGAACAACATCTGGCAATTATTCCTTTAATTTCAAAAAAAATCTTGCATTTGGATATATAGATAATGACTTTTCAAATGACGAACTTTTAAATGGGGATATTTCAATAGAAATTGAAAAAATTAAATATCCAGCTGAAATTATCTTTAAGCCATTGAAACAAACTAATTTTAAAAATAATTAGTTTAAGTTTGCATTAATATCAAACACCTGATTAAATATTATTGTGAAAAATAAAGATCGAGATCCTAGTCCGTATGAAAATGATTTAGAGCCAAGAAAAGATTTATATTTAGATCCTTATAAAACTACTAATGTAAATATTCTCCTTAATAGAGTTCGATTAGATCAAAAAAAATCTTTAAGAAAAAAACTTTTCTTTAGCGCTATTTTATTAGCACTTGTTAGTGGAATAATCGCTTATCTATTGATTTAGTTTAGATTAAAAGTTTATTGAAAAATTATTGATTTATAATAAAAGTAACTTTTTTATGGCGGGGTAGCTCAGTTGGTTAGAGCGCGGGACTCATAAGCCCGAGGTCAGTGGTTCGATCCCACTTCCCGCTACCAATTAATGTCCTGGAAAATCAATTAAATTTTCTACTTTGTAATTTTTTTTAATTAAATTATCCGATCCACCTAAATCAAATAAATTAATAACAAAGATAAACGCTCCAACTTTAGCTTCACACATTTCTACCAATTTCGCAGCAGCTTCTGCAGTTCCTCCAGTTGCAATTAGATCATCAATTATTAAAACAGACTCATCTTTTAAAATAGAATCTTTGTGAACTTCAATAGTTGCCGTTCCGTACTCTAATTCAAAATCTACAGAATGTACCTCAGCTGGTAATTTATTTTTTTTTCTTAACATTATAAAAGGTTTTTTAAGGATATAAGAAACTGCAGAAGCAAACACAAAACCTCTTGATTCTATTGCAGCAATCTTATCAATTTTATATTTTTTAGATCTTTCAATAATTTGATTGATCGTTTCGGCAAAAGCTTTTTCGTTCTTAATTAGAGTAGTTATATCTCTAAATAAAATACCTTTTTTAGGATAATCAGGAATTGATCTAATATGATCTTTTAAATTCATAATACTTAATTATAAATAAATATATTTCAAATTATGACAACAAATAAATTAGCAATAATTGGTGGAAGTGGCCTCTACGATGTTGAAGAATTTACCAACAGAGAATTGTTAGAAGTTAATACCCCTTGGGGCAAACCATCTGATCAAATTATAAAAACTAATTACAACAATAAAGAAGTTTATTTTTTACCAAGACATGGGAGAGGACACTTTGTTTCTCCATCAAATATAAATTTTAGAGCGAATATCGATGCATTAAAACAATTAGGTGTTACAGACATTGTTTCAGTTTCAGCTGTAGGATCCTTAAAAGAAGATTTGCCACCTGGAAAATTTGTTATTGTTGATCAATTTATTGATAGAACTTTTGCACGATTAAAAACTTTTTTTGATGAGGAAATTGTTGCCCATGTATCAATGGCACATCCCACATCAAATGGATTAATGAATGCATGCGAAGATGCTATTAAAAAATCCAACATAGAATATCAAAGAAATGGAACTTATGTTGTTATGGAAGGCCCACAATTTTCAACATTAGCAGAATCTAATTTATATAGATCTTGGAAAGCAGATGTTATTGGAATGACTAACATGCCTGAAGCAAAACTCGCAAGAGAAGCTGAAATTAGATATGCATCAGTTTCAATGGTAACAGATTTTGATTGTTGGCACCCAGATCATGAAAACGTTGATGTCCAACAAGTAATAAAAGTTTTACTAGGAAATGCTGAAAAAGCAAAAGTAATGATCAAAAATTTAATTGATAATTTTGAGAACTATATAGATCCAAACGATCCAACTAATAATTGCTTAGATGTAGCTATTATTACTGCTCCGGAAAAACGAACCCAAAAAACAATAGATAAACTCAGAACTGTTGCTGGTAGAGTTCTTAAAAAATGAAACAAATATTAATTTTAATATTTTTTTTATTAATAAATACAAATTCATTTGCTGATAAAAGATTTGAAAAGGATTTAAAAAAAATTTCTAATTTAAATTCTTTTGTAAACAACAAAGGTGAATATTATCAAATAAATAATAGCATTGATAAAGATAAAACTTTAATTTTGATTTACACACATGGCGCTTGGGGCGGCGAACAAAAAGTAAATGGATGCAAGAATATTTGGGGAAAAATACCACCTGCAATCTATCAATTAGATGGAACGAAAATTAAAGATTTAATTATAAAAACATATCAATTGTGTTCTGGAGTAAGAGGCTGGACTCAAAGTGAAGAAGATAAATTTTGGGAAATTTACGATAAAAATAATCAAGACGTAAACAGTGTATTAAATCTTAAAGATAAAAATGGCATTTTGTTAGTTGATAAATGGAAGGGGCCAAAAAGAAGAAATAATGTTATGAAAGTTAAGATAGATGAATTTAAAAACAATGGATTTAAAAATATAGTTTTATCAGGACACTCTGCAGGTGGATGGGACTCGCTTACATTAAAATCAAATTTCCCAAATGATATTAAAGGTGTAATAGCTTTTCATCCTGCACAATCAAGTAAATTTGCAAATTCAAAAAATCCACATCAAGGTTGGATAAATTGGAGAAACTATAAAATATCATTAATTAAATTAGAACAATTAGAAAATGTTTTAGTTTTTAGTCATATAAAAGATAAATATGAAAATTCTAAAACATTAAAATTTTTATCTGACTCTGAAAATGTTATATTTGTTGATGTTAGCGATACCAATTGTAAAAAAAAATTAACAACTGGTGGATGGCATGGAATAACTTTAACAAAATGTTTTGCAGACGAGGATCCTAGAAGCAAAGAGATAATTAAATATTTAAATAAAATTTATTAATATGAGAATAGAGGGAAAAGAATATCGAACAATATGGTATGAGGAAAGTGTTGTTAAGATAATTGATCAAACTAAGCTACCACACAATTTCGTTATTAAAGAATTAAAGACAGTAAAGGACGCAATTAATGCAATAAAGGTTATGGAAGTAAGAGGTGCCCCGCTAATTGGAGCAACTGCAGCTTATGGAATTGTTTTGGCTATTCAAGAGTGTAATGATCCTGAATTTATTAAAAAAAGTTCAGAAGATTTAGTTCAATCTAGACCTACTGCCATAAATCTAAAATGGGCCGTAGATCGTATGATGAACAAATTATCAGGAATAAATAATAATCAAATTTTAGATATAGCTTTAAAAGAAGCTAAAGAAATTTGTGATGAAGATGAAAAGTTTTGTGAGAATATAGGAATTAATGGATTAAGAATAATTGAAGAAATTCACAATAAGAAAAAAAGTACAGTCAATATTTTAACTCATTGTAATGCAGGTTGGTTAGCAACTATTAATTGGGGAACTGCAACTTCACCCATTTATCATGCTCATAAAAAAGGTATTCCAGTTCATGTATGGGTTGATGAAACAAGGCCAAGAAACCAAGGTGCAAATTTAACTTCATATGAGCTAAATGAGGAAGAAATTCCAAATACAATAATTGCTGATAATACTGGAGGAATTTTAATGCAAAGAGGCGAAGTTGATATGTGTATTGTTGGAACAGACAGAACTCTATCAAATGGAGATGTATGTAATAAAATTGGAACTTATCTAAAAGCTTTAGCTGCACATGATAATAAAGTCCCTTTTTATGTTGCACTGCCAAGCTCAACAATTGATTGGAATATCAATGATGCAAAACACATTCCTATTGAGGAAAGAAATTCTGAGGAATTATCTCATGTGGAGGGGATTGATGAAAATAATCAAGTTAAGAAAGTTTTGATATACCCACAAAAAAGTAAAGCAATGAATTTAGCTTTTGATGTAACTCCTGCAAAATATGTAAGTGGATTAATTACTGAGAGAGGAGTATGTGAAGCTTCCTCCAACGGACTAAAAAACTTATTTAAATGAAAAATTTAAGCTCTGAAATTATTCGATATTCAAAAATGTTGAATACAAAAAGATTATCAGCTTTAAGATCGGGAAATATATCAATTAGATATAAAAATGGTTTTCTAATTACTCCTTCTGGAAAAAAATATTCAACTTTAAAAATTAAAGATATAGTTTTCGTTTCATTAGACGGTGAATTTGATAAAAAAAAAGGAACTCCATCCTCAGAATGGAAATTTCATCAAGATATTTATAAAAATAAGAAAGAAGCTAAGGCGATTGTTCATGCTCATTCAACAAATGCAACCGCTGTATCTACTCACAATAAAGGGATCCCTTCTTTTCATTATATGGTTGCAATGGCTGGTGGCCATGACATTAAATGTGCAAAATATGCTACTTTTGGAACGAGAGAATTATCTAAAAATATTTTGAGAGCTCTAAAAGGAAGAAAAGCTTGCTTAATTGCAAATCACGGTCAGATTGCATTTGAAGATAGTTTGTCCAAAGCTTTTGAGTTAGCTGAAGAGGTTGAAAATATATCCCTTCAGTATATAACGAGCCTGAAATTGGGTAAGCCTAAAATTCTTTCTATAAAAGAAATGAAAAAAGTTTTATCCAAAGCTAAAAATTATAAAAAGGATAGCTAATGACTAAAGTTGGAGAGCACATAACTCTAGACATCATTGGAACAACAAAAGAATATGATCCTTCTGTTTATGAAAAAGTAATTCAAGAAATCGCAAAAGCTGCAAAAGTAACGATATTAAATATTTCTAAATATAAATTTGAACCACAAGGTTTTACAATATTGGCTCTTTTAGCAGAAAGTCATATCAGCTTTCATACATTTCCTGAAAAAGGAATTATTAGTTTTGATTTTTTTACATGCGGAAAAGTAAGTCCATCTGTTGCAATTGATATAATTAAAAAAGAATTTGAACATACAAGAATTGTTAAAAAAGAATTTAATAGGGATACAAAATCACTTTATCACGACATTTATAGTTCTCCAGGTTTGCAAAAATCATATGTTGTAAATGATGTTTTAGAAGATTTTAAATCCAAAGTTGGTCAGCATATTGAAATTTTAGATCTTGAGCAGTTTGGAAAATCACTATTTATAGATGGTGAAATTCAAGTTGCTGCGACTGATGAACATTTATATAGCTCAACTTTTGTTGGATCAGGTTTAAATCTAAACAAAGATAATGAAAGAGCGGCTATCATTGGAGGTGGAGATGGTGGTGTTGCAAGAGAATGTATTTCTAAAAATTTTAATTTTATTGATTGGTATGAGTTAGATCCAGAAGTTGTAGATGTTTGTAATAAGCATCTTGGCGATATCGGAAAAAAAGCTACAGAAAAAAATTCAGTTAAATGTGTATGGGGAGATGCATTTGAAAGTATTAAATCAGTTGCAGATGATACGTACGATCATATTTTTGTTGATCTAAATGATGATCAATTTTGTATCGATCTAGCAGCAAAAAATATGGACTCATTGGTAAGAATATTAAAGCCAAAAGGGGTAATCACAGCTCAAGTTGGTAGTCAGGATAAAAAACCCAAACAAGTTGATAGTTGGTTAAATGTATTTAATCAAAATTTTGGGAATGCTAAATTATCGAGGGTTTACATACCAAGTTTTGATTGTGCTTGGAACTTTTCATCCTCAATAAATCATTAATTTTTCTTTTTTATTTCTAAAAATTGTGAAATAATTATTCCAATTAAAGGAGAAAATATGAATATATTCAAAAAAACTATTTTAACAGTTCTAGCTTCTTTTTTAATCATCGGAAATGTTTCTGCTGAGAAAATTAAAATTGGAACTGAAGGTGCTTATCCTCCATGGAATTCAAAAGATGCTTCTGGCAATTTAATTGGTTTTGAGGTTGAGCTAGCCCAAGAGCTTTGCAAAATTATGAAGTACGAATGTACAATTGTTGAGCAAGATTGGGATGGAATGATACCCGCATTAGTAATGAGAAAATTTGATGCAATTATGGCTGGTATGTCTATTACTGATGAAAGAAAGAAAACAATTACTTTCTCACAAGGATATGCTGATGAAGTTGCATCTCTTGCTGTAATGAAAGGTTCAAGCTTAGAAGGTATGGATACACCAGAAGGTATTAATTTATCTTTAGGCGGGTCTGATGTTAAAAAAGCTTTAAAAACTTTAACAGGTGCTTTAGCTGGAAAAACTGTATGTACTCAAACAGGTACAATTCACCAAAACTTTTTAGAGTCTGGTGACGTTGGAAGTGTAAATGTTAGAACTTACAAAACTCAAGATGAGGTTAATTTAGATTTAACTTCTGGAAGATGTGATGTTGCACTTGCTGCGGCTGTAGCATTTACAGACTATGCTGATAAATCTGGTAAACCAGTTGTATTAGTAGGACCAACTTTTTCTGGTGGTGCATTTGGAAATGGTGTTGGTGTTGGAATTAGACAAGCTAGTGATAGCGAAATCGGAAAAAGAGACGCTAAAATCTTAAAAGATTTCAACAAAGCTATTAACAAAGCTAGAAAAAAAGGAATTATTAGCGAACTTGCCATTAAACACTTTGGTTTTGACGCTTCTATGTAATTAATTTTGGATTTGGCGGCTATAATATATAGTCGCCAATCTATATGGAACTTCTTGCATTTGGAAAAACAGGTTGGGGTGACGAGTTATTTTACGCAACCTTAATGACAGTTGCTGTATCTGTTACAGCAATGTTAGTTGGTTTTCTTTTTGCTTTAATTTTTACTCCACTAAAACTTTCAAAATACAAAACCCTTAACTTTGTTGGAAATTTTTATACCACAGTAATTAGAGGTGTTCCGGAACTATTAGTCATATATTTATTTTTTTTTGGTGGGAGTGGTGCAATAATGTATGTTGCATCAATATTTGGTTATTACGAATATATAGAAATAAACGCATTTATTACTGGTGCTGTTGCTATTGGAATAATTTCAGGGGCTTATTCAACAGAGGTTTTTAGAGGAGCCATTCAATCAATTGACAAAGGTCAGTTTGAAGCTGCAAAAGTCTTAGGCATCAGTAAGTTTGTTCAATTCTATAAAATAATCCTTCCTCAAATGTTAAGACTAGCGATTCCAAATTTAAGTAATGTTTGGCAAATTACTTTAAAGGACACTTCTTTAATATCAGTAACTGGTTTGGTCGAAATTATGAGACAATCCTATATTGCTGCGGGATCCACAAGAGATCCATTATTTTTTTATTCTTTTGCAGCAGTTTTATATTTATTGCTTACTTACATAAGCATGAAGTTTATTAATAAATTAGAAGTTAAATATACCAGGGGTTATTAATGGATTTTGATTTAATGATCACTAGTTTCCCAAAACTTTTAGGAGCAACTGTTATTACCTTAAAACTTTTATCAGCTTCTATATTTTTTGGATTATTTCTAGGATTATTTTTTGCAATTTTACGATTAAATAAAAATATATTTATTAACAAATTTGCTTATGGATACTCTTATGTTTTCAGAGGCACCCCATTATTAGTTCAAATTTTTATTATTTACTTTGGATTAGGACAAATTGAATATTTAAGATCTACAGTTTTATGGGTTGTTTTAAAAGAACCTTATTGGTGTGCAATTATTGCTTTTACATTAAATACAGGCGCATATACGTCTGAGATATTAAGATCAGCATTTCAAACTATAAAACCTGGAATTATTGAGGCTGGAAAAAGTCTAGGTATTTCAAATAGAATTATATTCTATAAAATTCAAATACCTATCGCGATTAGACAATCACTCCCTGCATATGGAAATGAAATAATTTTAATGATGAAAGGTACTTCATTAGCAAGTACCGTAACACTAATGGACTTAACTGGTGTAGCAAAATATATCATATCAACAACATTTAAGCCTATCGAAGTATTTATTGTAGCTGGTGGTATATATTTGTTTATGACCTTTATCATTCACAACGTGATTAAGTATTTAGAAAAAAAGTATAGTTTCCAACAATAAAAATGTATCTATCTCAAAAACAAATTAATGATTATCAAAATTATGGTGCAATAATTATTAAAGATGCATTTAAAGATTGGATTGAACCATTAAGAAATGGTTTTCAAAAAGTTTTAGACAACCCAAGTCAACATGGAAGAGAAAATGTGAGTGAAAATGAGGGAAGGTTTTTTGAAGACTATTGTAATTGGAAGAGAATAAATGAATTTAAAGATTGTATGTTCAATTCTCCTGCTGCCCAAATAGTTGCTGAGGCTACAAATTCAAAATCTATACAAATTTTTCATGATCATCTTTTTGTTAAAGATCCAGGAACAAACAAAGAAACACCCTGGCATCAAGATATGCCATATTACTGTGTTGATGGAAATGATACAGGCAGTTTTTGGATACCATTAGATGAAGTGAATAAAGAAAATAATCTTAAACTAATTTTAGGATCGCACAAATGGCAAAAGCTTTTAAGACCAACCAAATGGTCAAATGATCAATCATGGTATCAAGATGATAGCTCATTTATGAATCTTCCTAAAATAGAAGAATTTGAAAGAGATATATTAGTTCCTGATTTAAAATTAGGTGATGCGGTTTTATTTAATTTTAAAACTGTTCATGGTTCCACAGGAAATCAAAGTTCTCAATCTCGTAGAGCATTTTCAATGAGATTTATAGGTGATGATATTGCTTTTGTTGAAAGAGGTGGTCCAACATCGCCACCATTTGATGGAATTAATTTAAAATCAGGTGATCAGATGAGAGAGGATTGGTTTCCGAAAGTTTTTAGTAACTAGTATATTCTTTAATCTCTTTAATAGCTGAACCAGTATGGTTATTAACTTCTAATTTTATTTTTGCCCGAGCATCATTTAAAAAATGAACATCTCTAGAAAGTTTTATGAATTTTTCTCCAAAATCTTTATTTTTTTCACAATCTCTTTTTTCATCTTCAATAACCCAAAGTTTAGCATTTATATCTTTTAAGTCTTGAAACAATTTTTCAAGCTTCTCATCAGACTTAACATTTTTTTCAAATTGACTTTTAAGAATAGAGTGTTCATTGTTTATAAAACTTAATTTTTCTGAGTCTTTAATTTTATCTTGTTTAATTTCTAATATTGAAATCTTGTCTAAAAGCTCTCCGACAGAAACCTCGACTATAATTTTATTCATAAAACTTTATACTATGTTAAGTTGTTAGAATTATGTCTAATATTTTAATTATTAAACATGGATCTTTAGGCGATATAGCTCAAGCATGCGGAGCAATTCAAGATATTTCTGAAAATCATAAAGAAGATCAAATTTACTTATTAACCTCTAAACCTTATTACGAATTATTTAAAAAAAACCCACATATTTCAAATGTTATTCTAGACAAGAGATTATCAAAGATTAACTTAATTTATTTATATTTACTAATGAGAGAGATTAAAAAATATAATTTCTCAAAAGTTTATGATCTTCAAAATTCTAGCAGAACATCATTTTACAAAAATATATTATTTCCTAAATCTGATAAAACTATCTGGTGTTCAACAGAAACAACTCTACCAGAAGGAACAACTAAAAAAGATTTTGATAAAGACTCTGTTCTTTCAAGATTTGATCACCAGTTAAAATCTTCGGGAATTAATACCAATCATACAATGAAACCAGATTTTTCATGGAGTGCAGTTGATATTTCAGAAATAAAAAAAAGTTATGAACTAGATAAATACATAATACTTTTTCCTTTTTGCTCACCCCATTTAACTTCAAAGAAATGGCCTTACTATAATGATTTAATTACTATGATTAATCAAAAATTTGAAAATAAATTTAAAGTGGTTACTGCACCTGGACCAGATGAAATTGAAGATGCAAAAAATATAAATGCTTTATGTGTTTTAGATAAAGGTAAAGCTTTAGATATTTCACAATTATCTGGATTAATAAAAGATAGTTCATTTGTTATCGCAAATGATACTGGACCTGCTCATATAACGGCGCACTTAGGATCAAAAGGCATTACTTTATTTGGCTCACATACAACTCCGTTTAAAGTTAGTATTGAAAGAGAAAATTTTAAAGCAATACAAGCCCCTGAATTATCTAAACTATCTGCAGAAAAAGTTTTTGAAAAAGTTTCTGAAATTATCTCTTAACATTTTCTAGAAATCTTAAAAATATAGGAACTGTAAAAAGAATAAAAAGTAATCTGATAATATGATGGAAAGCAACAAAATCTGGATCTAGATCAAAAGCAATTGCTATAACCGCTACTTCATAAATTCCACCAGGACTAAAAGATAATATTAAAGTTAAAATATTTGTATCAACAAAAAAAGTTGCAACGTAAGCTGTAATTAATCCTAATATTACCAAGATAGTTGTTGCTACAATACTGTGAAGAGAATTATTCGCAATCTCTTTTACTGTTTTTTCTGCAAATCTACATCCAACAGAGGAACCAAGAATTAATAGACAAAAATTTACTGTTTCATTTGGTAATCTATAAGTGGCTAAATCTGTAATCTGTAACAAGCCACTCGCAAATAGTGTTCCTGAGAGTAAGGCCGCAGGAATTCTAATTTTCTCAAAAACAAAAATAAAAAATAAAGATCCAATAATGAGTAAAATTAAATTTAAATGATTTTGAGCCAAGTAATTAAATTCATCATTTAATAAAACATCATTTCCAGTATTATTTACTATAATAAGTGGAATTACAGTTATTATAATGATTAATCTAATTAGATGGGAAGTCGCAACTTGAGATAGATCAGTTTTTTCATTTTCTGCTAAAATCATTAATGGGCCTAGAGCACCTGGAGCAGCAGAAAATATAGAGGCTTTTTCCTCATAATTTGCAAATTTTTGAAGGTACTTAGCAACAACTAAAATACAAATAATTATATAAATTAGCATAATTAGAGATGTCCAAATCCAATTTATCATTTGGTTAAATAGATTTTGATCTATGTAATTTCCAATATGCAAACCTAGAATTATTAGAATAAAGCTTAATACAATTTTAGGCATAATTATTTTAAGTCCTGATAAAGCAGCAATTGATGTGATAATCATTGGACCTAAAAACCAAGCTAAAGGAATATTGAAGTAATAAGCAACAATTGCACTAGGAATAGAAATTATTAGAACAGAAATAAATTTAATTGAAAAAATTTGTTTTGCATTTTCAAGATAAAATCTGATTTGATTTTTAATCATTTAAAGCTTCTACCATCAACTATATAAAAGATAAGAAAAAATATTTTAGTAAAAAAAGTGAAAATTCAATTTGTTAAAAAATAAAACTATTAGTTTTTTTTGATAAATTTTATAAAAAAACATTTTCAATTAAAAGTTGTGTTACTTAATTATAGGTTGCATAAAGACCAAGACTATAATTAACTACCATTTTTAAATTAGAGAGGGATAAATAATGAAAAACTTAAAAAAAATAGTTTCAGTATTATTTTCAGCAATCCTATTATTCTCAGCAACAACTACTAGCTCAGTAGCGCATGAAAAATTGCACTTTGTAATCGGTGGTGGTGCTGGTGGTGGTTGGGATGGAACTGCTAGAGGTACTGGAGAGGCTTTAACAAAAGCTGGTTTGTTAAAAAGTGCATCATTTGAAAATATGTCAGGTGGTGGTGGTGGTAAAGCGCTTGCTTATATGATTAATACTAAACCTGCCAACACAATTTTAGTTCAATCTACACCATTGGTACTAAGATCAATTACTAGGCACGAAGGTTATGTAAAAGGTAGTGGAACTTTATCTTATAAAGATGTTGTGCCGATTGCAGGTGTAATTGGTGACTACGGTGCTATCGCAGTTGCAAAAAATTCACCTTACAAAAACTTTAAAGATGTAGTTGAGGCATATAAAAAAGATCCAAGCTCAGTTAAAATGGCTGGTGGATCAGTAAGAGGAAGTATGGACCATTTAATTGGTGCTTTAGCATTCCAGGCTGCAGGTGCAGATCCAAATGCTGTTCAATACATTCCATATGATGCTGGTGGAAAAGCGTTAGCTGGACTTTTATCTGGAGAAACTCAAATCATTTCAACTGGTTTAGGTGAATTGATGGGTGCAAGAGACCAAGTAACAATCATTGGTATTACTGCTCCTTCAAGAGTTTCTGATGCACCAGATGCACCAACTCTTAAAGAGCAAGGTTATGATGTGCAATTCGTTAACTGGAGAGGTTTCTTTGGCCCTCCAGGTATGAGTGAATCTGAAAGATCAGCTCTTGCTAAAAAGCTTGGAGATGTTCAAAAAACACCAGAGTGGGAAGCGGTAAGAGCAAGAAACGCTTGGGTTAATATTTATAACCCAGAAGGTAAGTTTGTTGAATTCTTAGAAAAACAAACTGAAGAAATGACAGCTCTTATGAAAAAACTAGGAGTAATTTAACCTTTGGTTAGACATTAAAATTAGAGCAGTGAATATAAATACTACAAAAATTATATCACTGCTCTTCTTTATTTTTTCTGCATTCTATTTATATTTAGCTTATCAAATTCAAGTTTTCACATTTGATGAAAATGCTCCATTTAATGCTAGAACATTTCCAATTTATTTAGGTTATACAGGATTATTTTTTTCTGGATTAAAACTTATTTTACCAGACCCAAATACAATTAAAGTAGATCATAAAAATTTAGAGTATAAAAAAACAGGTATACTTATATTAATTGCAATTATTTACGGAGCTACAATTTTAAAAGTTGGTTATTTTTTAAGCACTTCATTATTTTTATTTGCTTCATATTATTTTTTAGGAGAACGAAGATGGGTTTTAATGTTTTTGTTATCCTTTCCATTTGTTGCTGCCTTTATGTATTTATTACATGGTATTCTTGATATTTATTTAAGAGATCCATTTTTACAATTAATTGGAGTAATGGGATGATTGAAGGAATACTAATTGGATTAACTACAGCACTTACATTCCAAAATATACTAATGGTTATGGTTGGTTGTTTTTTTGGAACAATTATTGGAATGCTTCCTGGTCTTGGTCCAATGACCGCAATAGCTTTAATGATACCTATTACATATGGTTTTGAACCTGCAACTGGATTAATTTTAATGGCTGGAGTTTATTATGGAGCAGTATTTGGTGGTTCAACTTCTTCAATATTATTAAACGCCCCCGGTGTTCCAGGTACAGTTGCAACTTCATTTGACGGCTATCCAATGGCACAGCAGGGTAAGGCTGGAAAAGCTTTAGCTATTGCAGCATGGAGTTCATTTGCAGGAGGAACGTTATCTGCAATTTATTTGTTATTCATGGCACCAAGCTTATCTAAAGTAAGTTTATCTTTTAGATCACCTGATTATTTTGCTTTGATGATTTTAGGTTTAACTGCCATTGCTGCTTTTTCATCTAAAGGACAATTTCTAAAAGCAATGATGATGGTTGTTCTAGGCTTAATGTTAGCTTCAGTTGGCCAAGATAGTTTGTCTGACATTACAAGATATACATTTAACAATATGAATTTAACTGACGGGATTAGCTTTGTACTAGTTGTTATGGCAACTTTTGCGATGAGTGAAGCTTTATCTATTATTTTAAAGAGAAATGATCCAACTAGTGCTGCCAAACAAGTTTCATTAACTGAGTTAGGTTCAATTAAGATTAACAAAGAAGAACGAACTAAAATGTACAAAACAATTCCAAGATCATCAGTAATCGGTTTTTTAATTGGTGTATTACCTGGTGCTGGAGCAACAATTGCATCGTTTTTAGCTTATGGAATGGAACGAAACGTAGTTAGTGATAAAGAAAAAGAAAAATTTGGCAAAGGTAGTGTTAATGGTTTATCTGCACCAGAAACTGCAAACAATGCTGCTTGCTCTGGTTCTTTTGTACCAATGCTTACTTTAGGAATTCCTGGTAGCGGAACTACAGCTGTAATGCTAGGTGCTCTTTTAGGTTTTGGTGTTCAGCCTGGTCCTAGACTTTATATGACTAACCCAGAGATTTTTTGGTCAATAATTATGTCTATGTATATTGGAATGGTAATTCTTCTTATTTTAAATTTACCACTTATACCTTATATCGCTAGAATTCTTGCTGTTCCTAAAAATTACTTAATTCCTTTAATTTTATTTTTCTCTGTTACTGGAATTTACGTAATGTCATTTAATAATTTTGATATTTATTTGATGATTGGAATA
>CACIRB010000002.1 GCA_902588925.1 uncultured Pelagibacteraceae bacterium | reverse complement strand
CTCATCTAAAATATATTCAATTCCAGGCTTTCCATTTATTGGAAGAAGTTCTTTTGCAAAAACACTTGTTAAAGGCAAAAGCCTAGTTCCTTGACCTGCTAGAGGAATAATTGCTTGTTTAATCATATAAATGTTTTACTTATCTAGATTTTTAATACAAATGAAAATTATATTAAATAATAATTCATTATTTAAATTTTTAAGGCCTTTTAATGATATTGGCTTTGTTCCCACAATGGGAAGTATCCATGAGGGTCATTTATCACTTATAGATAGATCAAATCGAACTTGCAAAAAGACAATAGTAAGTATTTTTGTCAACCCCAAACAATTTAACAACAAAAAAGATTTCAAGAATTATCCCACAAATATTAAAGAGGATATTAAAATTTTAAAAAAAACTAAAAAGGTTGATTTCTTATACATCCCAAGTTTCAAAGATATTTACAATAATAGTAAAAAATCAAACATAAAAATCACAAAAAAATATAAAGTTTTATGTGCCAAATATAGAGAAGGTCATTTTGAGGGTGTACTAGATGTAATGGAAAGACTAACAAATTTAGTAAATCCCAAAAAAATATTTATGGGTAAAAAAGATTATCAACAATATTTCTTAATAAAAAATTATTTAAAAAATAAATATAAAACTTCTATTATTCCATGCAAAACGATTAGAAATAAAAACAAAATAGCTTTATCTTCAAGAAATAATCATTTGGATTTAAATGGTATTAGAAAAGCAAGTTTTCTAAGCAAAAGTTTAATTAAATTAAAAAGAAATTTGGCAAAAAACAAAAAAATAAAACAACATTTGAGAATTAAAATGAAATATTTGGAGAAATTTTTAAAAATTAAAATTGAATACTTAGAATTAAGATCAATTAAAGATCTTAAAATATCTAATACTGTTAGAAGCTCACGTTTATTTATTGCGTATTATATTGATAAAGTAAGATTGATTGATAATTTTTAAAGAAAGTAAGCTCCAACACCTAAAAATGAAACAAAACCTATAACATCAGTAATGGTGGTAACAAAGACACTCGATGCAATTGCAGGATCGATATTCATTTTTTTTAAAGTAAAAGGAACAAGAATACCAAACAGTCCAGCTATAATCATTGTAAGTACCATTGATATTGAGATGATTATAGAAAGAATACTATCTTGAAACCAAATTTGAACTATTAAAGCACTTATAGCAGCAAATATAATTCCATTTAATATACCAATTGAAAATTCTTTAAAAACATTTGATGAAAAATTATTTTGAGTTAAGTCATTTGTTGCAATTGTTCTTACTGTGACAGCCAATGTTTGCATTCCTGCATTACCGCCCATTGAAGCAACAATTGGCATCAAGAATGCGAGAACAACCATTTGCTCAATAGTTGCTCCAAACAAGCTAATACACCAAGTTGCAAGAAATGCTGTAAATAAATTCAGTAAAAGCCAGTTAAATCTTCTTTTTGTTTTTGTAACAACGCCATCAGTAATTTCCTCATCACCTACACCAGCAAGTCTTAATGCATCTTCTTCTGCTTCTTCTTTTAGGACCGTAAGAACATCATCGTTCATAATCATTCCTACCAATTTATTATTTTTATCAATTACAGCTGCTGAATTTAGATTATAATTTTCAAATAGGTTGGCCACTTCCTCTTTATCCATATCTACAGGTACTAACAATTGAGACTCGGACATGATGCTTGCCATTTTTGTGTCTCTTGGTGAAGTTAGCACTCTTGACGAAGGAACTGTTCCAATAGGTTTAAATTCTTCATTTACAATAAATATTTCCAAAAATTCTTCAGGCAGATCTTTATTTTCTCTTAAATAGTCAATAGTTTGTCCCACAGACCAGTTGCTTGGTATAGCTGTAAACTCACGCTGCATAAGTCTAGCAGCTGTATCCTCAGGATAACTTAAGCTTTCTAGAAGGGCAAATCTGTCCTTAGGTGGTAATGAGCTTAATATAGTATTCTTGTCCTCTTCAGGAACGTTTTCTAAAATCGAAATAGCATCGTCTGACTCTAAATTAGTAAGAATAGTTACAATTGAATCTGAAGATAAATATTTAATTATTTCAGCTTGTATAGACTCGTTTAATTCTACAAAAACTTCAGCATCAATATTAAAATTATTTAGTTTAATTAAACTTTCTCTATCACTAATGCTTAATTGTTCAATTATATCTGCTGCATCCGCAGGGTGCATTTCATTGAATGAGTCGTTAATAAATTTTGCATCATTGTTGGCTATTTTAGAGGTAACAACTCTTAAATATTCTTTATTGAATTCAAAATTTACTTTTTTATCTTTAGTTTTTTTAATTAAAGACATAAATGTACCTATAATTTAGTTGTGCACTATTAATACATAATTAAAATATTACAATTTTTAAATGGATATAGAGATCAAAAAGTCAATAAAACCGGTAAATTATTTTGAAGCAATTGATGTATTAGAGACTAGATTAAAAAATATTTCAGCTAATAAAGAAAAAGAATTAATTTGGATTTTGGAACATCCTGAAATTTTTACTGCAGGAACCTCGTATAAAGAAAATGAAATAATTGATAAATCAATTGATCTATTAAAAACAAACAGAGGTGGAAAAATTACATATCATGGGCCAGGTCAATTGATTTGTTATTTTGTTATTGATCTAAGAAAAAAAAAAGACATTAGAAAATTTATTACAATTATTGAAAATACAATTATTCAAAGTTTAAAAAAATATAAAATTGAAACATTTCCTGATAAAGAAAATATTGGTATCTGGTATGAAGATAAAAATGAAATTAAAAAAATTGCTGCTATAGGCATTAGAGTAAGAAAATGGATTGCATATCATGGATTTGCAATAAATATTGATAATAATTTAGAAAATTATAAAAAAATAGTACCTTGTGGAATTTCTGATAAAGGTGTTACAAATTTAAAAAAAATTTCAAATCAAGATTATTCTAACTTGAATAATGAAATTATTAAAAATTTTATTTCAAATTTGAAAATCTAAGTCTTTTTGATTTTAACAACTTTTTAAAATATTCTGGTAATAAGGCTGAATAAGTATGTTTCACATCATTTATTTTAAATTTAATTTGATACGAGTGCAGCATGAGATTTTTATTTATACCTTTATCTGAATTAGATAGTTTGTATTTCGTATCACCAAATATAGGATTTCCAATTGCAAAAAGTTGTTTACGTAACTGATGTTTTCTTCCTGTTATTGGTTTTAACTCCAATAAAGATGCTTCAGAATTTTTATCTATTACCTTAAATATAGTTCTTGCTTTTTCAACTAACCTTTTATCTCCATCGTATCTTATTAAGTCGTCATCCCAAACACCTGTGTTTTTATTTATTTCTCCTTGGCATATCGCAAGATAAGTTTTATGTACTTTTCTTAATCTAAATAAAGATGTTAGTAACTGTGCGCTCTCTCTATTTTTCGCCATTATAAATACGCCAGATGTATCTTTGTCTAATCTATGAACTGAATAAGGTTTTGTCCCTTTAAAAATTTCACTCTTTGCAAAAATATCAACTAAGTTTTTTTTAGATTTTGTACCACCTTGCACCGATATTCCTGATGCTTTATTTAATACAACAAAATTATCATTATTATCAATTATTTGATCTTCGTTTGATTTTATTATTTCTTTAGTTGGTAAAAATTTTATTTTTTTTTGCTCTACTCTTTCTTTAAATTCAATATTAAATATATTTATCTGATCTCCTTTTTTTATTTTGTAAGAGCTTTTAATTTTTTTTTTGTTAATTTTAATTTTCCCTGTCCTAAGATATTTTTCAATTAGACCTTGTGGTATTTTTCCAATATTTAATCTCATCCATCTATCAATACGCATATCATTACACGTTGAATCAACGATGTAGGACTTGTTCATGACTTATGATTTAAGCTGTAGCTTGTTTATTTTCTTCTGTTTTTGGAACTTGTTTTGATGTATCTTTTTTCTTCTTATCTATTCTTTTAGCTTCTACATCTCTATCTACAAATTCTATTATTGCCATTGGTGCATTATCACCATATCTAAAACCCGCTTTAATAATTCTTGTGTAGCCACCTTTTCTATTTGAATATCTTTTAGATAGAGTTTTTTTTACTTTATCAGCAGATTTAATATCCTGTAGTTGAGATACAAGCATTTTAGTTGTTTGTAATGTATCTTTTTTACCTAATGTAATAATTTTGTCAGCTTGTGGTCTCAAGAACTTTGCTTTTGGCAATGTAGTTTTGATCTGTTCATATTTTATTAAAGAATTTAACATATTCTTTAATAGAGCTTTTCTATGCTCAGAAGTTCTATTTAGTTTTTTGTTGGCTAAGCCGTGTCTCATTAAATTGCTTCCTCTAATTTTTTTGACATTTCTGCAATATTATCTGGTGGCCAGTTTGGTATTTCCATACCTAAATACAGAGACATTCCAGTTAAAACTTCTTTAATCTCGTTTAAAGATTTTCTACCAAAGTTTGGGGTTCTTAACATTTCGCCCTCAGATTTTTGAACTAAATCACCAATATAAATTATATTGTCGTTTTTTAAGCAATTCATTGATCTAACAGATAACTCTAGTTCATCAACTTTTCTTAATAAATTCTTATTAAACTCAGGTTCAGATGAAACTTCTTTTACTGGAGCTTCAACTGGTTCGTCAAAATTAACAAACATTTTCAATTGGTCTTGAAAAATTCTAGCAGAATACGCAACAGCATCTTCAGCAGAAATTGAACCATTTGTCTCAACTTCCATCGTTAATTTATCATAATCAAGAGCTTTACCTTCTCTTGCTGTGCTAACAGAATAAGAAACTTTTTTTACTGGGCTATACAAAGAGTCAATCGCAATTAAACCCAATGGTGGCTCCTCTGGTTTGTTTAGTTCTGCTGGAACATAACCTTTTCCAGTGTTTACATTCATTTCCATGTGAAAAGTTGTATTTTCATCTAAGTTACATATTACTAACTCTGGATTTAATATTTCTACATCTGTCGCAGGTGCAATATCTGAAGCTTTTATTTCACCTGGACCTTTTGCATCTAAAACTAATTTTTTTGTACCTTCTGAATTACTTTTTAAGGCTAATGATTTAACATTTAAAACAATATCTGTTACGTCCTCTCTTACACCTTTGATTGATGTAAATTCATGTAGAACACCATCTATTTGAATTGAAGTAACTGCAGCTCCTCTAATTGAAGAAAGCAAAATTCTTCTTAAAGAATTTCCTAAAGTTAATCCGTAACCTTTTTCTAAAGGTTCAGCTATAATCTTAGCATGAGTTAAGTCGTCACTAATTTGCACATCTAATTTAGATGGTTTAATCAAAGATTTCCAATTTTTAACATTTACATTTTCTACTTCCATTAAACTCTCCTTTTTTTTGGTGGTCTAGTTCCATTATGAGGCATCGGTGTTGTATCTTTAATTGACAAAATTTTAAAACCTCTGGCTTGTAAAGCTCTTAATGCTGTTTCTCTTCCTGAACCAGGTCCTTTAACCTCAACCGATAAAGTTTTCATTCCATACTCTAATGCTTTTGAAGCAGCAGAATCTGCCGCTATTTGTGCTGCATAAGGTGTAGATTTTCTTGAACCTTTAAATCCTTTCTGTCCAGCAGAAGCCCAAGATATTACATTTCCATTTGTATCAGCAATTGAAATTATTGTATTATTAAATGTTGACTGTACATAGGCAATTCCATTTAAAATATTCTTTTTTATCTTTTTCTTTTTTGAATAAGAGCTCTTTGCACTTTTTTTAGAAGATTTTTCTACCTTCTGATCTTTATTGTCAGTTTTCTCTGTTTTTGCCATTATTATTTTTTAGTTGGTGTTAATTTCTTCCCTGCAATAGCGATTGCTTTTCCTTTTCTTGTTCTTGCATTACATCTTGTTCTTTGACCTCTTACAGGTAATTTTTTTCTATGTCTTGTTCCTCGATAACATGCAAGATCTATTAATCTTTTAATACTTAAAGAATAATCTCTTCTTAGATCTCCTTCGACTTTAAAATTTTGATCGATGTATTCTCTTATTTTTAAAATTTCATCATCAGTTAACTCATTCACTCTTTTGGCTCTTGGAATTTCTAGAGAAGAACAAATTTGTTGTGAGAATTTATCTCCTATTCCGTAAATATATGTAAGTCCAATGTGGACAAGTTTATTTTGTGGAATGTTTATACCTGCGATACGAGCCATAATTTTTGTGATAAATTGTGCCTTTTATATAAGAAGATTAATCAAAGTCAACGTCTTAAACATTTATAAAAGTGTCTATTTTCCTTGTTATTTCGTCTATTTCTAAACTACCGTCAATTTCCTTAAATTTAGGATTCACTGAGTAGTAATTCAGTACTGGCTCAGTTGTGTTCATGTATTTATCAAAACGTTTTAGTATTGTATTTGTTTCATCATCTGATCTATTTTCAATAATTTTTCTTTTCTCTAGTCTTTTTACTACCGTGTCTTTATCAACTTTAAGATACAATATTAGATCTATCTTTTGATTTGATGACTCTAGTAAAATATCTAAATTTTTTGCTTGGCTCAAAGATCTAGGATATCCATCAAATATTAATCTATTTTTTTTTTGAGGGTCAGAAACTAAATTTTCAATAAGTTTATTTACTATTTCATCACTTACAAATTTACCATTTTTCATGTCATTTGTAATTGTCTTACCAATATCTGAATTTTTATATATTTCTTCTCTTAAAAGTTCGCCAGTTGAGATCTGAAAAGAATTTAATTTATTTACTAAATATTTGGCTTGAGTACCTTTACCAGCACCAGGTGGTCCAAACAAGACTATATTCACTTACTTTCCAAATTTAGTTTTTTTAATTAATTGTTCGTATTGAGAGCTCATTAATCTTGTTTGAATTTGAGTTACAGTATCAATGGCTACCACAACAACAATTAAGATAGACGCACCACCCAAATAAAAAGGAATTGGGTAGTTAGCTATTAAAAATTCTGGCATTAAACAAACAAGTGTCAAATATAGAGCACCTATTGTAGTAAGTTTAGTTGAAATATTTTCGATGTACATAGCTGTACTTTCACCAGGTCTAATACCTGGAACAAAGCCACCATATTTTCTAAGGTTTTCTGCTGTTTCAGTTGGGTTAAATGTAATTGAAGTATAGAAAAATGTAAAAAATATTATACCAGATGCATATAGCAACATGTACAAAGGTTGACCTTGAGTAAAATAAGAACTTAAATTTAAAAAAGTTTCATTGTTTGAAAAAGAAAAATTAGAAAAAGTTACTGGTAATAATAATAAAGCAGATGCAAAAATTGCTGGTATTACTCCTGCTTGATTAATTTTTAATGGCAAATGAGAAGACTCTCCACCATACATTTTATTTCCCATTTGTCTTTTAGGATAATTGATAAGAATTTTTCTTAACGCTCTCTCCATAAAAACCACAAATAAAATAGTTAATATTAAAAGAACAAAAATTGCTAAGATCATGAAAGTTGAAACAGCGCCTGTTCTACCTAATTCAAAAGTTGTAACTAAAGCTCTAGGTATTTCAGCAACGATACCAGCAAAAATAATTAAAGAAATTCCATTTCCAATTCCTCTTTGAGTAATTTGTTCTCCTAACCACATAAGAAAAATTGTACCAGCAACAATGGTTGTCACTGTTGTAATTTTAAAAAATGCTCCCGGATTAATTACCAAGTCTGCAGAAGACTCTAAACCTACCGATAAACCATAACCCTGAACTGTAGCGAGTAAAACTGTTCCATATCTTGTTATTTGAGTAATCTTTGCTCTACCAGTTTCGCCCTGAGCTTTTAAATTCTTAAAATAATCTGAAACCCCTGTTAACAACTGAACTATAATAGCTGATGATATGTATGGCATTATACCAAGAGCAAAAATTGCCATTCTACTGACGGCACCTCCAGCAAAAACATTAAACATACCAAGTAATCCTTTTTGATTACCATCCATCATGATTTTTAATTGTTCTGGATCAATTCCTGGTAAAGGAACAAATGTACCAAATCTATATACCGCAAGAATTGCTATGGTAAAAATTATTCTATTTCTAAGATCATTTGTTGAAGATGATGCGCTCATTTGAACAAATTATTTTTTTAATTGAATAGATCCACCAATTTTTTCTAGTTTTTCTATTGCTGATTTTGAAGCTAAGTCAGCCTCAATATTAATTTTATCTTTTAACTCTCCAGTACCTAATATTTTTAATTTTGTAGAGTTTTTGTTAATTAATTTTAATTTTTTTAAAGATGAAGAATTTAGTACTTCATTTGGATTAATATTTTTTTTATCAATATAAGACTGAATTTTTTCTAAGTTTAAAATTGCAATGTTTTCTCTTGAAATTGGATTAAAACCTCTTTTAGGTAATCTTCTGTATAAAGGCATTTGACCACCTTCAAAACTTTTTATTGCTACACCAGATCTTGATTTTTGACCTTTAACACCTCTACCAGATGTCTTACCTTTTCCTGAACCAATACCTCTTCCTACTCTAATTTTAGGTTTATTAATTTTCTGTCTTGTATTTAATGTAATCATTATCCTCTTTTTTCAATAATTTCTGATATTTTTTTATTTCTTATTGCTGAAATTTGTTTTGGTGAATTTTGTTTCATTAAAGCTTTCATAGTAGCTCTAATCACATTATGTGCATTTGATGTACCCATTGATTTAGCAACAATATCTTTTACACCCAACACCTCGCATACTGCTCTTACTGGACCACCTGCGATAATACCTGTACCTTTTGATGCTGCTCTTAAAACTATTCTGCCAGAACCATCTTTAGCTTTCACATCATGGTGGATTGTTCTTCCTTCTCTCAAAGGTATATGTGTTAATTTTCTTCTAGCCATTTCATTGGCTTTTTTAATTGCATCTGGAACTTGTTTTGCTTTAGCGTGTGCTATTCCAATTTTTCCAGCTTGATTGCCTACCACTACAAGAGCTGAAAAACCAAATCTTCTTCCTCCTTTAACAACCTTTGTAATTCTGTTGATATGAACTAACTTTTCTAAAATATCGTCTGTTTTTTTGTCTTTGTTATTTTCCATAATTAAAATTCCATCCCATTTTCTCTTAATGTGTCTGCAAAAGCTTTGATTCTACCATGGTATTTATAAGATCCTCTATCAAAATAAATTTTTGTAATATTTTTTTCCTGAGCTTTTTTTGCAAGCTTTTGAGCAACTAATTTTGACAACTCTGTTTTGTTAATTTTATCAGATGATTTCAAATCTTTTTCAATGGATGAAGCTGATAACAAAGTTACTTTTTTTGTATCATCAATGATTTGAGCTGAAATATTTTTGGCAGATCTAGAAATACTTAATCTAAATCTATCTTTTGGAGCAACTTTTTTTACTTTATTGCTAACTCTAAATCTTTTTCTAATACTAGTGTTTAGTTTCATTATTTTTTCTTACCTTCTTTTTTAAGTACATATTGACCTTTTTCTCTAACACCTTTACCCTTATATGGCTCAATTTTTCTTAATGTTTTAATTTTTGATGCAACTTCACCAACTAATTGTTTGTCAGATCCAGTGATCTTAAGTGTAGTTTGTTTTTCTACAGCAATTTTAATTCCTTCTGGAATATCAAAATCAATATCGTGACTGTAGCCTAATTGTAAATTTAGCTGATTTCCTTTTAATGCTGCTCTATATCCAACACCTACAAGTTCTAACACTTTTTCATAGCCAGTACTTGAGCCAATTACGGCATTATTAATTAAACTTCTGTTCATGCCCCAAAGTCGTTTAGAATTTTGGTCAATTTTTTTTGGTTTTATTGATATCTCTTTTCCTTCTTTGATATCCAAATTAAACATATCTAAATCAATATTTATTGATTTCTTTCCTAGTGGCCCCTCTATATTTATAATATTGCCAGCTAAAGCAACTTTAACTTTTTCAGGAATTGATATATTTATTTTTCCAATTTTAGACATTAAAATACCTTACAAATAATTTCACCACCAACACGTTGTTTTCTGGCGTCAATATCAGTCATTACACCTTTTGGTGTTGAAACTATCGCAATACCAAGACCGTTATTAATTTTAGGTAAACCTTCAGCACTAGAAAAAATTCTTCTTCCTGGTTTAGAAACTCTTTCAAATGCACTGATTACTGGGTTACCAGAGTGATATTTAAGTTCTAAAGACAATGTTGGTTTATTATCCTCTGAACTAATTTTAAAATTTTTTATAAAACCTTCATTTTTAAGTATATCTGCAATTTTTGATTTAAACTTTGATGATGGCAAATCTACTTTTTTATGATTTCTTGCTTGAGCGTTCTTAACTCTAGCTATCATATCTCCTATTGGGTCACTTAAACTCATAATTTTCCTTCCTACCAGCTTGACTTAACTAAGCCAGGTATTTTTCCTTGTAATCCTAATTGTCTAAGAGCAATTCTTGATATTTTTAATTTTCTATAAACGCCATGTGGTCTACCTGTTATCTCACATCTATTCATCACTCTTGTTTTAGCTGAATTTCTCGGCAACTTTGATAATTTTTGCTGCGCCTTGAATCTTTCTTCTAATGGTAGTTTTTTATCCATTATTATTTTTTTCAAATTTTGTCTTTTCTTGAACATCTTGTCTGAAAGTTTAATTCTTTTTTTGTTTTTATTTACAGCACTAAGTTTAGCCATTTTTAATTATCTCCTTTTTTAATAAATGGAAAATTCATTTTTTCTAATAATGCAAAGCTGTGCTCTTTGTTGATCGCTTTTATAACAATAATTATATCCAAGCCTCTTACTTTGTCAGCTCTATCAAAACTAACTTCAGGGAATATGATATGTTCCTTTATACCAAAAGTATAATTTCCAAATTTGTCAAAACCTTTTGGTGACAATCCTCTAAAATCTTTAATTCTTGGAAGAGCAATATTCACCAATCTATCTAAAAATTCATACATTTTGTTTTTTCTTAATGTTACTTTTAAACCCGCATTTGATCCCTTTCTTGTTTTAAAGTTAGCTACAGATTTTTTAAATTTTGTAGTTACAGGTTTTTGACCCGTTATCTTTGCCATATCCTCTTCACATGATTTAAGAATTTTAGAGTCTGAAGCATCTAAACCAAGACCCATATTCAAAACAATTTTCTCTATTCTTGGTGTCATATAAATATTTTTGAAACCAAATTGATCTTTTAAAGCTGGTTGTATTTCTTTATTAAAAATTTCTTTTAGTCTTGGAGTCATTATTTCTTAGCCTCTTTTTTCTTTTCTGCTTTTTCATCTATTAATTTTAAATTTGATAAATGAATAAAACTTTCTTTTGAAAAAATACCACCTTTTTTTTCTTTTGTTGTTTTAACGTGTTTTTTAACCATATTAATTTCTTTTACTTTGGCTCTATTATTCGCTCTATCGATTTCTATAACTTCGCCTTCTTTTTTTTTATCTCTTCCAGTTAACACTCTTACTCTTAAGCCTTTTTTAATCATTTTATAAAACCTCCGGTGCTAGTGAAATTATTTTCATTTGTCCTCTGCTTCTTAATTCTCTAGTAACAGGGCCAAATATTCTAGTACCAACTGGTTCACCTTTATCGTCAACTAACACTGCAGCATTGTTATCAAATTTAACTTTTGATCCATCGTTTCTATGTATTCCTTTTTTAACTCTTACTACTACAGCTTTATGAACAGTTCCTTTTTTTACTTTACCCTTAGGGATAGCCTCTTTCACAGCAATTACAATTGTATCTCCAATGCTGGCATATCTTCTCTTAGATCCACCCAATACTTTGATACATTCTATTCTTTTCGCACCAGTGTTGTCAGCAACTTGTAATTCTGTCTGTACACCAATCATTATTTATTATTCTCCATAACTTGAAATTTTTTATTTTTTGAAAATGGTTTGCTTTCAATAATTGAAACTTTATCACCTGTTTTAAATGTATTATTTTCATCATGAGCATTGTAATTTTTTCTAACTCTTATGACTTTTTTCAATACAGGATGCGAATATTTTCTTTCTACCATAACTGTAACTGTTTTATTTGGTTTATCGCTTATCACCACTCCTGTTAATATTTTTTTAGGCATTTATTTTTCCTTTTAAAATTGTTTTCAACCTTGCAATTGTTTTTCTTGTTTCTCCAATTTTTGCAGGATTAGTTATTTGAGAATTCATTTTTTGAAATCTAAAATTAAATAAGTCTTTTTTAAGCTTATCAATATTTTTGATAACTTCATCTTTGCTTAATTTTTTAATCTCTTGTTTTTTCATTTATGCAAATCTCTTAATTGTTTTTGTCTTTATTGGTAATTTTGCCGAAGCTTTATAAAGTGCCTCTTTAGCAATTTGTTCAGATACACCATCAACTTCAAATAAAATTCTTCCCGGTTTTACTCTGCAAGCAAAATATTCTGGGGATCCTTTTCCTTTACCCATTCTAACTTCAATTGGTTTTTTAGAAACTGGAATATTTGGAAATACTCTTGTCCATACTCTTCCTTGTCTTTTCATATGCCTAGTTAAAGCAACTCTAGCAGCTTCAATTTGTTTTCCAGTAACTCTTTCAGGCTGTAATGCCTTTAAAGCATACGCACCGTAATTAATAGTACTTGCTCTAGTAGCATTACCATGAATTCTTCCTTTATGAGCTTTTCTCCATTTAGTTCTTACTGGCTGAAGCATTATTGTTTACCTTCCTTTGGAGTTACTTTGTTTGTTTCCTGGCTAAACTCTCTTGCAAAAACTTCTCCCTTATAAATCCAAACCTTAATTCCAATAATTCCATATGTTGTAAGAGCTTCCGCCTCTGCATAGTCTATATCTGCTCTTAAAGTATGTGAAGGTATGCTCCCATCTCTAAGCCATTCAGTTCTTGCGATTTCATTACCACCTAATCTTCCACTAACTGATACTTTAATCCCCTTAGCACCTAATCTAATACAAGATTGCATAGCTCTTTTCATAGCTCTTCTGTATGAAATTCTTTTCACTAATTGTTGTGCAATATTTTCAGCAACTAAATATGCGTTTGTTTCAGGTTTTTTAACTTCTTTTATATTTAAGTTGACCTCGTTTGTCGTAAATTTTGATAAATTATTTTTAATTTTATCAATGTCACTTCCTTTTTTTCCAATTACAAATCCAGGTCTTGATGTGTAAATTGTAACGTAACATTTGTTTGATGTTCTCTCAATCATCACTTTAGATACACCTGAGTTAATTACATTTTTCTTTATGTATTCTCTTATTTTAAAATCTTCAATTAGATAGTTGCCAAAATCTTTCTTCTTAGCATACCAAACAGAGTCCCAACCTCTGTTTACACCTAATCTAAAACCTACAGGATTAACCTTTTGTCCCATGTTTCTCCATTTGTTTTGCCTCTGATAAAATTATAGTTACAGTCGACCAAGGTTTTAAAATTGGTGCCGCTCTACCTTTTGCTCTTGGTCTAAATCTTTTCATAACAATTTTTTTTCCGCAATATGCTTCTTTGACAATTAAATTATCGATATCATATTGAAAATTATTTTCAGCGTTAGCAACAGCTGAACTAATTGTTTTTCTAATATCCCTAGTAACTCTTTTTTCTGAAAACTGTAGATCTCTAATAGCTACATCAACCTTTTTACCAACAATACTTTTTAAAATTGGATTAATCTTTCTTACGCTAGATCTAATTCCATTATTTATGGACTTTACAGTCTTATCGTTGTTTTTATCAATTTTCTTTTTCTTACCCATAATTATTTTTTCTCTGCTGGTTTAGCTTTCTTATCAGCTGGTGTGTGTCCAAAGAAAGTTCTTGTTGGTGCAAACTCTCCCAATTTATGACCCACCATATCCTCTGAAACTGTTATTGGAATAAATTTCTTACCGTTATATATCTGAAAACTCACACCGACAAAATCTGGAAGAATAGTAGATTTTCTAGACCATGTTTTAATTGGAATTTTCTTCGGATCATCTTTGTACTTGTCTACTTTTTTCATCAAGCTTTCCTCAACAAATGGTCCTTTCCATACAGCTCTAGCCATTACTTAGTATCCTTCCTTTTATTTCTTCTCTTAACAATAAATTTGTCTGTTCTCTTGTTATCTCTAGTTTTTAAACCTTTTGCTGATTGTCCTGTTGGAGACACCGGATGTCTTCCTCCTGCTGACTTACCTTCACCACCTCCATGTGGGTGATCTACTGGGTTTTTAACAACACCTCTAGTATGAGGTCTTCTTCCCAACCATCTTGATCTACCAGCTTTTCCAATTTTAATATTTTTTTGATCAGGATTACTTAAAATTCCAATAGTAGCTAATGCTCTAGAGTCTATTTTACGTACTTCACCTGAAGCTAATTTAATTAAACTATAATTTCCATCTAATCCACTGATTGTAACTGATGAACCAGCAGCTCTAGCTATTTTACCACCGCCACCTGGTTGAATTTCAACGTTATGGATGTTGATACCTACTGGTATATCTTGTAACGGCATGCAATTTCCAATTTTAATTTCTTTTTTTGATCCACTTTCAATTTTATCTCCAACTTTAATTTTTTGAGGAGCTAAAAAATACGAATGAGTTCCATCTTCAAATTTAACCAACATTATGTAACATGATCTATTTGGATCATATTCTATTCTTTCAACAGAAGCCTCCATGTCAAATTTTTTTCTATAAAAATCAACATGCCTATACATTTTTTTATGTCCACCAGCTCTGTTAATTGAAGTGATGTGTCCATTATTATTTCTACCCTTCATAGCATTTTTTGGAGAAACAAGTGTTTTGAATGGTTTACCTTTCCAAAGACCAGTTCTATCAACTAAAATAGTGCCTCTAGTAGATTTTGTATATGGTTTAAAAGTTTTTAATGCCATTTCTTAAATTCCTGTTGTTAGATCAATGCTTTGACCTTTTTTTAGAGTTATGATTGCTTTTTTGTATCCTGAAACTTTCACTTTTTTACCTCTAGTGAGTTTAGTTCTATTTTGTTTATTAATGATGTTAATTTTAGTGACATTAACTTTAAAAATTTTTTCAATATTTTTTTTTAGGTTTTTTTTATTAGCACCGTCAGGAACCTTGAATGTAATTTTATTCAATTCTGATAAGTTTGTTGATTTCTCAGTTACAACTGGGAAAAGAATTTTGTCGTATAAATGAATTTTATCCATATTAAGAATACCTTTTCTCCAATTCTTTTACTGAACTTTCAGTAAAAACTACTTTCTTAAATTTTATAATATCGTATGCGCTAAAATGATTTACGTCAGTAACTTTTACGTTTGGAATATTTCTTACAGATTTTTCTATCTTATCTTTTGAATTTTTATCAAGAATAATTAGTGAATTAGAAATTTCTAGTTTGTTAATTATTGAATTCATTTCTTTTGTTTTTTTAATTTCAGAATTAAAATCATTTAAAATTAATAAGTTCTTATTATTATTTTTTTCAGTAATCAAAGAAGCAACACTTTGTTTCTTTTCATTTTTATTCAACTTTCTTTTTTTGTAAGCTAATTCACCTTTTGGACCATGAGCTATACCACCACCAACAAATATAGGAGCCTTTCTACTAGCGTGTCTTGCTCCACCAGTACCTTTTTGTGCATAAATTTTTGATGTTGGACCTTTTACTTCATTTTGTTGTTTAGTCTTAGCGTGTCGGCCTTTGTAATTGGCATTTGTTTTGTAAAGAACAGCACTTACCAACTTGTGGTTAATTTTTGCTGAAAAAATATTATCTAAAACTTCAATACTATCTTTTTTTCCGTCTATGCTAATTTTATCTAATTTCATTATTTTTTCTTCTTATCTGGTGTTTTTTTTGCTTCTTCAGCAGCAGCTTGTTTTTCACTTATTGTCATTTTACTTATATTTTTTACTGATTTTTTAACCATAACTTCAGCATTTTTTGATCCTGGAATAGATCCTTTTAAATAAAGTAGTTCATTTTCTAAATCTGTTTTTATAATTTCAATATTTAACATCGTTCTTAATTTATCACCCATATGACCAGCCATTTTTTTTCCTTTAAAAACTTTACCCGGATCTTGGCTGTGTCCTGTTGAACCATGAGCTCTATGAGATATAGAAACACCGTGGCTGGCTCTTAAGCCACCGAAATTATGTCTCTTCATAGCACCGGCAAAACCTTTACCGATAGTTTTTGATCTTGTGTCTACAAATTTTATATCTTTGAAAATTTCTAAACCAAACTCATTTCCTTCTTTATAAGCAGAAGTATCGTTTACTCTAAATTCTTTTAGTTTTTTCTTAGCTTCAGTGTTTTTCTTTGCAAAAACACCTTTCATTGCTTTTGTTAATTTTGAATTTTTTATTTTTCCGTATCCAAGTTGAACGGCTTTGTAACCTCTATTTTCTTCTTCAATTACTTGAATAACTCTAGCTTTTTCAATTTTAAGAACTGTAACAGGTACTAATTGACCAGACTTATAAAATTCTCTAGTCATGCCGATTTTCTTACCTAATAAAGCTATCTCGCTCATAATTATATTTTTATCTCCACATCTACACCGGAAGCTAAATCAAGCTTCATTAATGCCTCTACAGTTTGTGGCGTTGGTTCTATAATATCGATTAATCTTTTGTGAGTTCTAGACTCAAATTGCTCTCTACTTTTTTTATCAATGTGTGGAGATCTTAAAACTGTATATCTTTCTATTCTTGTAGGAAGTGGTATTGGACCTTTTATTGTAGCTCCAGTTCTTTTAACTGTATTCACTATTTCTTCAGTAGAAGCATCTAGAACTTTATTGTCATATGCTCTTAATTTAATTCTAATATTTTGTTTTTCCATAATTAACCTGCAATCTTCTTAGTTACTTCGTCTTGAACATTTTGAGGAACTTTGGAATAATGATCAAAAAACATTGAATATTGTGCTCTTCCTTGTGACATTGATCTTAAATTATTTATGTAACCAAACATATTAGCTAAAGGAACCATTGCTGTAATCACAGTTGCATTACCTCTTTGTTCTTGAGTACTAATTTGACCCCTTCGACTGTTTAAATCACCTATTACATCACCCATGTAATCTTCTGGAGTTACTACCTCAACTCTCATTACTGGTTCTAATAATTTTAAACCACCTTTTGTACAAGCCTCTTTAAAGCAAGCTCTACTTGCTAATTCAAAAGCTAATACACTAGAATCAACATCGTGATGTAAACCATCTAGGATAGTTACTTTATAATCAATCATTGGAAAACCAGCTAAAATTCCAGAATCTGAAACTGTTTCTATACCTTTTTCAACACCAGGGATAAATTCTTTTGGAATTGCGCCACCTTTAATTTTGCTCTCAACATCTCGACCTTTACCAGGTTCTTGAGGCTCTACTAAAAGTTTAACTTTTGCAAATTGACCTGCACCACCACTTTGTTTTTTGTGAGTGTATTCAACCTCTGAAGCAGCTTCTATAGTTTCTCTATAAGCAACTTGTGGAGCACCGACGTTTGCTTCAACTTTAAATTCTCTTTTCATTCTATCAACAATAATATCTAAGTGTAATTCACCCATTCCTTTTATAATAGTTTGTCCAGACTCTTCGTCTGATGTAACTCTAAAGGAAGGATCTTCCTTAGCTAACCTACCTAAAGCTTCTCCCATTTTTTCTTGGTCAGCTTTTGTTTTTGGTTCTACTGCAATTTCAATTACCGGATCAGGAAATTCCATTGGTTCAAGAAGCACTGAATTTTCTTTGTCACATAAAGTGTGTCCTGTAATAGTATTTTTTAATCCAGCTAAAGCTACTATGTCGCCTGCATTAGCTTCTTTAATGTCTTCTCTAGAGTTAGCGTGCATTAAAAGCATACGACCAACTCTTTCCTCTTTCTCTTTTGAAGAATTGAAGACGGCAGTACCAGTTTTGATTGTACCTGAATAAATTCTAATAAAAGTTAATGAGCCAACAAATGGATCGTTAGCCACTTTAAAAGCTAAAGCAGAAAATGGAACACTGTCTTCAAATTTCATTTCCATTTCATCTTCACTGCCTAATTTAGTTCCCTTGATAGAACCAATATCTACTGGGCTTGGTAAATAATTCACAACAGCGTCAAGTAAAGGCTGAACACCTTTGTTTTTGAATGCTGAACCTGTTAAAACTGGAACAAAACTAAAATTAAGTGTTCCTTTTCTTATACATTTAACTAAATCTTCTTCTTTAATTTCATCGCCATTTAAATAAGCCTCCATTAGCTTTTCGTCTTGTTCAACGGCTGTTTCTACTAATTCTGTTCTATATTTTTCTGAAATTTCTTTTAGATCATCAGGTATATCTTTATATTCCCACTCTGCACCTAATGCTTCATTTTTCCATATTTGTGCTTTCATTTTAACTAGGTCAACAACACCAGTTAAAGAAGCTTCGGTACCTATAGGGACTTGTACAACCAAAGGTTTGGCACCCAATCTGTCTCTTATCATATCTACACATCTAAAGAAATCAGCGCCTGTTCTATCTAATTTATTAACAAAGCAAATTCTTGGTACTTTATACTTATCAGCTTGTCTCCATACAGTTTCAGATTGAGGTTCTACGCCTGCCACACCATCAAAAACGGCAACAGCACCGTCTAAAACTTTTAAAGATCGTTCTACTTCAATAGTAAAATCTACATGACCAGGAGTGTCTATGATATTAATTCTATGATCATTCCAAAAACAAGTAGTAGCCGCAGATGTAATTGTAATTCCTCTTTCTTGTTCTTGCTCCATCCAATCCATTGTTGCAGCACCATCATGTACTTCACCAATTTTGTGACTTTTTCCAGTATAGTATAGAACTCTTTCTGTAGTAGTTGTTTTGCCAGCATCTATATGGGCCATGATCCCAATATTTCTGTATTTATCTAATGTATGAGTTCTAGCCATAATTTATTACCACCTAAAATGAGCAAATGCCTTATTAGACTCTGCCATTTTATGAACATCCTCTCTTTTTTTAACTGCAGCACCTTTTTTTTCATAAGCATCATACAGTTCATTAAAAATTTTATCTGACATGTGTTTATCTTTTCTTTTTCTTGCCGAATCAACTAGCCATCTTATTGCAAGTGCTTGAGCTCTTTTACTTTTAACTTCAACAGGTACTTGATAAGTTGCACCACCAACTCTTCTTGATCTAACTTCTACAGTTGGTTTGATATTGTTAATTGCTTCATTAAAAATATTAATAGGTTCGTCTTTAGTTTTTGTTTTTATTTTTTCAATTGCTTCATAAACTATTTTTGCGGCAATACCTCTTTTACCGTCATACATAATATTGTTGATCAATTTTGGAATTATAGTTGAATTAAATTTTGGATCAGGAACTACATTTTTTTTAGGTTGAGTTTTTTTTCTAGACATTATTTACCTTTTTTAGTTCCGTACAAAGATCTTCTTTGTTTTCTATTAGCAACACCTTGTGTATCTAAATTTCCTCTTAAAATATGATATCTGACACCAGGTAAATCCTTAACCCTACCACCTCTAATTAGAACTACTGAGTGTTCTTGTAAATTATGACCTTCACCTGGAATATAAGCAGTTACTTCAAAACCGTTTGACAATCTAACTCTTGCAACTTTTCTTAATGCGGAGTTTGGTTTTTTTGGAGTGGTTGTATAAACTTTAACACAAACACCTCTTTTCAAAGGTTGCTTTTGTAAAGCAGGAACTTTGTTTCTAGAAAGTTGTTTAACTCTTTTTTTTCTTAACAACTGATTAATAGTTGGCATAATTTTTTTTTAATTAATTAATTTATTTTTGAGATGAAAATAACTGACAGGTTATTTTGTGGCAGCGTTTAGTACCTCAAGAGCACTACATTCCAACCAAAAACATCGCCAAAATACTTATTAATCAGCTATTGTCAAACTAAAACTGCAATTATTAGGTGATTTTTTTATTGATTTGCTTGAGTTTCTTCAGGCTCAGAAGCTTCAAGTTTATCCTGTTCTGCTAAGAAGCTATTATCATCTTCTAAGGCCTTGTTGTTCCATCTGTTCTTGATATTACCTGTACCAGCAGGAACTAACCTTCCAACAATTACGTTCTCTTTTAAACCGTTTAATGGATCAACTTTCCCTTTAATTGCAGCATCTGTTAATACTCGTGTTGTCTCTTGGAAAGATGCAGCAGAAATGAATGATTCTGTTTGAAGTGAAGCTTTAGTAATACCCATTAAAACTCTTTCTCCAACTGCAGGAGTTTTGCCTTCTGCAACTAATTTTTCATTAGTATTATCAAACTTGATTCTATCTACCACTTCACCTGGTAAGTAGCTTGAATCTCCAGAAACCTTAACTTCAACTTTTTTAAGCATTTGTCTAAGAATTGTTTCAATATGTTTATCGTTAATAATTACACCTTGTAATCGATAAACTTCTTGAACTTGATTAACAAAATATTCTGTTAATTCTTTGATACCTAAAATTCTTAAAATATCATGAGGTAATGGTTGGCCATCTAAAAGGTATTCACCTTTTTGAATTTTTTCACCTGGATTAAAGTTAATGTGTTTTCCTTTTGGAATTAAATAATTTGATGGCTCAGATCCGTCGTCAGGAACAATCGAAATTCTTTGTTTGCCTCTAACTTCTTTTCCAAAAACAACACTTCCATCATTTTCAGCAATGATAGCACTATCCTTAGCTTTTCTAGCTTCAAAAAGCTCAGCTACTCTTGGAAGACCTCCAGTAATATCTTTAGTTTTTGTTGTTTCTTTAGGCAATCTTGCAATAACATCACCAGCATAAACTTTTTGACCATCCTTAATTGATAAAATTGAATCTGGCACTAAGTAATATCTAGCTTCATTGTCATCTGCTTTTTTAATTACATTTCCTTTTTCATCTCTTAAAGTAATTCTTGGTTTTAAATCTGTACTCTTAGATTGACCTCTCCAATCAATTACAGATTTTGATGATATACCAGTTGCGTCATCAGTAGTTTCTTGAATTGAAACACCATCTATCAAATCAACATAACTAGCAATACCACTCTTTTCTGCAATTACTGGCGTTGTATATGGATCCCACTCACAAATTTTTGTATTTGCTTTAACTTTGTCTCCATTATTAAAGAATAATCTTGATCCATAAGCAACTTTATAAACTGCAATCTGAACTCCTTTATCATCTTCTATAGAAAGTTGAGTATTTCTTCCCATAACAATTAAATTCTTTTTAGAATCTTCCAAAATATTTGAATTAATAATTTTTAATGTTCCATCACTTTTGCAAATAATTTGATTATCTTGTTTAACTGAAGCCGTTCCTCCAACGTGGAATGTTCTCATCGTTAACTGCGTTCCTGGTTCTCCAATTGATTGAGCTGAAATCATACCAATAGCTTCACCCACATGTACCATTTTACCTCTCGATAAATCTCTTCCGTAGCAAGTAGCACAAACACCTTCTTTAGAACTACAAGTCATTACTGAATAAACTTTTATAGATTTAACACCTGCAGCATCAATTTTATCACAACCTGCCTCGTCAATCATTTCTGACTTTTTAATTATTACCTCACCGCTTAATGGATTTTTCACCTCAGCAGCTGTAACTCTACCTAGTGCTCTCTCGGCTAAACTAACAACTACATTTCCACCTTCTAAGATCTCTGATAGTTCAATAAAGCCTGGTTCATCACATTTAATTTTTGTTACTGTTAAATCTTGAGCAACGTCACACAATCTTCTTGTTAAATATCCAGAACTTGCTGTTTTAAGTGCAGTATCTGCTAATCCTTTTCTGGCACCGTGTGTAGAATTAAAATACTCTAAAGCTGTTAATCCTTCTTTAAAGTTAGAGATAATTGGACTTTCAATAATTTCGCCTGAAGGTTTTGCAATTAATCCTCTCATACCAGCTAATTGTTTCATTTGCGCTGCTGAACCTCTTGCACCACTATCAGCCATCATAAATACTGAGTTTATTTTTAATCCTTCTTCTGTTTTTTCAGTTGCAGAAATTCTTTTCATCATTTCACCCGCAACTTTATCTGTACATTTAGACCATGCATCAACAACCTTGTTGTACTTTTCACCTCTAGTAATCAATCCTTCAGCATATTGGGTTTCATAATCAGCAATTAATTTTTTAGTATCATCAATTAATTGAGTTTTGTTTTCAGGAATAATTAAATCATCTTTTCCAAATGATATTCCTGCTTTAAATGCATGCTTAAATCCTAAATCTTTAAGTTTATCACAGAAAATTACAGTTGTTTTCTGACCACAAAATCTGAAAACTACATCGATTATTTCAGAAACTATTTTTTTTGGTAACAATCTGTCTACTAAAGAAAATTTAATATTACTATTTTTAGGTAATAGATTGGCTAATAAAAATCTTCCTGCAGTTGATGTGTATTTTTCAATCTTTTTGTTACCTTGTTCGTCAACAGTTTCATATCTTGAAATAATAGTGCTGTGAACGTTAATTTCACCCGAAGATAATGCAAACTCTATTTGATCAGAATTAGTAAAGTATCCAGAAGGTTTATCTGATACTGGTTCCTGTGAAAGATAATATATTCCTAAAATCATATCCTGACTCGGAACGATAATAGGTTTACCATTTGAAGGTGATAGAATGTTGTTTGTTGATAGCATTAAAATTCTTGCCTCCAGCTGAGCTTCTAAACTCAACGGTACGTGAACTGCCATTTGGTCACCATCAAAGTCAGCATTAAAAGCTGCACAAGTTAAAGGATGTAATTCAATAGCGTCACCCTCAATTAATTTTGGTTCAAAAGCTTGAACACCAAGTCTATGAAGTGTCGGTGCTCTATTTAATAAAACTGGGTGCTCTCTTACAATTAATTCTAATGCATCCCATACAGCATTAGTTTCTTTTTCTACTAATTTTTTAGCTTGTTTAATTGTAGATGCTAAACCTAATTTGTTTAATCTTGCGTATAAAAATGGTTTAAATAACTCCAAAGCCATTTTTTTTGGTAAGCCACACTCATGTAATTTTAAGTCTGGACCAACAACAATTACTGATCTTCCAGAGTAATCTACCCTTTTTCCTAATAAGTTTTGTCTAAATCTACCCTGCTTACCTTTAAGCATTTCAGCGAGAGATTTAAGTGGTCTTTTACCTGTTCCAGTAATAACTCGACCTCTTCTTCCATTGTCAAAAAGAGCATCAACAGACTCTTGAAGCATCCTTTTTTCGTTTCTAACAATGATGTCTGGAGCTTTAAGATCCATTAATCTTTTTAATCTATTATTTCTGTTGATTACCCTTCTGTACAAATCATTTAGATCTGAAGTAGCAAATCTACCACCATCAAGTGGTACCAAAGGTCTTAACTCTGGTGGAATAACTGGGACAACAGTCATAATCATCCACTCTGGTTTTTGACCAGTTTCAATAAATGACTCTATTAATTTTAATCTTTTGATTGCTCTTTCTTCATTAACTTTAGATTTAGTTTCTTTAATGAAGCTAACAAGATTTTTTCTTTCTAATTCCAAGTCAAGATTTTTTAACATCTCGAGAACAGCTTCTGCTCCAATACCTGCAGTAAAGCTTTCCTCTCCAAATTCATCTTGGTATTTTGCTAATTCTTCCTCATTTAAAAGTTGGTTTTTTTGTAATCCAGTTAGTCCTGGTTCGATTACTATGAAGTTTTCAAAATAAAGAACTCTCTCGATTTCTTTCAACTTCATATCTACAGCAAGTGCAATTCTACTTGGCAATGATTTTAGGAACCAAATGTGTGCCACAGGAGTTGCAAGATTAATGTGGCCCATTCTTTCTCTTCTTACATTTGATTTAGTTACCTCAACTCCACACTTTTCACAAATAATACCTCTAAATTTCATTCGTTTATACTTTCCACATAAACATTCGTAATCTTTTATTGGTCCGAAAATTCTTGCACAGAATAGACCATCTTTCTCTGGTCTAAATGTTCTATAATTTATAGTTTCTGGTTTTTTAATTTCACCAAATGTCCAAGATTTAATTTTCTCAGGACTGGCTAAAGAAATTTTTATACTATTAAAATTTTGTGCTTCAGAAATTTCGCTACCTTTAAATAAATCTGTTAATTCTTTTTTCATTAATTAAGCTCCACATTTAATGCTAATGATTTAATTTCTTTAACTAAAACGTTAAATGACTCTGGAATACCAGACTCAAAATTCTCTTCACCTTTAACTATAGTTTCGTAAACTTTAACCCTTCCAGCAACATCATCAGATTTTACAGTCAAAATTTCTTGTAAAGTATAAGAAGCTCCGTAGGCTTCAAGAGCCCATACTTCCATTTCTCCAAATCTTTGACCACCTAATTGTGCTTTACCACCGAGAGGTTGTTGTGTAACCAAACTGTAAGGACCTGTAGATCTTGCATGAATTTTATCTTCTACTAAGTGATGAAGTTTCAACATATAAATTATTCCAACTGTAACTGGTCTATCAAATTTTTCTCCAGTTCTTCCATCCCATAAATAAGTTTGTCCAGATCCTGGTAAATTCGCTAACTCTAACATGTCAGTTACATTTTTCTCTTTAGCGCCATCAAAAACAGGAGTTGATATTGCAATACCATTTTGTAAGTTTTCGCAGAGGTCTTTAAATTCGTTCTTACTTAATTTGTCTACTTTTTCATTGAAAGTATCTTCTCCATAAACAGATTTTAAAAATTTTTCTATTTTTTCAGTTCTTTCAATTTTTTTGTTATTTTCATTAACTAGATTTTTAATCTGTTCACCAAATTCTTTACAAGCCCAACCTAGGTGAGTTTCTAAAATTTGACCAACATTCATCCTACTTGGAACACCTAGAGGATTTAAAACAATATCAACTGCTCTACCATCTTCTCTGTATGGCATATCTTCAACTGGTACTATTTTACTAACAACACCCTTATTACCATGTCTTCCTGACATTTTATCACCTGGTCTTAATCTTCTCTTAATAGCTACAAAAACTTTTACCATTTTCATAACACTTGGTAATAAATCATCACCACTTCTAATTTTTAAAACTTTATCTTCAAATCTTTCTGTAATGTCTTGTTTTGCTTTGTTGTATTGATCTTTGAGTTGTGCCAAAGTTGCTTCATCATTTACATTTCCAACTGATATTTTAAATACATCATTTATAGAAAGATTATTGATTACATCAAAATCAAGTTTAGATCCTTCAGATAAATCTTTTACTTTTTTAGTTAATGATGATCCCGATAAAATTTGTGAAGCTCTTTGTTTAATGCTTCTTTCTAAAATTTCTTCCTCTACTAATTTATCTTGCTGAACTTGTTCAATTTCAGCTCTTTCAATAGTTATTGATCTTTCGTCTTTTTCAATACCATGTCTGTTAAATACTCTTACATCAACAACCGTACCACTAGCACCTCGTGACATTCTCAAAGATGTATCAGTAACATCAATAGCTTTCTCTCCGAAAATTGATCTTAATAGTTTTTCTTCTGGTCCTGATGCGGAATCACCTTTTGGTGTAACTTTTCCAACTAATATATCGCCAGCGTTTACTTCAGCTCCAATATAAACTATTCCAGATTCATCAAGATTTTTCAAAGCTTCCTCATTAACATTAGGAATATCTCTGGTAATTTCTTCCTCTCCTAATTTAGTGTCTCTCGCCATTATTTCGTATTCTTCAATATGAACTGAAGTAAACACATCGTCAGTTACACATCTTTCTGAAATCAAAATTGAGTCTTCAAAGTTGTAACCTTGCCATGGCATAAAAGCTACTGTTACATTTTTACCAAGTGCAAGCTCTCCTAATTTTGTTGATGGACCATCTGCAATAATATCACCAGATTTAACTTTATCACCGACTCTAACAAGTGGTCTTTGGTTGATACATGTATTTTGGTTTGATCTTTTAAATTTTTGTAAGTTATAAATATCTACACCTGACTCACTAAAATCAGTTTCTTCTGTTACTTTAATAACAATTCTTTTACCATCAATTTTATCAACAACTCCATCTCTCTTAGCAACAATAGTTACACCAGAGTCTAAAGCCACATCACTTTCAATTCCAGTACCAACCAATGGAGATTCTGGTTTTAAAAGAGGAACTGCTTGTCTCATCATGTTAGAACCCATTAGAGCTCTGTTAGCATCATCATTTTCCAAGAAAGGTATTAAAGAAGCTGCAACAGAAACAAGTTGTTTTGGTGAAACGTCGATATAATCAATTGCATCTGGTTTTGATAAAAGGAAATTTAAATTTTGTCTGCAAGAAACAAGTTCCTCAACTATCTTTCCATTTTTATCTAACTTTGTATTTGCTTGAGCAATTGTAAATTTTGTTTCCTCCATTGCAGACAAATACTCAACCTTATCTTGCACAACCCCATCTTTTACTTTTTTATATGGGCTTTCAATAAAGCCATATTTATTTATTTTTGCATAAGTTGATAAACTATTTATCAAACCGATGTTTGGTCCCTCTGGAGTTTCAATTGGACAAATTCTTCCATAATGAGTTGGGTGAACGTCTCGAACTTCGAATCCTGCTCTTTCTCTTGTTAGTCCACCTGGTCCTAGAGCAGAAACTCTTCTTTTATGTGTAATTTCAGATAATGGATTTGTTTGATCCATAAACTGTGAAAGTTGAGAGCTAGCAAAAAAATCTTTCAATGAAACAGTTAGTGGTTTTGCGTTAATTAAATCCTGTGGCATCGCAGACTCAACGTCTAAAGTAGTCATTTTTTCTTTAATAGCTCTTTCCATTCTGTAAACACCAATTCTGGCTTGGTTTTCTACTAATTCACCTACAGAACGTACTCTTCTATTTCCTAAATGATCAATATCATCAACATCATCTTTACCATCTCGTAAATCTAACATTTTGTGAATAATTGCAATAATGTCATCATTTCTTAAGATCGTAATTTTATCAGAACACTCTTGGTTCAATCTTGAATTCATTTTCACTCTACCAACATCAGATAGATCGTATCTATCTGAGCTGAAGAAAAGATTGTTAAATATTTGAGTGGCTATCTCTATTGTTGGTGGCTCACCTGGTCTTAACATTTTGTATATTTCAGTTATAGCTTCGTCTTTAGAGTTATTTTTGTCTGCTAAAACAGTTGTTAATAAATAAGATCCTTTATTTATGGAATTTGTTACCGATATTTGTAAAGAATGAATATTTGCGTCCAATATTTGTTGAATAATTGTATCATTTAGCTCAGTACCAATTTTAAACGTACCTTCTTCTTCATCACTTACTTTAACGTCTCTGTGTAAGAACTTTCCAAAAAGAGACTCTCTTGAAACTAAAATATCTTTAAGTCCATCGTTAGCTAATTTTTTAGCATTTAAAAAGTTTATTTTATCACCTAGTTTTATTACTACTTCGCCAGTTTTTGCATCAATTACTTCTTCTGAAAAATTTTTAGCTTTATAATTATCAGGATTAAATTTAGTTTTCCACTTTTCTGTCTTAGGATCAAAATTATATTGTTCACTATCATAAAACTCATCAACAATTTCTGATTTTGAAAAACCTAAAGCTAAAAGTAAAGTTGATGCAAATATTTTTTTCTTTCTATCAATTTTAAAATATAAAAAATCTTTAACATCATATTCAAAATCTAACCATGAACCTCTATTAGGTATTACTCTACAATTAAATAATAACTTTCCACTTGCGTGAGTTTTTCCTTTATCATGGTCAAAGAAAACACCTGGGCTTCTATGCATTTGGTTTACTACAACACGTTGAACTCCATTGGTAATAAACGTTCCGCTATTAGTCATCATAGGAACTTCGCCCATGTAAACTTCTTGTTCTTTTGCTGATAAAATATCTTTAGTATTATTTTCTTGATCTATTTCGTAAACAACTAATCTTAATGTACATTTAAGAGCTGAAGAGTAAGTTAAACCTCTTGTTATACATTCTTCAACATCAAATTTTGGTTTTTCTAATCTGTAAGAAACATACTCAAGAGTCGCCTTGTCGTTCAAATCTTCAATAGGAAATATGCTTTTAAATACTCTATCAAAACCTTTGGTTAATTCTGTTTCAATATTAAATTCTGTTAATTCTTTATAAGAATTTTTTTGAACTTCGATAAGATTTGGTATTGATAAGCTCTCTTTAAGTTTACCAAAACTTTTTCTAATGTTTTTCTTTTCAGTAAAAGATAATTGCATCTATGTTAAATAATACTGATTAAAAATAATCAGTATTTGAATTCTTTCTAATTAATTTATTTAAGTTCTACTTTTGCGCCAGCAGCTTCTAGTTTAGCTTTGATCTCTTCGGCATCTTTTTTGTTAACACCTGATTTAACTTCTTTTGGTGCTCCCTCTACAAGATCTTTTGCTTCTTTTAAACCTAATGAAGTAGCTGCTCTTACTTCTTTGATGACATTGATTTTTTTATCACCTGCAGAAACTAGCATGATAGTAAAATCATCTTTGTCTTCTGCTGGAGCCGCACCACCTGCTGCTGCTGGAGCTGCTGCTGCCATTGGAGTTACACCCCACTTTTCTTCTAACTGTTTTGAAAGTTCAGCTGCTTCAGCAACAGTCAAACTTGATAAGTCTTCAATAATTTTGTTTAGATCAGGCATATTTTTCTACTCTTTGGGTTGTGTTTCAGAATTTTCTGCGGACAAACTACTCATTTTTTCCGAATGTGCAAGCAAAATACTAATTAATTTTGAGGCTGGAGCGTTTAAAATACCTACAATATTGGCTCTTGCTTCATCTAGCGTAGGTAAACTAGCAACGTTTTGAACACCGGCCTGATCCAAGACCTCATCATCCATTATTCCACCAATTAATTTAAGATTCTCATTATCCTTAGCAAATTTAGACAATATTCTTGCAGACATTATTGCATCTTCACCAAATGCGACTGCTGTTGGACCTGTGAAAAGATTAGATAAATCTTTACACTTAGTTTTTTCCAATGCTAATTTTGTAATTCTGTTTTTAGTGATCTTAAAGACAATTCCATGCTCTCTCATTTTTGCTCTTAAATCATCTAATTGAGTCATTGTTAAGCCTTGATAGTGTGTAACCATCACAGCTTTACTACTCTCAAATTTAGAAATCATTTCTTCAATATAATTTTTCTTTTGTTCTTTGTTCATCATAACTATATCGATTTTCCTAATTTAACTTTGTATGAAACACCCATAGTAGAAGTTGCAAAAACACCTTTTATTAAATCACCTTTAAGTGTGTTGTTAGACTTTTCTTTTTCTAATGCTTCTATTATTGCATTATAATTTTTTAATAATTGATCATCACTGAATGATTTTTTTCCAATACTTACACCTATGTTTCCATCTTTATCATTTCTAATTTCAACTTGTCCTGATTTTGCATCAGTAACTGCTTGTTTAATATTTTCAGATACTGAACCGAGTTTAGGATTTGGCATTAATCCTTTTGGGCCTAAAACTTTTCCTAATTTTGAGAGTTTAATCATCATTCCCGGTGTACAAATCAATTTTTCAAAATTTAAATCTCCACCTTTGATTTGTTCAACAAATTCATCTCCACCAACAATATCAGCGCCTGCATCTTTTGCTTCTTGTGCTTTATTATCTTCACAAACAACAGCAACTTTTACTTTCTTGCCTGTTCCTCCTGGAAGATTTACTACAGTTCTAATGTTGACTTCACTTTTCTTTTGTTTGTTATTTATTTGAAAACTTAAATCTAAAGATTCATCAAATTTTGTTGTGCAATTTTTTTTTAGCTCAGGTAATAATTTTTCAATAGACTCTGCATTTAAGTCTTTAGTTTTTTCAGGCAATTTTTTGTATCTTTTTGAAGCCATTATTCTTTCACCTCTATACCCATTGATCTAGCTGAACCTGCAATAATTTTTACCGCTTCATTTATATCATGAGCATTTAAATCATTCATTTTTTCTTTAGCAATATCTTCTAATTGTTTTTTTGAAATTGAAGCTACAATATTTCTTCCTGGCTCTTTAGATCCACCTTTTAATTTCACAGCTTCTTTAATATAGAAAGATGCTGGTGGTGATTTAATTTTAAAATCAAATTTTTTATCTTTGTATACAGTAATTTCAACTGGAACAGGTTTTCCTGCCATAGATTTTGTTTTATCATTAAATGCTTTACAAAATTCCATTATATTCACTCCACGTTGACCTAACGCAGGACCTACTGGGGGAGCAGGATTAGCTTGTCCGCCTTTAATTTGTAATTTTATAAATCCACTTATTTCTTTTGCCATTAACTTACTTTCTCAACTTGGTTATATTCTAAATCTACTGGTGTTGGACGACCAAATATAGAAACTGACACCTTAAGTCTAGCTTTTTCTTCATCAATTTCTTCAATCATACCATTAAATGATGCAAATGGTCCATCAACAACCTGGACTTTTTCACCAACGCTGTAATCTATACCAGATTTTGGTTGAGCCACACCATCTTTAATTTGACCTAAAATTTTCTCAACTTCTTTATCAGATACTGGAACTGGGATGCCTTTTGATCCAAGAAAACCACTCACTCTCTTTATTCCTTTTATCATATGATAAATGTTATTATCCATCTCACTCTTTATTAAAACATATCCAGGAAAATATTTCTTTTTTCTTTGAATTCTCTTTCCTCTTTTAACTTCAGTTACATCATGAGTTGGAACGATAATTTCTTCAAATTTCTCACTTATTTTAGCCTTATCAGCCTCTTCCTTAATTAATGAGGCAACTTTATTCTCAAAACTGGAGTGTGATTGAACAATATACCAATTCTTCATTATTAAATACTCACCTTTAATAACAATTCTAAGAAGAATTTAAGAACCTGATCTAATAAAAGGAAAAATAAAGACATTACAACCGCCATAACGAATACCATTAAAGCACCTTGCAAAGTTTCTTTCCAAGTAGGCCAAGTAACTTTAAAAGCCTCTTGTTTCACTTCTTGCATAAATTTAATCGGGTTCTTCATAATTCTTTAGCTCAAATTGGCAGGAGCGGAGGGACTCGAACCCTCAGCCTCCGGTTTTGGAGACCGGCGCTCTACCAATTGAGCTACACTCCTATTTATAGAGTTACTCTATAATTTTAGTTACTACTCCTGCTCCAACAGTTCTACCACCTTCTCTAATAGCAAAGTTTAGTTTTTCTGCCATTGCAATAGGTGTAATCAGTTTAACAGTGAATTTAGCATCATCACCTGGCATAACCATTTCTGTACCTGCTGGTAATTCTACTTCCCCCGTTACGTCTGTTGTTCTAAAATAAAACTGTGGTCTATATTTTGTAAAGAAAGGAGTGTGTCTTCCACCCTCGTCTTTTTTAAGAATATAGGCTTGGGCTTCAAATTTAGTATGAGGAGTTATTGATCCAGGCTTACAAAGAACTTGACCTCTTTCAATGTCAGTTCTTTCTATACCTCTCAATAAAATTCCAACGTTATCTCCAGCTTCACCAGAGTCTAGTAGTTTTCTAAACATTTCTACTCCAGTACAAACTGATTTTTTTGTTTCCCTAATTCCAACAATTTCAACTTCTTCACCAGTTTTAATTACACCTGACTCAACTCTTCCTGTTGCAACAGTTCCTCTTCCTGAAATTGAAAATACGTCCTCAACAGGCATCAAGAAAGGTTTATCGACTTCTCTGGCTGGTTGTGGAATATGTTCATCAACTGCTTTCATTAATTCCAAAATTGAATTTTTTCCAATTTCTTCATCCCTTTTCTCAACTGCAGCTAAAGCTGAACCTTTAACGATTGGAGTTGTGTCTCCTGGATATTTATAAGAAGTTAAGAGTTCTCTTATCTCTTCTTCTACAAGTTCAATCATATCTTTATCATCAACTTGATCTACTTTATTTAGGTAAACAACAATTGCTGGAATACCAACTTGTCTTCCTAAAAGAATATGCTCTCTTGTTTGTGGCATAGGACCGTCAGCTGCATTAACAACTAATATTGCTCCATCCATTTGTGCTGCACCTGTAATCATATTTTTTACATAGTCAGCGTGGCCTGGACAGTCCACGTGAGCGTAGTGTCTTTTTTCAGTTTCATATTCAACGTGTGCCGTTGAAATTGTAATTCCTCTTTCTTTTTCCTCTGGAGCTTTATCAATTTGATCATATGCTACAGCTGTTCCACCACCAGCTTCAGCTAATACATTTGTTATAGCTGCAGTAAGAGTTGTTTTACCATGGTCGACATGACCAATAGTCCCAATGTTACAGTGGGGTTTACTTCGTACGAATTTTTCTTTTGACATTTCTTTTTAACCTCAGTTTTTTTTTTGTTTCTTACTTTAATTTCTTGGAGCGGGTAAAGGGAATCGAACCCTTACATCCAGCTTGGAAGGCTAGCGTTCTACCATTGAACTACACCCGCACAACCCCAAGAGTAACACTCCATGTTATCTAAAATTTATTAAATGGTGGAGGGGGAAAGATTCGAACTTTCGAAGACCGAAGTCAACGGGTTTACAGCCCGCCCCATTTGACCGCTCTGGAACCCCTCCTTTTGGGGAAGTGTCCCCTTGTTCAATAAAGCTTCAAATAACATGCGTTTTATATATTTTATTTATGCAAATGCAATATGTGATTTAATAGGAAAATAATAAAAAAACCGTGTAAAACTCATGATAATTTATGAATAAATCATCTTTTTTCATTGTTGGTCAGCATGCCGTTATTGAAGCTCTTAGAAACCCTAGAAGAAAGGTTTTGAGAGTTTTTTTGACAGAAGAATCTAAAAAAAATATTCATAGAAAAAATCCAAATAAAAATATTTTAGAAGATGTTAAAATTTACTTTAAATCTAAAAAAGAATTAGACAAGTATACTTCTAAAGAACAACTAATGCATAATGGTTATGTTGCTGAAATTGAGCATTTAGATCAACCAGAGCTTAAACAATTCATTAAAGGTAAAAATAACTTAACATTAGTTTGTATTGATGAGGTTAGTGATCCAAGAAATATTGGATCATTAATAAGGAATGCTGCGTCATTTCATATTGACGGTTTAATAATTAAAGAAAGACATTTTCCACGAGATAGTAAACTGATGTATAAATCAGCAAGCGGATGCATGGAACATGTAAATATCTTTCAAGTATCTAATATTAATTCAACTTTAAAAAATTTAAGAGAAAAAAATTTCTGGGTTTATGGTTTTGATGCTAAAGGTCAAAAGGATTTTACTGATATAGAGTGGCGAGGAAATAATATTCTTTTATTTGGTTCAGAAGGATTTGGAATGAGACAGCATACAAGTAAATATGCAGATTTTTTTGTTAGAATAAATATTAATAAAGAAATTGACAGTTTAAATATCTCAAATAGTGCAGCGATTGTATTTCATCATCTTTGTTATTTAAAAAAAAAGGCAGTTAAATAAAAATTAAACTAAAATAAAGATTAACAATTAAGTATTTATAATTTTAATGATAGACCACAAATTAGAAAAAGTTTATTTATTTATAATAGTATTGTTTTTTCTAGTTAGTTATATTCTATATTCTTTTCTTGAACCACCTATTTATACTTTATCTAGAACCCCAGGTGATACTTTTTATTATTTTGTATATGGTCGTGAAGCATCTGACCTGAGATTTTTTTCTTGGAACGGTTTATATCCCTCTAATGGATTTCATCCACTGTGGCTTGTATTTGTAGCAATTAGTTTTTCAATAACTGAGAACCTGGCAATAATTGTTTATATATTATCCATATTTCTTTTTATTTTTTTTATAATTTCAATATGGTTCTTTTATAAAATTAGTAGAATATATGATGATAGATTTATACAGATTATTTCTACATTTTTGTTTGCAGTTTTAGCTACAAAATATTTTTTTTGGTATATGGAAACTGCTTTGTCAGTTGTTCTATTTCTAGGCTACATTTATTATGTCATCTATAAATTTATAATAAAAGATAAAATAAATATTCTAATTGCATTTAGTATTGGAATGATCTCATCTTTAATAGCTTTGTCACGTTTAGATTTAGTTTTATTAATTTCACCATTGCATGGTTTTTTAATAATAAGTACATTGGTTCAAAAAAAAATAAAAGAAGCATTAGCATTAACTTTACCTCCAATTTTAATGGTTGGCGGATATGTGGTCTTAATTTATTATATAACTGGATCTCCAGTACCGCTTTCTGGTGTTATAAAATCAAATTTTCCAAATATTAATAAAGAAATAGTCCTATCAACCCTCTTAACACGTCAAATAAAATATGGGATATTGGCTCTAATCGTAACTTTAATATGCGCAATTAGTTGCACTTTATTGTCTAAATTTATTAAAAAAGAAAATATTTCATTTAAAGTAAAAAGTTATCTAAATATTGTGTGGCTACTTTTAATTGGTATATTTTTACATACTTCATATCAAATTTTATTTACTAAAATTGGATCTGTGGGAAGATGGTATTTCGTTGTACATCTAAATGCTGCAATATTATCAATTTCATTATTTTTATATTATCTAAAATTTTTTTTAAAAAAAACATTTTTTAGAAACTTCATTTTTAAGAAAACTTTTTTTTACATTCTTATTATTATTACTATTCCACTGATTTTTTATAATTCAATATATATACGTAAAAATATTGAATATAATCACAACGCACCTTATGGAAATATCGATTATAAAAAAAAAGAACCTTATGCAGTTATGAAGTTTGCTGAAATGCTTGATGAAAAAAAATTTGATAAATCAACGAAAGTATTTGATAGTACTGATGGAAATTTTGCTTTCTTTAGTAAAATCCCAACTTATCATAGAAAAGGTATGGTAGCCACACCTAACTATGTTTTTGAGAGAAAAAAAATACACAAGCAATTTGCTCATGATAATCAATCTTTAGAAAATGCTTTAAATGAATTTGAGAAAAAATTTTTATTAAAAAATAAAATTGAATATATTCTCATTAATCAGCCTTCTAAAATTCATCGTTCTAGAAAATTTAAAACGAATTTAGAAAATATTTCACTGGAAAGATGTATTAAAGAAATATCTGAGTATAACATGATAGATAGTAATGAAGAATTTATTACTTATTTTTACTTAGTAAAAACAAAAACCTATTTAGAGAATGAAAAAACTTGTAAAGGACTATGAATTATAAAATAATCTATATGTGATTTTTATTTAATAATCTTATTTTAAGTAACAAATAAATTGATTCAAAAATTGCATACAAATTCATAGTATGAGTTTGACAAACATACTGGATAGGCACTTCTTTAATATTCAGTTTTCGAGTATAGATTTTAATTTCAGTCTGAAAAAATCTATTTCTTGATAATAACTTCTTATTAATAATTTTTTTGAGAACATTTTTGTTAAACATTTGATAGCCGCTAGTAGTATCCAACAAATTGATATTAAAAAAAAATTTTGTCAATAAAGATCCACCTTTGCTAAAAAGATCTCTTATATAATTAGAATTTAACATTTTTCCATTTTTACAAAATCTACTCCCATAAATACAATCATAATCATTGTTAATAAATTTGATAAAATTTAATATATTTTTTGGGTTATGACTTCCTCCAGCATCTATTTCTAGTATCCACTCATAATCAGTTTTTAAACAATTTTTATACCCTTCTACATAAGCATCAACTACAGTTTTGTTTTTTGGTGACCATATTACTTTTAATGGTTTATGCTTATTTTCTAATTCTTTAACAATTTTATAAGTATTATCTGTTGATGCTTTATCTAATATAATAAAATATCTGAATTTATTAAAATACTTTCTATATTTTAAAATTTTTAAAATAAATTTTTTTGCATTTTTTTCTTCATTAGCCATTGGAGTAAATATAGCAATATTTGTTTTCATTCTAATTTACTATTTATATTTATTTAAATTTGGATAAATTTTATTTATATCTAGTAACCACCTTTTTAATAGTGGTAACTCTTTTTTATTTAAAATTTTTTTTTTAACTAGTTGATCATAACACTTATAAATATTTAAGAGTATATCTTTATATCTATTGCTTAAATTTACTTTTTTAATCACATTACAAAGTTCAACATTATTTTTATAAACTGGTATTTCTTGAATAAAATCATCCATCAAATCATGGGGGTTTCTTTCTTGTATAACTGTTGATTTTAAAAAAGTTAAATTCCAATTATAATTTTCTAAAATCCTTACTGCAATTAATCCTCTCCATATATCGGTAGATCTCATGGTGCAATAAGATGGCAAATACATTAGGGGAAAGGCAATTTCATGCCAGACTGTGTTTTGACTATTAAAAGGAGAGATTGATTTATTATTTACTGCGATATCAATTTTCTTAAAATAATGGTTTCTAAATTTTTTAGTTAATCTAAAAATAGCATCAACATCAGGATTACCATCACACATTCTTTGCTGAATAGGAGAAAAAACATTTCTTTTTTTAACTTTATATTTATTTTTTTTATTTAATAAATTTAATGGAAAACCTCTCGGCCAAATAATTTTGTTATTTGTTTTAAAAATTTCTAGTATGTTTATCCATCTAGGTCCACTAAACTCTTTAAGAGTTTTATTAATTTTTAAATTATTGAAAAAATTTTTTTTTGGTAAATTATCGTCATCAGTCTCTATAATAATTTTTGATTTATTTTTCATTGCAATAAGATAACCAAGATTTTTTCTAGAATACGTATTGTAAGGTAATAAATTAAAAATTTTAAAATTAAATTTTTTTTGTTTTTTTAAATCAAAGTACGGATATTTATTTTTATAGTTTGGAGTTTTTTTATCACCAATGATTATATAGTTAATTTTGTTTTTTTTAGTTATATCTAAGTACTTGTTAATAACTTTATTTGGCTTGTTAATTGTTGTTATAACAAGTGATGTTTGATAATTACTATTCATTAAAAATTTTTAACTATTTTTTAAAAAATTAATAATACAATAACATAAATAAATAGTATGATTATTATATTAATTATAAAAAAATCGACTTAATAATATTTTTAAATAATGAAAAAAAGTAAAGCTTTAATAACAGGAATAACTGGTCAAGACGGATCCTATTTAGCAGAATTTTTATTGCAAAAAGGTTATGAAGTTCATGGTATCAAAAGAAGATCATCTTTAATAAATACACACCGTATTGATCATTTATATCAAGATCCACAAGAAAAACATCGTAAATTAATTTTACATTATGGAGATTTAACAGATGCAACATCTTTAATTAGAATAATTCAAGAAGTTCAACCTGATGAAATTTATAATTTAGCAGCTCAAAGTCATGTTGCTGTTTCTTTTGAGAAACCTGAGTATACTGCAAACTCAGATGCATTAGGAACTCTTAGAATTTTAGAGGCTATTAGAATTTTGAAATTAGAAAAAAAAACAAAATTTTATCAAGCATCAACTTCTGAGTTATATGGAGCATCTAAAGAAAATCCAAAAAATGAAAATACTCCTTTTTATCCTAGAAGTCCTTACGGAGTTGCGAAGCTTTATGCTTATTGGATAACAGTAAACTACCGAGAGGCATACGATATTTATGCATGTAATGGCATTTTATTTAATCATGAAAGTCCAGTAAGAGGTGAAACTTTTGTTACTAGAAAAATTACAAGAGGACTATCTCGTATAAAACTAGGATTTCAAGAATGCTTGTATCTTGGAAATCTTGATGCATTAAGAGATTGGGGTCATGCAAAAGACTTTGTTGAGGTTCAATGGTTAATGCTTCAACAAAAAAAACCACAAGACTTCGTTATAGCTACTGGGAAACAGTATTCTGTAAGAGACTTTGTGAAGTTGGTTTTGAAAAATTTAGATATGAAAATTGAGTGGAAAGGTACAGGTTTAGATGAAGTTGGAGTTTATAATGGAAAAGAAATTATTAAAATTGATTCAAGATATTTTCGTCCTACAGAGGTAGAAGCATTACTAGGTGATGCTAGTAAAGCAAAAAAAGAATTAAACTGGATACCAAAAATTTCTTTTGAACAGTTAGTAAAAGAAATGGTTGAAAAAGACATCGACTTATTAAAAAAAGGTAAATCATATAATCATAAAAATTAAAAAATATTATATTTGAAAAGATTATGTCTAAAACCAAAATATTCATTGCAGGGCATAATGGTATGGTTGGATCTGCTTTAGTTCGCTATTTAAAATTGCGCAATGTAGAACTAATAACTAAAGAAAAAAAAGAACTTGATTTGTTAGATCAAAAAAAAGTTCTAAATTTTTTTAAAAAAAATAAGATAGATGAAGTGTATATAGCAGCAGCTAAAGTAGGAGGAATTAGTGCTAATAATAATTACCCAGCAAATTTTATTTACGAAAATCTAATGATACAAACTAATATAATTCATAGCTCTTATGTAAGTGGTATTAAAAAATTATTGTTTTTGGGATCAAGCTGTATTTATCCTAAGAAGGCCAAACAACCCATAAAAGAAGAAAAACTTTTGACAGGAAAATTAGAACCTACAAATGAACCATATGCGATCGCTAAAATTGCAGGAATTAAAATGTGCGAAAGTTATAATCGACAATATGGTTTAGATTATAGATGCATAATGCCGACGAACCTTTATGGTCCAGGTGATAATTATCATGATGAAGATAGTCATGTAATACCAGGACTGATAAATCGGTTTCATAAAGCAAAAATGAATAATTCAAAAAAAGTTGTTATTTGGGGTAGTGGAAAACCAAAAAGAGAATTTTTATACGTTGATGATTTAGCAAAAGCGTCTATTCATTTAATGAATAAAGATATAAGAACCTTTAGAAAATTTTCTACACCAATGTCAAGTCACGTTAATGTTGGGAGTAATATTGAGATAACTATTAATGAACTGGCAAAAAATATAAAGAAAATCGTAGGATTTAAAGGTAAAATTGAATATGATTTTACTAGACCCGATGGCACTCCAAGAAAATTGTTAGACAGTGTACGAATGGAATATTTTGGTTTTAAACCTAAAGTTTCTTTAAAAAAAGGTTTAGAAAAAACTTATCAAGATTACAAAAAAAATTGGCTAAATTTAAACAAGTTTTAATAAAAATATATTTTATAATCACCATTTTTAAAAATACTTGTATTATCAAAGAAAATAAAATTTGAAAAATATAATTAATGGTATAAAAGCTTGAGATCTAAGAGCCCTTGTAGCTCAGTTGGTAGAGCAATTGATTTGTAATCAATAGGTCCGCGGTTCGAATCCGTGCGGGGGCACCATCACTCAATTAAATCAACACTTATTATTCTTAATACATTTATATTTAATTTAAGTTTATGTGTTGTAGGATTGTTGTGAGATTTTCTTAATCAAAAATATTTTAAAATTATTGTTGTTAACAAATGTTTATTTAAACTTTACCAATTGATTAGTAATCACATACTTGAAATTATTGTTAACACCTAATAAACAATATCAAAATGATTAAAATTAATAATCCAGTTTTTAATGATTTAAAAAAAGTTGGTTTAATAAAAAACAATAGATTAAAAGTAATAAAAAAAAATTTAAGAAATGGGAGATCGGCTGTTTTATTAGATACTAAAAATAAATTTATTTTTTTAGAAAAATATTTAGTTAATGATAATTTTTACAAAAAAATTTTTGATGTAAAAACACCAAAACAAACTTCTAAATTATTTATTAATAAAACAAATATATTAAATGATTATTTAAGATATTTTAATCTTTTTAAGAAATTTATAAAAAATAAAAATGTTCTAGATTATGGTTGTGGTTATGGCCAGTTTTTATTTCTTTGTAACAAGATTACCAATCAACTGAATGGTGTAGAGTTATCTAAAGCATCAATAGAATTTATTAAAAAAAAAAATTCTAAAATTAAAGTTCAGTCTGAAATTAATAAATTTCAACATAAGTTTGATTTAGTAACTCTTTTTCATACATTGCACTATTTACCTAATCAAATAGAAACTCTAATTAAAATTAAAAAGTATTTAAAAAAAGGGGGGAAAATAATAATTGAGGTACCTTGTGCAAATGATGCATTGATTAGTAAATATGATCTTAGAAATTTTAAACAATTTACATTTTGTAGAGAAAGTTTAATTTGGCATACTCCAAAAAGTTTGACATTGTTTCTTAAAAAAGCAAAATTTAAAAACATAAAGATAATTAAAATTCAGAGGCACAATTTAAATAATCATCTAGGCTGGATGTTAAAAGATAAACCAGGAGGACATACTTTTTTCAAAAGTCTTATAACTAGAAAAAATGATTTAGATAATTATGATCGCTATTTAATAAAAAACAATCTTAATGATACTTTAATAGCTATTGCTAATTAATAAAAATATATTTTTATTTAATAAATACTTTTGGAATGTAATTTTGTTTTACCAGAAAACTTCTTAATATAATAATAATCAATAATACTTCTTGATGAATTATCATATGGAGTAAAATATTTCTTAATTTTAAATTTTTTAATAATTTCTTTATTGTACTCGAAGGTAGAAATAAATATATTTTCATAATATTTTGAAAAATCTATTTTTTTAATCTTTACAAATTTATGAATTTTTTTCTTTTTCTTAATTATATCATTTTTATTTATATCTAAAAAAGCTACTTTATTTTCATCTAATTTAAATATTTTGCTTAATATATTTGTGTGATCCTCTGAGCCAATAATTAATAATGGTTTACTCTGGGAATTGAAATTTTTTATAAAATTTTTAATTTTTCTTATCGGTTTATTCAAAACATGGTACTTAGCTTTTAAATTTTCTTTCTTTTTTCTTTTTTTAAATTCATTTTCAGAATATTTGATCGTAAATTTTTTAATCAATTTTTTTTCATCTAACTTAATTTTTTGAGATCTTGTAGCGTCTAGTTTTCTTATTTTCTCTTTGATTTTTTTTTGTTTGTTTTTAAAAAGTAAAATATTGTCTAATACTAAACAATCGATTTTAGTTTTTAAAAAACATAAAATAGCATCTTGAGGTGTTTCAACTAATGGTTCTCCCGCATCATTGAAAGACGTATTCAAGATTACTGGAATACCTGTTAATTTATAAAATTCTTTAATAATAGAATAGTAATTTTGATTCTGAAATTTATTAACTGTTTGTACTCTCGCTGTATTGTCTACGTGAATAGCAGAGGGTATAAGTTTACTTTTTTTACTTTTAGCGACCTGTAACATGAAAGGTGAATTATCAATATCAAAGAATTTATTTGAAAATTCCTCAAGAATAGAGGGTGCAAAAGGTCTAAAAATTTCTCTATGTTTTACTTTTTTGTTTATAAAATCTCTCATTTTAGGATTTCTAGCATCAGCAATAATACTTCTATTACCTAGTGCTCTTGGACCGTATTCACTTTTTCCAAAAAAATTTCCTACTACAAAACCTTTTGATATTAGGATAGCAATTTCTTTTGGATTTGTCTCTTTAAAGTCAAAATTATATTTCTTCAAAAATAGTAATAATTCTTTTTTTGAGTATTTTTTTCCAGTATAAGCATTATTAAATTTTATTCTTTTTTTGCGTTTCAGAATATTATGATAACCCCAAAGGACTAATCCAAATGGTATTCCAGAGTCTGAACATGCTGGAAAAACAAACATATTTTTAAATTTAGTTTTTTTTAACAAAACGTTATTAGCAACTGAATTTAATGCAACTCCACCAGCTAAACATATATTTTTTACTTTTTTTAATTTGTAAAGTTCTTTACCTAGATGTAAAAATACTCTTTCTGTAAGATCTTGAACTGCATATGCCCAATCGCAAAATATTTTTTTCATGATGTTTTTTTTGGTAGCTTTTGGATAATTTTTTTTTATTACTTGAGGTCTATAATTTTCATTTATTTGATTTAAAACATCCGAATAAGGTATTCTTCTCATAAAATCTGAAAAGTTTGTGTGGATACCATTTAATGAATGTTTAATCTTTATTTTTGGATTAGCCTTTCCATATGGTGCTAAACCCATCGTTTTACCTTCACCACTATCACCAAGATTTAAAATATTTTTAGTAATCGCAGTATAAACAGAGCCAATACCATGATTTTTACTTTTATCTAAAAGACTAATTTTATTATTTTTTCCATAAAAAAAAGAATTTGTTTCACAATCTGAGCCATTTGCATCAACAATTAAAATTGCAGATTCTTTATACCCACTTGAATAATAAGTACTTGCAGCGTGTGCAAGATGATGATCAATTTGAATAATCTTATCTTTATCAAAGTTTAGCTTTTCTTTTATATAATCAAATAATTGATAATTATATGCTGGTCCTGATCTCAGCCATCTTTTTATACGTATCCAATCTGATATGATAAAATTAATTTGCGATAATTTCTTCAAATTGAAATACTCCATACAGTAATTTATTGAGTGTATGGGAAAGGTATAAGGATATTTTTTTCTTATTAATCTTTCTTCTGATATTGCTACAAAATCTAAAATATTATTAGAGTCATCGATCTTTAAAATACTTGCACCAGAATCGTGGTTTGCGTACGATTGAATACCTAATAAGTAATATTTTTTTTTCATTTTTAATATATATAGATTATAGTCACAATAAATCTAACAAAAGATAAGGTAAGTTTTGAATGTAAGTGTCAATAAATAAGCATTCGTATTCCTAAATTCTATAAAGGAAAAAAGGCGCTTAATTTAAGCACCTTGATCAATGCTTAATATAAATTAAACGAAAATTAAAAGATATTTGAATGTATCAAAAAATTCTGAAATATATAAATCAACTCTTAAGAATTCGACTTCGTTTTGATTTTCCAAAGAAAAATAAAATACTTCTTTTTGATGAAATACATGCATCAACTTTTAAAAAAATTATCAAAAAAGATTTTAATATTCTTGAATTACGTGATAATAAAAAAATTTATTTCTGGTTATTTCTAAAGCAAATTTTGTTTTTAGATTTTTCTTTTTCAACCTACTCTAAAAATTTCATAAAATTCACATCGCCTAAAATTATAATTACTTTCAATGAAGCAAGATATCAGTTGTATGAATTAAAAAATTTTTTCAAGAACATCCATTTTATTTCAGTTTCTAATGGAATTCGTTTAGCGACTTGGTTTAAAGTAAATGAAAAAAAATGGCCAAAAAATCTAAAGTGTGACTATTTCTTTGTATTTAATAAATACTATATTCCAAAATATGAAAAAATTGTAAAATCTAAATATCTTTCTCATGGACACTTTTATAATAATCTTATTCCAATTAATAAAACAAAGTTTCGTAAGCAATTTTTATATTTATCTCAAACTCATGAAGGGATGAAAGGAGGTATGGGTAAAGCAGATTTTGCAGGCTATAAAAAAATACTAAACTTAGTCAATTTATATCTAACTAAAAATAAGAAAAAACTTCATATTTTACTTAGAAGAAGTAAAAAAAATCCTAAACAATCTATTGAAATTAATTTTTATAAAAAAATTTTTAAATCTAATTGTATTTTTCATCAAAGTAATCAACGAGAAAAAAAATATAAAATACTAGACCAATTTGAAAATATTTTATTTTTTACATCTACAATGGGTTATGAAGCAATTAGTAGAAAAAAAAAGATTGCATGTTTGGGGCCACACAATAGTGATACAGATGCCAAACATTATTTTGGATGGCCTGATGGTAATAAAAAAAAATATGAATATTTTTTTATAAAAAAACCTACTTACAATGAGGTAGATAGAGTTTTAAATAATTTAATTAATTGCAGCCAGGTCAATTGGAATAAAAAACATTATAGAGTAATTAAAAATCAAATGTATTTAAATAAAAATAATCAAAATTTGAGACAATTAATATTTAAATTATTAAAAAATAAATAAATATTGATCAATCTAAGAAAGTAAATTCTATCTGTAGTCGATATATAGTAGAAAAATAATTAGTAGACTCTCATCATACTAAAAGTGTTGTATTGTGTTATCTAGTAGCGAAAGAAAAAAAAATTTGGATCTATAAATTTGTAATCAATATGTCCACGGTTCGAATCCGTGCGGGGGCACCATCACTATTTATCACCAAGCTGTTAATTTCCAACACTCATCTACGTTTTCAATACGAACATAACAACCAAGAAAAGACATAATTTTAAACGCACAAAAACCTCCAACTAAAATAATTACTACCAAAATTGATGGATTAATTTTTTTCATTTATCTAGCTGGTCTCTTTTCTAATTTGCTCAATTTTAATCTTTTTTTGCAAACCTCTATTTTTGTCATAAAGAAGGTTAAACTTTATTTTATTGTTAGTTCTAACAGTGATTGATTTAGCATTTCTTACTTCTAAATTATCTGCAACCGCACTAATGGGTCTCTTAGATGGATTTAAATTTGTTATAATAATTTTTGATTTATCATTAACAATTTTTCCCTTCCATCTTCTTGGTCTAAATGCACTTATTGGAGATATAGATAGTTTTTTTGAATGTAAACTTAATATAGGTCCATGAACAGAAAGATTGTAAGCTGTACTACCAGCAGGAGTTGATACTAATACTCCATCAGAAACTAATTTTTTAATAATTTGTCTTGAACCTTGTTTAATAGATAATGAGGCTGCTTGTCTACTCTGTCTTAATACCGAAACCTCATTAATCGCTATAGATTTTCTAATTTGATTATTTTTATTTCTAACTATCATTTCTAAAGGTGAAATAGTAACCACATTTGCTTTTGATAGGTTTTTAATAATATCCTTAGAAGAAAATTTATTCATTAGAAAACCATAATTACCAGAATTAATTCCATAGAAATTTTTATTTGAATTCTTGTTTCTCTTTAGTGTTTGAAGCATAAATCCATCTCCCCCAATGACAATAATTAAATTTTCTTTTTTAAAGTTATTGAACTTTATTTTTTTAAATAGAATATTTTTTATATTTAAGGATTTTTTATTATTATCCGAAATAATTTGAAGCTTACTCATTTAGTGGTGCCCTCGGCCAGACTCGAACTGGCACTCCGCAAGCGGCAAGGATTTTAAGTCCTTTGTGTCTACCAATTTCACCACGAGGGCATTAACGAATTTCATGAGTATTTATGCTAATATTTATAATTGAACAAGTCTAATTAGTAAAATTGTTATTTATTCAAATATTTAATAAATATCAATCAATGGAAAAAGCAATCAAAGTTTTGATATTTACTGACCTAGACGGCTCTCTGCTTCATAGAGATACGTTTAAATTTGATGAAATAAAAGACTATTTAAAAGAACTAATATCAAAAGGAATTTTTATAATACCCAATACTAGTAAAACCGAGAAAGAAATTTTACAGTTTAATTACGAATTAAGAGCAAACTTACCTTTTATTTCTGAAAACGGATCAGCTATTAATGGCTTAGAATTATTCAATTCAAACTTACCTATAAAATTAATTCTTAGCAGAGAAAAGGATGATCTTTTAAATATTTTTAAAAATATAGTTCCAATAAACCTGCAAAATAAATGCAAATGGGTATCTGAAATGAATAAAAAAAAACAAAGTTTAGTTTTTGGTTTAGAGGATGAAAAACTACAAATGGCTTTAAATCGTAAATACACTATTCCATTTGTATTTGAGGGAACCAAAAGTCAAAGAAATGAATTATCTAAGATAATTAAAAATGAAGGTCTTTATTTACAAGAAGGAGGAAGGGTAATTAATTTAACTGATAGGGTTAGTAAAGCTAAAGCTCTTCAAATATTTGTCAGATTTTTAAAAAAAAATAATAAAAATATAAAAACAATAGCTGTAGGTGATAATTACAATGATTTAGAAATGCTAAAAAAGAGTGATTTTCCATGCTTAGTATTCAATGATAAATTCACCTTAGATGAAATTCCTATAAATAATTTAATAACAACAAATAAGCCATCTCCTGAAGGCTGGGCAGATGTGATTAAAATGGCTCTAGTTAAAATAAACGAAAATTAATAAAGTGAATTATGAGTGATTTTTCTCAAAATGGTATTATTTCGACACTTCATGACTTTGGAACAAAGTCAACAAAGCAAATAGAAAAAGAGCTTTTAAGTTTTTCAAAAGAGAGAAAAATGGAACTTATATTGCCTTGTCTTTATAGCGAATTAAATGGAGATGCATTACCAAAAATTGTTTCTGAAATTGCTAAAACTAATTATCTACATCACATAATAATAGGACTAGATCAAGCTAATGAAAAACAAGCCAGAAAAGCATGGACATTTTTTGAAAAATTAGAAACTCCATTCACAATACTTTGGAACGATGGTCCAAATTTAAAAAAATTAGATAAAGAATTACAAAAAAAAGCATTAGCACCGAATGAAAAAGGCAAAGGCAGAAATGTTTGGTACTGCATAGGAATGTCTATAGCAAGAAATAGTGCAAGATCTGTCGCATTACATGATTGTGATATAAAAACATATGATCGAAGGATGCTAGCAAAATTATTTTACCCAGTAGTTAATCCTTTATTCAATTTTGAATTTTGCAAAGGTTACTATCCTAGGGTCGCAGATAACAAAATGAATGGAAGAGTAGCCAGACTTTTAGTGTTTCCGATATTAAATGCTTTAGAAAAAACAATAGGTAAAAGTGAATATTTGGATTTTATGAAATCATTTAAATACCCACTAGCTGGAGAATTTTCTTTTAGAAGAAATATTCTTCCTGAATTAAGAATTTCATCAGACTGGGGAATAGAAATTGGAATATTGTCAGAGATGCAAAGAAACTTTTCTCCACAAAATATCTGTCAGGTTGATTTAGCAGATACTTATGACCACAAACATCAAGATTTATCTATTGATGATGAAAATAAAGGTTTGTCAAGAATGTCCATTGATATAATTAAGACCTTTATCAAAAAACTTGCTACTCAAGGTCACTCGTTTAGTAGAGAACAATTGAGATCACTTAAAGCAACATACTATAGGTCAGCACTTGATTTAATTGACGCTTATCGAGGTGATGCTGAAATGAATGGTTTGAAATTTGATTCACACTCAGAAGAAAAAGCTGTTGAATTATTTTCAAAAAATATAATTAAAGCTGGCGAAGACTTTTATTTAAATCCCATGGATGCTCCATTTATACCAACATGGAGCAGAGTTAAAAGTGCAATTCCAGATTTTTTATCAAGATTAGAAATAGCTGTTAATGAGGATAATAAATATTATCTTTAGTCTTATTTATGTTCTAAGTGCTTTAAGTAAAAATCTTTCATCAAGTTTACAATCTTGATATCCTTTTTTTATGACATTTAAATATCTTTCAGTTGGAAATTTGAACGGAGATTTTTTAACCATTGTATAAGTCATCACTTTTTTTCCATAGTAATAAAAATAATATTTTTTATAAAGAATTGGAAAATCCTCATATACATCTAATTTTTTCTCATCACTTTTTGAAATTTCAAACAATCCACCTGGTACAATTGAATTTTTTTTTGGCTCTATATCTGCAGCTCTATATTTGCTTCTAAATGTTAATTTAAAATCTTTTAAATTTATTTTTTTTAAAAAAACACTATCTTTACATCTACGTTTCATTTGAAAATGATGAAGATTACTACCATAAGCAAAATACAGCATTAACGATCCACTACTTCAATATTTTTTTCGTTTACAAATTTTAAAATTTGAGAATTACAATCATCTATTTTATTTTTATCTTCTGATCTTATCACAATCGATACACCTAATTTACCTGCGTGAAAAAAAGGATAGCTTCCAATTTCAACATCCTTATTATCATTTTGAACTTTAGTTAAAGAGTTTGCAATCTCACTTTCTACAGTTTTTAAACTTATTGTAAGACTTTTAATAGGTTCTCCACCAACAATTTCGTTTGTTAAACCACCTAACATAGATTTCAAAATAGAGGGAACACCAGGTAAAGAAAAAACATTTTCAACATTAAATCCAGGTGCACCACTTGTTGGATTTAGAATTAAATTTGCATTCTCTGGCATCCATGCCATTTTTTGTCTTCCATCATTAAATTCACCTGGTTGATAATATTTTTCTAAAATTTTAAAAGCTTCTTTATGGACTTCATATTTTATTCCAAAAGCCTTAGATACTGACTGAGCTGTAATATCATCATGTGTTGGACCAATACCACCAGTTGTAAAAACGTAATCATATGTTGATCTAAGTAAATTTAAAGTATCAACAATAATATCTTCAATATCAGGTATTACTCTAACTTCAGCAACATTAACACCGATTGAATTTAGCCAGATTGCTAAAGTTGATGTATTCGTGTCTTGGGTTCTGCCAGATAAAATTTCATTACCTATTATTAAAATTGAAGCATTAACTTTTACTTTTTTATCCATATGAAATATATAATTTAGTAATGGAATTTACCAAGTCTTTAATAAAAGGCAAATTAATCAAACGTTATAAAAGGTTTTTTACTGACGTAAAGCTGGGTAAAGAAATTGTCACAGCTCATTGTCCTAACACAGGATCAATGAAAGGTTTGTTAGATGTAGGTAATGAAGTTTATTTGCTTCCTAATAACGATCCAAAAAGAAAATTAAAATATGGATTAGAAATTATTAAATCTAGAAAAAATTTAGTTGGGGTGAATACTCATATGGCAAATAGAATAGTTGAACATGGGCTAAGCAACGGTCTTATAAAAGAACTTAAAAATAATGGCTCTATAAAACCAGAGGTTTTTTTTAATGAGGAAACTAGATTTGATTTTTTATTAGAAAACAAAGGTCAAAAAACCTTTGTTGAGGTAAAAAATGTTACATTATTTAGAAATAAAGATACCGCTGAATTTCCAGATGCGCCAACAACTAGAGGAATTAAGCATTTATTAACCCTTATTAATGCCATAAAAAAAAGTTACAAAGCCTACTTAATATTTTTAGTTCAAATTCAAAATATGAAATATTTTAAAATAGCTAAAGATATAGATGAAGAATATTACAACGCATATCTAAAAGCTAAAAAAGCTGGAGTGAATTTTTTAGCTTATAGATGTGATATAAGTTCAAAGAAAATTTTTATAGATAAAAAACTTAAAATTTTAGATGAGTGATTATAAAGAAAAATTTGAAAAAATGAGAGTTGCTGGAAATTTAGCGGCAAGAACTCTTGATATGTTAACTGAAAATATAAAAGAAGGTGTTTCAACAGACTATATAGATAAATTGGGTTATGAGTTTATAAGAGATAATGGAGGACACTCTGCTCCGCTTTATTATAGGGGCTTTACAAAATCTTTATGTACTTCATTAAATCATGTTGTGTGTCATGGAATTCCATCGGATAGAATTTTAAGAGATGGTGATGCAGTTAATGTTGATGTCACTGCGATAGTAAATGAACATTATGGGGATACAAGCAGAATGTTTTGCATTGGTAAAACACCAATTAAATTAAACAATCTTATAGATGCAACGTACGAGTCTATGATTAGAGCTATCAAAATATTAAAGCCAGGAACTAAATTGGGAGATATTGGTCATGAAATTCAATCTTATGTAGAAGAAAAAGGTTATTCTGTGGTAAGAGACTTTTGTGGTCACGGTATAAGCACAACATTTCATGAACCACCAAATATTTTACATTATGGAAATAAAAACTCTGGACCAGAGTTAAAACCTGGAATGACTTTTACAATCGAACCCATGATAAATTCAGGTAAATATGAAGTCAAAATGTTAAATGATGGTTGGACAGCTGTTACAAAAGATAAATCTTTATCAGCTCAATTTGAACATACGTTAGGAATTACTGAAAATGGTTATGAAATCTTTACAGAATCTGCTAAAGGTTATTCAAAGCCCCCATACTTATAATTAATGATTAAAAGATACTCTCGAAAAGAACTAACTGATATTTGGTCAGAGGAAAATAAATACAAAATTTGGTTAGATGTAGAAGTTGCAGCTGCTGAGGCTATGGAAAAACTTGGGCAGATACCAACAGGAGTAGCTTCAATAGTTAGAAAAAAAGCAGTTATCAATGTTAACAGAATTCATAAAATAGAGTCTGAAGTTAAACATGATGTGATAGCTTTTCTTACCTCTGTTACAGAAAAGACAGGAATCAAAGCAAGATATTTACATCAAGGAATGACTTCATCAGATGTGCTTGATACTAGTTTTAATATTCAATTAGTTCAGTCTGGAAAAATAATTCTTAAAGATATCGATCAAATTTTAAAAGTACTAAAGAAACAAGCAAATAAATATAAAATGACTCCATGTATGGGAAGAAGTCATGGTATTCACGCTGAACCGGTTACTTTTGGATTAAAATTAGCTTCATTTTATGAGGAATTTAAAAGAAACAAAAAAAGACTTAAGGATGCAATAGATGAGGTATCTACTTGTGCAATATCGGGTGCGGTTGGAACTTTTGCAAACATAAACCCAAATGTAGAAAAACATGTTGCGAAAAAATTAGGATTAAAAATTGAGCCAATTTCAACTCAAGTTATTCCAAGAGATCGTCATGCTTTTTATTTTTCAGTTTTAGGTATTATTGCAGGTTCGATTGAGAGAGTTGCAATTGAGATAAGACATTTACAAAGAACAGAGGTTTATGAATTACAAGAGTATTTCTCAAAAAACCAAAAAGGATCTTCTGCAATGCCTCACAAAAAAAATCCAATTTTAAGTGAAAATTTAACTGGTTTAGCAAGAATGGTTAGAAGTACAGTGATGCCTGCTTTAGAAAACATAGCTCTATGGCATGAGAGAGATATTTCTCACTCAAGTGTAGAAAGAAATATAGGACCAGATGCAAATATTACAACAGACTTTGCGTTGGTTAGATTAACAAACATTTTAGATAACATGATTGTTTATCCAAAAAAAATGATGGAAAATTTAAATTTAACTAAAGGATTAATTTTCTCTCAAGAAGTTATGCTAGAATTAACTAAATCTGGTTTAAGTAGAGAAAAATCATACAGTATGGTTCAATCATATGCAAAAAAATGTTTTGAAAAAAACCTAAACTTATTTGATGTGATCTCTAATGATAAGTTTATTATGAGTAAAGTTACAACAAAAAGGCTTAAATCAATATTTAGTTATGCAAAACACTTTAAAAATGTAAATTTGATCTTTAGAAGAGTTTTTAAATAATGAAAAAAGGAAAAAAATTATACGAAGGTAAAGCGAAAATCATTTATGCAACAAATGATAAAAATCTAGTTATCCAATATTTTAAAGACGATGCAACGGCATTCAATAATCAAAAAAAAACTACAATTGAGGGCAAAGGTGTTTTAAACAATAGAATATCTGAACACATTCTCTCAAATTTATCTCAAATAGGAATTAAAAATCATTTAGTTAAAAGATTAAATATGCGTGAACAAATAATCAAACTAGTTGAGATCATTCCAATTGAATTTATTATTAGAAATGTTGCAACAGGATCTATCACAAAAAGGCTGGGCATTGAGGATGGAACTGTTTTAAAAGAACCATTAATTGAATACTGCTTAAAAGAAGACAAATTAGGTGACCCTCTAATTGCGGAGGAACACATATTAGCATTTGATTGGGCTACTAAAAGTGAAATTGATAAAGTCAAAAAAATGATTTTAAGAATTAACGACTTTATGATTGGAATGTTTAGAGGAGTTGGAATAAAGTTGATTGATTTCAAACTAGAATTTGGAAGATTTAAATCAAATGGTAAAGAAGAAATAATCTTAGCAGATGAAATAAGCCCTGATACGTGCAGACTTTGGGACAGTATTACTGATAAAAAACTTGATAAAGATCGTTTTAGAAAAGATTTAGGTGATCTAATACCAGCTTATACTGAAGTTGCTAAAAGATTAGGTATTTTACATGAACAATCCAATGTAAGTGCTGTAAATGTCACAAAATTATCATCTGTTAAAAGAAAAAAAAAATGAAAATATCTGTAGTAATCACTTTAAAGAAAGACGTATTAGATCCTCAAGGTAAAGTTATTCATCAAACTTTAGATGGAATGGGTTTTAATGATGTCAATGAAGTTAGACAAGGTAAATACTTTGAAATTGATACAAAAGAAGATGATCCAAAAAAAGCTAAAGATAAAGTAGAAGAAATGTGTAAACAACTTTTAGCTAATCTCGTAATTGAAAACTATAAAATTATTGATCTAAAGTAATTAATGAAATCATCTGTCATTACTTTCCCTGGATCAAATTGTGATAGAGATATGGATGTTGCACTTAAAAAATTTGGATTTAAAAATAAAATGGTTTGGCATAACGATGCTGAACTTCCAAAAAGTGATTTAATAGTGTTACCTGGTGGTTTTTCATACGGTGATTATTTAAGATGTGGAAGTATGGCTTCTAAATCTAAAATTATGAAATCAGTGATTAATTTTGCAAACTCAGGTGGTATGGTAATGGGAATTTGTAATGGTTTTCAAATATTAGTTGAAACAGGTTTGGTTCCTGGTGTGTTGTTAAGAAACAAATATTTAGAATTTATTTGTAAAAATGTATTTGTAAAAATTAATAATAAAACAAATCGTTATTTTAATAATATTAAAAATAATGTCCTAGAATTTCATATTGCTCACAATGAAGGAAATTATTTTTGTACCCAAGACCAATTAAAAGAGATTGAAGACAATGATCAAGTTGCAATAAATTATTGTGATGAAAATGGGAAGGTAGAAGAACACTATAACCCAAATGGTTCCATTAAAAATATTGCTGGTATATTTAATAAAGAAAAAAATGTTTTGGGTATGATGCCTCATCCTGAAAGAATGATAGATAATTGTTTATCTGGAGAAGATGGTTCAATTTTTTTTAATAATTTAATTAATAATTTAAAATGATAGTAAACGAACAAGTAGCTATTGATCATGGGTTAAAGAGAGATGAATATACTAAAATTTGTGAATTATTAAAAAGAACACCAAATATTACTGAACTTGGAATCTTTTCTGCAATGTGGAATGAGCATTGCTCTTACAAATCCTCAAGACTTCATTTAAAAAAACTACCAACAAAAGGAAAAAAAGTTATCCAAGGACCTGGAGAAAACGCGGGTGTTATTGATATTGAAGACAATGATGCAATTGTATTTAAAATTGAAAGCCATAACCATCCATCCTTTATTGAGCCATATCAAGGTGCAGCAACTGGTGTTGGGGGAATTATGAGAGATGTATTTACAATGGGTGCAAGACCGATTGCAAACTTAAACTCAATTCATTTTGGTTCACCACAACACAAAAAGACAAAAAATCTTTTAAGAGGTGTTGTTCATGGTATTGGAGGATACGGAAATTGTATGGGCGTCCCAACAGTTGCAGGACAAACGAGTTTTGACAGCTCATATAATGGAAACATATTGGTTAACGCAATGACCTTAGGGTTAGTTAGAAAAGATAAAATTTTTTATTCAAAAGCAGCTGGTTTAAATAAACCTGTCATTTATGTTGGATCAAAAACAGGAAGAGATGGGATCCATGGAGCTAGTATGGCTTCAGCAAGTTTTGACGATAAAATAGAGGAAAAAAAACCTACTGTACAAGTTGGAGATCCGTTTACTGAAAAACTTCTTCTTGAAGCTTGTTTAGAATTAATGGCCGGAGACTCAATTATCGCTATACAAGATATGGGTGCGGCTGGATTAACATCATCAAGTATTGAAATGGCTTCAAAAGGAAATCTTGGAATTGAAATATATTTAAACAAGGTTCCATGTAGAGAAAGTAAAATGTCACCTTATGAAATTATGCTATCAGAAAGCCAAGAAAGAATGTTAATTGTTTTAGAAAATGGAAAAGAAAAACAAGCAAAAAAAATATTTGATAAATGGAATTTAGATTTTGCAGTAATTGGCAAAACAACTAATTCAAAAAAAATCCAACTTTACTTTGATGAAGAAATGGTAGCAGACATTCCAGTAAATACATTAGTTGAAAATTCTCCTATGTATGACCGAAAATGGAAAAAAGCAAAACTACCTAAAAAAAATAAAATTAAAAAAGAGGACTTAAAAAATTTTAAAATTATAGATGTTCTAAAAAAAATTTTAGCAAACCCAAATATTTGTAGCAAAGAATGGATTTGGCAACAATATGATCATACGGTTATGGGAGATACTATTCAAAAACCAGGTGGTGATGCTGGAGTTGTGAGAGTACATGGAACAAATAAAGCTGTAGCTGCATCTGTCGATTCTTCTGCCGTTTATTGTTGGGCTCACCCTCTTACAGGTGGAAAACAAGTTGTTTGCGAAAGTTTTAGAAATTTAATTTCTGTTGGAGCAAAACCTATTGCTATTACTAATTGCTTAAATTTCGGAAGCCCTGAAAATGAAGAGAATATGGGTGAGTTTGTTGAATGTGTTCAAGGAATTGGTGAAGCAAGTGAATATTTAAAATTCCCAGTTGTTTCAGGAAATGTTTCTTTTTACAATCAAACTAAAGATAAAGGTATAAAGCCTACGCCTGCTATTGGAGGCGTCGGTTTAATCAAGGATTATAATAAGATGATCACTATGGATTTTAAAGAGATTAATAATGTAGTTTTGGTTATTGGAAAAACTGAAGGACATTTAGATCAAACTTTATTTGCAAGAAATATTTTAGACGAAAAAAATGGTCCTCCTCCTGAAATTAATTTATTTAATGAAAAAAATAATGGTGAAACTCTATTAAAACTTATTGAAAGTAATCTCATTAAAAGTGCTCATGATGTTTCTTTAGGGGGTATTGTTACTGCAGTAGCCAAAATGTGTATCAAAGGTAAAAAAGGAATTAATCTTAACAAACCAAAATATTTAATAAATGAAATGGAGTATTTCTTTAGTGAAGATCAAGGACGTTATATTATTGAGGTTGGTAAAAAAGATTTAAAAAAAGTCACAGATATTTTGAATAAAAATGCAGTTCATTTTGACGAACTTGGCACAATTAATGAAAATGAGCTATATATTGATGATAAGACAAAAGTTACAATTGACGAATTGGCAAGTTCAAATACAAAGTGGTTTTTAAATTATATGGGCAACTAATGGCAATGAATTTAAAAGAAATTGAAAGTTTAATTAAAGAGGCAATGCCTGATGCAGTTGTTGAAATTCAAGACTTAGCAGGTGATGGAAATCATTATTCAGCGACTGTGACATCTTCTCAATTTTCAGGAAAAAGTAAAATTGAACAACACAAAATGGTATATAATTCTTTAAAGGGACGAATGGGAAATGAGTTACATGCCCTAGCAATTAAAACAAAGGAGCATTAATGGATGAAGCTACAAAAAATTTAATTCAAGATCATATAGACAACAATGAGGTTTGTTTATTTATGAAAGGAACCCCCGATGCTCCACAGTGTGGTTTTTCAATGGCTGTATCAAATATGTTAAAAATTCTAGAAGTAAATTTTAAGGGAGTAAATGTTTTAGAGGATCAAAATATACGGGAAGGAATTAAAGTTTACAGTGATTGGCCAACAATTCCACAATTGTATATTAAAAAAGAATTTGTTGGAGGATGCGATATCGTAAAAGAAATGTATGAAAATGGAGAGCTTAAGAAAGTCCTTGAAGACAAAGGTATTAATTTTAAAAATTAAATTAATTTATCATTACTAGTATTAAAACTAATATTAAAACTATAAACAGTGAAGTTATTTTATTTTTTCTTACAAAGTGACTAAAATATTTTTTTATTATTGAGAAGAAAATAGGTTTTTTTGCTTTTACAGTAAAATCTCTAAATTCATAATTTATCTCATTTTCCCAATAAAGTTCTAAAACTAAACTATCTCTAAAATTTTTTCTCAAAGAATCAAATAAAACTCCATGTGTTATAAATGGTTCAATTAATTGTTTTTTCTTTTCAACTAATAAAACTTTCTCAACATCATCAAATTTGAACATCCATTTATGATCGTCACTACTATTTGTTGAAAGAACAAGATTATCTTCCAGTATTGATGGAAGTTCAATATATCCTTTTCTTGATATTCTTTTTAGTTCACTTATAAAAAAAGATAAATCTTCCACATGCTCTATTACATGACTAGCGTAAACAAAATCAAATTGGTTATTTGAGAATGGAAGATTTTTGTCTTTAATTAAAACAAATTTTTTATTTTTTTCTTCATAAAATTTAGAAAAATTTTGAACATCAGCAACTGTTTGTGCAAATTCTACTGGAGCTATATTGGATCCAATATCCAAAATTTTCCAATTATTTTGATTTTCTTTTAAAATTTTTAGAACATGCTCTCTAGATGTTCTTTGTATCATTTGTTATCTAGAATAATATTCAATAACCAAGTTAGGTTCCATGATTACTGGATAAGGAACTTCCTCAAATTTCGGTACTCTTACGAATTTTAATTTTTTATTTTTTTCATCCATTTGAATGTACTCAGGTGTTTCTCTTTCTTTATTCGCTAATGCTATATCAATTATTGCTAATTCTTTTGATTTATCTCTAATTTCAATAGAATCTTCTTCTTTAACTAAATAACTTCCAATATTTACTTTCTTTCCATTAACTCTTACATGACCATGATTGATTAATTGTCTAGCTGAGAAAATAGTAGTTGCAAATTTTGCTCTATAGATAACTGCATCTAATCTTCTTTCTAAAAGACCAATTAAATTTTCACCAGTATCGCCCTTAAGCATAACTGCTTTTTTATAGATATTTCTGAATTGTTTCTCATTAATATTTCCATAGTAAGCTTTTAATTTTTGTTTAGCTTGTAACTGAATTCCATAATCTGAAGGTTTAGATGTTTTTGTTTGACCATGTTGACCAGGTCCATAAGCTCTAGTATTAAATGGACTTTTTGGTCTACCCCATAGGTTAACCTTTAATCTTCTGTCTACTTTATGTTTGGAGTTTAATCTTTTTGTCATTTAATAGAGGGCTTTATAAACTTACTCTTACTTTTGTCAATCAACGTTTTTTACCTAAACTAGAAAATACACCAGATAAAATGCGTGATTCTTTTGATGATAATTCCATTCGATAAAAGATATTTCTTAGGTTTTCTAGCATTATTGGTTTCTTCTCTTTTGATTTAAAGAAATTAATCTCCTCAAGATTCTTGATACATAAATTAGCCATAGCAACTATTTCTTTTTTAGAAGCTGATTTTACTTTATTGGATTTATCAAAAGAGGAAACCCTTGAATTAATGATGCTTGATACAAATTGAGCAATAATTATAAGACTATGAGAAAGGTTTAATGACTTGAAATCAGGATTTGTAGGAATTTGAAGGGTATAATTAGCATAACTAATTTCATTGTTAGATAAACCAGATGCTTCTGATCCAAACAAGAAAGCTACTTTCTTTTTATAATTAATTTTTTTTAAATCCTCTAACTGAATATGCTTAATATTTTTATTCCTAAATCTTGCAGATGTTGCGATTACAGTATCAATATTTTTTAAAGACTTTTCTAAATTTTCATAATTTTTTGCTTTGTTAATAATATTCTTAGCTCCTACTGAAGTTGCTAAAATTTTATCGTTAGGAAATATTGGTTTAGGATCAATAATAATTAGTTTCTGAAAATTGAAATTTTTCATTCCTCTTGCGCAAGCTCCAATATTTTCTGAAAGCTGAGGTTTGTGTAAAATGAAAGAAATATTATTAACAGACATTAATCGATGCCATGATTTCTGTTATAACTTGAAATAGCAGACGGTTTAATATCAGTTAAATACTTAGGATCTACAGACCAAATAGAAACTTTTAGAGGATAACATTTTGCAACATCAGAAGAATGTTCAGATCCACAATCTCCTCCTGGACAAGCAGAAAGAGCCCCCAATAAATCTGTTTCAGCAAAAAACTCTAGATAATCCCCTGGTCTAACTGGACTAGCTTTCATAAAGTATTGTTTTGTATCATTGGTAAAACCAGTTAGCATAAATACATTTAATACATCATGAACTATTTTTTCAGCATGGTCTAATTTAACATTTTTTTCTTTAACTAATGCCCTTGTTAGATTTGAATGACAACAGTAGTGGTAATCATTACCGCTTAAAAGTTTTGAGGTATAAGGATCACATCTAGTACCAATTACATCATGAACAGAGCCGCCGTCTTTGTCATAATCATACCAATCTAAAGTATCCCAAGTTATTGTAGCTAAAGATCTAAGGTATGGAAAGCTACTAAACATTTTATCTCCAACAGATAGATGTGTTCCATATAAAGCTCTTGTTTTGCCTGAGTAAAATTTTTCCTCTAAATTATTTAAATTAAATAAATTTAGATCTCCTACTTGTGGGCCATCTACACTTTCAATTCTAAAAAACTCACCAAATTTTACCTCGAAAGTTTTTGCATCCCTTGGAGGAATAATTACTTCATCTTTTTTAATCAAGTGCTCTCTTGCAGAATGCAGAATGTTTAAATTTTTATCTTCAATTGTGTTATTTGGATAACAAACAATAGGCCTTGCCCCTATTCTACTATCTATATTTGAAGGTTTTTCTGAAAATTTTTTAATTTTCATTTTTATAAACTTCCAGGCGCTTTATCCTTAAATAATTTATAATCTAAACTATCCACTAAAGCTTTGAATGAAGCATCAATTATATTAGGCGATACTCCGATAGTGAACCAGTTTACTCCTTTAGAGTCTGTACTTTCAATACTAACTCTAGTAACTGCCTCTGTACCTGTGTTTAAAATTCTAACTTTATAGTCAACAAGTCTCAGATCTTTTAAATACTCAGAATATTTAGCTAACTTATTAACATTCTTCCTAATTGCATTATCTAAAGCATTCACAGGTCCATTTCCTTGTCCTTCACATAAAATGTTGTCTCCATCTACTTCTAATTGAGCTTTAGCGTAAGATATAATCTCTCCCGTTTTGTCTTTCTTTACAGAAACATCGTATTCATTAATTGAAATGTATCTTGGTATCTCTCCCATTAATCTTCTTGCAAGTAATTCGAAAGATGCGTCGGCACCATCGTAACTATAACCGATAAACTCTCTATCTTTTACTTCTTCTAAAAGTTTTTTAATCTTCGGATCACTTTTCTGAACATTAATACCAATTGAATTTAATCTAGACATTATATTTGATTGTCCAGATTGATCTGAAACTACAATATTTCTAGAATTTCCAACTTCTTCAGGATTAATATGCTCATAAGTTTTAGGATCTTTTTGAACTGCAGATACATGCATTCCACCTTTGTGTGAGAAAGCAGAAGCACCAACATAAGGTAAATGTTTATTAGGTTTTCTATTTAATATTTCATCTAACAATCTTGAACATTGAGTTAAATTTTTTAAATTTTCTCTTTTAATACTCAGTTTAAATTTATCAGAAAAATCTTTTTTTAAAAAAAATGAGGGTATTATAGACATCAAATTAGCATTACCGCATCTTTCTCCTAATCCATTTATAGTTCCTTGAACTTGTCTTACTCCTGCTTGAACTGCAGCGAGACTATTAGCTACTGCATTTTCAGTATCATTATGAGCGTGTATTCCTAAATTTTTTCCTGGGATATGTTTGCTTACTTCAGTAACAATTTTTGAAATTTCATGTGGTAATGTTCCACCATTAGTATCACATAAAACTATCCATCTTGCTCCATTATTATATGCAGCTTTCAAACAAGACAATGCGTATTCAGGATTGGATTTATATCCATCAAAAAAATGCTCAGCATCAAACATGAATTCTTTACCTGATTTAACAATATGTTTGGTACTTTCGCTTATGTTTGTTAAATTTTCATCGTTAGTAATTCCTAAGGCAACTTTCACTTGGAAATCCCATGATTTACCAAACAAGCAAACAGATGAGCTTTTTGAATTAATTAATGATGATAACATTGGATCATTTTCAGCACTATGTTCTGATTTTTTTGTCATTCCAAATGCTGTTAATTTTGTTGATTTGAAATTGTGATCTTTATTAAAAAATTCTGTATCTGTTGGATTGGCACCTGGCCAACCGCCCTCTACATAATCAACACCTAACAAGTCTAATGCAGATGAAATTTTCTCTTTATCATCAATAGAAAAATCTACACCTTGTGTTTGCGCTCCATCACGTAGTGTTGTATCAAAAATATAAAGCTGTTCTTTACTCATTTAAATTTCCAGGTCGTTTTACCATCTTTATCTTCTATTAAAACACCTTTATCTAAAAGATAATTTCTAATTTTATCAGCTTCTTCGTAATTTTTGTTTTCTCTTGCTTTATTTCTATCATCAATTTTCTGTGAGATTTCCTCTTCTGAAATAGAGGCTCTGCTTGTTTTGAAGCTTAACCACTCATCTTTATTTTGATTAAACAAACCCACAAACTGACAAGCAGAAACAAATAAACTTTTATCATTGTCATCCCCTTTTTGAGCCTTCTCATATAATTGGTGCAAATTTGCAATGTAACCTGGTGTATTTAAATCATCATAAAGTGGTTTAAGAATTTCATTAGAGATATCTTTATTGTTATTGCTTTCTACATAAACATTGTACCATTTGTTTATTGTGTTTTCACAATCTTCTAAAAGTTTATCATTCCAATCTAATGGCTGTTTGTAATGCGCACTCATTAAAGCTAGTCTTAAAACTTGACCACTGATATTGTTTCTAAAATCTTTGATTTTTAAGATATTACCTTGAGATTTTGCCATCTTTTCATTGGACATAGTGATAAAAGCATTATGTAACCAAAAATTAGCAAATACCTTTGTACCATTGGCACATCTTGACTGTGCTATCTCATTTTCATGATGAGGAAATATTAAATCAATACCACCTCCATGAACATCAAACTCTTCTCCTAAAAATTTTTTTGACATCGCTGAACATTCTAAATGCCATCCTGGTCTTCCTTTGCCCCATGGAGAATCCCAAGAAGGTTCATCACTTGCTGATGGTTTCCATAAAACGAAATCTTCTGAATTTTTTTTATTTTCACTTACTTCAATTCTTGATCCAGCAATTAAATCTTCTAATTTTTTATTTGATAGCTGACCATAATCCTTAAACTTTTTAACCTCAAAATAAACATGGTCATTGTTTTTGTAAGCAAAACCTTTTTTGATTAATTCAGAGATCATTTGAATCATCGAGTCAATATTTTCTGTTGCTTTAGGTTGGTGATTTGGAGTTTCACAATTTAAATAATTACAATCTTCACCAAAACTTTTGGTTACTTTGTTTGTTAATTCTGAAATTGAAATATTATTTTCTTTTGAAGATTTGATAATTTTATCATCTACATCTGTAATATTTCTAACATAAGTAACTTTAGAATAATTTTTTTTAAAAATTTTATATAGAATATCAAATACAACTATTGGTCTTGCATTTCCAATGTGAGGATCATCATAAACTGTTGGTCCACAGACATACATTCTTACATTTTGTTCGTCTATGGGAACAAATTTTTCTTTTTTGTTTGTAAGATTATTTGTTAAAAAAATATCATTATTCATAATTTTAGAAATATACTTAAAAGATAGATTTGTGAATCTATTTGATTAATTTGGAATTTTGCATACTGGAATAGGCTCCATTTTATGCAAATTTTGTTTTCTAATGGTTTCGTATTTTGCTCTATTAGAAGATTTGGGATTATTCATGGCTTCCTCAAGTTCTTCATATTTTAGTCCAAGTTGACCTTCGTCGGTCCTACCGTCGTCCCACAATCCATCAGTAGGTGCTGCTTCAATAATTTCCTTTAAAATACCAAGCTCTTTACCAAGTTCCCAAATTTGAGTTTTATTGCAATCCGCTATAGGGGAAATATCAACTCCTCCATCTCCATATTTTGTATAAAATCCAACTCCAAAGTCTTCTACCTTGTTTCCAGTTCCAACTACTATACCTTTGTTAGCTGCAGCAACTTGGTAAAGTGTGGTCATTCTTAATCTGGCTCTAGAATTTGCCATTCCATGCTCATTGTCAAATTTGGATAAACTTGAACTAAATGCCAAAAACAACTCATCTAGATTAATTGTATGTGCTTCAACATTTTTAAAATTTTTAGTTAACCATTCTTGATGTTTTAAACTTAAATCATGTTGATGTGATTTTTGCTTAATTGGCATCGACAAAACTATTGTTCTTAAACCAGTCATCGCACTCAAAGTGCTAGAAACAGACGAATCAATACCTCCAGATATCCCTATAACTAGAGACTGAGCCTTTGAAGGCATATTGTCTACATAGTTTTTAATCCAATTAGATATAAACTTTGCTTTTTCTGAGACTTTCATTGATTATAGAATATTTAATTAATAAAAATTTACAACGTATTAAGATGCCGCTCTATCTGCATTTTTAGAATATGTGCTATTCTTTTTAATCTCATCAGAAATCATAAATGCTAATTCTAAAGCTTGGTTAGCATTCAATCTAGGATCACAATGAGTATGGTATCTTGAAGAAAGATCTTTTTCAGAAATTTTTTGTGCTCCACCAATGCATTCCGTTACATCTTGACCAGTTAACTCAATGTGAAGACCTCCAGCATAACTTCCTTCACTTTGGTGACATGCAAAAACATTTTTTACTTCATTTAGTACACTGTTAAATGGTCTTGTTTTGAAACCTGTTGCAGCTTTAATTGTATTTCCATGGCATGGGTCACAAGACCAAATTACATTTAATCCTTCTTTTTTGATTGCTCTAATTAATTTTGGTAAAAATTTTGAAACATTATCTGCTCCGAATCTTGAAATTAAAGTAATTTTACCTTTTTCATTTTTTGGATTAATTCGGTTACAAAGATTAATTAAATCATCAGGTTTTAAAGTTGGTCCACATTTTATACCTATAGGATTTTCAATTCCTCTACAAAACTCTACATGTCCACCATCAAGCTGTCTTGTTCTATCACCTATCCAAACAAAATGAGCTGAGGTATCATGATTCTCACCTGTAGTAGAGTCTGTTCTAGTCATTGCTTCTTCAAAAGGTAACAGTAACGCTTCATGTGATGTCCAAAAATTCACAGTATATAATCTATTGTTAAAATCTGATGTAATTCCACACGCTCTCATAAATGCTATAGCATCAGCAATTTTATCCTCTAGATCTTTAAATTTTTTAGCTTCTGGACTTTTTTTTATATAACCTAAGTTCCATAAATGAACTTTGTTTAAATCTGCAAAACCTCCTTTTGAAAATGCTCTTATAAGGTTTAAAGTTGCTGCTGACTGAGAATAAGCTTTAAATAATCTTTTTGGGTCTGGTATTCTTGCTTTTTCAGTAAATTCCATTCCATTTATATTGTCTCCTAAATAACTCGGAAGCTCAACACCATCTTTGCTTTCAACTGGAGAACTTCTAGGTTTTGAAAATTGACCAGCAATTCTCCCAACTTTCACTACTGGCAATGAGGCTGAGTAAGTTAAAACTAAAGACATTTGCAAAATTAACTTGAATGTATCTCTTAGATTATCAGGGTTAAATTCAGCAAAACTTTCTGCACAATCTCCGCCTTGAAGTAAAAATGCTTTTCCATCTACAACATCAGCTAACTGATCTTTTAAATGTCTAGTCTCCCCTGCAAATACTAAGGGTGGAAAAGTGCCAATTTTATCTAAAACCTTATTTAGTTCTTTTTTATCTGGATACTCAGGTATGTGTTTTACCGGATATTTTCTCCAACTATTTTTTTTCCAATTTTTCATATTCAACCTAGAGGTGTTTTAGCAGAGTTTAGACTTTATTCAACTGTGACTGATTTAGCTAAATTTCTTGGCTTATCTATATCATAACCCTTTTTAAGAGCAGAATAATAAGCAAGTTTTTGTAGTGGCACAGTTAATAGGAATGGCAGTAAATCATCGTTAGTATTTTCTACCTCAATAGTTTCCCAAATATTCTCAGAAACAATCTCATCTTTGCTTTTATTTGTAATTAAAAGAACTTTGGCACCTCTTGCTATAACCTCCTGCATATTTGAAATAGTTTTTTTATAGTAACTGTCTCTTGGTGCTAGAACGACAACTGGCATTCCTTCTTCTATCAATGCAAGTGGCCCATGTTTCATTTCACCTGCCGGATAACCTTCTGCATGAACGTAAGATAATTCTTTTAATTTCAGTGCTCCTTCCAAAGCTATTGGGAAAGAGAAACCTCTTCCAAGAAACATAGATCCTTTAGCTTCATTAAATGTTGAGGAGATTGCTTGAATATCATTATCTACTAATAAAGTTTTCTCTATCAGGCTCGGTAAGTTTTTAAGATCTTTAATTTTTTTTTGATAATTTTCTTTATCAATTTGACCAGATATAGATCCAATTTTTAAAGCTAAAATATATAAAACAAGTATTTGTCCTAAAAAAGCTTTTGTAGATGCAACTCCAATTTCAGGTCCACAGTGAATTGGTAACACAAAATTTGAGTCTCTTGCTATAGAGCTTTCAATTACATTAACTACAGCGCATGTTTTCATATTATTTTTGTTACAAAGATCCAAAGCTGCATAAGTATCTGCAGTCTCACCAGACTGAGAAACAAAAATATATAAACTATCTTCTTTAAATCTATTTTTTCTATATCTAAACTCTGAAGCTATATCGATACTAACATCTAAAGTAGTTAATTCTTCTAACCAATATTTAGCCATTAAACAAGAATGGTAAGCAGTGCCACAGCCAATTAATGTTATTGATTTAATTTCGTTGATTTTCCATGGAAAATTAAAAATATTTATCTCATTATTTACACTATCTAAATATTCTTTAATCCCAGTTTTTATTGTTACAGGCTGCTCTTCTATTTCTTTAGCCATGAAGTGTTTGAAATCACCTTTATCATAGTTTGACTCGTTTGATGATAATTCTAAAATTTTTTTGTTAATTTTTTTACCCTCTTCGTTGTAAAAATGAACCTGATCTTTTTTAACAATACAAAATTCTCCATCATCAAGATAAGTAATTTTATTTGTCATAGATTTTAAAGCATAGGAATCTGATCCTAAATAATTTTCATTAGGACCATAACCAACTGCCAATGGTGAACCTCTTCTCGCCCCTACAATTAAATCAGGAATATCTTTAAAAATTATACCTAATGCAAAACTTCCATGTAGTTGTTTTAAAGTTTTAGTAATTGCTTCCTCAAGTTCCATAATTTTCAAATTTTCTGTAATTAAATGAACAATTACCTCGGTATCAGTTTGAGATTTAAAAGTATGGCCCTTATTAATTAAATATTTTTTTAGAATTGTTGAATTTTCTATTATTCCATTATGTACAACAGATACATTATCTGAAGAATGTGGGTGAGCGTTAATACTATTTGGAACACCATGAGTAGCCCATCTTACATGGCCTATTCCTATATTTCCTTTTAAAGATTTTAGATCAAAGTTTTGTTCTAAATTATCAACTCTTCCTTCAGATTTTACTTCATTTATTTCACCATCAAATAAAGTTGCAACCCCAGCAGAGTCGTAACCTCTATATTCTAGTTTTTTTAAAGAATTTATAATATTTGCAGAAACAGACTTGTTACTAGATATTCCTATAATTCCGCACATAATTTATTTTGTTTTTCTTTTATAATTTTTAATTTCCACTTGTACAGATCTAGTTAGTGCTAAAGATTTTTTTTTAACGTTTTTTGTTATTACAGATCCTGCACCAACTATACTCTCTTTATCAATTTTTATAGGTGCTACTAAAGATGAATTTGATCCTATGAATACTTTATCTTCAATTACCGTCTTACTTTTTTTTATACCATCATAATTACAAGTGATTGTTCCAGCACCAACATTAACAAACTTGCCAATATTACTATCTCCGACATAGGATAAATGATTAATTTTTGATTTATTTCCAACAGTTGATTTTTTAATCTCTACAAAATTACCTACTTTTGAACCTTCTTTAAGAATTGTATCGGGTCTAATTCTTGCATAAGGACCTATCTCAACTTTATTTTCTACCTTACAAGTTTCAAGATGTGAAAAAGATTTAATAACAACATTATTTCCTATTTTAACTTTAGAACCAATTACCACATATGGTTCAATTGTTACTCCTTTTCCAATTTTGGTATCATTTGAAAAAAAAACAGTTTCAGGACCTGTCATTTTAACTCCAGCTTTTAAAAACTTATTTCGAAGTTTATTTTGATTATTTTTTTGCTTTGTATGTTTCATCTAGATTTTCTTTACATTAAGTATATATCTTAATTAATTCACAAATTATTTCTTTAAAATACTTTTGATATGAAACAAAAATTTACAGTATTGTTTGATTTAGATGGAACTTTAATAGATACGGCGCCAGATTTAATTATTGCACACAACCATGTAATGAAAAAATTTGGTTATCCAACAAAAACATTAGGCGAATTAAAAAATGCAGTTGGCAAAGGTGCTAAAGCTATGATGGCAAAAGCTAACGGTCAATGGAAATGGTTTGATGAAAAAATTCAAAACGAAATGACTGACGAATTTTTGTCTTTCTATGGAAAAAATATTTATAACAAAAGCACTTTAATAAATGGAGTAAAAGAGTTTTTAAATTGGTGTAAGAATGAAAAAATCTCTATGGCTGTTTGCACTAATAAAACTGAGCATCTTGCCGTTGATCTTTTAAAAAAAATTGGAATTTATGATTATTTTGAATATGTGGCTGGATATAACACATTTGATTATTGTAAGCCCGATCCTAGACACTTAACGACAGTGATAGAGATATTGGATGGAGATTTAAAAAAATCAATTATGATTGGAGATAGTGAAACTGATGCAAAATCTGCTAAAGCAGCAAATATTCCAATGATATTGTTAAAGTATGGATATACTGAAAAAAGATCTGATGAAATCTACCATAATCACCTTATAAAAGATTTTGTTGGTATTGAAAAAATCATATCTGAATATCTTTAATATTGATTAATTTATTTTAGCTATTAAAACAAAATTACTTATAAGGAGTTATTTTGTTACTACATACAGTTAAAGTTTTTCCATCTAAAATTGATTTACCCAAGAAAAAACAACTTGCATGGAAAATTGCGGAAATTGCAAGTGACAATACTAAACTAAATAAAGAGGCAGTTGAAATGGTAATCAATAGAATTATTGATAATGCCTCGGTTGCTATTGCTTCTTTAAACAGAAAACCTGTTATTTCATCGAGAGAAATGGCTTTGAAGCATTCTAGAAAAAATGGAGCAACTCTTTTTGGTGTTAATTCAAAATTTAAATTTGATTGTGAATGGGCAGCCTGGTCAAATGGAACTGCTGTAAGAGAACTTGATTTTCATGATACTTTTTTAGCTGCAGATTACAGTCACCCAGGTGATAATATTCCCCCACTATTAAGTGTAGCTCAACAAAATAAAAAGAGTGGTTTGGATTTATTAAGAGGTATTATTACAGCATATGAAGTCCAAGTAAATTTAGTTAAAGGGATTTGTTTACATAAGCATAAAGTTGATCATATTGCACACCTAGGTCCAAGTGTTGCTGCAGGATTAGGGTCGATGTTAAAATTAAATACAGAAACAATTTACCAAGCGGTTCAACAAGCACTACACACAACTATTTCTACAAGACAATCAAGAAAAGGAGAAATATCCAGCTGGAAAGCATACGCTCCCGCACATGCTGGAAAACTAGCTATAGAGGCTGTTGATAGAGTTATGAGAGGAGAAGGAGCACCAAGCCCTATTTATGAAGGTGAGGATAGTGTAATTGCAAGAATCCTTGATGGTAAAAAAGCAAAATATAAAGTTCCACTACCTAAAAAAGGAGAAAGTAAAAAAGCTATATTAGAAACTTACACAAAAGAATATTCTGCAGAATATCAATCTCAAGCTTTGATTGACCTTGCAAAAAAATTAAAAACAAAAATACCAAATTTAAATCAAATCAAAAAAATAGATATTTATACAAGTCATCATACACATTATGTAATTGGAACAGGTGCAAATGATCCACAAAAAATGGATCCAAATGCAAGTAGAGAAACTTTGGACCACTCTATAATGTATATTTTTGCAGTTGCCCTAGAAGATGGAGATTGGCATCATGTAAAATCTTATACAAAATCAAGAGCTAATAGAAAAAGTACTATTAAGATATGGAATTCAATAACAACTTATGAAGATAAAAAGTGGACAAAAAAATATCATGATGCAAATCCAAAAAAAAAATCTTTTGGAGCAAAAGTTATTGTTACATTGAACAATGGAAAAAAAGTAACTGAGGAACTAGATAGAGCTGATGCTCACCCGTATGGAGCAAGACCATTTAAAAGAAAAAATTATATTAATAAATTTTTAACTCTAACTGATGGTATTTTAGAAAAAAGTGAGAGTGATCGTTTTTTAAAAAATGTTCAGAATTTAAAAAACTTAAAAGCTGGTGAATTAGACAAATTAAATATTGAAATTAAAAAAAGTAAATTAAAAAGAAATTTAAAAAAAGGAATTTTCTAATGCATTTTGTTGAAAAAGAACCAAGTCAAAAAAGAATTGATTTTGATCAAAAACTTAAATCAAATAAAATTCTGAGAGTTCCTGGGGCCTATAATCCTCTAACAGCAAAATTAATTGAAGAAATTGGTTATGATGCAGTTTATGTGTCAGGAGGAGTTATGGCTAATGATCTTGGTTTTCCAGATATAGGTTTAACTACACTTCAAGATGTAAGTACCAGATCCTATCTAATATCTAGAGTAACTAATTTACCAACTATCGTTGATGTAGATACAGGTTTTAAATCTTGTAAAGAAACTATAGAAACTTTTGAAGAGTTTGGATTAACAGGTGTTCATTTAGAAGATCAAATTGAGAGAAAAAGATGTGGACATCTAGATAATAAGGAACTTATTTCAACAGATGCTATGGTTTCGAAAATAAAAGAATGTGTATCTGCAAAAAAAGATAAAAACTTCAAAATTATAGCGCGCTCAGATGCAAAAAGTGTTGAGGGAATTGATAGAATGATTAATAGATGTAAAGCCTACATCGATGCCGGAGCAGAAATTATATTTCCAGAAGCTTTGCAAGATGAAAAAGATTTTGAAAAAGTTCGTAAAGAATTATCTGGTTACTTATTAGCTAATATGACTGAATTTGGTAAATCCAAGCTATTTAACTATAAGGAGTTAGAAAACTTTGGATATAATATTGTTATATATCCAGTAACAACACAAAGACTAGCAATGAAAAATGTTGAAGATGGACTAAGAGACATTTATGCAAATGGACATCAAAATAATATAATAGATAAGATGCAAACAAGAAAGAGATTGTATGAATTGGTAGAATACGAAAAATATAATTCTTTAGATGAAAAAATTTATAATTTTAGTACAGAAGGACATGATTAATGAGTGATGATATTAAAAAAGGTTTACTTGGAATTGTTGTAGATGAAACTGAAGTTTCAAAAGTTATGCCAGAGATTAACTCTCTAACTTATAGAGGTTATGCTGCTCAAGATTTATGTGAATACTGTAGATTTGAAGAAGTTGCATATTTAATATTGAATAAAGATCTTCCAAACTCAATAGAGCTTAAACATTTTGAAAAAGAAGAGAGGAACAACAGAGAGCTAACAAAAAATTTATATGAAATAATAAGACATATGCCAAAAAAATCTCATCCAATGGACGTTGCGAGAACTGCTGTTAGCGTGATGGGATTAGAAGATAAAGAAACTACTGATTCTTCTCCTGAAGCAAATATGAGAAAAGCATTGAGAATTTTTGCAAAAACACCAACTGCATTAGCAGCTTTTTATAGAATTAGAAAAGGTAAAAAAATTATTAAACCTAAAAAAAATTTAACATTTGCTGAAAACTTTTTCTATATGTGTTTTGGAAAAGTTCCTCAAAAAGAAATTGTTAAAGCATTTGATGTTTCTTTAATTTTGTATGCTGAACACAGTTTTAACGTATCAACTTTTACAGCTAGAACTATAACAAGTAGCTTATCTGATATACACGGTGCAATAACAGGTGCAATTGCTAGTTTAAAAGGTCCTCTTCACGGTGGAGCTAATGAAGAAGTGATGCATATGATGAATAAAATTAAAAAACCAGAAAATGCGCTGAAATGGATAAATAATGCTCTTAAAAACAAAGAAGTAGTTATGGGATTTGGACATAGAGTTTATAAATCAGGTGATTCAAGAGTTCCGACTATGAGAAAGTACTTTGGTAAAGTTGCTAAACTTAAGAAAGATAAAAAATTCGAAAAAATCTATGACATTGTTGAGAAAGTGATGATTAAGAAAAAAAATATTTACCCAAACGTAGATTATCCAACTGGACCTACTTATCATCTAATGGGCTTTGAGACCGATTTTTTTACCCCAATATTTGTAATTTCAAGAATAACAGGTTGGTCTGCTCACATAATGGAACAACATGCTGCCAACAAACTTATTAGACCTTTAGCTAGTTATAAAGGTAATAAACATCGAAAAGTGATGCAGTTAAATCAAAGATAATCTTAAGATTAACTAAAAGCTTCTGCCCAAGTTCCTTGAGTAGATGCTTTAGAATACTCTGTAGCTCTTCCTTCAAAGAAATTCATATGCTCTACTGCATTTAACATTGTATCTAACCAAGTTAATGGATTTTTCTCAATATCATATATTGATTCTAAGCCTAACTGACTTAATCTTCTGTTTGCAATAAAACGAATATATTTTTTAATATCATCAGCAGTCAAACCCTCCATTGGACCCATTTGAAACGCTAAATCTATAAAAGCATCTTCGTGCTCTACAATAGTTCTGCAAGCTTCATAAATTTCTTTTTTTAATTGAGGGTTCCATGTTTCAGGATTTTCTTTAATGAAATCTTTAAATAATCTAATCATAGAATTACAATGCAATGTCTCATCTCTCACCGACCAAGTAACGATCTGCCCCATTCCCTTCATTTTATTATGTCTTGGGAAATTTAATAAAATTGCAAAACTTGCAAACAACTGAAGGCCTTCTGTAAACGCACTAAACACAGCAATTGTTTTTGCAATATCATGATTTGATTTAACATCAAAACCTTGCATGTAGTCATACTTATCTTTCATTTCTTTATACTTCATGAATGCTGAATACTCAGACTCTGGCATACCAATTGTATCTAACAAATGTGAGTAAGCTGCTATGTGAACAGTTTCCATTGAAGCAAAAGATGACATCATCATTAATACTTCAGTTGGTTTAAACACATTCATGTAGTGTCTTATGTAACAGTTACTAACTTCAACATCCGCTTGTGTAAAAAATCTGAAAATTTGTGTTAATAGATTTTTTTCTGAAGCTGAAAGATTTTTTTGCCAATCTCTAACATCATCTCCAAGTGGAACCTCTTCTGGTAGCCAGTGAATTCTTTGTTGTGTTAGCCAAGCATCATAACACCAAGGATATCTAAAAGGTTTGTAAACTGGGTTTGCAACAAGCAATCCATTATTGTTTTTTTGTGGTTGAATTATTTCTGACTTAACTTTTTCTGCTACTGACATGATAAACACTCCTCGTACTCTGGTTCGCTATTTTCGGTTGATTTATTTTTATATACATTAGCCATGATGTCTGTTGACTTGGAGTCGTTAACATTCTCAGCTCTTTGAATTGATTTTGATCTACAGTAGTAAAGGCTCTTTAAACCTTTCTTCCATGCATCAAAATGAATTTTATGTAATTCTTTTTTATGAACATCTGCAGGTAAAAATAAGTTAACTGATTGAGCTTGAGAAATAAAAGGAGTTCTGTCTCCACTCAATTCAATTATCCAGTTCTGGTTAAGTTCAAATGCAGTTTTAAATACATCTTTTTCTAAATCAGTTAAAAAATCTAAATGGTTAACTGAGCCTTGATTTGTAGTAATACTAGACCAAGTTTCCTCATCATTTTTTCCATGACTTTCAAGAATTTCTTCAAGATATCTATTTCTTACATTAAATGAACCAGATAAAGTTTTATGAGTATAACTATTTGCTGCAATAGGCTCTACTCCTGGAGAAGCTCCTCCACAAATAATAGAAATTGATGCTGTTGGCGCAATAGCAGTTTTGTTAGAAAATCTTTCTTGATAACCATACTCAGCAGCATCAGGACATGCTCCTCTTTCTTCAGCTAAATCTTTAGAAGCTTGGTTAACTTTCTCATGAATGTTTTTAAATATTTTTTTATTCCATGATTTTGCCATTACAGACTCAAGTGGAATTCTATTTTTCTGCAAGAAAGAATGAAAGCCCATAACACCTAAACCAACACTTCTTTCTCTTTCAGCAGAATATTTTGCATCTTTAAATTGTTCAGGAGCTTTGTTAATGAAATCAGATAACACATTATCTAAAAATCTCATTACATCACTAATCATATCTGGATCATCTTTCCATTCTTCGTATTTTTCTAAATTCAAAGATGATAAACAACACACAGCTGTTCTATCCCTTCCGTCTTTATCAATTCCTGTAGGAAGAGTTATTTCACTACATAAGTTAGAAGTTTTAACTGTTAAATTTGCTAACTTATGATGCTGAGGAATTTGTCGGTTAACTGTATCTATATAAATTATATAAGGCTCACCAGTTTCAATTCTAGCAGTTAATAATCTTATCCATAAATTTCTTGCAGAAATAGTTTGCTGTACAGTTCCATCTGCTGGACTTTTTAATGCCCACTGTTCATCTGTTTCAACTGCTCTCATAAATGCGTCTGAAACTAAAACACCATGATGTAAATTTAATGCTTTTCTATTTGGATCTCCTCCAGTTGGTCTTCTCATTTCAATAAACTCTTCTATCTCAGGATGATCAATTGGAAGATAACAAGCTGCAGAGCCTCTTCTTAATGAACCTTGGCTAATAGCCATTGTTAAAGAGTCCATTACTTTAATAAAAGGAATTATTCCTGAAGTTTTTCCAACTCTGCCAATTTTTTCTCCGATAGATCTTAGGTTGCCCCAATAGCTTCCAATTCCTCCACCCTTTGCAGCAAGCCAAACATTCTCACTCCAAAGATCTAAAATTCCACCTAAGCTATCAGATGCTTCATTTAAAAAACATGAAATCGGTAATCCTCTTTTAGTTCCACCATTCGATAAAACTGGTGTTGCTGGCATAAACCAAAGATTGCTTATGTAGTTATAAATTCTTTGTGCATGTAAATTGTCATCAGCATATGTACTTGCTACTCTAGCAAATAAATCTTGATAAGATTCGTTTAAACCAAGGTATCTATCTTTTAAAGTCGCTTTACCAAAATCAGTAAGATTTGAATCTTTAGAACGATCAATTTTAATTATTATACCTTTGTCATTTTGAAATAATTCTGTTTCATTATTTAAAGAAAATAAATCAGGCTTATTCGCTTTTGAAACTTCTTTAACCTCTGGGCTATATTCAGAGACAGCTTTTTTAAGGGCCTGAGAAAGAATCTTATTCATAAAAGTTTAATATATTTTGTTATTAGTACGAAAACAACTATATGTTGTAGGCGTTTGTTGTAAATATACTATATAATCATTTAAACAACAGAACATTTATAGAACGCGACAATATTATAATCAACAAAAAAATAAAAAATTTTTCAAGAAATTAACATAATAAACGTTAAGTAAATAACAAATGAGCCAAAATATAAAAATAGATCCATATGGTTTTAGAGAATATGACGCCCGTTGGTTGTATGACAAAGACATAAACTCAGCTGGGATAGAGAATCTCGGTAAAGGACTTGGAACACAGATAAAAATACACACTAAAAAAGATAATCCTAGAATCATAATAGGCCATGATTATCGTTCTTATAGTGAGGAAATAAAAACATCTCTTAAAAATGGATTATTGTCTACAGGATGCAATATAGAAGATATTGGGCTGTCGTTATCTCCAATGGTTTATTTTGCACAATTTAATTTAAATGCAGATGCAGTTGCTATGGTTACAGCAAGTCATAATGAAAATGGTTGGACTGGTGTGAAAATGGGAATCAAAAAAGGACTAACTCATGCACCTGAAGAAATGAAGGAATTAAAAGAAATTACATTAAATGAAAAATTTACAAAAGGTGATGGTAATGAAAAACAAATTAAAGATTTTGATAAAATTTATAAAGACGACCTAATTGGTAAAAATCAAATTAAGAAAAAAATAAAAGCTGTGGTCGCTTGTGGAAATGGAACAGCAGGTATTTTTGCCCCGGATATTCTAAGAGGTATTGGATGTGAAGTAATAGAGTTAGACTGTAACCTAGATTGGAATTTTCCTAAATACAATCCAAATCCAGAAGATCTAGAAATGCTACATGCAATTGCAAAAGCTGTTAAAGATAATAATGCAGACATAGGTTTTGGCTTTGATGGTGATGGGGATCGAGTTGGTGTTATTGATGATAAAGGTAATGAAATTTTTTCAGATAAAATAGGTCTTTTAATAGCTAGAAATTTATCCAACGAGCACAAAAATTCTAAATTTGTAGTAGACGTAAAGTCTACAGGTTTATACTCAAAGGATAAAATCTTATTAGAAAACAATTGTGAAACAATTTATTGGAAGACAGGTCATTCTCATATTAAACGAAAGGTTAACACTGAAAAGGCATTAGCAGGCTTTGAAAAAAGTGGTCATTTCTTTTTTAATCGACCTTTAGGATATGGTTATGATGATGGAATTAACTCAGCAATTCAAGTGTGCCACTTATTAGATAATCAAAATAAAAAAATCAGTGAAATTATAAGCGAATTACCTAGGACATATCAAACACCAACAATGGCACCTTTTTGCAAAGATGAAGAGAAGTATGTAGTAGTTGAAGAACTAGTTAAACAAATTAAAAATTTACAAGAAAACAAAACCGAAATAGATGGCCAAGTTATTAATGATATTTTATCTGTTAATGGAGTTAGGTTTTCATTTGAAGATGGTTCTTGGGGGCTTATTAGAGCTTCCTCAAACAAACCATCTTTAGTTGTTGTTACTGAAAGCCCAACATCAAATCAAAGAAAGAAAAAAATCTTTGATTTTATTGATGATTTACTCCAAAAAACTGGGAAAATTGGTGAATACGATCAAAAAATTTAATAGTTAATAAAGTACATTTTCAACTAATAAGTGTTCATAAAAATGTAAAGAATCACTTAATTTAAACTTGTGAGGTGATGGAGGGAGACTGAAGTCACCTCTTTTTATTTTAGAGCTTTCCTTACTTTATCTACCATAACTTTTAAAGCAATTTTTGAGTAATTTTTTCCTTTAACAATCCATACAGATAATGGCCATGAGCTATCTTTTTTGCTTCTTGCAATAATATGTATGTGCAACTGAGGAACGATATTTCCAATTTTTTCTACATTGAGTTTTGAAGTTTTGAATAATTTTTTCATTATTTTGCTTATATAAATAATTTCTTTCATCAACAGAATTTGATCTTTAGATTTGAGATCGCCCATATCGGTAATCTTATTTCTTTTAGGAATTAGAATTAGCCATGGAAATTTAGAATTATCGTTTAGCCTAATAGTACATAATTTAAGATCTGTTATATGATGTGAAGACTTTAAAAATTTCTTATCCAATTTAAACGACATTTTTATAATTTTATGTATTCATAGAAAAACTTAATTGCTACGATTATTAAGAAAATACCAAGTAATTTACTAATTTTATTTTTATCTATTTTGTGAGCTGTTCTTGCACCTAGTCTTGCCATAAAGGTTGTAATAGGAATAAAAATCAAAAAAGCTGGTACATTTAAAAATCCGATACTAAAAGGTAAATTTGTTTTTAAATAACTTCCTGAAATTAAAAAACCTGTAGCACCAAACAATGCAATTAAAAAACCAATTGCTGCAGCACTACCAATTGCTTTATTAATTGAATAGCCAAAAAATTTAAGAATTGGTACATTCATAACAGCTCCTCCTATACCTGTTACAGCTGAGATAAATCCAACAATTGAACCAAGTATGATTTTTAAATATAATTTCATCTCAGAAATTACATTGTGATCTTTTTCTTTAATCAAAAGTATGTAAATTCCTAAAAAAAATATTACGATTGAAAAGAAAAGTACTAGAGATTTTGTTTTAAAAGTTGCAGCAAATATTGTCCCCAAAACAACTCCTACAACTACAAAAATACCGTAGCTTTTAACTACATTAAAATCCACTGAGTTAAATTTATGATGTGTTAAAACTGAAACTATTGATGTTGGAATTATTATTGCAAAAGAAGTTCCTACTGCTAAGTGCATTATATATGATTGGTTAATTCCAAGTTCACCAAATATATAATAAAGAAATGGTACTGTTATTAGACCACCTCCAATACCAAAAAGACCAGCTACAAACCCAACTGGAATTGCAGTCAAAGCCGTTAATAAAATTATATAAATATATTCATTTGCTAAGATTGAACTAAGCAGATTGACCTTCTCTCATATCAACATTGTTGTATTTAATTTTATCCATTATGTGATCAATTTTTTTTACATCTGCATCTCTCACACACATATTTTCACTTAAGTATCTTTTCCAATGACTAGCTCCTGATTGGCCGTGAAATAAACCTAGAGTATGTCTCATGATTTGGTTTAATCTGGTTCCTTTTTTTAGTTCATCTTTTACATAAGGAATTAACTGTTCAATAACATCTTGCCTACTAGGAATATCCTCATTATTAAAAATTTCTCTCTCAATGTCCGCTAACAAATAAGGTGTGTGATAAGCAGCTCTTCCAATCATAACTCCATCTGTTCTTTCTAAATGAGGTTTAATTTGATCTACAGAGGTTATTCCTCCATTAATTATTATTTCCTGATTTGGAAAATCTTCTTTTAACTTATAAACGAACTCATATTTTAAAGGTGGAATGTTTAGGTTTTGTTTAGGTGTAAACTTACCAAGCATAGCCTTCCTTGCGTGAATGATAAAAGTTTTAACACCTGTGGATTTAAGAGTAGATATAAAATTGTGCAAATTTTCGTAATCTTCTACATTATCATATCCAATTCTAGTTTTAATAGTTACGGGTAAGTTGGTTTTTGATTGCATTTCAGTTAAACAATCTGCAACTAAATTGGGTTCTTTCATTAAACAAGCGCCAAATCGATTTTTTTCTACTTTTCTACTTGGACAACCTAAATTTAAATTGATCTCATCGTAACCAAAGTCTTCTCCAACTTTTGTTGCTTCAGCAAGTAACTTGGGTGAAGATCCACCTAATTGAAGAGCAACAGGTTTTTCTTTAATATTAAATTCTAGTAATTTTTTTTTGTCACCTCTGTTAATTGCTTCATCAACAACCATTTCTGTATAAAGAAGTATATTTTTGGATATTAGTCTTAAAAAATATCGTTCATGACGATCTGTACAGTCCATCATAGGAGCAACTGATACTAACCTATTCATAAACTAAGACTTTATATTATTTTTTTATGAGTTTGAAGCTTCTGGATCTTCTGAAGCAACATCAGCTTCTTGGTTTTCTGATTCTGAAACTTCATCTAGTGAAACCTCACCTTGTTCGTTCATAGTCTCTTGACCAACTGAAGAATCAACTTCAGGTGCAGCTGTTTCAGACAATTCAGCTAAATCTTCTTTAGATACTTGAATTTTTTCTGGAGTTTTTCTAGCTCTTTTAGATGGTAAAATTGGAGTTCCACTTTTTGAAATTTCGCCTTTGTAAAGATTTTCAAAATCATCACCTATATCTTCGTCATCCTCTACACCATCATCAACTTGCTCAACATGTTTTCTAAGTTTATAAACAGCGCTTTCAGTTAAATCGGATACTTTAATTTTCTCTTCAGCAATTTCTCTCAAAGATATCACTGTATTTTTATCGTTGTCCCTATCAATTGTTGGTTCTAAACCAGCATTAAGTTGAGTAGCTCTTTCCTTAGCTACTAAAACTAATTCATAAGGACTCTCTACTTTATCAATACAATCTTCAACGGTAACTCTAGCCATGGCCGGTTGTTTATACCTGAGGCAAAAAAAAATCAAGCGTTTTCTATATATAAATAGGATTTAGCTTTTTTCTTGTTAAAAATAACAGTGCTAAAGAAGAGAATATATAAATCGCAGAAACAACGGCAATTTTTTCAATTGAAAAACCAATGTCAATCAAAACTCCGAATAAAGCTGTTCCAAATGCTGTAGAAAATACCATTAACGCAGTAGTTAAAGCTTTAATTGATCCAATATGTTTCACTCCATAAATTTCAGCCCAAGTAGCTGAACCTAATACGTTGGCAAATCCATTAGAGATTCCAATCAATCCAAGAAACACAAATGCTGTAACAGATGAATCAAACAAAATAATTACAAATGTAGAAATCAACAATGGAATATTCATATAAATTAATAGTTTTCTACTACTAAATTTATCTATCAATGGACCTGCTAATAACAATGTTGAAACTGTGAAAATGGAATAAGACATGAATGATTGAGCAATAGTAAATTCACCCCAACCTTTTGAGCTAGTCACATAGGATTGATAAACAAAAACTCCTGTTGCAATCCAAGGCATAGCAAGCATGTTTGAACTAATTATATAAAATCTATAATCTTTTAAAACTTCTAATCTTGTCCATTGCTTAATATTTTTATCTACTTGCTTTTGGTTATTGTCTGTTTCTCTTGAGTCTAAACTTAAGTTTTTAATTAAAAAAAAGGAAACTATTGGTAAAAGTAAAATTACAATAATTGAAATTGTTACCCAAATATTTTGCCAAGTATATAAAGTTAATAAATAAACAGTCAAAACAGGTAAAATAAATTCACCACAAGACAATCCAAACCAACCTGCACTTAGAGCTTTACCTCTTGACTTGGTAAAGTATCTTGAAATTGTAGTACTTGCAGTGTGAGACATCATTCCTTGACCTGAAAATCTCATTAAAAATATTGCAACAAATAAAAATGGTATTGAGTAAATTTTAGAAAAGAAAAAACACGCAAAAGCTAAAAGCGGAATTACAAATAAAGAAAATTTAAATGCATTTACATCATCAATTTTTTTCCCTAACCATATAAAAAGAATACTACTAAGCAATGTGGCCGAAGCAAAAATTGAGCCAAATTGTCCATGAGTAATAGACAAGGTATCTCTTATACTAGAATTAAAAAGTCCAAGAAAAAAACTCTGTCCAAAACTAGAAAAAAATGTAAAAATAAAACCAAATACAATTACTTTTAAACTTAAACTTTTAAACATAGAAAAAAATTATGACTTGTAATGTTGCTTTCATAGGTCTTGGGGTTATGGGCTACCCAATGGCTGGTTATATATCAAAAGCCGGACACAATGTAACTGTTTTTAATAGAACAAAATCTAAAGCTGAAAAATGGATTAGCGAATATAAAGGTAAAATGGCAGATACACCTGCGGAGGCCGCAGAAGGCGCAGATTTCATTTTTACATGTGTTGGTAATGACAATGATCTTAGAGAAGTAGCAACAGGTGAAAACGGATTATTCAAAACAGCAAAAGCTGGATCTATTTTTATTGATAACTCAACTGTATCAGCTGAGGTTTCTAGACAGTTAAATAAAGAAGCAAATGAAAAAGGATTTAGTTTTTTAGACGCACCTATTTCTGGAGGACAAGCTGGTGCTGAAGGCGGAATACTAACGGTTATGGTGGGAGGTGATGAAGAAGTATTTAAAAAGGCTGAGCCTGTAATTGATTGTTATAGCAAAAAGGTAAAACTAATTGGTCCTTGTGGTAGTGGACAACTTACAAAAATGATGAATCAAATGTGTATTGCTGGAACGGTACAAGGTTTATCTGAGGCAATTAACTTTGGAATAAATGCTGGATTAGATATGGATAAAGTTATGGAAACAATATCTAAAGGCGCAGCTCAATCATGGCAAATGGAAAATAGATATCGAACTATGACGGATGATAAATTTGATTATGGTTTTGCAATAGATTGGATGAGAAAAGATTTAGCAATTGTAATTGAAGAAGCGAAAAGAAATGGTTCACCGGTTCCAATTACTGAAATTATTGACGGCTATTATGCTGAGGTTCAAAAGATGGGTGGAAATCGTTGGGATAGCTCAGGCTTAATTGCTAGATTAAAGAAGAAAAAATAACATTTGTGACGGATACAGTTCCTTATTACGAGGACTTTGCAGAGATCAAAAAGAAAATTTGGTCAATGTTAGATAATGCTGTGAAAGACAGAAGTGCGCCATTTAGAATACCAGTATTCATTTGTGGGGATCAAACTGACTTAGATGGAAGAATTGTGGTTCTAAGAAAATCTGATCAACCAAATAATCTTGTACAATATCATAGCGATATTAGATCAGATAAAATAGAAAAATTGAAAGCAAATAAAAACGCTGCTATGTTGTTTTACGACAAAAATGAAAAGATACAGCTAAGATTAAAAGTTGAATGTATTGTTAATCACAACAATGATATAACAAAAGAATCTTGGTCCAAAACCCAACACATATCTAGAAAATGTTATTTAGTTGATAATGGACCTGGAACTGAATCAGTTTTTCCAACTTCTGGGCTAAAACCAGAATTAGATAATTTTGATTACACTAAAGAACAAAGTGAAGAAGGTTATAAAAATTTTACTGTTATACAGTGTAAAATCAAATCTATAGAATGGCTTTATTTAGCGGCAAAAGGTCATCGAAGAGCTAAGTTTAATTTAGAGAATAATAAGGATACTTGGTTGGTTCCATAAGAAATGATTACCGGTTTTTTATTTGCAATAATACTTATTATAGGTGGTTTGGCCGTTATGAGGTTTGGTATATTTCAAATAAGAAAATTTAAAAAAGGTGAAATTGAAGTAAAAAAGAAAATTAGTGATCAAATAGCATTTGTAATTTTTTTTGCAGTAATAGTTGGATTAATAGTTTATTCGGTCAATGATCTATTATTTAACTAAAAAATAATTATTTTTTCCACTTCTTAAACCAATCCTCTTTTGCATACTCTGTTAATTTATAAGTACACCATTCGTTTTTTCTACCTTTGAGCAATTTTTTATGGGTATATCGGGCTGGTATTACATAATTACCGGGTGGTTGTCCTCTTTTCTTTTGACCTAATGCACAAGCAATTTGTAAAGGATCAAAAGGTGTTTCGGATGTTGGTGTTAAATAAACAGAGTCTTTTAAATCAGGACATGTTGGATCTTTATGATCATAAACTACTTTTCCAAATTTTGCTGATAGATCATGACTCAAAATGCCTGTACTTAAATGAGCTCCGTCTTTAACTCCTTTAGTGCAAGGCATAGCAAACCCATTACCATGCAGTAATTCATGGATTGAGATTTTAGTTATTTGGCCAGAGGCTCTTTTAATAAATAAATATCCATGATGAGGTCCCATTTGCCCTCCATCGCCACTTGATGCGTCCGTAAAAGAAAAATACAATTTTTTAGGATTATTAAATCCTTGTTTTTGCAAATAATAATCAGGATAATTTACATTCCATCCACCTTTTCTTGCCTTACGATCTAATCTCGCGAATGAAATATCAAGCTTACCATCTTTTCGATAATCAAATTTTAATCTTTGCTTATCTCCAGTCATTTTGAAAAATAAATCATCTATTTTTTTAACTTCTTTTTCTATCCAACCGTTTATATCTCTTTCTTTATCTTTGGTTTTTTTTGCTAGAAGATAGATAAAATGGATTTGATAATCATCATTTACATCTGGTTGATCTTCAAAGAATCTACCTGGTTTTTCATCAGATGCATAAACAGATAAACTAAATAGTATAAAAACTAAAATTGATAATATTTTTTTCATACACCTTTAACTATTATATTTAGGCCCTTAGAGTTTTGCAAACGTATATCTTTTATAGGTTTGTAATCTTCTGAATGATACCATTCTAGTGCCTTTTCATAGGATGGAAATTTAATTAATATTATTCTTGGATAATTATCCTCACCTTCAACAACTGTATATTCACCACCTCTCGCAAGGTATTCTCCACCATATTTTTTAACAATTTCAGGTACCTTTTTGATGTACTCTTTGTAATTTTCAGAATTCGTTACTTTTAATTGTGCTATCAAATATGCTGCTGACATTGTTTCCTCCTATATAAAAATTTCTTATTTAAACATTTGTAATATTTTAATTTATCAAATTTTCTTCTTTAGGAGCAAGCACTACTGCTAAAATTCCTCCTAAAACTATTAACGAGCTACCCGCTATCTCTCTCCAGCCAAATGGTTCGTTTGTAAGTATACCTGAGCTTATTACACCGACAACAATTTCTGCAAGAAAAAGAATTGAACATAAACCTGCGCCTAATTTACTTGGAGCCCAGAGTATTACTATTGCTGTAGGAATAAAATAAAAAACAGATATTAAAAATAAAAAAGAAGACATTGAAATAAATGCTTCAATAGCAGGCATTTCTCCAAGGTAATCAACTAAAAAAAATCCAGCGACTATATTAAATAAAGCTCCATAGAAAAAAAAAGAAAATATTATTGGAAACACACCATCAGTTTTAACAATTTCAAGTCTTATCATTCCACCAGCAAATATTGCGCCTCCAACTAATGCTAACCAATCTCCAGCGTTTTCCGGAAGGGGTATAATAGTTTGTTTGCTAAAAACAATCCATAAACCACCAAGAGCCAGGGCCAACGTAAGTGCTCTTTCTAAACCAGGTCTTTTTTTTAGAAACAATATTTCAAATATTGTTGTCCAAATTGGTGTCATATAAAATAATATTAAAGCTCGAACAACATCTGTTAAAAGAAAACTTAAAGCATAACAAATGAAACCACCGCCAACTAGTAAACCAGTGACCGGTAACCCAAAACCAGTTTCTTTTTTTTTAATTAATTTCCTAATAGCTATTGGTAATAAGATTAAAAATCCTATTATCATTTGGGCAATTGTCCCCCATCCACCTGTAAGACCACCTTCAACAAGTATTCTTTGTGGTAACCAATAAATTCCCCACGCTCCAGCCGATAAAGCTAATGCAAAGGCAATTTTAAAATGATGAGGGTGTCTAATCATTAATTTAAATTAAATGTAACTAAAAAATTGACTTCGAATATTTTTTCCAATTATCTTGATAATGTTTTGTGTTTTCAAAAACTGCTTTCTTTTCTTCCTCTGTAACTTCTCTAATAACTTTGCCAGGAGAACCAACAACTAAAGAATTATCTGGTATGACTTTATTTTCTGTAATTAAGGCCTTGG
>CACIRB010000001.1 GCA_902588925.1 uncultured Pelagibacteraceae bacterium | reverse complement strand
CGATTTTATTTTTTGTTCTTTAATCTGTTTTAATTTACCAAAGCCTGAGGCTGCTAAATCTCTAGCTATTCCTCTAACACCAAGACAGTCCGGTCTGTTAGGTGTGATTGATAAATCAATCAATTTAGAACTAGATTGAGTAAAAAAACTTTTTCCAATACTTTTGTTGTATTTTGAAGATGAAAGCTCAGTAATTCCATCACTTTCCTCAGACAAATTGAGTTCAGACTCAGAACAAAGCATACCATAAGATGTAACATCTCTAATTTTTGCTATAACTAATTTAGTTTTATTTTTTGGAATAACCGCACCAGGAGGAGCATAAACAGTAATTAAACCTTCTCTAGCATTTGGTGCACCACATACGACCTTCTTAATTTCTTTTTCACCTACATCAACATCGCAAACTTTTAAACGGTCTGCATTAGGATGTTTTTTGGTTTTTAAAATTTTTGCTATTTTGAATAAATCTAAACCTACAGATAAATTTTCAACACTTTCAACTTCAAGCCCAATATCAGTTAATTTCTCAAGTAACTTCTCTTCATTATCACTTACAGATAAATGATCTTTTAACCAATCAAAAGTTATCTTCATCGACTTAGACCTCTATAATTTGTTGGTACATCAAGTGGATCAAATCCAAAGTGATTTAACCATCTATAATCACAGTCAAAGAAAGCTCTTAAATCATTAATACCATATTTTAGCATAGCTAACCTGTCTATACCTATGCCAAATGCATATCCTTGGTATTTAGCAGGATCAACTTTAACGTTTTTTAAAACATTTGGATGAACCATTCCACATCCTAAAATTTCAAGCCACTGATCCCCTTCTCCTATAACAATTTTACCATCTTTAATTTCGTAACCAATATCTACTTCTGCAGATGGTTCTGTAAAAGGAAAATGACTTGGTCTAAATCTCATTTTGATTTTTTCCACTTCAAAGAACTCTTTAATCAAATAATTTAAACATCCCTTTAAATGACCCATGTTAATATTTTTATCTATATGAAGGCCCTCAACCTGATGGAACATTGGTGCATGTGTTTGATCACTATCTGATCTATATGTTCTGCCTGGAGCAATAATTTTAAATGGCGGTTTATCCTTTAACATAGTTCTAATTTGAACCGGTGAAGTGTGGGTTCTTAACAAAACTTCCTTATTTTCATCTAAATAAAAAGTATCATGCATGTCACGAGCTGGGTGATTATCTGGAGTGTTTAGTGCAGTAAAATTATTATATTCGTTTTCTACATCTGGTCCTTCTTCAACACTAAAACCTATTTCTGAAAATATAGATGAAATCTCATCTATTGTTTGAGATACAGGATGAATTTTTCCTCTAACAAAAGGTCTTCCGGGTAAAGTTATATCAACTCTTTCTTTTTCAAGTTTTTGATTAATTTCTTTTGTCTCAATCTCTTTAATCTTTTCCGAAATCAAAGATTGAAGTTCATCCTTTATTTGATTTAAAGCAGCTGCAAAATTTTTTCTATCAGAGTCTGGTATTGATCCTACAGTTTTGAATAAAGACGAAATTTGACCATTTTTACCAAACAACTCTGATTTGATTGAATTGATTTCATCTAAGCTTAATTCATTTTTAAGCTTTGATACAAATTGATCTCTAATATTTTTTATGTCTGACATATTTGTAGATTATTTCCTTAAGAAATAAAAACAATAGAGATTAATTTAAAGCGGATTGAGCTTTTTTTACAATTGTTTTAAATGCTTCTGGACTATCGTAAGCAATTTCAGCTAAAATTTTTCTATCTATTGCAACACCACATTTACTTAAACCATTGATGAATTTTGAATAAGTTATACCCTCTGCTCTTACACCAGCATTAATTCTTTGTATCCATAATGATTTGAAATCTCTTTTTTTATTTCTTCTATCTCTGTAAGCATACTGCATGGATTTCTCCATAGCTTGTTTAGCAACTCTGATAGTATTTTTTCTTCTGCCCCACTGACCTTTTACGGCTTTCAAAACTTTTTTATGTTTTGCTTTACTTGTTACGCCTCTTTTAACTCTTGCCATTGTTACCCTCTTAAACTGTAAGGCATATATGATTTAACAATTTTGCCATCTTGTTTAGACAAAGTTGTAGTGCCTCTTAATTTTCTAATTTGTGAATTCGTTCGTTTAATCATACCATGTCTTTTACCTGCTTGAGCAGATATAACTTTGCCCTTAGCTGATATTTTAAATCTTTTTTTTGCGGAGCTTTTTGTTTTTAATTTTGGCATAATGCTGCGGACTTATACAAAGAATGTTTAAATTTTACAACCTCTATTAAGGCTTATAAAGGTTGAATTACCATAATCATTTGCTTCCCATCAAATTTAGGTTGCAACTCTACTCTACCAATATCCTTCATATCCTCTTTAATTTTACCCATCAGTTCATTCCCTAAATGAGAGTGTTGGAGTTCTCTCCCTTTAAATCTGATAGTAAATTTAACTTTATCTCCCTTGGAGATAAATTTTTTTGCATTTTTGACCTTAAATTCATAATCATGAGTTTCAGTTACAGGTCTCATTTTAATTTCTTTTAATGAAATTATTTTTTGTTTCTTTTTTGCAAGATTTGCTTTTTTTTGAGCATCATATTTATACTTACCCATATCCATAATTTTACATACAGGTGGGTTAGCATTAGGTGCAATTTCAATTAAATCTAATCCTTGATTTTTTGCCATTGATATAGCTTCATTAGTACTGATCACTCCAAGATTTTCACCATCACTTGCAATTACTTGAACGTCAGGTGAAGATATTCGGTTATTAGATCTTGGTCCTCTATCCTTTGTTCTTCTTTGAAAGTAATTTTGTTTGAAATCTGCCACTTAGTTTGATGATGCTTTATTTAAAGCAGAGAAAGTTTTTAAAAATGAATCTATATCCATATTTTCTTGTTTATTAGAGTCTAACCTTCTAATCGTTACTGAATTGGAGTCAACTTCTTTTTTACCACAAATTAATAAAAGAGGTATTTTTGCTAAAGAATGATCTCTAATTTTATAGTTTAAATTATTATTTTTAATATCAACTGCAGAACTTATACCTGCATCTTTAATTTTTTTTGAAACTTCTATTGCATAATCATTAAATTCTTCTGAAATTGGAATTACCATTGTCTGTAAAGGTGAAATCCAAAAAGGAAATTTTCCAGCATAATTTTCAATCAATATCCCAATAAATCTTTCTAAAGAACCAAACAGAGCTCTATGAAGCATAACAGGAACTTTTTTTGTTCCGTCTTTATCAACATATGATGCATCTAGTCTTCCAGGTAAATTTAAATCAACTTGTAAGGTTCCACATTGCCAATCTCTGCCAATAGCATCTCTTAAAACAAATTCAATTTTTGGTCCGTAGAAAGCTCCTTCCCCTTTATTAATACTATATTCTAACTTAGAGGCTTTAACTGCTTCAAGAAGTGAAGCTTCTGCCTTGTCCCAAACTTCATCATCTCCAACTCTAACCTCTGGTCGATCTGCATATTTTAAAATTACATTTTCAAAACCAAGATCTTTATAAATATCTAGTATTAAATTAGTAACAATTAAACATTCACTTGTTATTTGTTCTTCAGTACAAAAAATATGAGCATCATCTTGGGTAAAAGCCCTAACTCTAAGTAAACCATGTAAAGCACCCGATGGTTCATAACGATGAACTTTGCCAAACTCTGCATATCTTAATGGTAGATCTCGATAACTTTTTAAACCTTGATTAAATACTTGTACATGTCCAGGACAATTCATTGGTTTTATTGCAAAAACTTTTTCGTCAGGAGTTTCTGATGTATACATATTCTCTCCATACTTTCCCCAATGACCAGATTTTTCCCACAATTGTCGATCTAAAATTTCAGGAGTATTTACCTCTTTGTATCCAGCAGCATCTTGTCTACTCCTCATATAATTAATTAACTTTTGAAACAATGCCCATCCTCTCTCATGCCAAAAAACTGAGCCTGGACTTTCTTCTCTAAAATGAAACAAGTCCATTTCTTTTCCTATTTTTCTATGATCTCTTTTTTCCGCCTCTTCTATTCTTTTTAAATATTCATCCAAATCTTTTTGAGAGGCCCAACTTGTACCGTAAATTCTTTGTAACATTTCATTGTTTGAATCACCTCTCCAATAAGCTCCTGAAACTTTCATTAATTTAAAGTGTTTTCCAATTTTACCTGTTGATGAAAGATGTGGTCCTCTACAAAGATCATGCCAATCTCCATGAAAATAAATTGAAACATCTTCATTCTCCGGTATTGCTTCGATTAACTCAGCTTTATAGATTTCACCTTTTTTTTTAAAATGATCTACAGCTTTATTTCTGTCCCAAACTTCCCTTTTGGTAATCTCGTCTCGATCAACAATTTCTTTCATTTTGTTTTCAATTTTTGTTAAATCATCTTCTGTAAACGGATCTTTTCTAGCAAAATCATAATAAAATCCGTTTTCAATTACAGGGCCAATCGTAACTTGTGTTCCTGGAAACAATTCTTGCACTGCCATTGCTAATATGTGAGCAGTATCGTGTCTAATGGTTTCTAGGCCCTCAGGATTTTTAGATGTAAAAATTTTTACCGAACAGTCTTTCTCAATTAAATGTTCTAAGTCTTTTAACTCGCCATCTACACTTATCACCATTGCTTGTTTAGCTAATGATTTGCTAATTTTTTCTGCTACTTCTAATCCAGTAACTTTATTTGGGAAATCAATATTATTTCCATCAGGTAATGTAATTATAGGCATTTAATTTATTAATCTTTTATACTCTGAATAAGTAGAAAAGCACATTTTTTCAACATTAAATTTTTGAACTATATTTTTTCTTCCCTCAATACCAATTAATTTTAATTGAGTTTCGTCAATTGTCAGAGTTTTCAAAATTTTCTGACTTAAAGACTTTGCGTCACCCGCTTTAAATAAATAGCCTGTTTTTTCATCAACGACAGTCTCATTAGATCCTCCAATATTACTTGCAATTATTGGTTTTTCCATAGATTGGGCCTCTACGGAAACTCTACCAAAAGCTTCTGGTTCAATAGAAGCTGAAACAATTATATCAGAAACTTTGTAAGCTAATGCCATATCTTTACAGTGATCAATAAATCTTAGCTGTTTAGTCAACCTATATTGTTCTGAAAGCCTTATTAGTTTTTTTTTATACAAATCTCTTCCCTGATCACTTCCAAGGATAACAGCATAAAATGCCTCATAACCTAATTCAATATTTACAAGATTGATTGCTTCAATAAATACCTCTTGTCCCTTCCAGGTAGTTAATCTACCAGGCAAAAGTATAATCTTTTTATCTTTTTCTATTTCCCATTGTTTTAATAATTTTTTCTCTTCAGTTTCAAGTTTTGTGGTAGGGTCAAAGTAATCAACATTAATTCCTCTAAATACTACTAATAATTTTTTTTTTTGATTTAAGTAATTTGAATAATTTTCTTTGATGTGTGAAAAAATAAAATTTGACCCTGCAATAATTAAGTCAGATCGAACCATTACTGAATTATATAATTTTTTTAAACTACTTTTAAAATTATAAGTTCCATGAAATGTAGTCACAAACTTTCTACTTGTTATCTTAGAGGCTATTAAACAAGACCATGCAGGCGCTCTGCTTCTAGCGTGTACTATCGAAATATTATTAAATAAAATGATAAAAGTTAAAATTATTGCATTAATTAAAATTATTATTGGGTTTTTACTTTGAACTGGAAGTCTAAAAACTTTTACTTTATTTTTATCTACAAATTTAAGCAACTCGCCACCACTAGTAACTATAAATGATTTACAACCGTTTTCTGGCAAATAGTGAGCAATATCATAACAACCAGTCTCTGCACCACCATATCCAAGTTTTGGGATTACTTGCAAAACTTTTAAATTAGATGACATTTGATATGATTATATATTAATTAGCAATTCTTATAAACGATTATGGCAAATTTCAGATTCCACAAAATTTCAAAGACTAAGAAAATTAGACATATTTGTAAAATTTATAAAAATTCTCCATTCATAGTTTTCTTACATGGATTTATGTCAGATCTTGAGGGGAAAAAACCAGAAGCTTTTTTAAGTTTTGCAATCAAAAATAAAATAAGTTTTCTTGCTTTAGAATATTCTGGTCATGGAAAATCTACAGGTAAATTTACAAATGGAAATATTTCAAAATGGAGTAAAGAAACTTCCATATTAATAAAGAAATACATAAAAAATAATAATTTTTATATCATTGGTTCCAGCATGGGTGCATGGATTGCTCTAAGGCAATTCCAAAAATTTAAAAAAAAAATTAAAGGATTTTTGGGTATTGGATCGGCACCTGAGTTTTTAGAAAATTTAATGTGGAAAAAATTCACCAAAAAAATGAAGCAAGAAACGATCAAAAAAGGCATATATCATCTAAATCATGGGAATTATGAATATCCAATCACTTATCAGCTTTTAAAAGACGGAAGAAAAAATAGAGTTTTAAATAAAAAAATAAATTCAAAAATTAATATTACAATGGTGCATGGTCAATATGATGAGGCTGTACCTGTAAGTTATTCTAGAAAAGTTTTAAAACTATTTCCAAGGGCTAAAAAGAAATTAATTATTGTAAAAAAAGGTGATCATAGTCTATCAAATAAGAAATGGCTTAATATAATTTTAAAGGAATTAAAATTATTAATTAACTAACTTCTTTTATAACTTTTTTTAAACTGATAGGGTTTTTTAGTTTATCTAACATTTCTTTAGGACAAACTTGAATGAAATTATTAATTTCATTATCATAATTTTCAATTATTTCTTTAGATAACAAAGATCCTGTCTCTTCATGATGTTCTTTGATTAAATTTTTTAAATTTTCTTTCCAATAATCTGTTTCAACATTCTGCCAAACAACTGATTCTGGATTTACTTTTTTTTCAAATTCTTCTGACTTGTCATAGATAAATGCCATACCACCTGTCATACCAGCAGCAAAGTTATCTCCAACATCTCCAAGAATTACTACAGTTCCACCAGTCATATATTCACAACCATTAGAGTCACATCCCTCAATAACCGTAACCGCGCCTGAATTTCTTACAGAGAATCTTTCGCCAGCTTGACCAGCTGCAAAAAGTTTTCCAGATGTTGCTCCGTATAGAACTGTATTTCCTAAAATAGTATTTTCATTCGAAACTAAGTTACTTTCCTCTGGTAGTCTTATAGAAATTGTAGCTCCTGAAAGACCTTTGCCAACATAATCGTTTGCATCACCTTTTAATACTAACTTCAAACCTTTGGATGAAAAGGCTCCGAAAGATTGACCTGCTGACCCTTTAAAATTTAATACTAAAAAATTATCATCAAGTTTTTCATAACCATATTTTTTATATAAATGGTGAGAAATTCTTGTTCCAACTGCTCTGTGAGTATTTTTAATTAAATATTCTTTTTCAATTTTTTCAGAATTATCTAAAGCTTTTTCAATCTCAGGCCATAGTTCTTGATCTAGAGTATCTGGCACCGAATTAATTTCTTGGCTTTCACAATATCTAGCATTGTTTCCAGAATCTGCTTGAACAAACAAAGGATTTAAATCTAAGTCATCTAAATTAGGTGAACCCTTGCTAACTTGTTTAAGTAAGTCAGTTCTACCTATAATGTCATTTAATGATTTAAAGCCTAATTTAGCTAAAATTTCTCTAACCTCAGTTGCTATAAACGTAAATAGATTAACAACCTTATCTGGTGTTCCGGTAAATTTTTCTCTTAATTTTTCATCTTGAGTACAGACACCAACGGGGCATGTATTTGAATGACATTGTCTTACCATTATGCATCCCATTGCAACTAAAGCAGTTGTTGCAACTCCATACTCTTCTGCTCCCATCATGGCTGCTATAACAACATCTCTACCTGTTTTAATTCCTCCATCAGTTCTGAGTGTAACTGTGTGTCTAAGATTATTTAATGTTAAAACCTGATTAGCCTCTGTTAATCCCATCTCCCATGGTATACCTACGTATTTTACACTTGTTTGCGGTGTAGCTCCAGTTCCGCCATTATGTCCTGAAATTAGTATTATATCTGCTTTTGCTTTAGCAACTCCTGCAGCAATAGTCCCAACTCCTGAGGATGCAACCAGTTTTACTCCAACTCTTGCTTTTGGATTAATCTGTTTTAAATCATAAATAAGCTGTGCAAGATCTTCAATTGAATAAATATCGTGGTGTGGTGGAGGAGAAATTAGTGTTACTCCAGGTGTTGAGTGTCTTAACTTTGCTATTTCATCAGTTACTTTGAAGCCTGGAAGTTGTCCACCTTCTCCGGGCTTTGCACCTTGTGCAATTTTTATTTCAATCTCATTACAATTATTTAAATAATTAACTGTTACACCAAATCTTGCTGAGGCAATTTGTTTTACTCTAGAGTTTGCGCTATCTCCATTATCTAAAACTTTAAATCTTTTTTCATCTTCACCACCTTCACCACTACAAGAAGCTCCTTTAATTCTATTCATACCTGTAGCCAAAGTTTCATGTGCCTCTTTAGATAAAGCACCATGAGACATGCTTCCGCTTCCAAATCTTTTTAAAATATTTTCTATTGGTTCTACTTCTGAAATATCTATAGATCCCTTTAATTTTTTTTCTCTAAAATCAATTAAGTCCCTTAAATTTATTGGTGGTAAATTATAAATACCCTCCGCATATCTTTTATAAGCGTCATAAGAATTAGAACCAACTGCACTTTGGAGTAAATGTATAAGTTTCCCTTGGTATTGGTGTGTTTCTCCATTTTTTCTATATCTATAAATCCCTCCGATAGGAAGGATTGTATCAGTGCTTTCAAATGCTTCTTTATGAATTGCTCTTATTTTTTTTTCAATACCAGTAAGTCCAATACCAGAAATTTTAGACACAACTCCTGGAAAATAATCCGAAACAATAGTTCTACTTAATCCAACAGTCTCGAAATTGCATCCACCTCTGTAAGAACTTAAAACAGAGATACCCATCTTAGACATGATTTTTAATAAACCTGCATTGATAGATTTAATGTATCTTTCAACGCATTCTTCAAAACTAAACTTTCCAAATAATTTTTTTTCAAATCTTTGATATAAGCTATCAAATGCCAAATAAGGATTGACCGTTGTTGCTCCAACACCAATTAAAGTTGCAAAAGAGTGTGTATCTAATGCTTCTCCAGATTGGACATTGATTGACACATAGCCTCTTAATTTTTTCTCAATTAAATACGAGTTAATTGCACCAACTGCAAGTAGCATCGGAATTGGAAGTTTTGAGATTGACAAATCTTTATCGCTAAGAATTAATTGCGTAACACCCTGTCTAACAGCAATTTCTGCATCTTTTTGAATTGTTTTAATAGCATCATACAAACTATTATTTTCTGCAAAGGTACAATCAATTATTGCTGAGTTGTTTCCAAAAAAATCAATGAATTTTTCGAACTGAGAATTAGATAAGATTGGGCTATTAAGAACATAAATATTCTGTTTTGTTAAGTTATCAAAATCTAGAATATTGCCAAGATTTCCAAATCTTGTTTTTAGACTCATCACTTTATTTTCTCTCAACGAGTCTATTGGTGGATTTGTAACTTGACTAAAATTTTGTCTAAAAAAATGATAAAGAGGTCTATATTTATCTGATAGCACAGCTAAAGGAGTATCATCACCCATAGACCCTGTTGCCTCTTTTGCATCCTCTGCCATAGGGTGTAAAATTAATTCAAGATCTTCTAAACTAATTCCAAAAGTATATTGTCTTCTTCTTAAATCATCACCTGAATAAGAATTTTTTTCATGCTCAATCGTTAGCTTGTCATCTAAATCAATAATTTGTGAATTAAAATGCTTGTACTCTTTTGCTAAATAATCCTTAATTTGTTTATTAGTAAATACTTTTCCTTTTTCAATTCTTACTCCAATAATTTCTCCAGGACCTAATCTTCCTTTTGATAAAATTCTTTTTTCATTTAGCTCAATCATCCCAGTTTCTGAGCCTGCAAACAATAATTTATCCTTAGTGATTGCATATCTTAAAGGTCTTAGTCCATTTCTATCATTCGCAGCAATAACCCACTCGTTGTCAGTTCCAGCTATAGCAGCAGGTCCATCCCAAGGTTCCATCGTGCTATTTAAAAAGTTAAATAATTGCTGATGATCTTTTGGCAAAGTTTTATTTTTCTTGGACCATGCATCAGGAACTAACATTAGTTTAGCCAATGGTGCAGGTTGACCTGAAATATTTAATAATTCGAAAACATTATCTAGGGCTGCAGAATCTGAGGCTCCTTGTTGAATAACTGGCTTAAGATTTTCTACATTATCAAATAATGGACTATTCATTTCTTGTTCATGAACTTTCATCCAATTTTTATTTCCCCTATAAGTGTTAATTTCTCCATTATGTGCAATTGCTCTGAATGGTTGAGCAAGATTCCAACTTGGAGCTGTATTGGTTGAAAACCGCTGATGAAATATTGCGTATCTTGATACAAATCTTTCATCATTTAAATCTAGATAAAATTCTGAAATTGCTTCGGCTAAAAACATTCCTTTGTAAATAATTGACTTTGAACTTAACGAACAAATATAAAAATTATTCAATGATTTTTTGAAAGCTTCATTTTCTATTTTTCTTCTTGTCTCATAAATTTTTCTCTCCAAATCTTTATTTGTAAGTTCTTTATTATGAGATTTAAAAAGTACTTGAATAATCTCAGGCATAGTTTGAAAAGCTTTTTCACCTAAAACCTTTGGATTAACAGGAACTTGTCTCCATCCATAAATATTAAAATCATTTTTCGTTAGTTCGCTTTCAACAATTGTTTTACAGCTCTCTTGTGCTGCATAGTCATTACGTGGAAGAAAAATCATTCCTACGCAGATATCAGAACTATCATGCGTATGTCCTGTAACCTCAATTTTCTCAATAAAAAAATCTTTTGGAATTTCTACGTGAATTCCAGCTCCATCTCCTGTTTTGCCATCGGCATCTACTGCACCCCTATGCCAAACTGCTTTTAGAGCTTCAATTCCATATTCAACTACATTCCTAGATTTTTTTCCCTCTGTTGAAGCTATTAAACCTACTCCACAAGCATCATGTTCCATATCCTCAGAATAGACATTATTTTTCTTAAGTAGATCAAAATTTTTTTTATAGGTTTTCATTAAGCTACTTTTTTTTCATTTTTGGATTTTGTTTCTAAATGATTTTTTATAGAATTCGCTGCGTCTCTCCCATCTTTAATTGCCCAAACAACTAATGAAGCTCCTCTAACTATATCCCCAGCAGCAAAAACACCACTTAGATTAGTTTCCATAGTATCGAAATCAGTCTTTATTGTTCCCCATTTTGTAACTTGAAGTTCATTGCTATCAAATAAATTAGGTAAATCCTCAGGATCAAATCCAAGAGCTTTAATAACCATATCTGCTTTTATTTCATAGCTTGATCCCTCTTGTACTTCAGGTTTCCTTCTTCCAGTTTCATCTGGTTCACCTAACTTTATTTGATCTACAACTAAATTTTCTACCTTATTAGTTCCTTTAAATTCTTTAGGACTAGATAACCACACAAATTCAACACCTTCTTCTTCAGCATTTGCAACTTCTCTCGCTGAACCAGGCATATTTTCTTTATCCCTTCTGTACAAGCATTTTACTGATTTTGCTTTTTGTCTTACTGAAGTTCTTACGCAATCCATTGCTGTATCACCTCCACCAATTACAACAACATCTTTTCCTTCTGCATTTAAAATTCCCTTGTCGAATAATTCAACCTCATCACCCAATCCTTTCTTGTTTGATGCTGTAAGAAAATCCATTGCTGGAAAAATATTATCTAAATCATTACCTGGTAAATTAACTTCTCTTGCTTTGTAAACTCCTGTTGCAATTAATACTGCATCATGTTTTTTTCTTAATTGCTCTAAACTTGCATCCTTGCCAACTTCGAAATTTTGTATGAATTCTATTCCACCATCTTTTAAAAGTTTTGTTCGTCTTTCAACTATTTCTTTTTCTAATTTAAAATTTGGAATTCCATATATTAACAATCCTCCAGCTCTATCATAACGATCGTAAACTGTAATTTTATACCCATTTTTTCTTAACTGTTCTGCCGCCGCTAATCCAGCAGGACCAGCTCCTATAATTCCAACACTTTGATTTTTTTCATTTGTAACTTCAATTGGTTTAACCCAACCTTGTTCCCAAGCGTTATCTGTTATATATTTTTCGACAGAACCAATTGTAACTGTTCCATGACCCGACTGTTCAATTACACAATTCCCCTCACATAATCTATCTTGCGGACATATTCTTCCACAAACCTCAGGCATATTGTTAGTGCTTTGGGAAAGCTCGTATGCTTCTTTTAATCTTCCCTCCGCAGTTAACTTTAGCCAATCTGGAATATTGTTACTTAAAGGACAATGAACCTGACAGAATGGAACTCCACACTGAGAACATCTACTTGATTGTTCTTTAGCCTTTTCATTGATATATTCGTCATATATCTCGTTAAAATCCTTTTTTCTTTGATCAATTTCCCTTTTAGGTGGAGTTTGTTGACCTATTTTTACAAATTTTAACATTTTTTCAGTCATAAAAAATACAATTTTCGGCAAATTATATAATGATTTTATTTAATAAAGCATTAAATAGGTCATATTTATTGACCTTTAATCTCTCATTTTTGTTATAAATAAACAGGTTTCTAATAAATGCATAGCTACTATGATCAAATCGTATTGTTTGAAATATAAACTTTATAAGCTACGAAGAAATGATGTTTCAGAATATTATAGAAGTTTTAATCCTTTCAGCAATTCAAGGGATCTCAGAATTTCTTCCAATAAGTTCTTCTGCACATTTAATTTTAGTTTCAAGTTTATATGAATTCAAATCTAGCTCATTACTAATTGATATTAGTCTTCATTTAGGATCTCTTATTGCAATAGTTTATTATTTCAAAGAAGAGCTATTAAACATCAATAAAAATAAGAGATTAATAAGTTTAATTATTATTGGATCTATTCCATTATTAATCTTTGGATATATTTTATATACCACAGGATTAATTTACAGCTTACGAAACATTGAAACTATTGCGTGGACAACTTTAATATTTGCAATTGTTTTATATATATCAGACAAAAGTCGCTTTGATAAAAAAATTTCTTCAAATTTAAATATTCAATCAATTCTATTTATAGGAATAATGCAAATTTTATCTTTAATACCAGGGGTAAGCAGAGCGGGTGTTACAATAACAGCCGCAAGGATTTTGAAATTTAATAGAGTGGATTCGAGTAAAATATCTTTTTTACTATCTATCCCAGCATTAGCTGGTGCAAGTGTACTTAGTTTAAAAGATATTTTTAATCAACCAACGGAATTTAATTATTTGGTAATAATTGCAATTATATCTTCTTTTATTTTTTCTTTTTTAACAGTTAAATATTTTTTAATTTTTATAAATAAGTTTTCTATGAATGCATTTGTAATTTATAGAATAATAATTGCTTTAGTATTGTTTAGTTTAATTTATTAAATTTTTGCTCTTTTTATAAGAGGGAGTAATTGTGATAATAAAACTCCACACAAAATAAAAAAGCATCCAAGTATATTATTTATATCTAATACTTGATTTAAAACAAACCATGCCGCTACAGTTGCAAATACACCCTCAAGAGAGAAAATAATTGCTGCTGGTGCAGGTGTGATATTTTTTTGTGCATAAATCTGTAATACAAATGCAAATCCTCCAGATAATATTCCAGCATACAATATAGAATATATTTCCATTAGAATGTTGTTCCAAACAAATTCTTCATAAAGAATTCCAATTAAAAAAGATAAAACAGCTACGATTAAAGTTTGAATTGCTCCAATTGTAAGTGGAAGACTATATTTAAAAATAATAATACCAGTAAATATAATGTGTGTGCTCCAAAATAGAGCTCCAAGTACAACTAAAGTATCACCCAACCTAACAGTTGCATCATAAAAATTTGTTAATAAATATCCTCCAATTAAACACAAAATTACTGAAGGCCAAACACTCCAGTGAATTGATTTTTTTCCAAACAGATAAATTATGATAGGCACCATAGGCACATAAAAGATAGTAAAAAAGGCTGCATTTGCAACATCTGTATAGAGCAAAGCAACCTGTTGTAATGCAGAACCTAAAAATAAGGATAGTCCTATTAAAGACACATAAATTATAAATGTTTTTTTATCTGTTTTAAATTCTGATTTAAAATTTTTTAACTCAAATAAAATTACGAGTGGGGTAATAGCTAAAAAACCAACAAAGAATCTGACTGCATTAAATGTAAAAGGACCAATATTGTCCATCCCAGTATCTTGAGCAATAAAGGTTGTACCCCATATAAAAGTGCATAACAAAGCACTAAATAGGGAAATGGACTTAGACATTTTTGATTATACAGCTAGCTTGTAGGCAAAATTTTTGCCTAAGTTTTCTTTAAGGTCATTGTTAAATCTTGCAGCCTCAGCACCGTCAATGATTCTATGATCATAAGACAAAGAAATCGGCAGCATTGTTCTAATTTGAAACTTTCCATTAATATAAATTTGTTTTTTCTCTGATCTACCTACTCCTAAAATTGCTACTTCAGGATAGTTTATTATTGGTGTAAAAAATGAACCACCTATTCCTCCTAGGCTAGTAATAGTCATTGAACCACCAAACAATTCCTTTTTATCTATTTTTAAACTTCTACAAAGCTCACTTACCTCCCTTAACTCTCTACTGATATGAGAAATTTTTTTATTATTAGCATTTCTAATTTTTGGAACCATTAGTCCATTTGGAGTATCTACAGCTATACCTATGTGGTAATATTTTTTCATTGTCATTTTGCCTGTTTCAATTTCATCAATAGAAGAATTAAAACTTGGAAATTTTTTTAACGAGGCAACTAAAGCTTTTACAATAAATGCTAAAGGAGTAATTTTAATTTTTTCTCCTGTATAAATATCAGTCAAAGAATTTCTAAAGCTTTCCATTTCTGTAATATCAGCCTCATCATGATTTGTAACATGAGGTATAGTGGTCCATGAATTTGTTAAATACTTTGATGATAATTTTTTTACTCTTGGTATATCTTTGATCTCTATTTCACCAAAATCTGAATGCTCAAATTCATTTTTAATTTTATTTGGTTTTTTTTCCTCAACGACTTCAGCCTTATGGTTTGATCTTAATGCTACAAATTGTTTTATATCGTCTTCAACTATTCTTCCATCTCTCTCACTTCCTAAAACTTTTTTTATATCTACACCAAGTTCTCTAGCAAATTTTCTGGCTTTCGGGCTTGCTGATGAAATATTAGATACATTATTTAAAACTTTAGTTTGTTGTTGAATTTCAGGTTTTATTACTTCAATTTTTTTAAACTCTTTTTCTAATATTGGTTTCTCTTCATCCTTTTGATTTATCTGTGACGATTTTTCTAAAGTTAAAATTAAATCTCCTTCGGACACTTTATCTCCGATTTTTATGTTTAAGTTAGAAATTTTACCTTCAAAACTAGATGGTATTTCTACGCTAGACTTGTCACTTTCTATTGTAATTAAAGGGTCATTTTTTTTAATTGATTGACCTTTTTTTACTAATACCTCAATAACCTCAACATCTTTAAAATCTCCTATATTTGGTACCTTAATTTCAATTTCTGACATTATAGTTTTGTTGGCATAGGTTTATCGCCATCAATTTTGTATTTTTTCATAGCATCTTTCGCATATTTTGAAGCTATCAATTGTTCTTTCGCTAAAACACTTAATCCATATGCAACTAAATGTTCTTTATCTACCTCAAAGAATTTTCTTAAATTTTTTCTAGTATCACTTCTTCCAAAACCATCTGCACCTAACGAATAGAAGCTCTTATTGTTTGTGTAAGGTCTTATTTGATCAGAATTCATTCTCATGTAATCAGATGCTGCCATAATTGGACCTTCGGTACTTCCAAGACATTGCTCTACATATGATTTTTTAGGAGTTTTATCTGGATTTAAAAGATTATATCTTTCAACTTCCATTCCATCTTTTCTTAACTCATTAAAACTTGTAACGCTCCATATTTCACTATCAATTTGATAGTCGTTTTGTAAAATTTCAGCTGCTGACATCATCTCTCTTAATATCGTTCCTGAACCTAAAAGTTGAAGTTTGGTTTTTTTATATTTATTAAATTCTTTTATCTTATACATTCCTTTTAGAATTCCTTCTTCGCAATTTTTATCCTTAGGCATTTCAGGATGTGGATAATTTTCATTCATTGTTGTAATATAATAAAAAACATTTTCTTTCTTCTCATGCATTCTTCTTAGACCTTCTCTGAAAATAGTTGCTAATTCATAATGAAATGTAGGATCATAAGTTACACAATTAGGAATTGTTGATGCAATCAAATGACTATGTCCATCTTGATGTTGTAATCCTTCGCCAGCTAATGTAGTTCTTCCAGCTGTTGCACCAACTAAAAAACCTCTAGCCTGACTATCTCCAGCAGCCCAGGCTAAATCTCCAATTCTTTGAAATCCAAACATAGAATAAAAAATGTATATTGGAATCATTTCAATATCATGATTTGTGTAAGCAGTTGCAGCTGCTATCCAAGAAGACATCGCTCCTGCCTCATTAATTCCTTCTTCAAGTACCTGTCCACTTTTATCTTCTCTATAAGAACTTAGTTGTGCAGCATCTTCGGGCTCATATTTCTGTCCTTCGTGAGCGTATATTCCAATTTTTTGAAAAAATCCTTCCATACCGAATGTTCTTGCTTCATCTGGGATAATTGGAACTAATCTAGGCGAAATATTTTTATCTCTTAACAAATTAGTTAACATTCTTACGAGAGCCATTGTAGTAGACATTTCTTTTTCACCAGTTGAAACTTTCATAAAATCAAAAATATCTTTTGATGGCGCTTTAATAGGTTTTGCAAAGGTTGATCTCTCTGGCAAATAACCTCCCAATTTAAGTCTTCTCTCTTTTATGTATTTAATCTCTGGGGATTTCTCATCAGGCCTAAAGTATTCTATATTTCTAACTTGTTCATCAGTTAGAGGAACATCAAAACGATCTCTATAATACATAAGATCATCCACATCTAATTTTTTGGTTTGGTGAGTAGTGTTTACACTTTCACCTGTTTTTCCCATTCCATATCCTTTGATTGTTTTTGCAATAATAACTGTTGGACTTCCTTGGTTATTAATAGCTTTATCATAAGCTGCATATACCTTATGGGGATCGTGTCCTCCTCGATTTAATCTCCAAATATCTTTATCTGACATAGATGAAACCATCTCCAAAGTATCTGGGTTTTTTCCAAAAAACTTTGCTCGCACATATGCACCATCTCTTGCTTTCATAGCCTGGTATTCACCATCTACAGTTTCATTCATAATTTTTACTAATTGACCAGTTTTGTCATTAGCTAACAATGAGTCCCAGTATGAACCCCAAATAACTTTTATTACATTCCATCCAGCACCTCTAAAACTACCTTCAAGTTCTTGAATAATTTTTCCATTTCCTCTTACAGGGCCATCAAGTCTTTGGAGATTACAGTTAATTACAAAAATTAAATTATCTAATTTTTCTCTGGCCGCTAATCCAATTGCACCCATGGATTCTGGTTCATCCATTTCACCGTCTCCTAAAAAGGCCCAGACCTTTCTTCCCTCATCTTTAATCAATCCTCTATTGATTAAATATTTCATGTATCTTGCTTGATAAATTGCAAGCATTGGTCCTAACCCCATCGAAACAGTTGGAAATTGCCAAAAATTTGGCATCAGCCACGGGTGAGGGTATGAAGATAATCCTCCAGGTTTTACTTCTTGTCTAAAGCAATCTAATTGTTTCTCGCTTAATCTTCCCTCTAAAAATGCTCTAGCATACATTCCGGGTGCGCTATGTCCTTGAAAATATATCAGATCACCTCCAAATTTGTTATTTTTTGCTCTCCAAAAATGATTCATTCCAACATCATATAAAGTTGCAGCAGATGCAAAAGTTCCTATGTGTCCACCTAATTCTGGAAATTTTTTGTTGGCTCTTACTACCATTGCGGCTGCATTCCATCTGATCAGAGATCTTATTCTTCTTTCAATATTTTGATCTCCATTTGATTTTATTTCAGCCTCAGGAGGAATGGTATTAATATACGGAGTATTTTGCGTGTAAGGGATATTTGCTCCTTCACGATAGGCTTTGTTAATTAATTCCTTAATTAAAAAATGAGCTCTTTGATTTCCGTCTTTTGAAATTACAGCGGATAAAGACTCTAGCCAGTCTTGAGTTTCTAAAGGATCTATATCCAATCCATTTGTAACTTGAACTATAGATTGTTTTTTTTCTTTAACTGGCTCTGAAACATTTACTTGCTCCTCTTTATTCACAGCCATGGCTTCTTCGGCTTGTTTAATAATATTTTCTGTATCTTTAGGAAGATTACTCTCTTTAAGACTTTTTTTTGAATTGCTTATACTTAAAAGTAAATCACCTTTTGAAACTTTATCGCCTACTTTAACATTAATGGTATCAATTTTTCCTGAAATAGTTGATGGGATTTCAACACTAGATTTATCACTTTCAATTGTAACTATTGGATCATTTTCCTTGATTGTATCTCCAGGCTTTACAAGTAATTCTATGACCTCAACATTCTCAAAATCACCAATGTCAGGAACAAGTAGTTTTTCGCTCATTATTTAAAGAGGCTTATACACCCAAATAAATTATATTTTTATGTTATTTTATCACATTAATTAATCTTTTTATGCAAACCTGTGTTTTAATTGAACAAAATTTGTTAATAAAAACAAAAAAAAAGCTGTAACTTTAAGTTATTTGCATAATTAATAATGGACCGCTGGCCAAATTGGATAAGGCGCTCGGCTACGAACCGGGAGATTCCAGATTCGAGTTCTGGGCGGTCCACCAAAAAAGGATAAGTCTGTGTTAGATAAATTTAAAATTTACGTAGTTAATTTAAAAAGAGAAACAGAAAGAAGAGAGAATATCGTTAAAGAGCTTAAAAAACAAAACATACAAAATTTTGAAATAGTAGACGCAGTTGATGGGATGGAAATTAAAAAAAACGAGCTAGATCTTTTGATATCTAAAGATAATAAATTTATTAATCCAATTAATACTAATATGAATGCAGCTGAAATTTGTTGTTCATTAAGTCATATAAAAGTATATAAGAAATTTATAGAAACAAACGAAGAATATGCATTAATTTTTGAAGATGATGCAGTTTTTTTAAACAAATTTTCAGAACAATTAAAAAAATTTATTATTAAAAATTTTAAATTTAAAAAACAGATAATTTTATTAAGCGAATTATGGCAATTTTATAAAAAACCTTTAGATAAGGAAGACAGATATGAGATAGTTAATGTTAGAAATGCAGTGCTTACGCATGCATATTTTATCAATAGGGAGGCTGCGAAATCTTTAATTGCCTTTAATTATCCTGTTAAGACAATGCCTGACAATTTTTTAGCATTTAAAATTTATTGTGGCATCAAAATCACTGGATTGAATCCTTTTTTATTAAAACAAGATAAAGCAAGATTTGAGTCTGCAATCCCAAGAGATAACAGATTGAATCAAGTTTTCTTATTTCGTATATATATATACAAATTAATGAATAAGATCTTAAAAATTTTTATTAAATTTAGTACTCATAAGAATATTACATAATTATAAATTGAGATGTTTGATCATATAAAAAAAATTTCTTTACAAAAATCAGTAATTTACTTTTTTATAATGGTTGCATTAATAATATTGCTATTAACAATTGTATTATAAATTTTATGAGTAATGAATTTGAACAAATAAGTTTAACCCCTGGGTTCATGAGACACAATGGAGGTGTTTTGTTTAGAAACATTTCTGAAACTGAATATGAATTCAAATCTACCATAAATGAAAATCACTTAAATGCTGCCGGAATAACTCATGGGGGTTATCTGTCAGCATTAATAGATGCTGGTGCTGGAACTGCAGCTCACAGATCTGCTGATAATGCTCCATGTGTAACTATTTCGTTAGATATTAAATTTATTGGCGCTTCAAAAGTTGGTGATGAAATTATTGGTCACACAAAAATATTAAAAAAAACCAACACATTGATATTTTTATTTTGTGAGCTTAGATGTAACAACAAAATTATAACATCAGCAACAGGAGTTTGGAAAATTTTAAAAGTCAAACCCTCAAATTTTGGTCCAGGCGGTTAATTTATTCTTTTCTTCTGATATTAAAATATCCACAAATTACCAGCACAATTAAAGCAATTGGATAAACTATATTTTTTGATGGTCTAGCAGAATTTTCAATTTTGAATTCACTGATAAAGTCTCCCATTTCAAAACCATTTTTTTTTGCTTCTCCATTCCATTTTAAATTATCAACTATTATTTTTTCATCCTGTGCTAATAAAGTAATCCCATAATCCTCAAGAGTAAAATGATCTTCAAAAGTATTTTTTGATATTACAAAAAGTTTATACCTTTCTCCATACAAACTAGGTCTTGTTACTTTAATTTGAATTTCTTTTTTTGAATCTAATTTTAATGAGTTTATTTTACTAATTTCTTCATAATTATATTTTGGATAAAATTTATTTAAAATAAAATCTGGAGACAATAAAGAAATAGAAATGATTAAAAAAATAATTATCTCATACCATTTAAGTCTATTTATAAACCAACCTTGAGTTGCTGATGTAAAAACTAAAATTCCGATTAATGATGTTATAATAACAACAAGCCCATGCCAGATATTCTCAATACCAATAAGTAAAAGTTCGTGATTAAACAAAAAGACTATTGGTAATATTCCTGTTCTTAAACTATACCAAAAAGCTTGAACTCCAGTTCTTAATGGATCTCCTCCGGATATTCCCGCTGCTGCATAAGACGCTAATCCTACTGGTGGTGTTACATCTGCCATCAGTCCAAAGTAAAAAACAAATAAATGAACTGCTATCAGTGGAAAAATAAATCCAGATGCATTACCAACATCAACTAAAACGGTTGCCATCAAAGATGCAACCACAACATAGTTTGCTGTAGTTGGTAAACCCATTCCTAATAATAAACATAAAATTATTGTTAAAAATAACAATATTGTGACGTTATCTTTAGCAATAGACTCGATAACAATAATTAAGTTTGTACTTAAGCCTGTTGAGCCAACTGCACCTACGATGATGCCAGCTGTAGCAATTGCAATACCAACTGCTACCATATTTAATGCTCCTTTTTCAAAACCAACGATTGTTTGATTAAACCATTCTTTAAAAGAGTCTTTGGAATAATTATTTTTAATTATTAAATTAATTAGATTGACTAAAATTAAAGTAATTGTTGCATAAAAAATTGAATACGAAGCAGTAAACCTTAAATAAACAAGAGTATAAATTAAAACAAAAATAGGAATTAAAAAGTGAATTCCAGATAAAAACGTTTTTCTCAAATTAGGAACATCAGCATCGTTCATTCCTTTCAGATTTAATTTTAGAGCTTCTAAGTGAGATATATAAAATAAAGCGATATAAGAAATAATTGCAGGTAAAAAAGCATGTTTAACTATTTCAAAATAAGTAACTCCAATAAAACTTGCCATCACAAATGCTGCAGCACCCATTACAGGAGGCATTATTTGTCCATTTACAGATGATGAAACCTCGATTGCGCCTGCCTTTTCTTTAGAGAAACCTGTTTTTTTCATTATTGGAATAGTAAATGTTCCAGTGGTTACAGTATTAGCAATTGATGATCCTGAAATTAAACCAGTCATTCCTGAACCTAGAATTGCAGCTTTAGCTGGTCCTCCTCTCATTTTACCAACCATTGCAAAAGCTAAGTCTAAAAAATATTTACCACCACCTGCTGTTTCAAGTAAGGCACCAAATAAAACGAATAGAAAAATAAAATCTACAGAAACTCCAATAGGGATTCCAAATATTGCCTCTTGATCCAACCATTGAAATCCTACCAATCTATTTAGAGACAAACCTCCATGAGAGATTATATCTGGTGCATATCTTCCAAAATATGAAAATAATAAAAAACAAGTTGCAATTATAACTAAAGGTAATCCAATTGCTCTTCTTGTGGCTTCTAGAAGGATTAAAATACCACATCCTCCCAAAATTAATTCTACTGGTAAATTAAATGTATCAGTGATTTTCAAACTTAGAAGGACACCGCCCCTCTCTACTAATTGATCATAAAAAAAATAAATATAGAGACAAGAAAAAGCACCCACAAAACTTATTATAACGTCAAAAAATGAAATCTTTTTTCCTTTTGCTACTGGGTAAATTAAAAATGCTAAAGTTAACGCAAATCCTAAATGTATTGCTCTAGCAGGTAAACCTTTGAACATTCCAAAATTCAACATAAATGGAAATGGTGATGCATACCAAAGTTGAAATAAGGACCAAATGATGGCTATTGCAGAAACGATCTTTAAATGAAATCCAGTAATGTTTCTAGTTGGTGATAAATCTTCGCTTATTTTATTTTTTATATTGGCGCTAATTGAGTCACTCATAAGAAATATTCATACCATAAAAAAAAGGCCCGGTAAAAATTACCAGGCCTTTCAAAAAGTAAAAAACTTGGATTACATTAATCCAGCTTCTTTGTAATATTTAATTGCACCAGGATGTAATGGAGCAGATAAACCGTCTTTAATCATGTTTTTCTTTTCCAAAAATCCAAATGCTGGATGTTGTTTTTTGAAATCATCAAAGTTTTCAAAAACTGCTTTTGTAACTAAGTATACTAATTCTTCAGAAACATCTGCCGAAGTTACGACTGTTGCTTTAACACCAAATGTAGTAGCATCTTTTTTCTGTTTAGTATAAGTGCCTTTAGGAATTACAGCTTGTGCATAATAATCAGCACCATCAATTAAACCTTGGACTTCTGGTCCGGTCAAATTGATCGGAGATGCTTTAGCGGCACAAGTTGCTGCTTGTTCCATTGCACCATTTGGAAATCCAACCGAATAACCAAATGCATCGATTTTACCATCGCATAAAGCTTTCACTTGCTCTGAAGAAGTTAGCTCTGTAGTTGATTTAAAGAAACTATTATCAACACCCATAGCTTTCATTAATTCTTCCATAGTTCCTCTCTGACCAGAACCAGGGTTACCAATGTTAACTACTTTGCCTTCTAAGTCAGCAAAATCTTTAATTCTTGCTTTTTTTCTGGCCCAAATTTGAAAAGGTTCGTTGTGAACTGAAAACACAGCTCTCAAATCACTAAACTGTTTTCCTTCCCATTTGCTTGAACCATTCACTGCGTGATATTGCCAGTCAGATTGAGCTACGCCAAACTGAAATTCTCCAGCTGCTATTTGTCCAATATTATAGTTTGAACCACCTGTTGATGGAGCTGTACATCTATATGCTTTAGCTGTACCTTTTTTTCTTCCATGCTCAGCACTAATTGCTGATTTGTGAAGCATTTTACATATAGCGTTACCTGTTTGGAAATATACTCCAGTAGGTCCACCAGTTCCTATCGTAAAGAACTCGGCTGATTTAGCAACTGTAGTTAATGACAGTGATGCAAATAAAATCAGTAAAGCACTTGATAGAGATGTAATTATTTTTTTCATTATTTTCCCCTCTCTATAATTGTATGTCGTTATTTTTATAAATTAATCTTACCAAAAAATTATAATGGATGTACAGGGTGATTTTAAAGATTTTCTGACCATTTTTTTAAATTATCAACACCTTCTATAATCTTTGGTGCTAACTTTTTAATTATATCAAAATCAATAGACTGATCTTCTTCAATACTATTCATAAACTTTTCTCCATCAAAATCAGTAAAGCTTAATCTTGTTAACATTTTACTTTCATAAAATCCAAAATCAGATCCAGGTAATAATGCAACACCTGTTTCATTTAAAATATTTTCACACATTTCTGATGAAGTTTTAAATTTAGAATTTAAAAATTCAGGCATTAAGTAGAAACCTCCTTGAGGTTCATTAATTAAAATTTTGTTTGATTTTAAATTTAAATAAACATAATTGCCAACAGCCTTTAAAATATTTTTAGATTTATTAATGTATTTACTATGATTGTTTTCATAAGCTTTTATTGCAGCATATTGAATAGGCGCACTTACTGCTGAAAAAGTTTCACTAGCCAAAACATTAATCATTTTTTTTAAATTATTTAAACCCTCTGGAACAATAAAATACCCTAATCTCCAACCACCAGCTCCACACCACTTACTTAGACCAGTGCTGATAATTGTTTTTTCAGGGCAAAAGTTTGAAATAGACTTGTAATTGTTTATAAAAGTTAATTCTGAATATATTTCATCAGATAAAATTATAAGATTATATTTATTTGCAACATTAGAAATTTCTTCCAAATTTTCACAAACTTGCCCTGAAGGATTATTGGGGGAATTTAAAAATAATAAATAATTTTTATTTTTATCTTTTAATATTACTTCCTCTATTTCTTGAGCTGTAGGGAACCAATTATTTTCTCTTTTTGTTTGTAATATTTTAATTTTGTTTCTTCCTAATATTGCTTGTGGGGCGTAAGAAACCCAACTAGGTGCAGGTAAAATAATTTCACCATCGAATATTACATGAAGTAAAAACATCAACTCTTTAGAGCCTGGTCCTATGATGACATTTTCAGAATTATATTGATAATTTTTTTTCTTTGATGTGTATTTTGCAACAGACTGTCTTAGATCGAAAAGACCCTGCATGGGTAAATATTTATTTTGATATGCATTATTTTTAAGCTCCTCTACAACATCTTGTGGAACTTTAAAAGGTGATTGCCCAAAACCAAATTTAAATATTTTTTTTCCTTCATCTTCAAGTTTTTTTGAAACTTCATTGATTGCTAGTGTAGAAGATGGTTTTAAATCTTTAACTATATTTTTTAACATTTAATAACTTAACTGTTTCAAATTTTTGTATTGTTTTAAAACTTCTGGATTTGCTAAGGCCTCTTTGTTTTTAACAATGCTTCCTTCTATAGTACTTTTAACTGCAAGCTCAACAATTTTACCACTTTTAGTTCTTGGAATATCTTTTACAACAATTACTTTACTAGGGACATGCCGAGGTGAGGCATTTGTTTTTATTTGAGTTTGTATTCTATTTAGTAAAGTATCATTAAGTGCGTATCCATTAGTCATTACAACGAAAAGAATTATTCTTATATCGTTATCCCAAGATTGACCAACTACGAGTGCTTCTTTAATTTCTTCAAACTTTTCTACCTCTGAATATATTTCAGCTGTACCTAACCTTACACCTCCTGGATTAAGGGTAGTATCAGATCTTCCATGTATAATAAAACCGTCAGTATTTTTTCTTTCAGCATAATCACCATGATGCCAAGTATTTTTATATCTATTGAAGTAAGCTTTTTTAAATTTTACGTCATTTCTATCATTCCAAAATTTAAGAGGCATTGATGGAAATGGATTTTTACAAACAAGTTCACCTTTAGAATTTTTTAAAGATTTGCCTCTATCGTTAAAGACATCAACATCTAAACCTAAACCTGAATTTTGTATTTCACCAATATTTACTGGCTGATATATATTTCCTAAAACAAAACACGATACAATATCTGTACCTCCTGAAATAGATGAGAGATGAACTTTCTTTTTAATATTTTTATAAACATATTTAAAACCTTCTTTTGATAAAGGAGAACCTGTTGAACATATTGTTTTTAGTTTTTGAAGTTTATATTTAAATTTAAGATTAGGTTCTAATTTCCTTAAAGCATCAATATATTTAGCACTAATTCCAAACAGAGTAATTTTTTCTCTTTGTGCTATTTTTAAAAGTAAGTCACTTGTTTTATACATTGGAGAGCCATCAAAAAGGACTATTGATGCTTTTGAAGCTAACGAGCTAACTAACCAATTCCACATCATCCAACCACAAGTGCTAAAATAAAACACATTATCATTTTCTTTTATATCACAATGTAATTGGTGTTCTTTCTTATGCTGAAGAAGAACTCCGCCAGTTCTGTGACAAATACATTTTGGTTTTCCAGTTGTTCCACTTGAATATAAAATAGCCAACTCATTTTCAAAATCATACTTTTTAAAATTTATTTTTTCAGATCGATTTTTAATAATCTCACGCCATTTAATTAATTTTATTTTCTTATATTTACTATGATTAGTGACATATTTTTTTCCAGGGTAATTAACAATCACAACATTTCTGATTGATGGAATAGATTTTAAAATTTCAGATAATCTCTCTAAAACATTAATTTTTTTACCATTATAAAAATACTGATCTGTAATGAACAAAACTCTCGGATTGATTTGAGAAAATCTTTCAACAACACCTTTAATACCAAAGTCAGGACTACATGATGACCAGATACTTCCTATAGCAGTTGCTGCTATAAAAGCTTCAACTGTCTCAATAGTATTAGGCATATAAGCTGCAACTCTGTCTCCTTTTTTAATTTTAATTTGTTTTAAAAACTTTACAATTTTGCCTGTGGTTAAATTTAATTCTCTCCAAGATTTTTGTTCTCTAAAGCTATTTTCACTTATAAAAGTGATTGCCTTGTCATTATTATTTTTTGATAATAAATTCTCACCAAAATTTAATTTGCTACCTGGTAAAAATAAATTTTTATAAAATATTTTAGATTTTTTAATTTTTTTTTTACTTTTCAATCCTTTAATTTCTGAAAATTCCCAGAAATAATTCCAAAACAGAGGTGAATTTTTAACAGTCCAATTTAAAAAAGTTTTATAATTTAAATTAAATTTTTTTTTGATTTTTTTTGAAATAAATTTCTCAAAAGCATAAAGATTTGAATTTTTTTTCTCTTTTAAAGATGCTTCCCAAAGTTTATTGGTCATTTTTATTTTATTAAATTACTATTATAGAATTAATCTCAATTATGATATTCTCTTTAATATTAATATAAAAATGAGAACTTTTTACCCTCCGATTCGGTCATGTTTTAGTCTATTTTTGTTCTTTAGCACTAACAATATCTGGTAGGTAAAAAAAAATATACACCAAAGATAGAAATGCCTAAAAATAAAATTACAGCTGTTCTTGGTCCAACAAACACAGGTAAAACTCATCTTGCAATTGACACAATGCTATCTTTTGAAAGCGGAATGATTGGTTTCCCATTAAGATTATTAGCAAGAGAGGTTTACGATAAAGTAATAAAAAAAATAAGTATAGACAAAGTTGCTTTAATAACTGGTGAAGAAAAAATAATTCCTACAAACGCAAAATATTATTTGTGCACAGTCGAATCAATGCCCATTGAAAAACATTTAGAATTTGTGGGTATAGATGAAATCCAAATGTGTGCAGATCATGAAAGAGGTCACATATTCACAGATAGACTATTAAATTTAAGAGGTGAAAAACTTACGATGTTAATGGGTTCTAGCACTATTAAAAACATCATATCTAAATTAAACGAGGATATAGAATTTATTAATAGAGATAGATTGTCAAAACTCACTTATGCTGGACATAAAAAAATATCAAGAATAAATAGAAAAACTGCAATTATAGCTTTTTCAGCGGAGGAAGTTTATGCAATAGCAGAATTAATAAGAAGACAAAAGGGTGGGGCAGCTATCGTTATGGGTTCATTAAGTCCTAAAACGAGAAATGCTCAAGTAGAGCTTTATCAATCTGGAGATGTCGATTTTTTAGTAGCCACTGACGCTATTGGAATGGGAATAAATATGGATCTAGATTACGTATATTTTTCAAACCTTAAAAAATTTGATGGAAAAAAATTAAGAAAATTAAATTTATCTGAAATAGGTCAAATAGCAGGAAGAGCTGGAAGATATTTAAATGATGGTGGTTTTGGAATAACTGGTGATTGCAAAGAAATTTCTCCTGAAGAAGTAGAATTAATTGAAGGACATAAATTTGAAGAAATAAGAACTTTATACTGGAGAAATTCTGATCTTAATTTTAACAACCCAAATTCACTAATTAAAAGTCTTGAGGAAAGACCTCAAATGGAATGGTTAAGAAAAGTTCATGAATGTGAGGATGAAAGAGCACTAAAATATTTTATAAAAGATGAAAAAAATAATCTAGAATTTAACGAAAGAACTCTTAAATTATTATGGGAATGTTGTCAGATACCTGATTTTGTTAAAAAAACCTACGGCAATCATTATGAAGTGATCAGAAATGTTTTTAAATTTTTAAACAGTGAAAAAGGTCTTATTTCAGAAGATTACATGAGATTACAGCTCATGAAACTTGATAAATTAGAGGGAAATGTAGATTCTTTGTCAAATAGAATTGCAAATGTAAGAACTTGGTCTTATGTTTCAAATAAAAATAATTGGGTAGAAAATCAAAATTATTGGATAGAAAAAACAAAACATTTAGAAGATAGACTTTCTGACAGACTTCATGAAGAACTCACCAAGACTTTTATCGACAAAAGAGCAAGTATACTTGCAAGAGGTTTAAAACAAGACATGGAATTCAAAACTGAAATATTACAGAACAATGACGTTAAAATAGATGATCAGTTTATCGGTAAGATCAAAGGTTTGAAATTAGAATTAGATTTAAAAAAAGGCTCTCTTGAAACTGATATCAAGTCACTAAAAAAAGCTGCTAGACAGTCAATTGGACCTGAATTTGATAAAAGAATTCAATCAATTATAGACACAGGATTAATTGATTTAAAGGAAGATTTTAAAATATATTGGAATGAATTTCCAATTGCTAGGCTGTTACCAGGGGATGATTATTTAAGTCCTAATTTTACATTAGTTGTTGATGACATTATTGAACAAAATCCAAAACAAAAACTAAATGATTTCATTCAAAAATGGCTAAACTCAAAAATAATCAATGTCTTGAAAAGTTTAATTGATTTAAAAAATATACAGGTGGATAAATCATCGATTAAAGCTTTAGCTTATCAGCTTTATGAAAATAATGGTGTATTAAAAAGAGAACAAGTTTCTAATTATTTAAAAAATCTTGATCAAATAGATAGAAAAGTACTTAGAGAATTGGGTGTGAAATTTGGAAGATACCATGTATTCCTTTATCAACTTATAAAACCAGATGCTGTATCTTTAAGAACTTTATTGTGGAAAAATTTTCATCAAAAATTCTATAATTTAAAACCACCAACTTTTGGATTAAATTTTTTAGAAGATAAAGATTCTCAAAATAAAAACTTTATGCTGCTCTGTGGATTTGAAAAATTTGATAATCTTTTTGTAAGAATAGATATTCTTGAAAGACTCTTTGTACAAATAATTAATACTACTTCAAAAGAAAGTAATGAAATAAAAATGATACCTGAAATGTTAAATCTTTTAGGTTGTAGCAAAGAGAACTTTAAAAAATTATTACAAAAAATGGGTTATAAAACTTATGATAAAGAACAAGATATGTTTTTTAAATATAATCCTGTTAAAAAATTTAAAAAGACACAGAGCAAAAAAGTTTCAAATGAAAATCCATTTAAAGTTCTTAAAAATCTCAAGTTAGGCTAATTTAATGTTTTTCAAAAAGACAGATAAAAAAGAAGAGAATAATTTTATAGTGAAAGTTTGTGCCTTATTGATCCATGCTGCAAAAATAGATGAAAGTTACACTGACAAAGAAGAGGAAATAATTAAAAAAACACTTCTAGAGTTGGGTGTAGAAAATGAAAAAATTACAAAAACTATCCAAGGTGCAAAAATTATTGAGGAAAATTCAAATCAAATTCTAGATTTCACAAGGGAAATTAAAAATTTACCTGAAAAAGATAAAATTAAAATAGTAGAGGCTCTTTGGTCAATTATTTACTCTAATAAAGATGCCGATATGTACGAAACAAATCTTATGAGGAGATTAGCGGGACTTTTGTACATTGACAGTAAAACTATGGGAGATATTAAGCATAGAGTAAAAGAGGAAAGTAAAGAGTGACTTATATTGTAAACGATAATTGTATTAAGTGTAAACTTACCGATTGTGTAGATGTTTGTCCGGTTGATTGTTTTTATGAAGGTAAAAATATGCTTGTAATTAAACCGGATGAGTGTATAGATTGTGGCGTTTGTGAGCCAGAGTGCCCAGTTGATGCTATAAAAGCTGATACTGAACCTGGAAGCGAAAAATGGTTAGAAATTAATAAAAAGTTTTCAGAAATCTGGCCAAACATAAGTGAGAAAAAGGATCCTCCTACGGATCATGAAAAATTTAAAAATGAGCAAAATAAGTACGAAAAGTATTTTAAAGAAAATCTTTAAAGGCAAATCAGAAAAAGAAATGGCAAAAAAAGGTAAAAAGAAAAAAGTAACCAAAGTTAAAAAGTTACAAAACCGAAAACCAAAAAAGTCAAAAAAGTTGTAGCAAAAAAAATCAAAAAAGTTTCAAAAAAAATTCTAAATAAATCACCTAAAATAAAAAAAGTTTCAAAAACTACTGAAACGCAAAATGAACCGAAAGTAGATAATTTAAGAATATCAAAAACCAACGAGGTTAAACCCGAGATTAAAAAAGTTAAAAAACAAGAAACCGAAAAAAGAGAATTTAAGATTAAAGATTATGTTGTTTATCCAAAACATGGCGTTGGTCAAATTACAGAATTTAAAAAAATAAATATCGGTGGTATTGATGTTGAAACATACGTTATCAAATTTGAAAAAGATAAAGCTAATGGTATGGTACCCGTTAACAAACAATCTAACCTAAGACCTTTAGCAACAATTAATCAAGTAAACAAATGTATTTCTATATTAAAAAGTAAACCAAAAATCAAAAGATCAATGTGGAGTAGAAGAGCACAAGAATATGAAGCAAAAATTTCATCAGGTAAAATTTATGAATTAGCTGAAGTTGTAAGAGATCTAAACAAAGGTGATGATCTTATGGTTGATCAATCTTATAGTGAAAGACAACTTTTTGAAAAAGCTTATGAAAGAATGCAGTCAGAATTTCAGATAATTTTAAGTTTATCACCTGAAGACACTCAAAAAAAATTAGATAAAGCATTAAAGAGAAATGTTGGTGGACAAACACAAGCGATTAGCGCTACTCCTAAAACTCCAACTGCTGACTTACCTGTCGAAGAACCTATTTCTGAAACTGACGAACCTTTAGACGAATAAAAAAAAACGCCTCTCACACAAAAAGTTATGAGAAGCGTTTTTTGTAAAGAATACTAAGTTATTATTTTCTTCTTTTCTTAGCCTTTTTTGCTTTTTTCTTAGCTTTTTTCTTAGCTTTTTTCTTAGTTTTCTTTGCCGCTTTTTTTCTTTTCTTAGGCATCTTTAGCTCCCTTTTTAGTTTAACGAATCAAATTGATTCGCTGTTAACTTATTTTTATTTTTTTATACAACTTATGTCAAATCATTAATTAAAAGCGAATTTTAAAAAAATTATTTTTTATTTTTTATTTTTTATAAAAAAATTTTTTATTAATTTAGTTAATGTTTATGCGGTAAATAAACTCTTAATTTAAATAAATTTAATAAAGTTTTTCTATTTCACTTTTATACTTTTCAATAATTTTGTATCTTTTTAACTTTAAAGTTGGTGTCATTAATCCATTTTCAATTGTAAATTGATCTTTAATTACAAAAAACTTTTTAATTTTTTCTATCTTAGATAAGTTTTTATTAATTGTTTCTATTTCTTTTGAAATATTTTCATCTGACACATTACTTTCATTATTATTTAGAACTAAAATAGCTATTAAATAAGGTTTGTTATCTCCATAAACTAATGCTTGCTCTACAAATTCAATCTTGAGTAAGTCATTTTCAATTTTCACAGGAGAAATATTGTCACCACCTGGTGTAATTAAAATATCTTTTTTTCTATCAGTGATTTTTAAGTAACCATTTTCAAAATGTCCTATATCTCCAGTATATAACCAGCCATCCTTTAAAACTTTTTCAGTCTCCTCCTTTTTATTCCAATAGCCCAACATGACATTTTCACCTTTAACCAGAATTTCACCATCGTCAGCAATTTGCACTTCATTTCCACTAAAAGCAGGACCTACTGTATCTATCCTTATATCTTTTATTGGGTTACAACTTACAACTGGAGAAGTTTCTGTTAAACCATACCCTTGTAAAGTCGGTAAACCTATCGAATTTAAAAAAACACCCACTTCTTTGTCTAGCGCACCTCCTCCAGAAATAAATGCTTTTAAAGAACCTCCAAATTGAGCTTTTATTTTCTTTCTAACTATTTTTTCACAAATTGTATTTTGCACTTTTTCAAAAAAAGTAAGTTTTTGATTTGTTAGTACTTTTTCACCAAGATAAAGCATTTTGTTTATAAGAGATTTTTTAAAACCAGTAGCTTTATTAAAAGTTGAATTAATTTTTTGATACAGATTCTGATAAAATCTTGGAACAGCTGTCATAATATCAGGATTACATTCTCCCATATTTTTAATTAATTTATCTATACTTTCTGCATAATAAACTTCGGCACCTATTGCTATTTGGACAAACTGAACGGTATGTTCATAAGAATGCGATAATGGTAACCAAGTTAGGAATTTAGGTTTGTAAGATATTATCTCTTTTAAAAGTGAAATAGAACCTTCACAATTATTTAAAATCCCTCCATGGCTGAGCATTACTCCCTTGGGGTTACCTTGGGTTCCTGATGTATAAATAATACAAGCTACGTCTTTTCTTGAAATTTCTAATTTTAAAAAATCGATCTCTTCACAATCGTTCTTCAAAAAAATATCTTTTACACATATAGTATTTAATTGACTATCAATTTGATCAAAGGTGATAACCTTTTTTATAAATGGCTTTGTAGGAATTATATTTTTAATTTTATTATATTGAACTTGATCTGAGACAACTATTACCGACGGATTACAATCATCAATTAAATATTCATAATCTCTTTCGGTGTAAGTAGTATAGGCTGGCACAGTAATTCCACCTGCTAACATTATCGCTAAATCAGATATCATCCATTCAGGTCTATTTTCTGAAATTAATAAACATCTATCTTTTTTTTGAATTAAAGATTTAAGCTCATTGCTTAATTTTAAAATATTTAAATAAGTATCTCTCCAAGAAAATTTATCATTTGGATTTTTTAAGGATTTTAGAAAAATTTGATCTGCTTTTTCTTTAGTATACTGATTATAAAATAGTTCTAAAAGATTATTATAGTTTTTTATATTCATAAACTTTGGTGGGCGAAGAGAGAATCGAACTCTCACTTCTTGCGAAACACGATTTTGAGTCGTGCGCGTCTACCAGTTCCGCCATTCGCCCATTATATTAAATTATAATTAAATAGTATAAGAACTAAAATTATATTAAAACTAAAAAATGTTACAAAGTCTTTATAAATATTGTTTAAATTTAGCTGCTCACAAAAGTTCAAATTTATACTTAGGAATTGTTTCCTTCACTGAAAGTTCATTTTTTCCTATACCTCCAGATGTAATGATTATTCCTATGGTGATTGCTAAAAAAAAAGAATATTTTAAAATATTTTTAATCGCATCTATATTTTCAGTTTTAGGCGGAATTTTTGGATATTTACTAGGTTATTTGTTTTATGATTTGGCTATTCATGTAATTGAATTTTATGGTTATGAAAATAAAGTAGAGAATTTGAAGACAAGTTTGTCTCAAGGATCAGGTTTTCTTGCCTGGCTAAGTATTCTTTTTCTAGCAGGATTTACCCCACTTCCCTATAAAGCATTCACTATTGCTAGCGGTGTTGTTGGTTTTAGTTTACCTGTGTTTATTGTTGTAAGTTTAATCTCGAGAAGTTTTAGATTTTTTATTGTTGCTTATTTATCTTATAAATTTGGTGACTTATTTACTGAATTCATGGGAAAGCATGGTTCAAAATGGTTCACTATAATTGGAATTTTACTAGTTATAGTATTAGGAATTATATTTTTAATTTTTAAATTTAATGCTTAATAACAAATCATTGTTTCTTAACCTAATTTTATTTGTCAGTTTCGTTGCTTTAATTTCAGCGTTCTTTATTGAATATGTTTTGGGTCATCAACCATGCAATCTTTGTATCTTAGAAAGAATTCCATATGTAATTGCAATAGTAATTATACTCTTGAATTATAAATTTTCTCAGTTTGAAAAAATATTTTTGGTTTTATTGGTAATAGTTTTTTTAACAGCTACTATCTTATCAGTTTATCATTTTGGTATTGAGCACGGATTTATCGAGGAATCTTTAGTTTGTGACTTAAAAAATGGCTCTGAGGCAACTTCCAAAGAAGAAATTTTAAAACAATTGCAGGAAAAAAAAGTGAGCTGCAAAGATGTAACATTTAAAATATTTGGATTATCACTTACAACTTACAATATTGTAATTTCTATACTAATTACAATCAATGCATTAAAAATTTATTTAAACTATGGCAAAAGTAAGTAAAAAAAAAATTGAAGAATTTATAAGGGTAGATCATGCTGGTGAGCGTGGAGCAGTTAAAATATATGAAGGTCAATTATTAGCTTTAAATACATTTGTCAAAGATGAAAATTTGAAAAAAATCATAGAAGATATGAAAATTCATGAAAAGGAACATAGTGAATTCTTTGAAAATGAAATTAAAAAAAGAAACATTGCTCCTACAAAACTTTTACCACTGTGGGATTTACTAGGTGTTGGTTTAGGATTTGGTTCTACTTTATTAGGGAAAAAAGCAGCCATGCTATGCACAGCATCTGTAGAGGAAGTAATTGATGAACACTACTTAAATCAAATTAATCAATTAGATGAAGATGAAAAATTTCTCAAAAACAAAATTACAAAATTTAGAAAAGATGAGCTTAATCATAAAGATATCGCTTATGAAAAAGGTGCAACTAAAAAAGGACCTTATAGTATTTTAGATAAAATAATTAAAACTGGTTCTAAAATTGCAATTAATATTTCTGAAAAAATTTAAGTTTCTAATTCAACATCCCAATACAAATAATCCATCCAACTTTTGTGTAAAAAGTTAGGAGGAAAGTTCTTACCATTTTTATGTAAATCTTCTGTTGAAGGTCTGAATGGATATTGATTTAATTTCATTCCTGAATGTTTTAATAATTTTCCACCTTTTTTTACATTACAAGCTGAACAAGCTGTAACTACATTGTCCCAATTTGTTTCTCCACCTTTGGATCTTGGAAGCAAATGATCAAAAGTAAGTTCCTCATTACTTCCACAATATTGACAAGAGAATTTATCTCTTAAAAAAACGTTAAATCTAGTAAAACTTGGTTTCGTTTGAGGAACAATATAGTCTTTTAAAGCAATAACACTTGGTAGCTTCATATTAAATGAAGGGCTTCTGATAGTTCTATCGTAATGACTTACAATTATAACCCTATCAAGAAAAACTGATTTCACAGTGTCTTGCCATGACCATAATGATAGTGGGTAATAACTTAGAGGTCTGTAATCAGCATTGAGAACTAATGCAGGACATTTTTCTAATGATACATCTTGTTCAATAAAGTTGTTCACATTAAAACATTAACTTAGTTTAGCATCATAATCAATATGATCAGATGTTAAATTTTTTTTAAAATATAATTTAATGCTGTACTTGATGCCTCGATAGGAATGTGATGATCACAATTTTTTATTAATAACGTTTCAACAGGAATATTATTTCGAATTAAAAAATCTTTAGCTTCAAGTAAATGTGTTGATGGAACAATTTGGTCGACATCACCATGTATTAGTAATGTATCTGTGCTATTTTTGATTCTGTCTTTCAAATTAATTTGATCTATTATTTTCCCTGAAAATCCTACAACACATAAAAATTTTTCATTTGAGGTAAGACCAACATTCAAAGACATCATGCAACCCTGGCTAAAGCCTGATAAACAAATTTGTTGATTTGATAAGTTGTATTCTGTTTTAACTTCCTCAATAAATTTTTTGATAACATTCTCAGCTTTAATTGACTCTGTAAGGATATAGGATGGATCTTCTTTGGTTAAATCAAACCATTGATATCCTGATGGATTAATTGCACACTTTTCATGTCCATTAGGACAAATAAAAATAGTATTTGGCAGATGTCTTTTCCAATTTAAAGTTAACATACTTATGTCTTTTCCATCTCCACCATACCCATGAAGTAAAACTATCGCATTCTTAATTTCTGTTCCTTCATCTGGTTTGATGATGATTGAGTTAAGGCAAAATGTCATAGATGATTTATTATGTTTTTTATTTTTAAAAACACACTACAATAAAAATATGTTTTCTGGAATAATAGTTAAAATTTTATCTATCGCTCTTTTAATAGCTGTTGGAATAGTTTTGGTTTTGGGTATTGGAACTTTATTTAAAGGTGGAGAAACAAGTAAAAAATATTCAAATAAACTAATGCAGCTTAGAGTTCTGTTGCAATTTGCGGCTATACTTGTTTTGGTAGCTTTCGCATATTTTTTTAAAAACTAATTATATTTCTCAATCCAGTTTAAAAAATCTTTGTCATTAAAGTCTATGTCACCAAGAACCCTTGCAAATTCTTCACCTTCTTTATTTATAAATATTGATGTTGGAACTCCTCTTAGAGAAAAAGTTTTAGCTAAAGTTACTTCTGGATCAAAAAAAGGTTCCAAATTTTTTAAGTTTAATTTTACAAAAAATTCTTCAACTTTATTTAGTTTTTCTTTCCCAATATTAATAGGAAAAACTTTTAAATTATTAAGTGATGAATTTGCTTGCATATTGTCTAATGAAGGCATCTCTTCTTTGCACGGAGGACACCAAGTAGCCCAAAAATTTAAAACTAACAATTTTCCTTTGAAATCATTAATTTTAATTTTTTCATTTTTCTTATTTAAAAAAAATACATTTTCATACGTTTTTGGAACTTTATGAATAACAATATTTTTAATGTTCGGTAAATCACTAGCTTCTACAGTTGTAATTAAAAAAATAAATAATGCTAAAATTCTCATATTAATTAGGTATAACTAAATATCATGGCAAAAAATAAAAACAACCAAGCAATATGGAACACGCGAATACAAAAGGAAGCGTCAAACTTATTTCAAAAAGTTGGTAATTCTATTGATATAGACAAGAGACTTTACAAAGAAGACATACAAGGATCTATTGCACACGTTGAAATGCTTTTTAGACAAAAGATAATTTCCTTTAAAATAAAAAATAAAATTATTTATGGTCTTAATAAAATTTATAAAGAAATAACTTACAAAAAATTTGAATTTAACAAAAAGTATGAAGATATTCATATGAATATAGAGAAAAGATTATTTCAAATAATTGGTGATGAAGCTGGATACATTCATACGGCTAGATCAAGAAATGATCAGGTAATAACTGATTTTAAAATTTGGATTAAAACCGCAACAAAAGATATTAATTATAATATAGATAAAGTAATCAAAAGTACAATTAAACTGGCTGAAAAAAATATTGAGACTATTATGCCAGGATTCACTCATCTTAAAAATGCTCAAGCTATATCATTTGGCCATTATTTAATGGCTTATGTGGAAATGTTTACCAGAGATAAAAAAAGATTTTTATACAATTTAGATAATTTAGATGAAAGTCCGTTGGGTGTAGCGGCTCTATCAGGCACTTCATTTAATATAGATAGAAATTTTACATCTAAAAAACTTGGATTTAAAAGACCAACCAATAATTCAGTAGATACAGTTTCAGATAGAGACTTTGTGCTGGATTTTCTTTATGCTGTTTCAGTATGTTCAATGCATATTTCTAGAATTGCAGAGGAATTAATTATATGGAATTCAGATGGATTTAACTTAGTTAACTTATCAGATAAAGTTGTTACAGGCTCTTCGATTATGCCTCAAAAAAAGAACCCTGATCTTCTGGAATATCTAAGAGGAAAAACTGGTGCTTCTTATGGAAATTTTTTTTCTATGCTAACTATACTAAAGGGCTTGCCACTATCCTATTTTAAAGATTTACAGGATGATAAGGAATTAGTTTTTAATTCTAATGACACTCTCATAAATTGCTTAAAAATATTTGATGAAGTTTTAAAAAATTGCAGTGCGAATAAAAAGAAAATGCTTGAACTTGCAAATACAGGTCATATTACGGCAACAGATCTAGCTGATTATTTAGTTAGAGAACATAACATGTCATTTAGAAAGGCATATCAAAAAACAGCTACTATTGTGAACATGGCAGAAAAAAGAAAGAAAAATTTAAACGAGTTAACTTTACATGAACTAAAAAAAATTGAACCAAAACTCACAGAGGAAGTTTTAAATATTTTTGAATTAAAAAATTCTATTAATTCAAAAAAATCTTTTGGAGGAACATCTTTTGATAATATAAGAAAAATGATAATAAAATATAAGAAAACAAAATGATTAAAAAAATATCACTTTTAATTTTAATTTCATTTATGCTGGTATCTTGTGGTAAGAAAAATTGTCCAACTTATACAGGTTCAGAAGAAGAGAAATGTGATCCTCTATTTAAAACAAAATGAAATATATTAATAAAAAACTTTCAATTGAAAAACATTATTTCCAAGATATTGCTCAAAAGTACAATACTCCAACTTATTGTTACTCATATTCAAGATTAAGAGAAAATATATTAAATTTCAAAAAAAATTTTAAATCAATATCACCATTGATATGTTTTGCGGTTAAATCAAATACTAATGTAAATTTAATACATGAAATAGCAAAATTTGGTTTAGGAGCTGATGTTGTTTCTATTGGTGAAATGATGATGGCTCTTAAAGCAGGTGTTGATCCAAAAAAAATTGTTTTTTCGGGGGTAGGTAAAACTACAGATGAAATAAAATATGCAATAGACAAAAAAATTTTATTAATAAATGCAGAATCTAAAAGTGAAATAAAAGAAATAAACAAGGTTGCTAAAATTAAAAATAAAATTGTAAAAATTGGTCTAAGATTAAATCCTAATACTGATGCCAAAACATTAAGCCAAATTTCAACTGGCAAGAAGGAAAATAAATTTGGTGTAAATGAAAAAACATTTCATGAGATTATTGATTATTGTAAAAATTCAAAAAATATTGATCTTAATTGTTTAAGTGTTCATATTGGAAGCCAAATTTTAGATCATAAACCATATGAAAAAATGCTTAAAGTGGTTGATAATTTTCTGAAAAAAACATCTCATAAATTTGAATATATCGATTTAGGCGGTGGTATGGGAATTAAATACACAGATGATAATAAAAAACTTAATTATAAAAAATATAATTTAGCCATTAAGAAATTTTTAAAAAATAAAAAATGTAAAATAATATTTGAACCTGGGCGGTCTATAATAGGAAATGCTGGAACATTAATTACAAAAGTTATTTATATAAAAGACAGTGAAAGTAAAAAATTCATTATATTAGATGCGGCAATGAATGATTTAATGAGACCAGCATTATATGGTGCAATTCATAAAACTTTACCAGTTATTAAATCTCGAAAAGTTTCCAAAAAAACTTATGAATTTGTAGGACCTATATGTGAAAGTACAGACAAGTTTGTAACTATTAAAAACTTTCAGGAACTTCAAGAAAAGGACTATATTGCAATATGTGATGTTGGTGCATACGGGATGTCACTAAGTTCAAATTATAATTTAAGAACAAAACCATCAGAAATATTAATTAAAAACAACAAAATAAAAATAATTAGAAAAAGACAAAAGCATAAAGATTTAATTTAGCTTTTGAAACAATGATAAGAAACATTTTATTTTCAATAATTTTTTTTACTGGAATTATTTTTATTTCTATAATTTTTTTACCTTCTTTTTTTCTACCAAGAAAAATTGTTTTAATAGGTGGCAAATTAATGGGCTATTGGACTGGTATTTGCTTAAGGTTTATCCTTTCAGTAAAAATCCATATCAAAGGTGAAGAAAATATAATGAAAGAGGATAAATTTTTTATTGCTGCATCTCATCAATCAATGTTTGAGACCTTTTATTTACAAACTATTTTTAATTCACCAGTTTTTATTTTAAAGAAAGAACTTCTAAAAATTCCAATATTTGGTTGGTATTTAAAAAAAATAGGATCAATTTCAATAAATAGAAATAAAACAACAAAAGATAATTTAAGTTTTTTTAATGATATTTCAAAAACAATATCACTATCAAATCGTCCATTAATTATTTTTCCTCAAGGTACAAGGGTTTTGCCTGACGATAGAACTCCATTTAAAAAAGGAGCCTCAAGAATATATGAAGAATTAAAGATAAATTGTTTGCCAGTTGCTATAAATTCTGGGTACGTATGGCCAAAAAATGGTAGTAAAAATAGTAATAGAACAATTACTGTATCAATATTAAAACCTATTTCTGCTGGCCTAGAAAAAAATGAATTTTTAAAAACCCTAGAAAAAAATATTTATCAAGAATTAGATTTAATAAACTAACCCTTCATTGGCATCACAACATAAATACTATCAAAATCACCTGGGTCTTTTATTAAAGCTGGTGAACCAGTATCATTAAAGAAAATTTCAACTCTATCTCCGTCTAATTGCGAAGCTACATCAATCAAATATCTGGAGTTAAAACTTATTTCTAAGTCGTGATCAAATTTAACATTTAATGTTTCTTTTCCGTCTCCACTATTAGTATTATTTACCGAAAGATTAAGAGTATCATTTGATAAATTAAATTTTACACCATCTTTCTTATCCAGAGATACAGAAGCCACTCTATCAACTGAGTTTAAGAAAAGTTTTAAATCAATTTCTAATTTTTTTTGATTATTTTTAGGGATTACCTGAATGTAATTCGGGAATTTTCCATCGATAAGTTTTGAAATTAAAATACTATTATTTAGCTCAAACTTAATTTTTGACTTTAGATTTGATACTTTTACATCACCATCATAACTATCTAACAGTGAACAAAGTTGAAAAATTGTTTTTTTAGGAAGTATAATAGGATCAAATTCAATTTTTTCGTCTAGCCTGATTTTTGAAATCGACATTCTATGACTATCGGTAGCAACAGCCGTTAAATAATTTTTATCCTCAACCTCGGTTTGGTGAAAATAGATACCACTTAAGTAATGTCGAGTTTCATCATTTGAAACAGAAAACTTACATTTATTTAGAAGCTTTAATAATTGTTTTGATTTTATAATAAATTCATTTTCATTAAAATTCTCATCAGTTAATGGAAACTCTGTAGCACTAATACAATTTAAATTAAAAATTGATTTTTCTGACTCTACTTGTAATTTACTTACATCGGTAAGAGTAAGGTTAATTTTTTTTCCTGATGTTAATTTTCTGATTATGTCATACATAATTGAAGAAGTTGTTGTTGTTTTTCCCTCATCTAAAATTTCAACATTGCTAAGCTGATGTATAAAAATCAAATCAAGATCTGTAGCAGTAATTGTTAATTTAGAATTACTAGCATCTAATAGAATATTAGATAAAATTGGTAACGTGCTTCTCTTTTCAATTACACCCTGACAATAATTTAGTGCTTGCTGAAGATCTTGTTGATTGACGTTAAATTTCATTTTCTTTGTTATTGTATAAAATCTGATTTTTTAGTTTATTAATATTATCTACCATTTCTGGATCTTTTTCTTTGATTTTCTCTATTGTTTTAACAGAGTGGATAATTGTTGTGTGGTCTCTATTCGAGAATTCTCTACCTATTTCTGGTAAGGATTTTGAAGTTAGAATTTTAGTTAAGTAAATTGCTGTCTGTCGAGGTCTTACAAGGTATCTTGATCGTCTTGAAGAAAGCATTTCATTTTTGCTTATCTTGAAAAACTTACACACAATAGTCTGTATCAAGTCAATCGTTACTTTGTTTTCTGAGATATTCAAAAGATCTTTTAATACCACTTTGATTTCAGATAAATTTGGAATTTTGTTATAAATTCTTGAAAAGGATACTATTCGATTAACTGCTCCAACTAATTCTCTAACACTTCCAGAAATCTCGTTACTGATAAAATCTTGTATTTCTTTTGATACTTGAAGCTGATCTGAATATAAATTGTTTAATTCTTCTGTTTTTTTTTGAACTATTTTTTTTCGTAATTCTAAATCAGGTTTTTGAATATCAACAACTAATCCACCTGAAAACCTAGATTTAATTCTCTCTTGAATACGCATTAATTTATTAGGAGCTCTATCAGCAGATACGATAATTTGTGATCCTTTATCTAACAAAGCATTGAATGTATGAAAAAATTCTTCCTGCATCGCTTCTTTACCACTAATAAACTGGATATCATCTATTAGTAAAATGTCAGTATTTCTAAAATATTCTTTAAACTTGACCATATCATTTAATTTAATTGATTTTACAAACTGATACATAAAACGCTCAGCTGAAATGAACATCACTTTACTTTTTTTCTTCATCTCAAAACCAATTGAATTTAATAAGTGAGTTTTCCCCATTCCAACACCACCATAAATATAGAGTGGATTATAATGAGAAATATTTTCAGTAACTTTTAAAGAAGCTTCAAATGCAAGTTTATTGCTTGATCCAGTTATAAAGTTATCAAATCGTTTGTTTGGATCTATTCGGTTATACTGAAGATAAGAATCTTTTATAAATGAAACTTTTTCATTTTGGTTACTTTCAATATTTGTTGAGTCTTTCAACTCCTTATCTACTTTTTGATCAATAATTTTAAATTCAATTCTAATTATATCTTTTTTATACAATTTAATTATTTTCAGAATTTGGTCTAAATACCTTGAAGTTATCCAGTCTCTAATAAATCTGGTTGGAACAGATAAAAGTATATAATTATTATGTTCCTCAAGAAATGATATTTTTTTTAACCAACTTTCATAAATTTCTAAACCTAATTTATTCTTCATTTCAGATTGAATTTGTTGCCAGTTAAGCTCTTCTGAAGCAAAATTATTTATGTTTTTATTTATATAAGATTTATTCATAACTTAAGGAAGACCCTCAGTTAGAACGATTTAAAAAATTTTGCAACAAGTATTGAATTCAAAATTAAAAAAAAATTAAATCTGCAATTGTAGATTCTTTGTCATAAGATTTTTTAAATAAATTTAAATTGTAGATTGATTAAAAAATATATTTGTAAAATTAAAATTTTTGATTGAATCAAATATAGATTGAATCAATGATTAATTGCATTGCATCTGATCAAAAATTTACTAAATCTAAATGTAGTAATTTAAAAATGTTAAATTCTTATATTATGTGTTATTAAAATTTATTTTAGAAAAAAACTTGATGTTGCTAAATTGCTGCAATCTTTTTTGTTACTCTTGATACGTTTCTTGATGCATTTTGTTTTTTAATCACACCAGTTTTTGCAATCTTCATCAACTCAGAGTTTAGTTTAGGTAAGAATTTTAATGCTTCATCTTTCTTTTTATTATCAATTAAAGCGTTCATTTTCTTTAATGCATTTCTAAATCTACTTTTTCTAGCTTTATTAACTGCTGTTTGCTTAGAAATTCGTCTTATACGTTTAATAGCTGATTTTGTATTTGCCATGCGCAGGGGTATAGCTTGAGAACTGAAAACGGTCAACTAAATATTTATCTAATTTTGACAGGAATTACAAAAGAAAGTGGATCTATTTGATACAATTTTTTTTTGTATAGTATCTGTGCATCCTTTAGTTTTGCATCTTAATCCTTCTTGCTGATATACTTTAAATTCTTTTTGGTAGTTACCAGAAGATCCTAATGTATCTTTAAAATCCCTAATACTTGAACCACCTCTTTTAATTGCTCTTAATAAAATTTTTTTTGAATTATAAATAATTTTTTTACAATCTTCTGTAGATAACAAACTTGCTTTTTTAAATGGATAAACTTTACTTAGAAATAAAATTTCACTTGCGTAAATATTTCCAATTCCAGAAACAAATTTTTGGTCTAATAGAAAAGTTTTGATATTTTTATTCTTTCCTTTGAAGTAATTAAAAACGTAATTCAAATCAAAATTTAAATTGAATGGTTCTGGTCCTAAATTTTGAAATCTATTTTCTAATTTTTTTTTATTTTCTACTAACTCAAAAAACCCAAATCTTCTTGGATCATTATAAATTACTTTCAAAGAATTAAATATTAACTCAATATGATTATGTTTTTTTGGCAATATAGGAGAATGATAAAAACTAGCATTAGTAAATTTTAATTTTTTTTTATTATCAATGATGTGGATTGTTCCAGACATTCCTAAATGTATCAAACAAAAATCACCACTTTTAAAATTCAATATTAAATACTTAGAAAATCTATCTACTTTCTTAATTTTTTTATTCTTTAAAAAAGAACTAAAATTTTTTGGAACTGGAAATCTAAGATTTTTATTTCTAATAATTACTTTTTTAATACTTTTTTGTTTAATTTTTTTATGCAAAGATTGTCTAACAATTTCTACTTCTGGTAATTCTGGCATTTCTCACTATATTCAATATATATTTTTTTATGCAACAATATCTTCAAAATAAAAAAGGCCTTGTAGAGGGTGTTTTTGATCAAGTTTATAATAAATACGACTTGATGAATGATTTCATGTCACTGGGCATTCATAGATTTTGGAAAAAAAATCTAATCAATATTATGAAGCCGTCTCCAAATAAAAAATTAATAGATGTTGCTTGTGGAACTGGTGATATTGGTAAATTATTTTTGAATAATACAAATCAAATGTCAGAAGTGACTTGTGTAGATCCAAATAAAGGTATGATTAGTCAAGGTAAGCAAAAATTATCTAAATATAAAAATATAAAATGGATTAATGCAGCTGCTGAGAGACTTCCATTTCAAGACAACGAGTTTGATTATTACACAATAAGTTTTGGACTCAGAAATACAAAGAATTTAGACAAAGCTATATCTGAAGCGTATAGGGTATTAAAACCAGGTGGAAGATTTCTATGTTTAGAATTTTCAAAAATTCAAAACTCTAACTTAGATTTTGTTTATAAAAACTATTCAAAAATAATTCCTCATATTGGTCAATTTATTGTCGGCGATAAAAAACCATATGAATATTTGGTAAAAAGTATTGAAGAATTTATTAATCAAGAAGAATTGATTGACTTAATGAAAAAGCATAATTTTACGAAATGTAATTATAGGAACTTTTCAGGTGGTATAGTCTCTATCCATAGTGGTTGGAAAATATAATGCTAAAAAAAATAATTACTTTATTTAAATTAGGAAGAAAAATTGCAAAATCTGATATTTTAGATATTGCATCTAAATTTAAAAAACCGCCGGTAGCAATCACGTTTTTATTCCAACTTTTAGCAATCTCTTTTGAAAAAAAAGAATTAAATCAACATGTGCAGGATGATGGAGAAAGGCTTTCAAAATCATTGGAGTCGATGGGTACAACTTTTATAAAATTAGGTCAATTTTTAGCTACTAGACCTGATATTATAGGAGAAGAACTTTCTACAAAACTAGAAAAATTACAAGATCGTTTACCACCATTTTCTATTAATCAGGCAAAAGAAATAATTAAAACTGATTTGGGCAATGATGCTTATAATTCAATTATTGATTTGAGTGAACCAGTTGCGGCTGCATCAATAGCACAAGTTCATAAAGCTAAAATAAATGATAATGGTACGATTAAAGATGTAGCTATAAAAATTATTAGACCCAACATCAAAAAAATATTTAATGAAGAAATTGATGCGATGATGCTATTTGCTTTTATTGTTGAGTCTTTCTTAAAAAAAACTAAAAGATTAAAACTTGTAGAAGTTGTTTTTTTATTGAAAGAAATAACCAACCTAGAAATGGATTTAAGGTTTGAGGCAGCTGCTGCAAATGAATATGCAGAAAATACAAAAAATGATGCTGGATTTAAAGTTCCTGAAATATATTGGAACTTTACTAGTGAAAATGTAATGACATTAGATTGGATAGACGGTGTATCTATTCGTGAAACAGAAGAGCTAAAAAAAAGAAATCTAAACACTAATAAAATTGCTGAAGATATTATCCAGCATTTTTTAAGACATGCTGTAAGAGATGGTTTTTTTCATGCTGATATGCACCAAGGAAATATATTTATTGATGAGAGCGGTCAAATAGCTCCCATAGATTTTGGCATAATGGGTAGATTAGACAAAATGAGTAAACGTTTTTTAGCTGAAATTTTATTTGGATTTATTCAAAGAGATTATAAAAAAGTTGCTGAAGTTCACTTGGTTGCAGGATTGGTCCCTAAAAATGTACCAATAGATGATCTTGCCCAAGCATTAAGGTCGATAGGGGAACCTATATTTGGTCAAGAGGTTAAAGATATTTCAGGTGGAAAATTATTAAAACAGCTTTTTGATGTTACAGAAAAATTTAATATGCAAACTCAACCTCAATTATTAATGTTACAAAAAACAATGGTCGTAGTTGAAGGAGTGGCTAGAAAATTAAATCCTAACACTAATATTTGGACAACTTCTAGACCAGTTCTTGAAAATTGGTTAAGAGAAACAAAAGACCCTATAAATAATTTTAATGAAACACTTAAAAATAGTACTGAAGTAATTAAAAGATTACCTGAGTTACCTGAGATCATGGACAAAGCAAATCAAGCTCTGACGTATTTAGCTAGTGGACAAATTCCAGAAAACTCAAATTCTTATACAGCTTTAAACGATAAAAAATCTGAAATGGTGGCATTTAGAAACCAATCTATTATTGGCTTATTACTTCTTGTAATTTTTGGTCTTATAGTATTTTAATTCTGCAAATGAAAAATCTTAATAACAAAAAAATCCTGTTTATTATTTGTGGAGGTATTTCAGCTTACAAAAGTCTTGAAACTATAAGATTATTAAAAAAAAATGGTGCAGAAATAAAAACTATACTTACTTCTAGCGCTAAAGAATTTGTAACTCCATTATCTGTAGCATCATTGTCTCAAGGTAAAGTTTATAGTGATTTGTTTAGCTTAGAAAATGAAACTGAAATGGATCATATTTCACTTTCTAGATGGGCAGACGTAGTTGTCGTTGCCCCAATAACAGCAAATACCATTTCGAAATTAGCACAAGGTGCTACAGATGATTTAGCTTCGACTGTAATACTTGCTTCAAATAAACAAATTTATTTAGCACCAGCCATGAATATTAGAATGTGGGAACATAAATCTACAAAAATTAATTTAAAAAAATTAAAAGATTTTGGTTATAAATTTATTGGTCCTGAGATAGGAGATATGGCGTGTGGAGAATATGGCGAAGGTAAGATGTCTGAACCGTTAAAAATTGCGGATGAATTAAATCAATTTTTTTTAAACCAAATCCAAAATAAAAAATTTAAAGCTTTAGTTACCGCTGGACCAACTAATGAGTATATCGACCCTGTTCGTTTTATAACTAATAAATCAAGTGGCAAACAGGGATACGAACTAGCTAAATGTCTATCAAAAAAAGGTTTTGATACAACACTGATTTCAGGACCAACTAATCTAGAAGTAGAAAAAGATATTAAACTCATTAAGGTTGAAACAGCAGATGAAATGTTTGCTGCTACACAAAAGAATTTACCTGTAGATATAGCAATTTTTTCAGCAGCAGTATCAGACTTTAAAGTAAAAAATAAATCTAAAACAAAAATAAAAAAAGAAGAAGCATTAAATTTAAATTTAGAAAAAAATATTGATATTTTAAATTACATATCGAATCATAATTCTATGAGGCCTGAAATTGTGATTGGTTTTGCAGCAGAAACAAACGAAGTTTTAAAAAATGCAGAAGAAAAATTAAATAAAAAAAATTGTGACTGGATAATTTCTAACGATGTTTCTAAAAAAAATATTGGATTTAACTCTGATTATAATGAAGTTACGATCCACTACAAAAATAAATCTTTAAAAAGTGAAGTCCTAACATATAAGAGAAAATCTGAAATTTCTGAAGAAATAGTTGATAGAATAATTGATCAATTAAATTAATGGCAAAAATCCTTGTTAAAAAATTAGATCCTTCAATAGAGTTACCCACCTATAAAACAGAAGGGGCTTCTGGAATGGATCTCATGGCATTTATAAAGGAACCAATTGTACTTAAATCTAAAAATTCTTGTTTAGTTCCAACTGGAATTGCTGTTGCTTTTTCAAATGAATTTGAAATTCAAATACGACCTAGATCAGGTTTGGCCGCAAAAAATAATATTAGTGTTTTAAATACGCCAGGAACAATAGATAGTGATTACAGGGGTGAGATAAAAGTAATACTTTACAATCACGGAAAAGAAGATTTTTTAATAAACAATAAAGACAGAATAGCTCAAATGGTTCTTACACCAGTGATAAAAATAAATTTTGAAGAAACAGAAGAACTTCCAGAAACAATGAGAGGCGAAGGCGGGTTTGGCTCAACAGGAAAATGAGCAAAAAGTTAAACAAAAATCAAATCGAGCGTTTTTCAAGACAAATCATATTAAAAAATATTGGTATTTTAGGTCAAAATAAAATCACAAATTCAAAAGTATTAATAATAGGTATGGGTGGTCTTGGATGTCCAGTAGCAGAATTCCTAACTAGGTCAGGGATTGGTTCATTAGGAATTGTAGATCATGATAAAATAAGCCTTTCAAATATTCATAGGCAAAGTTTATTCAATGAAAAAGATTTAAATAAGCCGAAAGTTAAAATTGCTAAAAAAAAATTAAACAAAATTAATTCTTTAACAAAAATAAAAATTTTTAATTACAAATTAAATAAGTCTAAATTTCAAAAAATTATTAAAGATTATGATTATATTGTTGATGGAACTGATAATTTTGAAAGTAAATTTATAATTAATGACTTAAGTTTAAAGTATAAAAAATTTTTAGTAACTGGTGCAATAAGTAAATTTGATGGTCATATCTTTACATTTAATTTCAAAAATAAAAAAGAGCCATGCCTTCGATGTTTTTATCAAGAAGAAAAAATATCTGATGAAATACTCAATTGTGAATATGAGGGAATCTTAGGAACTGTTGCTGGAATTGTTGGTACGATGCAAGCTAATGAGATTTTAAAAAATATTTTAAATATAGGTCAAAGTATAAATAATTATATTTTAATAATTGATTTATTAAATTTAAATTTTAGAAAAGCAAAAATTAAAAAAAGAAAAAACTGTCTATGCAATTAATTATAAGAACAATTTTGATTTTTATTTTATTAATATCAATAAGCTCTGCAAATGAGATGTTTGTTTCTTTAAAAAAAAATAAAGTAAACGTTAGATATGGTCCAAGTTTTGACTCTGATGTTAAATTTGTTTATAAAAAAATTAATCTTCCTTTAAAGCAAATAGATAAAAAAGAAAACTTTAGAAGGATTATAGACTTTAAAAATAATGGTGGGTGGATACATATATCTCAGTTAAAAAAAAATAATTCTGCAATAGCAACCAAGGATAAAATTTTATTTAAAAACCCTACATCTTTTGCAAAACCAATTGCTCTTATTAAGGAAGGTAGGTTATTAATATTAGAAAAGTGTGAGCAAAAATGGTGTGAAATAACCTCTGGAGAATTTCAAGGTTGGATTAAAACAGACAATATTTGGGGATTTAATTAACTAAAATCAGCTGAAAGTGACTTTTTGTTCTCTACAGACAACTTAGTAGTATGTGAATATTCTTTATGATCAATTCCTATTTCAACTTCTATTTCCTCAGACTTAAATTTAGCTATTTGGTCGTCTGTAAAATTAAAATGAATAAATTGAACTGAAGAAGCTTTTCCTTCAGTTGATGTTCTATCAACATCTTCCTCTGGTATAGCTTTTATTTTTTCTCCATTAATTTTCATAAACACTGTTTCTTCTATTCCGCCTACTTTTCCTAGGAAAGCCGCACGTGATATAGGGTTATCTATTTCAAACATTAATGTAGCCGTTAATTCTTTACCATTAGGTATTAAAGGGTTGTATGCTGACAGCTCGTCTTCAAGTTGTTCATCTCCACCTTTTTCAATATATAGCATTTCTTGAACTTGAGCTAACATTGTCTCGTAACTTTCAAAGTAAAATGTTGCATAAGGTCCTAAAGCAATTCTTCTATTTTTTTTAAAATCAACAATACTTTTTCTTAATTCTCCTCTGTTTTTTATGTAGACATCTAATGGCATGATATCTTGTTTTTGGATTTCTCTTTTTTCCCTAGGCATAATCATAGGTTATAACTTTTTGCCATTAATTCGATAGGATGTAGTGCCTCATCATTAGATATATTTGTATCAACTTCTAGCTGTTTTAAATGTTTACCAGCTAAAGGGCAATCAGAAGCCATATACTTATTATTTTTATTTTTTATTTGTCTAGCTGTAGGTCTTCCGACTTTGTTTGCTAAATCATGAGTTTCTTTCATTACTCCAAAAGTTCCTCCATGACCTGCACATCTTTCAACCACATCAATTTTAATGTTTGGTATCAATTTTAACATATCTCTCGCTTTGATACCCATGTTCTGTGCCCTAGCATGACAAGCATGATGCACAGTTACTCCTCCGTCAATTTCATTTAATCCTTTTGCTAATCCCTCATTGTTTGCAATATCCACAACATACTCATCAATATCCATAACATTTGCAGATAATTTTTTTATTTTTTCCTCGTTTGGTAATAACAACGGCCATTCAAATTTTAACATCAACCCACAGCTAGCTGTTAAGGTTACTACTTTATATCCTTTATCAATCCATTCGATTAAATCCTTAGAAACTTTTTTCGCTTGTTCAACAACTTTTGACAGGTCAGCTTGCTCTAGAAATGGCATCCCACAACAACCAGGATAAGCTTCCTGAACTTCTACACCATTTTTTTTCAAAACTTTTAAAGCGGCAACACCTGTATTTTTTTTATTAAAATTTACAAAACAAGTTGAATAAATAACTACTTTTCTATCTTTAGAAGATGTTTGATAATTTATCTTATCTCTGTTTTTTTTGAAGAAATTAGAAAAAGTTTCTGAGTTATATTTTGGTAACTGAACTCTTTTATCTATTCCAGTAATTAATTCTAAGATTTTTCTAATTAATTTATTTTTTATATTTGATGCCCAGTTAACTATTTTAGAGAACATGACACCAATTTTAGCGTTTCGGTCTATTTGGGCTAATTGTGTTGGTACGCTTGGTAATTTACCTAATTTTTTTTGAGCTGTTCTATATCGCAGCATTAAATGTGGAAAATCTAAATCAAAATCATGAGGTGGAACATATGGGCATTTAGTCATAAAACACATATCACATAATGTACATGCATCAACGACAGGGTCAAATTGATCGCTAGTTAAGCTTTCAACATCTTCATTTTTAGATTCATCAATCATGTCAAATAGCTTTGGAAATGAGTCGCAAAGATTAAAACATCTTCGACATCCATGACAAATATCAAACACTCTTCTCATTTCAGCGTCTAACTTTTCAGGATTTAAAAAATCAGGATGCTCAAAATCTATTGGATGTCTTATAGGTGCACTTAAGCTGCCTTCTTTGCTCATATAATTAAGTTATTTTAAATTTGAATTGTTTTTAGTGGGCGACTAGCGCCCACTAAGAAATTTGATTAGCTAATAGACTCTAAAGTTTTTTGGAATTTACCAGCGTGTGATTTTTCGGCTTTAGCTAAAGTTTCAAACCAGTCAGCAATTTCTTCAAAGCCTTCTTCTCTAGCTGTTTTGGCCATACCAGGGTACATATCAGTGTACTCATGAGTTTCACCTTGTACTGCAGAAGCCAGGTTAGCTTTTGTTTCGCCAATTGGCATACCAGTTCCTGGATCTCCAACTTCTTCTAGATACTCCAGATGACCATGCGCGTGACCAGTTTCACCTTCTGCTGTTGATCTAAAAACTGCAGCTACATCATTGTAACCTTCTATGTCAGCTTTTTGTGCAAAATAAAGATATCTTCTGTTTGCTTGACTTTCACCAGCAAACGCTTCTTTTAAATTTTCTTCTGTTTTACTTCCTTTTAAAGACATTGTTTTCTCCTTTTAAATGTTACTCACCATATAATAGTTATATGAAATATGTCAACAGTTTAGAATTGTTATAATGTAGATTTTAAGTAATTGATTTAATTTAATTATTTTTGAGTTTGATTATCACTCGCAACTCTAACTAAAACTTCCACTGAACTTATTTTTTTTCCTGTAATATTTTTTTTTATATTAACTGGATCAATATCATTTTCATCACAATCTATTAATTGATGAGTATCTTCATCGTAAAAATGATGATGAGCAGATGTGTTTGTATCAAAATAACTTTTATCACTGTTAATAGAAATTTCTTTTAAGTATCCTTTTTTTTGAAATGCATGAACAGTATTATAAACCGTTGCTAGAGATATTGTTTCATTCATCTCATCAGAAATCTTTTTTACAAGATCATTAATTGTAAAATGAAAAGTTTTTTCTCTATTGAATAAAACTTCACACATTTTAACTCTTTGCTTAGTAGGTCTTAGCCCGATATCTCTTAATTTTTCAATAAAATTGCAGTTTTTTGGCATTGTTTTTTATAATTATTCTAAAGTATGAATAAAAATATAACGTTTTATTATATTATATTAGGATTAAATCAAGTATTAAGGGAGCTCAAAATTATGAAAAAAAACTCATACTCCTATGATGACCTAATAACTTGTGGAAATGGTGATCTTTTTGGACCTGGAAATGCAAAATTACCTCTTCCACCAATGCTTATGTTTGACAGAATAACTGAAATCAATGAAAATAATGGTACATTCAAAAAAGGCTCTTTAAAGGCTGAATTAGATATTAAGGATGATCTTTGGTTTTTTGATTGTCATTTTAAAAAAGATCCAGTTATGCCAGGGTGCCTAGGTTTAGATGCTATGTGGCAACTGGTAGGTTTTTTTCTAGGTTGGCTAGGAAACCCTGGAAAAGGAAGAGCTCTAGGAGTGGGTACTGTGAAATTTACAGGCGAAGTATTACAGAGCGTAAAAAATGTAAGATATGAAATAGAAATGAAAAAAATTATGTCTCCTGGAGGAACAACTGTTGGGCTTGCAAATGGAATTGTTCTTGCAGATAATAAAAAAATATATTCAGCAGAAAGTTTAAAAGTAGGGTTGTTTAGATAATGAGAAGAGTAGTTATTACAGGTTTAGGAGTTGTTTCTTGTTTAGGAAATAATCAAGAAGAAGTTCATCAATCTTTATTAAATTCAAAATCAGGAATTTCTTATGCTGAAGATTATAAAGAACATAATTTAAAAAGCCATGTTCATGGGAAACCAAATATAAAACTTGAAGACCACATAGATAGAAAAACAATTAGATTTATGGGTTCAGGCTCAGCTTACAATTATATTGCTATGAAAGAGGCAATTGAGGACTCTGGATTAGAAGAAAGTGAAGTGAGCAATTTTAAAACTGGGATTGTAATGGGTTCCGGTGGCCCATCAATTGAAAACGTAATACTTGCAGCAGATAAAACTAGAGCTAAAACTCCAAAACTAATGGGGCCATTTATTGTTCCAAGAACAATGGCAAGTACTGCTTCTGCAACCCTTGCAGTACCATTTAAAATTAAAGGAACTAACTACACAATGAGTTCTGCATGTGCAACTAGTGGACACTGCATAGGAAATTCTATGGAATTAATTCAAATGGGTAAACAGGATGTAGTTTTTGCAGGTGGAAGTGAAGAAATTCATTGGGCGATGACAGCAATGTTTGATGCTATGACAGCTTTATCATCAAAATATAATGACACTCCACAATCTGCGTCTAGAGCTTATGACAAGACTAGAGATGGATTTGTAATCGCTGGAGGTGCAGGCGTATTAGTACTTGAAGAATACGAACATGCTAAAGCAAGAGGGGCTAAAATATACGCAGAATTAACTGGTTATGGAGCAACTTCAGATGGATACGACATGGTAGCACCGTCGGGTGAAGGAGCTGTTAGATGTATGAAAATGGCAATGGCAACAGCTAAAAATAATATTGATTACATTAATACTCATGGAACATCTACCCCAGTTGGAGATATAACTGAGCTTAATGCTATTAAAGAAACTTTTGGAGAGGACATTCCAAAAATAAGTTCAACTAAATCTTTATCAGGTCATCCATTAGGAGCTGCTTCAGTTCATGAAGCAATTTATTGTTTAATAATGATGAAGAATAATTTCATTACAGGTTCTGCAAATATTACTGATATGGATGATGATGCTAAAAAATTTCCTATAGTTTCAAAAACTGAAACGGGAGCAACTTTAAATACAGTAATGTCAAATAGCTTTGGTTTTGGTGGAACTAATGCAGCTTTAATTTTTGAAAAGGTTTAGTTTATGAGTTTGATGAAAGGTAAAAAAGGATTAATCATGGGTGTAGCCAATGAAAGATCAATTGCCTGGGGTATATCTCAAAAACTTGCAGAGGCTGGAGCTGAATTAGCATTTACTTATTTAGGTGATGCTCTAAAAAAAAGAGTTGTTCCTTTAGCAGAAAAATTAAATTCAAATGTTACATTTAGTTGTGATGTTGAAAAAAAAGAGGAAGTAGTTCAATTATTTGATGATATCAAATCCCAATGGGGTGAAATCGATTTTGTAGTTCATGCAGTTGCTTTTTCAGATAAATCAGAGTTATCAGGTGAGTATCTAAATACGACAAGAGAAAATTTTTTAAGAAGTATGTTAATTTCTTGTTTTTCATTTACTGAAGTAGCAAAAGAAGCTTCAAAAGTAATGAAACAAGGTGGAAGTTTATTAACTTTAACTTACGAGTCTACTAAAGCAATTCCAAATTATAACGTAATGGGTGTTTGTAAATCAGCCTTAGAGGCCAGTGTTAAATATTTAGCTAGAGATTTAGGTGCTAAAGACATAAGAGTAAATGCTATAAGTGCAGGACCTATCAAGACATTGGCTGCCTCTGCAATTGGAGACGCAAAATTCCTATATAAATGGAATGAAGACCATTCTTTTCTTAAGAGAAATGTAGATATCCATGATGTTGGAAATTCAGCATTATACCTACTAAGTGACCTTGCAAACGGAGTTACTGGTGAAATTCACTACGTAGATGCTGGATATAATAAGGTAGGAATGCCAGATCCTAAAAATATAACCTAAAATTTAGTTTAATTTAGTTAAAAATATATGAAGGGATACAGATTTATTACTGATGATGATACAGCAAGATTTTGTAATCGAGTAACTGAGGCATTATCAAATGGATGGAAATTATATGGTGAACCCAAAATGACATTTGATAAAAAACGAGGAATAATGCGTTGTGGCCAAGCAGTTATAAAAAATGTTCCAAATAAAAAATACTCAAAAAAAATAAATTTATCTTCAATATAAAAAACCCCTAGAACTCTCATTCCAGGGGTTTAAAATTTTAATTTAAGTTATAGATTATTCAGCAGCTTGTTTCATAGAAAGTTTAACTTTACCTCTATCGAAACCAATCACTTTAACTTTAACTTCGTCACCTTCTTTGACAACGTCAGTAACTTTAGCAACTCTTTTATCTGCAAGTTCCGAGATATGAACTAGTCCATCTTGTTTTCCTAAGAAATTAACAAATGCACCAAACTCCATAATCTTCATTACTTTGCCTGAATAAATTTTATTTAATTCAGCTTTTGCAGTGATGTCTTTAATCATTTGCATTGCGATGTTTCTAGACTCTTCATCAGGAGCAGCAACTGTTACTACACCTTCATCATTTACATCTACTTTAGCACCTGATTTTTCAACTATTTCTCTGATAGTTGCACCACCTTTTCCAATCACAGCAGCAATGTCTTTTTTATCTACATTAACTTGTTCCATTTTTGGAGTATGTTTTCCAACATCAGATCTTGAAGCTGATAATGCTTTATTCATTTCTCCCAAGATATGAACCCTTCCATCTTTAGCTTGGCTTAACGCCTGCTCCATAATTTCAAATGTAATACCTGTAATTTTGATATCCATTTGAAGAGAGGTAATTCCATCTTTAGTTCCAGCAACTTTAAAGTCCATGTCACCAAGGTGATCTTCATCACCTAAAATATCTGATAGAACACTAAAATCATCACCTTCTTTAATTAATCCCATTGCAATACCTGCAACTGGCTCTTTTATTGGTACTCCAGCATCCATTAATGCTAAAGAAGTTCCACAAACAGTAGCCATTGATGAAGATCCATTGGACTCTGTAATCTCTGAAACTACTCTAAAAGTATATGGGAATGCTTCTTTTGTAGGTAATGAAGAGTTAATTGCTCTCCAAGCTAATTTACCATGTCCGATTTCTCTTCTACCAGTTCCAATTCTCCCAGTTTCTCCAACTGAAAAAGGAGGAAAATTATAGTGAAGCATAAATCGTTCTCTCTGAAGCCCATCTAAACTTTCAATTCTTTGCTCGTCATCTGAAGTTCCTAGAGTTGCAACGACAATTGCCTGAGTCTCACCTCTAGTAAATAATGCAGAACCATGAGCTCTAGGTAAAATACCGACTTCACACTCGATAGGTCTTACATCAGATAAACCTCTTCCATCAATTCTATTTTTATTTTTTAGAATATCAGTTCTAACAATTGATTTTTCGAGATTTTTTAGCTGACTGTTAACATCAAGATCTGTGTAGTTTTCATCTTCCTCATAAAGTTTTTTAGCTTTATCAGTAATCTCTGAAATTTGATTTGATCTATCTTGTTTATCTCTTGTAGCAAAAGCTTTCTTAAGATCCTCAGTAAAAGTTTCCTCAAGTTTCTTCTTAACTTCAGATAAATCTTTTTTCTCAACTGTCCATTCAGGTTTTCTACATTCTTTTGCAAGCTCTTCAATCATTTCAATCACTGGAACAAAGCTTTCATGACCAAATTTAACTGCGTTTAACATTTCTTCCTCAGTTAAACCACTTGCTTCTGACTCAACCATAAGCACAGCATCTTTTGTACCTGCTACAACTAAATCTAATTTCGATTTTTCTAACTCTGCTTTGGACGGGTTTAAGACATATTTTCCATCAATAAATCCAACCCTTGAGGCTCCTACAGGTCCCATAAATGGCATTCCTGAAATAGCTAATGCTGCCGATGAAGCAGTGATTGATAAAATATCTGGTTCGTTTTCCTTGTCGTATGAAATTACAGTTGGTAATAACTGTACTTCATTTTTAAATTCATCAGGAAACAAAGGTCTGATTGGTCTATCAATTAATCTAGAGATTAATGTTTCGCTCTCAGTTGGTCTTGCTTCTCTTTTAAAATATCCACCTGGAATTTTTCCAGCTGCATAATATTTCTCTTGATAATTTACAGATAATGGAAAGTAATCCATATCAGGATTTACTTTTTTTGCCCCCACTACTGTTGCTAGTACGACTGTCTCTCCACATGTTGCGATTATTGCACCGTCTGCCTGTCTTGCTACTTTACCTGTTTCTAAACTTATCTTCTTTCCTGCTACTTCAATTTCCTTCTTATATACTTTAAACATTTCATTTCCATTTCGTTTCTTTCGTTTTGTTCCATTCCGTTCTATCTATCTTGACTTCTATTTTCTTAAATTCAATTTCGACAGTACATTTTTGTAAGAATCCATTTTGTTTTTCTTCAGGTATTCTAACAATTTCTTTCTTCTATTTACCGCTCTCAACAATCCTACAGATGAATGTTTATCCTTCTTAAATTGTTTAATATGCTTTGAGAGAGTTTCAATTTTCTCTGTTAGCAAAGCAATTTGGATTTCTGAAGATCCAGTATCTTTATCATGCGTTGCTAATTCTTGTGCCTTTTTGTTCATGCCTCTTTCTTCCTATTTATTTGTTTGTTTTATTAAGTTTTCTATTTTTTCCGCGTACTCAAAAGACTCATCTTTTCTAAAAAGTAATTTTGGTAAAAATTTCATAACCACTTTTTGTGATAATATTTTTCTTATTAAAAATGAGTATTCCTTCAAAACATTAATCGTTTCTTCAGCATCTTTTCCTCCTAATGGAAGAACATATGCTTTAGCAATTTTTAAATCAGGACTCATTCTAACCTCAGTAACTGTTATAGTATTTGTTTCTAAGTTCGGCACCTTAGCCTCATTTCTTATAAAAATCATGCTTAAAGACTGCTTAATCATCTCTCCAACTCTAAGCTGCCTTTGTGATACTGGTTTTCCTATTCTATCAGCCATTAAATTGATCTCTCTGTAGATGTAACACTAAATGCCTCTATTGTGTCGTTTTTTTGGAAATCCATATAATCTTTAACTGTAATTCCACATTCTTGACCATCACTAACTTGTTTTACTTGGTTTTTTTCTCTGAAAATTGTTGAAACTTTTCCTGTGTAAATAATTGCACCATCTCTAATAATTCTTACATCAGAATTACTATTTATTTCGCCTTCTGTAATTTTTAAGCCTGCAACTTTTCCAGCACCTGAAACTTTAAATATCTCTAGAATTTGTGCTGTTCCAGTTATTGTTTCTTGGACATCTGGAGATAATAGTCCAGACATTTTTTGCTTAACATAGTCCAACACCTCATAAATTATATTATAAGAAGAAATTTTTATTTTTTCATTTTCAGCAAGTTTTTTAGCTTCTTTGCTTGGTTTAACATTAAAGGCAATTAGAACAGCATTAGATGCTTTGGCCAATGTAACATCCGTTTCGGTTACCATTCCAATATCTGCTAAAATTATTTTTGGTTTAACTTCTTCATGTTTAATCTGAGCAATTGCATTTTTGATAGCCTCTGATGATCCTTGTACATCGGATTTAATAATTAAATTTAATTCCTCAGAAGAAGACTTATCTGAAAAAGCAGAATCTTGTGTTGCAAAGGTTAAAGGGTTTTTTCCATCTTTGCTCTCTTGAGCTCTGTTCTCACTCAAAGTTTTAGCCTCTTTTTCAGTGTCTAAAACAATAAAATCATCTCCAGCTTTAGCAGCACCATTTATACCCAAAACTTCTATTGGAGTTGAAGGTGGAGCCTCGCTAATATTTTGACCTTTATCATTAATTATTGCTCTAACTTTTCCCCATTTTAAACCACATACAAAAAAGTCACCCTTTTTAAGAGTACCTGTTGTTACAATAATATTTGCAACCGGTCCCCTCCCAACATCTATTTTTGATTCTAATACGATTCCTGTAGCTTTGGATTCATAATCAGTCTTAAGATCTAAAATTTCAGCTTGTAAAATTATAGACTCAACTAACTTATCTAGATTTTGTTTAGTTTTTGTAGAAACCTCAACCATCAAGGTATCTCCAGATAAATCTTCTGCTATTAACTCATGTTCAAGTAATTGATTTTTAATTTTCTGTGGATCAGCTTCAAGAAGATCACACTTATTTATTGCAACTACGATTGGAACATTCGCGGCTTTTGCATGTTTTATAGACTCGACTGTTTGTGGCTTTACTCCATCATCAGCTGCAACAACCAAAACAACCACATCTGTTAATTTTGATCCTCTAGCTCTCATTTCAGTAAAAGCTGCGTGACCTGGAGTGTCTATAAAAGTTAATTTATTTTTTTGACTTTCAATTTGGTATGCTCCTATATGCTGAGTAATTCCACCGAACTCTCCTGAAACTACATTTGCACTTCTTAAAACATCTAAAACAGAAGTTTTACCATGATCAACATGACCCATAACAGTAACAATAGGTGGTCTATTTTTTAAATTTTCTACTCTAGTGGCCTTGATTTTTTGAATAATTTCTTCTACTTTTTCTTCTCTTATTGGATTATGTCCAAATTCCTTAACTAAAAATTCAGCTGTGTCAGCAGCTAAAGTTTGATTAATTGTTACAGTTACTCCCATTCCAAATAAATATTTAATTACATTGCTAGACTGCTCCGCCATTCTATTGGCTAGCTCTCTAACAGTTATTGCCTCTGGAATATTGATGTCTCTTTTTACTGGTTTTGAATTTTCTTGCGCCTCTTCTTTTGAAGAGTTTTTCATTTCTTTTTGTCTAGCTCTTTTAACTGATGCTAAACTTCTTTCCCTTGCTTCTATTTCATCACTTAATGCTCTTGAAACAGTTAATTTTAATTCTCTTTTTTTTGTTCCTGCTTTTAATGTTTTTTTATCTTTTTCACTATCTCCCTTAAATCTTTTGGTAGCTCTTTGCTCTGCCAGTTTTCTTCTTTCAAAGTCACTTGTAATTGGAGGAGACTTTGATGCAAATGAAGGTTTTAATGGTGCACCTCTATTAAATGAAGTAGTAGATTTTTGTTTTCCTGCACCAGGTCTAAACGATCCACCTCTATTAGTAAATTTACCACCTTGTTTTTCAATTACTCTAGAATTTTTTCCTTGAGTTTTAGCTATCTCAATATTTCTTATAGATTTCTTTGCAGAGCCGGATATTGTTAATTTTGTTTTTTTCTCCATTACTCATCTCTCAATCTTTATAAATTATATTTCTAGCAGACATAATTAATTCATCTGCCTCTTCTTTAGATAAAGCAAAATCCTCTAGATAACCCTGAATTTTAACTCTCTCTCCTTTAACTACATCGTAGCCACCAGTAAGTTCATCAGATGCAAGATCTGCAAAATCTTCTAATTTTAATATTTTTTGTTCACCCAGTGTAAGTAGCATTCCTGGTGTAAGACCTTTATGGTTGATAAGATCATCTTGTAGACCTAACTCTTTGATTCTTTCCGATATATCTTCTTGATCTTTTTGATAAAATTCTTTTGCTCTTTCAATTAACGCAATAGCTGTTTCTTGCTCAATTCCTTCTATTTTAGTTAAATTTTCTGGCAAGCTATCTTTAATATCATCAATTGTTGAAAAACCTTCGGCAACTAATAACTGACCTAACGTTTCGTCTAATTCTAAATTTTTAACAAAGTTATCTGTCTTTTCTTTAAACTCTAATTGTCTTCTCTCAGAGTCTTCTGCATCAGTCATAATATTTATTTCATAATTTAACAATTTAGTTGCCAATCTCACATTTTGACCCCTTCGACCAATTGCTTTACTCAAATTTTCTTCTGTTAAGATTACATCAAGTCTTTTTCTTTCTGCATCAACATTCACTCTTTGAACTTCTGCGGGTGATAACGCATTTGATACTAATATTGCAGCATCCTCTGACCAATTCACAATATCAATTTTTTCTCCTTGAAGTTCATTTACAACAGCCTGAACTCTAGAGCCTCTCATACCTACACAAGCTCCGACTGGATCTAATGAAGTATCAACTGCTTTAACACAAATTTTTGCTCTACTTCCAGGATCTCTGGATGAAGATTTAATTTCGATTAGTCCATCATATATTTCGGGAACCTCTTGAACAAAGAGTTTCTCCATAAATTTTGGGTGAGCTCTAGATAAGAAAATTTGTTGACCTCTTGGCTCTCTTCTTACGTCATAGCAATAAGCCTTTACTCTATCACCAGCTTTGATATTTTCTCTAGGAATTAATTCATTTTTTTGAATGATTGCTTCTGTTCTACCTAAATCAACAATAACACTTCCAAATTCTAATCTCTTAACAATACCACTTAAAATTGTATCTTTTTTATCAATGAAGTCATTAAATTGTCTTTCTCTCTCTGCTTCTCTAACGTTAAAGCTTATAACTTGTTTTGCAGTTTGAGCAGCTATTCTACCAAAATCAATAGATGGTAATGGTTGAAGAACCTCATCACCGATTGACTTGTCTTTATTGTTTTCATTAAGACTTATCGCATCTTCCAATTTTATTTCTGTATTTGCATTTTCAGGATTTTCTGAAATAACAAGTTTTCTGAACAATTCTATGTCTCCATTATCTCTATTAATTGAAACTTTAATTTCATTTTCTTGACCAAACTTAGATCTAGCTGCTTTAGCTATTCCTGTTTCCATAGAACTAATTATAAGTTCTTTATCTATCGATTTTTCTAAAGCTACAGCTTCGGCAATTCTTAATAATTCTAATTTATCTGCTCTTTTATTTAACATTTTTTAAGTGCTCCAAAAAAAAATGGGCCAAAGCCCATTTTGATAATTCAACAATGTAAGGGCAATATAGTAAAGTTTTTTTTTAATTCAACTGAAACTATTTAGAAAAAACGTTGATTTTATCAGTTTTTTCCCACGAAAATGATCCATCATCTTCTGAGGTTCTACCAAAGTGACCGTAAGCTGCTGTTTTTTCATATATAGGTCTATTAAGGTTTAGCATCTCTCTAATCCCTCTAGGACTGAGATCAAAATTTTCATTAATCTTATCAACAACAAATTTATTTTTGTCTAAATCATTATCAAACAAATCAACATAAATTGACAAAGGTTTTGAAACTCCTATTGCGTAAGCTAATTGTATCAAACATTTGTCTGCTATTTTTGAAGCAACAACATTTTTAGCAATATGTCTTGCTGCATAAGCAGCAGATCTATCTACTTTTGTAGGATCCTTACCTGAAAATGCTCCTCCTCCATGGGGTGCTGCTCCACCATAGGTATCCACAATAATTTTTCTTCCTGTTAAACCACAGTCCCCATCTGGACCACCTATTACAAAATTACCAGTTGGGTTTACATAAAACTCTTCCTCATTAAAGTCTTTAAGAAATTTTTCTGGAATTGATTTTAACATATAGGGTCTTAATAATTCTCTTACCTGGGCTTGATTAACACCAGAAGAATGTTGAGATGATATAACAACAGATTTTACTTTAGTCGGTTTACCATCAACATATTCGAATGTAACTTGGCTTTTTGAGTCAGGTTCAATATTTTTTAATTTACCAGATTTTCTATCCTCGGCCATAAGTCTTAAAATTTTATGCGAGTAATGAATTGGTGCAGGCATAAATACATCTGTTTCATTACATGCATAACCAAACATTATACCTTGATCTCCTGCACCCTCATCTTTATTTCCAGATGAGTCCACACCAATTGCAATATCAGCAGATTGAGAATGCAAATGACTTTCTATTTTTGTTGCTTCTTTCCAGGTAAATCCTTCCTGATCATATCCAATATCTTTTATGCAATTCCTTACTTTTTCGATTAAATCATCTTTTTTAATCTCAGGTCCTCTTACTTCACCTGCAAGCACAACTTTGTTTGTTGTCGTTAAAGTTTCACAAGCAACTCTTGAATAAGGATCTACAGAAATGTAACTATCAACAACCATATCAGAAATTCTATCTGATACTTTATCTGGATGTCCCTCTGAAACTGATTCGCTTGTAAATAGGAAATTTTTTAAATTACTCATTTTTAATTCTATTAAATGAAAATATTAAAAAAATATACAATAAAATTATTAAACCAAAAATTTTATTTCCATATTTAGAAAAAACTGTTGGTTGAATTTTTCTCATTTTCGTAAAATCAATATATCCAACTTCATTTAAGTTAATTTTTTCCTCAACGATACCGAGAGGATTTAATATCGCAGCTATTCCGTTATTAGCTGATCTAATTACATATTTTCCACTTTCGATAGCTCGAAATATACTGTGAACAAAGTGTTGTTTTGGTCCTATTGATTGGCCAAACCATCCATCCTCTGAAATATTTACTATTATATCAAAGTCATGATTTTTATATAATTTTCCAGAATAAATTATCTCATAACAAATTAATGGTAAAAATTTTAAAGAAAAATTATTTTGATTTAACTCTATAATTTCCCTTTTTTGACCTTTTGAGTAGGATTGATAATTGTTAGTTAAAGATTTGAGACCTACATTTTTTAATAAATTTTCCATAGGTAAAAATTCGCCAAACGGTACAAGATTTATTTTATTATAATAATTTAATAAATTAAGATTATGGTCATAAACAGATAAAGAATTGTAATACTTAACTTGATCATTAACTTTTGATTTGTTGTTGATGCCTAAAATGAGTAAGTGATTTTCGTTAAAACTTTCATTAAATAAATAATCATAACTTTGAATTTGATCCTGAGAAATTCCAGGCAATATACCCTCTGGCCAAATGAAAATTGTTTTCTCTTTCTTATTTGGTGAACTAATATTTATAAGATCTTCTATAGTTGATAAAGGCCCCTCTCCTGAATAAAACCTATCTAAAGAAATATCAGTACCAACTAATCTTATTTTATAATCAAGTTTTTCAACATCACTATTGTAAAAATCCTGCTTATTTGAATATCCAAAGAAATAAAATAATAAAAATATTAAAGGTAAAATTAAGCAAAAAATTAAATCATTTTTGTCGTTCCGTAAAATGAAGAGTGCAGGACTTAGAAACAAAGTTATACAAAATAAGTTGAAAGAATATGTGCCTATTAAAGATGTTATGCTAAGAATTTGTATATGATTTGAAAAACTATATGCAATTAAGTTCCAAGGAAAACCTGATAAAATCGAACCTCTAATGAATTCTAGAAAACCAAAGATTACAGAAAATAATAAAATTGAACTCAAAATTTTATTTGGTTTAAAGAAAATAAACAAATAACAAACAAAACCGTAAAATAACGCAATAAAAGAAGGAACTAAAATTAGAGCAAATGGAATTAAAAATTTAAAATTTTCATCAAATGTTAATGAAATAGAGATCCAATATATATTTGTTAGAAAATACCCAAATCCAAATAACCAGCCATAGAAAAAAAATAATTTATGTTTACTCTCTTTTTTTTTAATTAAAAAAATAAAGAATAAGCTAAAGGATAGAAAATTAATTATTAACAAATTGAAAGGTGGTAAACTTAATGAAGTTACCGCTCCAAGAAACAATAAATAAACTATATCAATATATAAATTTTTTTTCAATTTACTTAATTTTTGAGATAACTGATTTAAATATTTTTTCTTCTTCTTTTAACATTTTTAAATAATCTTTATTTTTTACATGATCAAATCCTAACAAGTGTAAAAAACCATGAATAAATGTTTTAATTATTTTTTCTTTAAATTTTCTATTTGTTTGTGATTTTGGTTTATTCATAAAATTAAAACTAATAATTATATCTCCCAAGTAAGTTTGCTTTGATATTTTTAATATTTTGCTATATGGAAAAGATAAAATATCAGTAGATTTATTTTTATTTCTAAATTTTTTATTTAAAATTTTTATTTTTTTATTATTTGAAAGAAGTAAAGATAAACTTATTTTTTTATTTAAAAATTTATATTTTTTTGGAAAAGCATCACAAATACTTTTAAAAAAAAAATCTTTTTTTTTAAGTTTTTTAGACCAAGCCTTCTCTTCTGAGAAGACGTTTAAATTAATCATTTTTAGAGTAGGCTTTTACAATTTTAGAAACCAGTGGATGTCTAACTACATCTGAATGATCAAAGTCTACAACTGAAATTTCATTTAGATGCCCCAATAATTCTTTTGATCGTACTAATCCTGACATACTTTTGTTAGGTAGATCTATCTGAGTAGGATCTCCATTGACTACAATTTTTGAATTTTCACCGATCCTTGTTAAAAACATTTTTATTTGTGTATCTGTTGCATTTTGCGCTTCATCTAATATAGCAAAAGAATTTTTTAGTGTTCTACCTCTCATAAATGCCAAAGGAGCGATTTCGATATCACCAATTTCGATCATTCTTTGTATTTTTTCAAAATCGAATAAGTCGTACAAAGAGTCATATAAAGGTCTTAAATACGGATCTACTTTTTCTTTCATATCTCCGGGTAAAAAGCCAAGTCTCTCTCCTGCTTCAACAGCAGGCCTAGATAGAATAATTCTTTCTATTTTTTTTTCTAACAACATAGTCAAACCAACTGCTACAGATAAAAAAGTTTTTCCTGTTCCAGCTGGACCTGCTGAGATTACAATATCACTTTGTCTTAGAGCTCTGACATAGCTTTTTTGTTTTTCGGATCTAGGAATAATTGATTTTTTTGGTGTTTTTATAATGTCAGTTACATTATTATTTTTAACCTTCTCTTTAATCATAAATTGATCAACTGATGATATAAGATCTTTATTTTCGATTGAACCATTATTTATAAATTGATTAGTTAAAAATTGAATTGCATTTTTTATTAACTCATTTTTTTGTGGATCTGATTTTATCATTATTGAATTTCCCCTAGAATACAAACTAGAATTAGTCATCTTTTCTAATTCTTTTAAATTTTTATTAAATTCTCCTGCAACACCCATGAGTAATTCATTGTTGTGAAATATTACACTTAATGAATTGTTGTCTGAGTAAACAAATTTTAGAGTGGTATCGATTTTTTTTTTATTTGTATTATTCAAAGATTATGCCACCTTTTGATCTTGGTTGCTTAACAATTCTCCAAACAATGTAGTTCTATTACTATTTGTAATTTTCACTTTCACAATTTTTCCAATATGTTCTCTTTTACCATTAAAAATTACTGATGTCATATATTCAGTTCTGCCAAAAGCTTTGGATTTATCTTCAGTTAAATTTTCAGCCAAAACATCGATTGTTCTATTTTCTAATTTTTTGTTCATTTGAGTTTGATTTTCAGATAATAAATTTTGAATAGATTCTAACCTTTTCATTGAAATTTTTTTATCAATTAAATCTAAACCTTCTGCCTTTGTCCCAGGCCTTGGACTAAAAATAAATGAGTAAGAATTTATAAAATTAACTTTTTTAATTAAATCGACTGTACTTTGGAAGTCTTCTTCAGTTTCACCAGGATAACCAATAATAAAATCACTTGAAAATTCAATTGATTGATTAATTTTTTTCAATTCGTCATAAACTTTTAAATAATGATCTATTTTATGTTTTCTATTCATCAACTTTAAAATCCTATCGGATCCACTCTGAACTGGAAGATGGACTAAAGGCATTAACTTTTTAGAGACTTTATATACTTCAATTAAATCATCGGTCATATCTTTTGGATGCGAAGTTGTGTATCTAATTCTTTTTATATTTTTAATCTTTTCAGTTTCTAAAATTAAATCAGATAGTCTTTTACTATTATCATTGTAAGCATTTACATTTTGTCCCAAAAGTATGATTTCTTTTGCTCCATTATCTGACAAATAATTTGCCTCCTCAATTATTTGATTGAATGGTCTAGAATATTCTGGTCCACGAGTATATGGAACCACACAAAAATGACAAAACTTATCACATCCTTCTTGTATAGTTAAAAAAGACGAAACCTTACCTGCCTCATTCTTTATTTTGCTAAAATATTTAAATTTTGAAACAGCATCAAAATCTGTTTGTTCAATTTTTTTTCTTTTTCCAATATGATCCAGAATTGTTTCGTTAATCTTATGATAGGCTTGAGGGCCAATTACTAAATCTATATAAGGCTCACGTTTAAGCATCTCTTGGTTTTCTGCTTGAGCAACACACCCTGCTATTATTACTAGTGGTTTTTTTTTGGCTCTAAAGTTTTTTTTAACCCTTCCTATTTCAGAATAAACTTTTTCTTTTGCTTTATCTCTAATGTGACAAGTGTTTAATAAGTAACAGTCAGCTTCTTCTAAATTTTCACTTTTTTGATAACCAATTTTCTTTACTGAATCAAAAATTCTATTTGAATCATATTCATTCATTTGACAACCTAATGTTTTTATAAAAATTTTTTGCATTCTAGTTTAGGATTTTTTTTTTATCCCATAAAGTTCAAGCTTGTGATCAACTAAAGTGTAACCATATTTATCTGCTACCTTTTTTTGAAGTTTTTCGATTTCTTCATCAACAAATTCTATTATTTCACCTGACTTCACATCTATTAAATGATCATGATGTCCTTCATTAAGCTCTTCATATCTTGCTTTTCCACCTTTAAACTCATGCTTTGTAAGTATTCCAGATTCTTCAAATAATTTTACTGTTCTGTAGACGGTAGCAATACTTATTTTATTATCAATCTTTGAAACTCTATTGTAAAGTTCATCAACATTGGGATGATCGGTAGACTCAGACATGACCTGCGCAATTATTTTTCTCTGATCCGTCAATTTCACACCTTTTGCTAAACATTTTTGTTCAATTGTTTCAGACATAATTTAATTTTAACTTATATAAATAGGGTTAATCAAATTTTTTTTAATTTTAAATTTATTGCACAAATAAGGGACATTTTCATATCTTACATCTTTTTCACCTTTAAAATCCTCTAAGCTGTAGCAATAATAATCAATATTTTTCGCTAATTTGAGAGCCTTCACAACAGAAATAGAATTTCTAATCCCTGCAAAACTTCCTGGGCCTCTGTTAATGTATATATTGTTAATATCCTTCAATTCAAATTTATTCAATTCTAAAAATTCTTTTATTATCAAAGTTAATTTTTCATAATTTATTTTAGTATTCTCATGAGTAATATTGTAAATATGATCATTGGCTATGATCATTAAAAAAATTTTATCTCCAGCTACATCAATTATAAGTTTATTCATTTTATCTTTATTTTTTAGTTTTAGTTCTAAATCAGATGAAAATAATATCAAATTTTATTCAGAAGATAATGGGATTTTATCAATAATGTATCATCGCTTTAATGAACATAAATACCCGTCAACTAATATTAATATGGAGGTATTTAAGAAGCACTTAGAATTTGTTAAAAATTCTAAATACAATTTTCTTAATCCTAATGAATTTGATTCAAAATTTAAAACTTCAAAATCAGAAAAAGAAGTTTTGATAACAATTGATGATGCATTTGAATCATTTTACAATGAAGCTTGGCCACATTTAAGAGATAACAAAATTCCATTTATACTTTTTGTTTCAACAGAACCAGTTGGAAACAAGGGTTATATGACCTGGGATCAAATTAGAGAAATTGATTCAGTAGATTTTTCTTTAATTGGGCACCATTCACACAGCCACGAATACCTAATAGAAGAAACTGAAGAAAATTTCATTTTAGATATTGAAACTGCAAACAAAATTTTTAAACACGAACTTAATTATATTCCTGATCTATTCTCTTATCCATTTGGTGAATATTCTAAATTTATGAGAGATTATATTTCTCAAAACTTTAAATACGCATTTGGCCAACATTCGGGGGTTATTGATCTTAATAAAAATAAATTTGAATTGCCAAGATTTCCGATAAATGAAAAATATGGAGAGCTTAAAAGATTTAAATCTATAATTAATTATTATCCTTTAGAATATAAAAGTTTATCTCCAAATGAAAAACAGCTTACAATTAATAATAATCCACCAAATTTTAAAGTTGAATTTTTTAAAGAACAAAAAAATTTAACCAATATCACATGTTATTCCAACGAAGGAGACAAGTGGGATAAATCTAGAACTAATTTATCTAATCAAATCTTAACTATTGAATTTAGAGAACCTTTTAAACCTAGAAGAGGTAGGATAAACTGTTCTTTAAACGATAACGGTAAATGGAGATGGTTTGGAGTTCAATTTCCTATCAAAAAAAATTAAATCAAACTTTCTAAATCCTTACTAGATGGCAATAATCTTGCCTCATCAAAATCTTTCAATTTATTTTGACTGATTATTTTTTGTAATACTTCAATGTACTGACTTCCAGTTTCTGCATATTTATCTAAATGTTTAGATAAAATCAAACTATCAAGTGGTTTATCATCACTTCTCAATTCACTTCTAGCTTTTCTCAGATTTATGTAGGATTTATGAGTATTTAAATTTCTTAAGTATGCTCTTACAGATAATTGTAAACTATTAAATTTCATTACTTTATGAGTTTCGCCTTTCTCAGCTTCTTTGGGCTTTAAACCTTCACCTGACCAAGTCCATTGACCAAATAAAGCATTTCCTTTTCTTGCAAATCTTGAAGTTCCCCAACCTGTTTCTTTTGCTGCTTGTGCAATTGCTAACGAAGCTGGAATTTCATCCATTCTTACCTTTAATGATGAAAAATCATTTTGCCTAACACCATATTGCTTAAATTTTTTTTCAAGCCATTTTTTTTCGATTTCGGTATTGCTACTTTTATTTAAAATCGTAAAGAGTCTTTTTCTATCTATTCTAATTTTAGTGTTTTCTTTAACAATCAACGGGAGGATTATTTTAATAAACATCTCTTTTTTTTTCTTTGAACTAGAGATGTCATTTATTTCGTTTGGAAGAAGTCCTATATCGATAGGCTTTACAAGTTTATTTTCCCTCACATCTTTTAAGTTATAGTTTACCTCTTTAAATAATGAATTAATTTCTGAGGTTGTATACCTGACTAAATTAATTTCTGAATTATTTTCCTCTAAAATATCATAAAGTAAATCCATCTCATCTACTTCACCTGAGACATCTTCTTCAATTAATCTATTTGTATTAAGTTTTTTTAATAAAAGATTTTTAGAATTATTTGTAAATTCTTTATGATTAAAATTTTTTTCAGCAAAGTTAATAAAAATCGGTGTTACATAAAAAAATGAGATTAAAAAAATCCCACTTAACATAAATCTAGAAATAGAATTAATACTTTTATTTTTACTAAATTGAAATTTGATTAAATTTTTTTTCATAAACTTTTATATTGCAACAACTTCTTTTACCTCTGGAAGATAGTGACATAGAAGATTTTGTACTCCTTGCTTTAAAGTCATTGTCGAGCTTGGACAGCCTGAACAACTTCCTTGTAATTGTACTTTTACTATTCCATCTTTAAATTCTTTAAATTTTATATCACCACCATCTCTTGCAACTGCAGGTCTAATTTTTTGGTCTAAAATTTTTACAATTTTTTCCTCAATTTCACTCAAATTGTTATTTTTTTCCTCTTCATTTTCATCAATGACGTATTCTTTACCATCTAAATAAAAATCGTTTATTAATGAAATAACAATATGTTTAATTTCGTCCCATTTAATTTGGTCATTTTTGTTAACTGAAATAAAATCCTGTCCTAAAAAAATACCCTCAACCCCATTGACTGATAAGATATTTCTGACCAAATCATTATTTATTTGATCTTTATTTGTGATTTCATAAGGACCACTATTTGATACTTTCTTCCCGGGAAGAAATTTCAAAGAATTAGGATTTGGTGTTATTTCAGTTTGTACAAACATGTTGTAATTATATATAGAGCTTATTTCTAAAATTTAAACTTGATATTTAAATTATATTAAAATCCTAGTATTTCTTTAATTCTATCTATCTTTTTTGATGCAATTGAGTTTGCTTTTTCAACTCCTTCTAGAAGGATTTTATCTAAATAAGGTTGATCATTTAAAAGTTTTTTTATTTCCAGAGATATAGGTTCAATCTTTTTGACCAATAAATCAGAAAGTTGATTTTTAAATTCAGAAAAATTTTTACCTGAAAAATTTTCGACTGTATTTTGTAAAGTTGAATTATTCAAGCTAGAATATATACCAAGAAGGTTTCTTGCTTCTAACCTCTCATTTAATTCTTCGATACTACTTGGCATTGGTAACGGATCAGTTTTTGCTTTTTTTATTTTATTTACAATTGCATCTCTGTCATCTGTTAAATTAATTCTGCTTAAATCTGATAATTCAGATTTACTCATCTTTTTTGATCCATCTTTTAAACTCATAATTCTGGAAAATTCTTTTTGAATTAAAGGTTCAGGTACTTGCAAAAAGTTATCTTGATAAAAATCATTATTAAACTTTTGAGCAATATCTCTACATAGCTCAAGATGTTGTTTTTGATCATCACCAACAGGGACATGAGTCGCATCGTACAAGAGAATATCTGCTGCCATTAAAACAGGATATGAGTACAATCCAACGCTTGCTTTTTCTTTATCTTTACCTGCTTTTTCCTTGAATTGTGTCATTCTATTTAACCAACCCATTCGAGCAACACAGCTCAAAATCCAAGCTCCCTCTGAATGAGCTGCTACACCAGATTGATTAAAAATAATGCTTTTTTTAGGATCAATTCCACTTGCTATAAAAGTAGCTACGGTCTCTCGAATATTATTTTTTAGCTCTTTTGGGTCTTGTTTAACTGTAATTGCGTGCAGATCAACAACGCAGAATATACAATCATTCTCAGCGTCATTGTTTAAATCTACAAAGTTTTTGATTGCACCTAAGTAATTACCTAAATGAAGGTTACCAGTTGGTTGAACACCAGAAAAAATTTTTTTACCCATATATTTAATAGTTTAATTTAATATCACTAATTTTAAAAGCTTTGATGAAATAACAAATAAATATGTAAAAGAATAGTGCAAATAATACACTTAAGATTAAATAAATTGATTTAAAGCTATAATAAAATGAAAGTTGATTTTCAAAAAAGTTTAATAAAAAGTTAAAGAATAATCCCATTAAAATTGATGCAAAAATTATTTTAAATAAATTTAAAATAAAATTATTTTTAAAATAGAACAAATTTTCATTTTTCAAATATATAAAAAGTACTATAGCATTAAACCATGATGAAATTGAAGTTGCGATGGGAATTATAATAAAACCTATTTTGTTAAAATAATAAATACTGATCAAAATATTTAAAAGGACCGAAATTAGCGAAATATAAAATGGTATTTTTGTGTTATGATTGGCAAATAAAAAACTTGAAAAAACTTTTATCAAAGCAAAAGCAGGTAAACCTAAAGCAAAATAAAACAAAGAAAGACTTGAGTTATCAACAGATTCTTTATTAAAATTACCATAACCAAACAACGCTGATATTATTTCCTCTGAACCAATCACTAAAGCTATTGTTGCTGGAATACTCAAAAATAAACTTAACTCTAAAGCTTTGTTTTGAATAAGAGAAATTTTTTCTTTACTTTTAGAGTCTACAAACCTTGAAAGTTGTGGAAGAATCACAACTCCAATGGCAATGCCAGCTATCGCTAGGTTAATTTGATAAACTCTGTCTGCATAATAAAGATATGAGACTGCACTAGCTTGAAACGAGGCAATAATTGTTCCAACCAAAATATTGATTTGGGTTACACCAGATGAAAAAATACTCGGTAAAAGCTTTTTAAAAAAAAACTTTACTTTTTCATCAGTTCTTAAATTAAAATTAAATTCTAATGAAAAAAATTTTTTAACAAAATAATATAAAAAAATTAACTGTAAGAATCCTGCTAAAGATACACCATAAGATAAATAGTATACAAGCTCATCTCCTAAAGCTTTAGAAAATATTAAAACAATAATTAAAATAACATTTAATAGAATTGGTGCTGCTGAAGCTGCAGCAAATTTATTATGAGAATTTAATATTGCAGAAAAAAAAGATGCTAAACTAATAAATAGTAAAAAAGGAAAAGTAATCCTCGTTAAACTAATGGCTAAATCCATTTTTTCTAGATCATTTACAAAACCTGGAGCAATAATTGATACAAATCCAGGCATAAAAATTTGAACAACTATTGTTAAAATTAAGAGACCTAAAAATAAAAGATTAAATATATTATTTGCAAATTCGTTTGCTGATTTTTCCCCCTTATTCATTTCAGATGTATAGCTAGGCACAAAAGCTGCATTGAAAGTTCCTTCTGAAAATAATCTTCTGAATGTATTTGGAATTCTAAAAGCAACAAAAAAGGCATCTGCCAATAAACCTGTTCCAAGAAATATTGCTATTAATATATCTCTGATATATCCAAGCAATCTGCTGATGATAGTATAAAAGCCAAATGTGCCTGTTGACTTAAGTAAGTTCATAAATCATATTAGTCTAAATTTTACCCTAATTGTAAGCTTATTGTAAGAATATATAGATAAAATATTGAGATTAATAAAAATTTTTAAAAAAACACAAATAGAATTAAGTTTAGATAATTAAATAAAAATGAAAAAAGCAAAGATTGACCATTACACAGATAAAGAAGCTTTAGATTTCCATAAAGATAAAAAACCTGGCAAGATAGAAATAATCTCTTCAAAAAACATGACTACCAAAAGAGACCTTGCACTTGCTTATTCTCCTGGAGTTGCTGCCCCTGTTAAAAAAATCAGTGAGGATCCAGAAGCAGCGTATGATTATACAAGTAAAGGAAATTTAGTAGCAGTAATTAGTAATGGTTCTGCAATTTTAGGATTGGGTAACTTAGGCGCATTAGCTTCAAAACCAGTAATGGAGGGAAAAGCAGTTTTATTTAAAAGATTTGCAGATATAGATTCAATTGACTTGGAAATAGATTGTAAAGATACTGATGAAATTATCAATTCGATTAAAAACTTTGCTCCAAGTTTTGGAGGAATAAATTTAGAAGATATAGCTGCTCCAGACTGTTTTATCATTGAGCAAAAACTGAAAGAAATATTAGATATTCCAGTTTTCCATGATGATCAACATGGAACAGCAATTATAACGACAGCTGCTTTGCTGAATGCACTAGACATAAATGGAAAATCAATAAAAGATATAAAAGTTGTTGTAAATGGTGCTGGCGCTTCCGCTCAGGCATGTACAGAGTTATTTATTAACTCAGGTGTTAATTCTGAAAATGTAATAATGCTAGATCGGAAAGGTGTGATTTATAAAGGAAGGGCGGAGGGTATAGATCAATGGAAATCAAGATTTGCAATTAATACAAATTTAAGAACTTTGAGTGACGCAATTAAAGGAGCTGATGTTTTTTTAGGATTGTCCTCAAAAGGTGTTTTGAAAAAAGAAATGGTTAAAAGCATGTCTAAAAATCCAGTTATATTTGCATGTGCAAATCCTGATCCAGAAATTACACCGGAAGAAATAAATGAAGTGAGAAATGATGCAATTATTGCAACTGGAAGATCAGATTATCCTAATCAAGTAAATAATTTAATTGGATTTCCTTACATATTCAGAGGTGCGCTAGATGTAAGATCAAAAACAATTAATGAAGAAATGAAAGTCGCTGCTGCTGAAGCTATAGCAAAACTTACTAGAGAAGATGTGCCAGATGAAGTTGTGGCAGCTATGGGTGGGGAAAGACCCCATTATGGTAAAGATTATATAATCCCATCAACTTTTGATCCAAGATTAATTAGTGTTATTCCTGCTGCTGTAGCTAAGGCAGCAATAGAAAGTGGGGTCGCAAGAAAAAAAATTGATAATTTTGAGAACTATAAAGAGCAACTTAAACAACGATTAGATCCAACAGTTACAATTATGCAAGGTATAAACTCTTTCATTAAAAAAAATCAAAAAAGAATCGTTTTTGCTGATGGTGAAGATGAAAATACATTAAAAGCTGCAATAGCATTTAAAAATTCTAAACTTGGTATTCCAATTTTAGTTGGTAAAGAAAGCAAAATTAAAGAACAGATTAAAAATATTGGCTATAGCGAAGATTTTGATATTGAAATTACTAATTCAAAAGACGAAGAAAAAAGAAAAAAATACGTAAATCATCTATTCAAAAAACTTCAAAGAGAACAAGGTTTATTAGAACGTGATTGCGATCGAATGGTGAGAAATGATAGAGTTGTTTGGGCTACAAGTATGGTTGCATGTGGGGATGCGGATGGTGCAGTCACAGGAAATACTAGGCGTTTTGGAGCATCTCTTGAAAAAATAAAACAAGTTGCAGATGTTAGAAAAGGTGAGATCATGTTTGGGCTAAACATGGTTGTTAATAAAGGAAAAACAATTTTTATTGCGGACACTAGTGTTCATGAATATCCATCTTCAGAAGAAATGGCTGAGATAGCAATTTCAGCCGCAAGAGTAGTAAGACTTTTTGGAATTAATCCAAAAATTGCATTTGTTTCACACTCTACATTTGGACAACCATTAACAAGTAGGACAAAACATATACGTACAGCAGTGGAGATTTTAAAAGAGAAAGAAGTTAATTTTGAATTTGATGGAGATATGCAGCCTGATGTTGCATTAAATTCAGATTATGAAGAACTCTATCCTTTTGCAAAAATAGTAGGTAAAGCAAATATTTTGATAATGCCTGGACAACACAGTGCAGCAATATCTTATAAACTTATGAAGACTTTAGGAGATACAAAAGTCATAGGTCCTTTACTAATTGGACTTGGCTTACCAATTGAAATTGCTCCTCTAAGATCTTCAACATCAGAAATTATTAATTTAGCCTCTATAGCAGCTTATTCATCTGAGGTTATTGATTATAAAGTTAATTAGTTTTTTTGAATTCTCAGATCTTCAAGTAACAAAATACTTGCAACGACATCTTCAACATCTAGAATTTCTTTTGCTTCGCTTATAACCATTTCTTTTTCTTCATCTGTTAAAGCTATTCCATAAATATAAATTTTCTTTTTATAGGTATCTATTTGATAATTTGTTGCTTTAATATTCTTATTTACTATTAAGGATGTTCTTAATTGAGAAGTAATAAGTAAATCTTTTGCTGATTGCTTAAAGTTAAATTCCTGTTTTATTTTAATGTCATTTCTTACAGATCTTGCACCTTTTGTTTCCCAAGCAACTTTAGTAATTTTTAATTTTTCTTCTGGTTCATCTACTTTTCCAGTTATAAAAATTCGTCCATCTAAAACTTTTGTCTTAACCTTTAAGAAATGTTTTTTGTCCATAGCAAGTATTTTTGTAGAAATAGTTTTCTGCATAATCGAGTCATCTATTTGTGTTCCAACAGTTCTTGGATCCATTGCAACTGATACTCCAGTACCAAATAAACCAGATGAGCCCACTCCTGCAGCACAACTGGTTAAAATAATAGACAAAATAATAATTATAAAAAATTTAATTCTCATTTTTTAGTTTTAAACAAAAATTATAAATTACTTTTTTTGAAATATTTTTATTACTACTTATTAAATCTGTAATTTCTTTTGTGCTTAGTTTATTAATCATTTTCTTAATCAAGTTAATATCTGATTCACTTAGCTTTTGTGAAGTATTTTCTTCTTTTTTTTCAGAAATAACTATTGTCAATTCACCTTTTAGTTCATTTTTAAATGTTTCTAATTCATCAATATTCCTTCTAATATACTCTTCATACAATTTAGAAATTTCTCTACAAAATACTATTTTTCTACCAGCAAAATATTTTTTAAATCCTGGGATAATCTTATTGATTTTTTTAGATGATGAAAAAAAAACTAAACTGCAATTAAAATTTGAGAGTTTTCTTAATTCGTTTTCAATTTGGTTTTTTTTTTCTGGTAAAAAACCATAAAATAAAAATTTATCAGAAAATCCACTTGCCGCAACAGCAGTTGTTACTGCGGATGGTCCCGGTATTGAAAATATATTAAGATTATTTTTTATACATTCATTTACTAACACCAAACCTGGATCTGAAATACTTGGCGTTCCTGCATCAGATATAAGTGAAATTAATTTACCTGATTTTAAATATTCAACTATTTGTAATGTATTTTTTTTTTCATTAAATTTATGATTTGAAATCAATTTTGATTTAATTTTATACTTATCTAATAAATTTTTAGAAACGCGAGTATCCTCACAAAGTATATAATCTGATTTTTCTAAAACTTCTAATGATCTAAATGATATATCTTTTAAATTACCTATTGGTGTTGCTACTAAATAAAGCCCATTTTTATAATCATTTGATTTAAATTGTGGTTTTGTGATCATAATTCAGCTTAAAAATTATATAATAACATCAAAATGAAAAAGATTATCAAAATTATTTCTATTTCTTTGCTTCTATTATTCTTAAACTTCTTAAATTTAGTTTATGCCAATGAAAAAATAAAAATTGGACTATTAATTCCGATGACTGGAGAAAATAAAGATCTAGGTTCATCTATTATTAAGGCTGTAAGTTTAGCTGTCAAAGATATTAATGATGATTTAATTGAAATTTATCCAAAAGATACCGCAACAAGAGCTAACCAAACTCTTAAGTCTGCTTTTGAATTAAAACAAATGGGAATAAAAATTGTTGTTGGACCAATATTTCATGAAAGTTTAACTTATTTAGATGAGATGAAAGACTTAACTTTTTTATCATTAACAAATAAAACTTTAGATTTACCTGAAAATGTAATTTCTGCTGGAATAAATTCTACTTCACAGTTTAATACTATAAAAAAATTTTTAGATAATAATAATTTACAAAAAACTCTTTTTTTAACACCAATCCAGAATTTTGAGTTTGAAGTTAAGAATGGTTTAAGAAACTCTAAAATAAGAGTTTTTAAAAATTTTGAATATAATACTGAACCAACAAAACTTACAAAACAAATTGAGGAAATAACTAAATATAAAATTAGAAAACAAAATCTAGCGAATGAAATAAGAAGAATTCAAGAGTCAAATGAACCAAATAAAGAAAAAAAAATAAAAAACTTAGAAAAAAAATATACAATTGGAAATGTAAATTTTGATGCAGTTGTTATATCTGATTTTGATGAAAGTCTTAAAAGTGTTGCAACATCTTTACTTTACACTGATGTGTCTCCAAAAAATAAATACTTTATAACTTTAAACCAATGGTTTGATGAGAGCTTAGTGGAAGAAACAAATATTCAACCAATTTATTATCCTTCAATAAACAAAGAAAATTTTGATAATTATAAAATTAAATATTTTAATGCTTTCAATGAAAATCCATCCCATCTTTCATTGTTGAGTTATGATTTAGTTGGTTTGATATATTATCTCTCCTTAAAATCAAACCTCTCAGAATTGAACAAGGTATTTGAGAAAAAAAATTCATTTAAAGGAAAAATTGGGATTTTTGATATTAAAGAAAACAAAATTAATCACAGATTAAATTTTTATAAGATAGAAGATAAAAAACTTATAGAAATTTTTTGATCTTTTTGAAAGCTTGATAACGATGGTCCATTCTATATTTTTGAGATGGTTTCATTTCACCGAATGTTTTAGATTTTTTTAGTGGAATAAAAATTGGATCATAACCAAATCCATTTTTCCCCTTTGGCTCATTTGATATTCGACCCTCAACTCTGCCAACTACACAGGCAATTTTTTTATTTAGATACGAGATTGATAGAGCACAAACAAATCTCGCTTTAATTTTTTTATTTTTCCAATTCTTATCTTTTTTATCTAACTCTTTAAATACTTTTTTAATAGCTTTATTAAAATCCCCAGATTTTCCTCCCCATCGTGCAGAATAAATTCCGGGTCTTTTATCTAAATGATCTATCTCCAAACCAGAGTCATCAGCCAAACATATCAAACCAGTTTTTCTAGAGAAATATTTTGATTTGATTAAAGAGTTTTCCACAAAAGTTTTTCCATTTTCAACAGGACTTTTAAGTTTAAAGTTAGAAACAGAGTAAATTTTGATATAATTTGGTAATAAACTCTTAATTTCTCTTAATTTACCCTTGTTGTTAGTACCAATAACTAATTCTTTAATTTTTTGCTTAATCATCTAGAAATAATTAAAATCCTTACCATATATGAGACTATGGAAAAAGAAGAAAACCAAAATATTACTCCAACAGACGAAAATCAGAATTTAGAAAAAGAAACAAAAAAACCTGAGGAAAGCTTACCAGAAGAAAATAAACAAGAAACTCAAGAAGCTACAGAAGAGTTTAAAGAGCCAACTCCAGAGGAAAAAATTACTGAACTAGAAGATAAACTGGCACGAACTTTTGCTGAAATGGAAAATCAAAGAAGAAGGTTTGAAAAAGAAAAAGAAGATGCCTTTGAGTACGGTGGTTTTAGCTTTGCTAAAGAAGCATTAAATTTAATTGATAATCTAGATCGTTCTAAACATGTTTTAGAAAGCGATGACAAGTTAAAAGAAACAGACGCTTTAAAGAAGACAATGGAGCATTTAGAAATAATAAAGAAAGATTTAATTTCTATTTTTGAAAAAAACAATATTAAACCAATTGATTGTCTTAACAAAAAACTAGATCCTAACTTTCATCAAGCAATGATGGAAATTGAAGATGACGCTAAAGAAGCTGGAACAATTGTACAAGAAATTCAAAAAGGCTTCACCATTAAAGATAGACTTCTAAGACCTTCATTAGTTGGTGTCTCAAAAAAAGTTACTAAAAAAGAAGAAAAAACTGAACAAAATCAAGAAAATTCAGGAGATAAATAATAATGAGATCAACTTGTAGTTTCAAATTTAAACCCTATATGACGAAAGAGAGACATTAATATTATGAGTAAAATAATTGGAATAGACTTAGGAACAACCAACTCTTGTGTTGCTGTTATGGAAGGTACACAAGCTAAAGTTTTAGAAAATGCAGAGGGAGCAAGAACAACTCCTTCGGTAGTTGCATTTACTGATGAAAATGAAAAATTAATAGGTCAACCTGCTAAAAGACAGGCAGTAACAAATCCTGAAAACACAATATTTGCAGTTAAAAGATTAATTGGTAGAAATTTTGATGATCCAACAGTAAAAAAAGATGTTGAGGCTGCACCATTTAAAATTATTAATTCTGAAAAAGGTGATGCCTGGATTGAAGCAAAAGGAGAAAAATATTCTCCATCTCAAATCTCTGCTTTCATTTTACAAAAAATGAAAGAGACAGCAGAAAAATATTTAGGATCAGAAGTAACAAAAGCTGTAATAACAGTACCAGCATATTTTAACGATGCACAAAGACAAGCAACAAAAGACGCAGGTAAAATTGCAGGACTTGAAGTTTTAAGAATTATAAATGAACCAACTGCTGCATCACTTGCTTATGGTTTAGATAAAAAACAAAACAAAAAAATTGCTGTATACGATTTAGGTGGTGGAACATTTGATGTTTCAATACTTGAGTTAGGTGATGGTGTATTTGAAGTTAAATCAACTAATGGTGATACTTTTTTAGGTGGTGAAGATTTTGATAATGCTATCGTTGATTATTTAATTTCTGAATTTAAGAAAGATAATGGAATTGATCTTAAATCAGATAAGCTTGCTTTACAGAGATTAAAAGAAGCAGCTGAAAAAGCAAAAATAGAATTATCTTCTGCAGAACAAACAGATATAAACTTACCATTTATAACTGCAGATAAAACTGGTCCAAAACACATTAATTTAAAGATGACTAGAGCAAAACTTGAGGCTTTAGTTGAAGACTTAATTGCTAGAACAATACCTCCATGCAAGACTGCTTTAAAAGATGCAGGAATTACTGCAAGTGAAATAGATGAAGTGGTTATGGTTGGTGGTATGACTAGAATGCCAAAAGTTATAGCGGAAGTTAAAAACTTTTTTGGCAAAGACCCTAATAAGAGTGTAAACCCAGATGAAGTAGTTGCAATGGGTGCTGCTATTCAAGCAGGTGTGTTACAAGGAGATGTTAAAGATGTTCTTTTATTAGACGTTACACCGTTATCATTAGGTATCGAAACGCTTGGTGGAGTTTCAACAAAACTAATTGATAAAAACACAACAATACCAACTAAAAAAAGCCAAGTTTTCTCAACCGCTGAAGATAATCAGCCTGCTGTTTCTATTAGAGTTTTACAAGGTGAAAGAGAGATGGCTACTGATAACAAGTTATTAGGTAATTTTGAATTGGTAGGTATTGCTCCAGCTGCAAGAGGAGTTCCTCAAATTGAAGTTACATTTGATATTGACGCTAACGGCATCGTAAATGTTTCTGCAAAAGATAAAGGAACTGGTAAAGAGCAAAAAATACAAATTCAAGCATCTGGTGGCTTAAGCGATGAAGAAATTGAAAAAATGGTCAAAGATGCTGAAGCTAATAAGGAAGCTGACAAAAAGAAAAGAGAGTCAGTTGATGTTAGAAACCAAGCAGACACTTTGATTCATTCTACAGAGAAAAACTTAAAAGAGCATGGGTCAAAAATTTCAGATGCTGAGAAAAAAGCAATTGAAGATGCATCATCTGCTGTAAAAGAGTCATTAAAAGGTGAAGATATTGAGGATATCAAGAAGAAAACAGAAGCTTTAGTTCAAGCTTCTATGAAACTTGGTGAAGCAATTTATAAATCGCAACAAGGTGCAAAACCTGAATCAGGAAAAGATGGTGGTGGAGATGATACAGGTAAAAAAGACGAGAATGTTGTTGATGCTGATTTCGAAGAAGTAAAAGACGAGAACAAAGAAAAAAGCGCATAAACTGACATTTAATTGTCTGGGGTAATTTGATGGCTAAAAGAGACTATTATGATGTCCTAGGCGTTAACAAGAGCGCAAGTCCTGAAGAATTAAAATCTGCATATAGAAAACTAGCAGTTAAATATCATCCAGATAAAAATCCGGGCGACTCAAAAGCTGAAGAAAAGTTTAAAGAAGCTAGTGAAGCTTACGGAATACTTTCAGACAAAGAGAAAAAACAAAATTATGATAACTTTGGACACGCCGCTTTTGAAAATGGTGGTGGTAGACCAGGTGGTGGTTTTGGTGGCTTTAGTGGAGCAGACTTTTCAGACATCTTTGAAGATTTTTTTGGAGACTTTGGTGGTGGTGGAAGATCAAGAAATAGAAGGTCAAATAATAGAGGATCAGATTTAAGATACGATTTATCTATTTCATTAGAAGAGGCTTATAATGGAAAAAAGCAAGATATAAAATTTGCAACTACTGAACAATGTGGAACTTGCAAAGGTAATGGTTCAGAACCAGGTTATTCTCCAGACAGGTGTTCTTATTGTGGAGGAAATGGAAGAATAAGATCCAACCAGGGTTTCTTTACAGTTCAGCAAACATGTCCTCAATGTAATGGTAATGGTGAAGAAATTACTAATCCATGTAATGATTGTAATGGTCAGGGTAAAAAACAAACATCTAAGAAAATTTCTGTTACAATTCCTAAAGGTGTAGATGATGGAACAAGAATTAGGCTAGCTGGAAAAGGTGAAGCTGGTAGTAGAGGTGGTGCCACAGGTGATTTATATTTATTTATAAATGTTCATTCTCACCAACTATTTAAAAGATCTGATGAAAACTTATTTTTTGAATTTCCTCTATCCCTTGCGGATGCAGCTCTTGGAACTACGATTGAAATACCAACAATTGACGGTGGAAAAGCAAAAATAAAAATTCCTGATGGTACTCAAAATGGTAAGCAGTTCAGACTAAAAGGTAAAGGTATGCCTTTCATGAGAAGAGGTGATTATGGTGATTTATACGTTCAGGTAAAAACAGAGGTGCCTGTCTACTTAAATAAAAAACAAAAAGAATTGTTAGAGCAATTTAGAGAAATTGAAAATGATAAATCAAACCCAAGTATCAAAAAGTTTTTCCAAAAAGCAAAAGACTTTTGGAAAAATTAAAACATGGGATTAGAAGAAGTTATCCCCTCTATAGCTTTAATATTAGTATTAATTCTTGTTCTACCTGCCTTTATAAAATCAAACTTAAAGAAAAGAGTATTTTTTAAAAACTTAGGTATTTGGGGTATTATTGTTTTAGTTCTTATGATATTTCTATATTTTATCTTTTAATGAAAAAAATTAACTTAGCTATTTCAGGATGCATGGGAAGAATGGGTCAACAGCTCATAAAATCCTCAAAAAAAAATAAAAATTTTAAATTAGTTACACTTACAGAGAATAGATTAGTGAATAAAAAATTTAATGGAATTAAACCTGAATTAAATTCTAATAAGGCGTTTAAAAAGACCGATGTAATTATTGATTTCACAGTGCCAAGGTGTACGCTTGAAATACTTGAAATAGCATCAAAATTAAGAAAAAAAGTAGTAATTGGTACTACCGGATTTACTAGAGCCCAAGAAAATCAAATTAAAAAATATTCAAAAAAAATACCAATCTTAAAGGCTGGTAATATGAGCTTAGGTGTAAATTTATTGATGTATTTAACTGAGATTGCTTCAAAATCACTTAATGATGAATACTTAAGTAAAATATTTGAAGTACATCACAAACATAAAAAAGACTATCCATCCGGTACTGCCTTAATGCTAGGTAAAGGGATAGCAGATGGAAAAAATAAAAATTTATATAATTTAATTGGTAAAAAATTCTTGAATAAAAAATCTTTTCCTTACGGAAAAAAAATTAATTTTAACTCAATTCGAAAAGGCGAAATTATTGGTGAACATGAAGTAAAATTTTCAAGTGGAAAAGAAATAATTACTTTAAACCATGAGGCTTTTGATAGAGCACTTTACTCGGATGGAGCTTTAACTGCATCAAAGTGGTTAATGAAAAAAAAACCAGGATTATATTCAATGAGAAATTTGCTTAACTTTTCATAATGAATGAAAAACAAAAAGCAAAAATAATTATTAGGACTTTAAATAAAATTTATCCTAAAGCACCTATTCCTTTAAAAAGTAAAAATGTATTTACATTATTAATTTCTGTGCTGCTATCTGCTCAATGTACTGATGTAAATGTTAATAATGTTACTAAAGATATATATCCAAAATACTATAAGCCTGAGCATTTTGTAAAATTAGGGAGAAAAAAAATTGAAAAATTAATAAAAAAAATCGGGATTTTTAGAATTAAAGCCAAAAGTATTTACTTAATGTCAAAACAATTGCTGAAAAAGCACAAAGGTAAAGTACCTAAAACTTTTGAAGAACTCGAAAAACTACCTGGCGTAGGACACAAAACAGCAAGTGTTGTGATGTCCCAAGGTTTTGGGTACCCAGCTTTTGCTGTTGATACTCATATTCACAGACTTGCACAACGGTGGGGTTTAACAAATGGTAAAAATGTAGTTCAAACTGAAAAAGATTTGAAAAGAATATTTCCTAAAAAAACCTGGTCCAAACTTCATCTCCAAATAATCTTTTATGGAAGAGAATATTGTAAGGCCAGAGATTGTTATGGATTGAGTTGCAAAATATGTACTACTTGCTACCCAAATAGAAAAAAACCTGTTAATACGAAAAAGGCTTGATATGAAAATTTTAGGAATAGGTAATGCAATTGTAGATGTTATTTGTAAAGTAGATGACAGTTTCATCGAGCAAAATAATCTTACAAAAAGTACAATGAAATTATTCTTTGATGAAAATGAATTCAAAAGTTTATTAAAAAATCTTAAAGTAGAAAAAACAGTATCTGGAGGATCAGTTGCAAACTCAATAGTTGGTATATCTCAACTTGGCGATAAAGTTGGTTTTATAGGTAAGATTTCCGATGATCAGTTTGGTGGTAATTATGAAGAAGGGTTAAAAAAAGAAAAAGTTGAGTTTATTTATTCAAAGAAAAAAGAGGAGTTGCCGACTGGAACATGTCTAATATTAGTAACACCTGATTCTGAAAGAACAATGTGCACTTTTTTAGGTACAGCAGGAAAAATAAATGAAAATGATGTTAGTTCAGAAGCTATTAAAAAAAGCGAAATAATATTTTTGGAAGGTTATTTGTGGGACGAAGGAGAGCCAAAAAAAGCGTTTGATAAAGCTATAAATAATGCGAATAAAGTTGCGATGTCACTCTCTGACTTGTTTTGTGTGGATAGACACAAACCTCATTTTTTAAACTTAGTTAAAAACAAACTAGATATAACTTTCGCTAACGAACAAGAAATTACATCTTTAATTGAAGCAAAAAACTTTAATGAAGTAATAAATTTTTCAAAACAACTTAACAAATTAATTATTGTAACAAGGGGCGAAAAAGGTGCAGTTGCAATTAATGGAGATGAAGTTTTTGAAAATGATATACAAAAAAATTTAAAAATTATTGACCTTACAGGCGCGGGCGATCTCTTTGCTGCTGGATTTTTACATGGGTACTTAAATAAGTTGTCTACAAAAGAATGCCTTGAAAAAGGCACTGAAATGTCATCAAAAGTAATTCAGCAAATCGGTGCAAGACTTTAGATTAACTTTTTTTTCTTTTAAAACTCCCTTTACCTTTTTTAGGCTTTATCGTTTTTGGTTTATAATTTTTAGAAAATAAGTTTTTAGCAATAGGATTTTTTTTAGTTAATTTGGTAACCATTTTTTTTACTGATTATAAATTCATTATCATCAAAAGTGTTTAAAATTTTTTTCCTTAATCTATAAATGTGAGTCTCAACAGTATGGGTTTCTATATCAGATTGATAACTCCATACCCCTTTTTGTAACTCATCAACGCTAACTGGTTTATTTGATTTAGATAAAAATATAATCGTATTAATTTCTTTTTCAGTCAATTTGAGCTTGATTCTTTTTTCTGACATCTCTCTTGAATTTAAATCTATAATATAATTACTTACTTTAACCTCTGATTGACTGTTGAATTGCACTTTTAAAAATTCAATATTTATTTTTTCTTTGAATTTAGAAATGTTGACAGGTGTATCGTCTAAAACAAATTGATGACCAATATTTGAATATTCTCTATCTGAAATAATCAAATAATTATTAAGATTTTTAATTGTATCATTTAATATATTTTCATCATCTACAAATAAAATTTTAAAATTTAAATCTAACTCAATTTCTTCAAGGATATGATACAATTGAGAAAATTTATATATTATTAAATTTTGAGGTAACACAAATATAGAATATGACAATTTTGGTAAAAAATAAACATACTCTTCAAATAGATAAATTTACATTTAGGTGTTGTATAGGAAAAAAGGGATTAACACAGAATAAAAAAGAGGGAGATAAAAAAACCCCAATTGGTACCTTTAAAATTGAAAATCTTTATTTTAGGAAGGACCGTTTAAAAAAACCAACAACTTCACTAAAATGTGTTCAGATAAAAAAAAATATGGGTTGGTGTGATGATATTCATTTTCCAAAAAAATATAACAAACTTATCAAAATCGAAAAAAAAGTTGGTCATGAAAAATTATTAAGAAAAGATCATAAGTATGATTTTCTAATACCAATTAAATATAATTTTGAAAAACCGATACCCGGTCTAGGAAGTTGTATTTTTATTCACTTAACTAAAAATTTCAAACCTACTGCTGGATGTATTGCTTTGAAAAAAAAGGATTTTTTAATCTTGCTTAAGTTAATTAAAAAAAATTCTAAAATTAAAATTTTTTAATTTCTAAAGCCAAAAATACTAGAACCAACTCTCAAGTATGTGGAGAAATGTTTAGCAGCAATAAGATAATCTGAGGACATACCCATACTTAAGTCTTCAAAACCAAAAGATTTATTGAGTCTGTTCATCTCTTCAAAATAATTATTAGGATCAATATTTGCTGGAGGAATACACATTAATCCAATTAAATCTAATCCGATTTCTTTACAGTAAGTAACAAGCTGATTTGCTTCAGCTTTATTAATACCTGATTTTTGATCTTCATCGCCTATGTTTATCTGTAAAAAAACTTTAATTTTTTTATTTATTTTATTTTGTTCATCAGCAATTTTTTTTGCAAGTTTTGCACTATCAACAGAGTGGATGTAATCAAAAATTCTAACAGCATATTTTACTTTGTTTGTCTGTAATTTCCCGATCATATGCAATTTTATTTGAGTTTTTGTTTTTTTGATATCTGTCCATTTTTCAATTGCTTCTTGAACTTTGTTTTCTCCAAAATCAATATGTCCATATTCTATGAGTGGTAAAATTTTATCAATTTTAAAAGTTTTAGATACTGCTATAATTTTTGGCTTGCTATTAATATTTAATTTTTTTAGATGAACTTTGATATTATTATCAATATCTAATAAATTTTTTACAGTATTATGCATAAAGATATTAAATATTACTTCATAAATAAATTTGAAACAAACAATATTGATAAATTGGATAATCAAACAATTGTTATTTATAGAAATTATTACTCAGAAACAGTAAATGAAAAACTTATTTTAAAAATTAAAAACTATTGTAAAAAAAAAAGAATAAAATTTTATTTATCTAACAACATTCAAATTGCAATTAAACTTAATTTAGATGGAGCATATATTCCATCTTTTAATAAAAATACGAAACATCTTTCTTATTCTTTTAAAAAAAATTTTAAAATTGTTGGATCAGCCCATAATCTTAGAGAAATTAGAACTAAAGAAACTCAAAAAGTTGATAAAATTTTTCTATCCTCTTTATTTAAAAAAAATAAAAATTATTTAGGAATAAATAAATTCAAACTACTTTCAAAAATGACACGAAAAGAAGTTGTTGTTTTGGGTGGTATTTCTAAAAAAAACTTAAAAAGACTAAAAATTTTAAATCTATCTGAATTTGCTGGAATATCTTATTTTGAATAAAAAAAGGCCCCTAAAAAGGGGCCTCTTTTAAACTGTATTTCTAAATTAAATTAGAATGCAAATGCAGCTGTCAAGATGTAGTATTCTTGGTCAGCTTGAGCGTTTGCAGAATGGTCTACGTTATCAGCAGATTCCATTTTTCCTGTAAGTGTCATACCACCAGATGTGTAAGCAACAACAAGAGCAGAATATTCTGCATCTGTAGTGTTTGAACCTACTGCTAGTTCTTCAGAACCGTAAGAAACTGAAAGTTCATCACTTACTGTATAAGCAACATTCCAAGCAGTTAGTTCTGTATCACTTCCAACTGTACCAACATCGTGATCATTTTTAGAGTACCCAACAGTTACTGGACCATAAGCGTAGCTTACTTTCATTGCAGTGTGGTCACCAGACGAAGCTGTTGCTCCAGACTCAATATCAGTTGTTGCGTAACTTACTGTTAAACCTTCAATACCAGTATATGTTGCTCCAAAACCAGTTTCTGTTTCATTAACTGCGCTCTCTTGCGGGTTCATTGAAGCAAATACTGATAGACCATCTACTATTGATGGTAGAGTATAGAAGATAGAGTTATCACCAGGGGCGCTATCTTTTATAGCTGCACCAGTAACACCTACTGCAACTGCAGCTGCACCATCAAATCCATCCCAGATATCACCTGCAACAGATGCATCTATTGATGTAGTAGCTGAACTTCCACCATGACCAGCAAATACTAAAGTTCCCATACCTTCAGAACTTATTGTTACTGAATGGTCATCAATTGGTACACCTTGATCTACTTGCATAGAATAAGCAACAGTAAGACCATTATCTAATTCACCACCACCAGATACTGTGAACTGGTTACCCATAGTGAATGATTTTGGATTATTTCCCATTTCAGCACTGTATCCAGCAACGCTAACTGATGCTGCACCAGTCACTGTCAATTCACCAGCATTTGCTGAGAAAGAAACAAGTGAAGCTGCAAGTGCAGTCAAACCTACTTTTTTAATGTTCATATTAATTACTCCTTTATTGATTGTTATTATTAATAATAAACAATGAACTTATAGCTCTTGGAATTGAAATTTATTGCAATTAACCATTGATTTATTGAAAAAAATCATAAGTGTAACATTTATACAACAAATTAGTCTCAAATAATGAAATTATTAGATATTTTAAGGATATATAGTAGATATATCTCACAAAAATTATGAAACTATCAAATATCTATAAATTTGCCTTTATCATTCTTATTTTGCCTTTTTTATTTTTATCATGCAAAGGCCCAGATGGTAAATTTAAACTTCCAGGTGGAGATGCCAGAAAAACTCCTGCAGACCCTGCAAAAAGAATCGAGAAAAATCTTCAAGAGGGTAAAGGTTTCAGATTAAACGAATCAATTAAACGTAATAAAGGGAGTGGAGTTTTTGAATTTGCGAGTTCAAATGGATTGTGGAAAGCATCTTTGGATGTAATAGATTTTATGCCTTTGTCATCGGTAAACTATAGTGGTGGGATAATTGTTACTGATTGGTATTCAGAAAACAATAGTCCTAATGAAAGTATAAAAATTTCAATAAGATTTTTAACCAATGAATTAAGATCAGATGCTTTGGATGTAAAAATATTTAATCGAAAATGTACCGACTCTTTAGTAAATTGTAAATTTTCCGAATCCAGTGGAGATTTATCAAATGAAATAAAGAGAGAAATTTTAAAAAAAGCTGCAATTTATAAAGCACAAATTGACGAGAAAAAAAATATACAAAACAAAGATTATAAGGTTCCTAAAAATTTTGGAAATATAAGTGAAAGTAAAAAGTAGATATAATTTCAAACTTATTGAGGAAAAATGGCAAAAATACTGGGAAGTAAATAAAAGTTTTTCAGTTGGAATAGATAAAAATAAAAAAAAATTCTATTGTTTAGAAATGTTTCCCTATCCCTCGGGAAAAATACACATGGGACATGTTCGAAATTATACAATAGGAGATGTTCTTGCTCGTTATAAATCTCTTAAAGGATTTAATGTTCTTCATCCAATGGGCTGGGATTCTTTTGGAATGCCAGCAGAAAATGCGGCAAAACAAAATAATTTAGATCCAAAAAAATGGACAGAAGAAAACATTTCAAAAATGAAATCTCAATTAAAAAAACTTGGGTTATCTATTGATTGGGATAGAGAAATTTCAACTTGTTCAGAAGATTATTATAAACATCAACAAAAATTTTTTTTAGAACTATTAGATAAAAAATTAGTCTATAGAAAAGAAAACTATGTAAACTGGGATCCTGTTGATGAAACTGTTCTTGCAAACGAACAAGTAATCGATGGCAAAGGATGGAGATCAGGGGCTATAGTTGAAAGAAAAAAACTAAGTCAGTGGTTTTTTAATATCTCAAAATTTTCTCAAGATTTATTAGACGGTCTAGAAAAACTAGATCATTGGCCAAAAAAGGTTAAAACTATGCAAAAAAATTGGATAGGTAAATCATTTGGGTGCGAAATAGACTTTAAAATAGAGGGTGATTTACCTGTTAAAAATATAAAATGTTTCACTACTAGACCCGACACGTTGTTTGGATTTTCGTTTTTGGCACTTTCAATTGATCATGAAATATCCAAATTTTATAAAGAAAATAATGATTTTATAAAATTTAAAGAAGAATGTTCAAAAACAGGAACAACAGAAGAAGCAATAGCTGTAGCGGAAAAAGTTGGATTTAAAACAAATTTAAAAGCAATTAACCCGCTAAATCCAGATCAAAAAGTTCCTGTATACTTTGCAAACTTTGTACTTATGGATTATGGTTTTGGCGCAGTGTTTGGATGTCCAGCACACGATCAAAGAGATTTTGATTTTGCAAAAAAATATAATCTAGATATTAAAACAGTAGTAAGACCATATGATAAAGGAGACGATTATAAAGTAACTGATGAAGCATATCCTGGTGAAGGAATTTTAATAAACTCAGATTTTTTAAATGGTATCGAGGCACCAAATAAATCTGTAATCAAAACAATAGAAATCTTAGAAGAAAAAAATTTAGGATCAAAAAATATAAATTTTAGATTGAAAGATTGGGGAGTTTCCAGACAAAGATATTGGGGGTGCCCAATACCTATAGCTTATGATGAAAATGGAGCAATACATAAAATTCCAGACTCAATGTTACCTGTTAAGTTACCACAGAATATAAATCTAAATGTCAAAGGTAATCCTCTAGATCATCAAGAAAATTGGAAAGAAGTGGTTATCGATGGAAAAAAATTAGTAAGAGAAACAGATACCCTAGATACATTTGTTTGTTCTTCTTGGTATTTTTTAAGATTCTGCTCACCTAGTGAAAGTAAGTATGGTTTTAAAGAAGAAGATATAAAATATTGGATGCCAGTAGACCAGTATATAGGAGGTGTAGAACATGCTATTTTACATCTACTTTATTCAAGGTTTTTTATGAGAGCAATTTCTCAAAATAATGACAAAGCAAACATTAAAGAACCATTTTACGGTTTATTTACTCAGGGAATGGTTTGTCATGAAACTTATAAAGATCCTGATAATAACTGGGTTAGTCCTGAAGAAATTGAAACAATTAATGGTAAAAAATATTTAAAAGCTGATAACTCAAAACTTGTGAAAGTAGGTTCATCAGAATCAATGTCAAAATCAAAAAAAAATACAATAGATCCGGAAAATATTATTTCAATTTATGGAGCTGATGCTGCTAGATTATTTATATTATCCGATAGCCCTCCGGAAAAAGATGTTCAATGGTCTGAGGAGGGAATATCATCATCTTTCAAATTTGTGCAGAAACTATGGAATTTAAATGAAAAAATAACAGAGGAGATCAATAAAAATCATAAAGAGGACACGGATGAAGAATTAATTAAATACACTAATAGATTTTTAAAAAGAATTACGGAAAATCTTGAAAGCTTTAGTTATAATAAAATTATAGCTAATTTACATGAGATGTATTCTCAACTAACAAAATTAATTAACAAGAATTATAAAAAAGAAACTCTCAAAGAAAATTATCAAAAAATTTTAGTGTCTATGCAGCCCGTATTGCCACATTTTTCGAATGAATGTTTAGAATTAATAGATATAAAAAATTTTAAATGGCCTGATTATGATGACAAATTAACTATGGAAGATAAAATAAATTTGGTCGTTCAAGTTAATGGAAAGAAAAGAGCATTAATTCCACTTGATCCTGATAAAGCTGAAGAAGAGATTTTGGAAATTACAAAAAAAGATAAGCAGATTGCCAAATACCTTCAAAACAACCAAATTAAAAAAAGTATCTATATAAAAAATAAGCTTTTAAATATAATCATCTAAAATGAAAAAAATATTTTTGCTTATAATTATAATTTTTATTTATAGCTGTGGCTACTCACCTTTATATCTTGCTGGTAAAAATGATATGCTCTTGAATTTAAAAAAAATTGAAGGTGATTTTGAATTAAATAATTATATTAAAAATAATTTTAAAATTGCATCTGACATTAACTCAGCAAACATTTTTGATATAAACGCTGAGACAAAATTTGAAAAAATCATTTTAACAAAAGATGCTACGGGTAATGCCACTGATTATAGATTAGACTTCACTGTTAAATTTATAATATTATCAGAAAATAAAGAGGTATCTTACAAAGAGAGTTTTAAAATTAAAAAAAATGATCAAAAATTTGAGCAATCTAATTATGAAAGAGAAATCAAGAAAAATTTTTCAGAGATTGTTAAAGATAAATTGGTTTTATATTTACTGAACCTAGATGATAATTAAATCATTTGAAACAAGTAAAATTAATACTAGTAAAAATAATATAATTTTAATGTATGGAAGAAATGATGGTCTAAAAAGACAATTAACTGACAAACTAAACTCAAATTTTGATAACATAGAAATATACGAAGAAAAAGAAATCTTAGATAATTCAAACAATTTTTTAGAAAATATTTTAAATAAATCTTTATTTTCGGAAAAACAAATTTTTCTAATTAAAAGAGCATCAGATAAAATTCATAAAATCATTGAGGAAATTCATTTAAAAGAAATATCAGATACAATAATTATTCATTCAGATAATCTTGAAAAAAAATCAAAACTAAGATCTTATTTTGAGAAAGATAAAAAACTAATATGCATACCTTTTTATCCTGACAATGAGCAAACTCTCTCGAAGTTAGCTTTCGAATTTTTTAAAAAAAGAAACATTCCTATTTCGCAATCAAATATCAATCAAATTGTAACAAAAAGCCTAGGAGATAGAGAAAATTTATATAATGAATTATTAAAAATTGAAAACTTTTCTACTAGTGGAAAAAAACTAACAGATAACGTAATAAAAAAATTAATTAATTTGTCGGAAAATCATAGCATATCTGAATTGATTGATAATTGTTTGGAAAAAAACAAAATCAAATTAATAAAAATTTTAAACGAAAATATTTACTCAAATGAAGATTGCATAATTATTTTAAGAACTTTATTAAATAAATCAAAAAAAATATTAATACTTTCAATGGAATATGAAAAAAACAAAAATATTGATCTAACAATTTCTACTGCAAAACCTCCAATTTTTTGGAAGGAGAAACAAACTACAAAACGTCAAGTTCAAAATTGGAACCCACAAAAATTGAGATTATTAATCTACAAGATTAATGAATTAGAATTAATAATTAAAAAAAACTTTAATAATTCTCTGAATTTAATTACAGATTTTTTATTGGCACAATCTGCTTCAAAAACTAATAATTAGACTTAATTATATCAATTATTTTATTTAACTGATCTAAATCTTTATATTCAAAACTTATTTTACCTTTATTTCTTTTATTATTTTTTATATCTACATTTAATCCAATCTTATTTGATATAGATAATTCAAGTGCAATAATATTTGTATCTTTAATTAAGCTTGATTTTTTTTTATTTTTGAAAATTTTAACAAAATTTTCTGCCTGTCTGACAGATAATTTTTTTTCAATAATTTTGTTTGCAACAAAACTAGCATTATCAAGCCCAACCAAAATTTTAGCGTGACCAGCTGTTAATTTTTGGGTTTCAATTAATTTTATTACATCGTCTGGTAAGTTTAAAAGTCTCAAAGAATTTGTGATATGACTTCGACTTTTTCCAATAAATTTTGAAACTTTTTCTTGGTCATAAGAAAACTCATTAATTAATCTTTTATAACCTTGGGCTTCCTCAAGAGGATTAAGATCATGCCTTTGAACATTTTCAACGATTGCAAATTCTAAAGATTTTAAATCGTCAGCTTGTGTAATTACAACAGGAACATTGTGAAGACCTGCCCTTTGAGCTGCAAGCCATCTCCGCTCACCCGCTATTATTTCAAATTTTCCTTCACTATCATTTGATTTTCGAACAATGATTGGTTGTATCATTCCCCTTTCTTTAATTGAATTTGTCAGATCAATTAAATTATTTTCATCAAATATTTTTCTTGGCTGATACTTATTTGGAACAAGATCGCTAATTTGTAATTGATTTTTCTCTGGCTCTACTTTTGCTTCCCCAATCAATGATGATAAACCTCTGCCCAGACCCTTTTTAATTTTATCCATTAAGCAGCACTTCCTATTTTTGACTCTTGATTTATAAATTCATCTGTAAAACTAAAATATGACTTACTACCTGGGCATGATTTATCATAAATTAAAACTGGCATTCCATGCGAAGGTGCTTCTGATAATCTAACATTCCTTGGTATTACTGTTGAGTAAACTTTTTCACTAAAATAATCTCTTGCTTCTTTTTCAACTTGTGAAGATAATTTATTTCTTTTGTCATACATTGTTAAAAGTATGCCCCTTATTTTTAAATCTGGGTTTAAACTTACTTTTATTCTTTCAATTGTCTTCATAAGCTGCGTTAGACCTTCAAGAGCAAAAAATTCTGTCTGCAAGGGGACCAAAAGTGAGTCTGAGCATACAAGGGCCATAACAGTCAACAGGCTAAGTGAAGGTGGGCAGTCTATCAGTATATAATCATATGGTCCTCTAGAATCATTTAAATAAGCGGCTAATTTACGCTTTAAAATAAAAGCTCTATTTATATCATCAGCTGTTTCAACCTCTAGACCTGATAAGTCAACATTAGAAGTTACCAAATCCAAATTTTCGAACTGGGTCTTCTTTATTACTTGATAAATTTCTTTAGTTCCATTCAATACTCCATAAATTGTATCACTTGAGTTATCCATATTAGATAATCCAAGTCCAGTAGTTGCATTTCCCTGAGGATCTAGGTCTATAACTAAAATTTTTTTATCATGTTGTGATAGTCCAGCTGCAAGATTTATTACTGTTGTGGTTTTTCCTACCCCACCCTTTTGATTTATGACTGAAATAATTTGCATTTAATTTTTTTCAATTTCTTTTTAATTTTTTTTTTTAATTTTTTTTATATTTATCAAAAATGAATCCTTACTTGTTAAACTTTTCTTTTCTATATATTCCAAATTCCATTTTTTTTTTGAATTTTCAAAAACTTTTTTTCCGCTTTTACCCATAAAGAAAATTAAATTTTTATATTTCGAAAAATTTTCATAAACTAAATCTAAAACAACAGGCATAGGTTTAAATGCTCTCGACATAATTGTTCCTGTCTCTAAATTTTTTATCTCAAAAATATTTTTTTGAAAAACTTTTGTATTTAAATTTAATTTTTTTGAAACTTCTTTTAAAAAATGGCTTTTATGGTAGCTTTTTTCATATAGATGCACATTCATTTTATTCTTCATGTTTTTTAGTATAATTGCTACGATAATTCCTGGTAAACCAGCTCCAGAGCCTAAATCTGTAGTTGTATTGCAATTTAAATCAACAAAATCAATTATTTGTGCAGAATCAATAATATGACGCTCAATTATTGCATTTTTTGATGCTGTATTTTGACCAATTATGTTAATTTTTTTATTTTTTTCCAGAATCAGAGATATATAGTTTTCAAAGTCTAAAAATGTTTCACGTGAAACATTTAGATCATTAAGTCTAGAGTAAGAATTTAAAATTTCTTGATCCATTAAGCTATATGCTTAATAGACTTTCTTTTTACGTGTGACAACAAAATATATACAGCTGCTGGGGTTATTCCATCAATTCTTAGAGCTTGACCCATAGTTTTGGGCTTTATTTCTTTAAATTTAGCTTTAACCTCATTAGACAAACCTGAAAGCCCATCATAATTAATTTTATCAGGAATAATTAAGTTCTCATCCCTTTTAAATGCTAAAATATCTGCTTTTTGCTTCTTTAAATACCCCCTGTAATGAGCATTAATTTCTACTTGTTCATCTATTTCTTTACTAAAATAGGGTATTTCAGGCCATATTTCTCTAATTTTACTCATATTTACGTCTTTTTGAGTTAGCAGCTCATTTGAAGACCTCAATATTCCATCTTTCGCTATTTTAACGCCAAATTTTCCTGCTTTAGATGGTGAAATACTAGATTTATTCATTTTTAAATTAATTTTTTCAATTTTGTCAAATTTATCCAAATATAAAGCTTTTCTTTCCTCTCCAATTAACCCAATTTCTATTCCCTTACCTGTTAATCTTTGATCTGCATTATCTGCCCTCAAACTTAATCGATATTCTGCTCTTGATGTAAACATACGGTATGGCTCCGCAATTCCCTTAGTAACTAAATCATCAATCATTACACCAATATAGGCATCGGATCTATCAAGAATAAAAGGCTCAGAATTTCTGACAGATAAAGCTGCATTTATACCGGCTATAAGGCCTTGCGCAGCTGCTTCTTCATATCCTGTTGTTCCGTTAATCTGCCCAGCAAGATAAAGATTGCTGATCTTCTTAGTTTCAAGGGTTAAGAATAGTTCACGTGGATCTATATAGTCATATTCTATAGCATATCCTGGTCTTATAATAGTAACTTTCTCTAAACCATTGATATTATTACATATTTCTTTTTGTACTTCGGCTGGGAGCGATGTAGAGATCCCATTTGGGTAAATTGTGTGATCATTAAGCCCTTCTGGCTCTAAAAAAATCTGATGACGAACTTTATCTGCAAATTTTACTATCTTATCTTCTATAGATGGACAATATCTTGGACCCACTCCTTTTATATTACCTGAGTAAATTGCACTTTTAGATAAATTTTTTTCTATAATTTTATGAACCTTCTCATTTGTATAAGTCATTCGACATGACACTTGTCTGTTCAAAGTTTTTTTAGTTAAAAAAGAAAAATAATAAGGATCATCATCTGCAAATTGTTCTTCAAGGTTTTCAAAATTAATCGTTCTTGCATCTAACCTGGGAGGTGTTCCAGTTTTTAATCTTCCAATTTTAAAATCATATTTTGCTAATTGTTCACTTAAACCTGTTGAAGGTTTTTCATCATACCTTCCTGCTGGTGTTCTTTCATCACCTATATGTATCAAACCATTTAAAAAAGTTCCTGTTGTTAGTATTAACTTGTTACATGATACTTTTTTACCTTCTTTTGTTTCAAAACCATTTATAGCATTATTATTAAAAATAAACTTTATTACAGGATCTGAAAAAATGCTTAAATTACAGTAGTTTATCAGTTTTTCTTGCATAAATTTACGATATAATACTCTATCTGATTGCGTTCTTGGTCCACGCACAGCTGGCCCTCTGCTTCTATTTAATAATCTAAATTGTATGCCTGATTTATCTGCAACATCTCCCATAACACCATCGAGTGCATCTATTTCTCGAACTAAATGACCTTTACCTAAACCACCTATTGCAGGATTACATGACATCTCACCAATCGTTTCTATTTTATGAGTGAATAGGGCTGTGTTTACACCTAGACGAGCAGAAGCTGCGGCTGCCTCACATCCTGCATGACCACCACCAATTACAACTACATCAAAAGACAAATCATTTTTCATGAGTTGAATTTATATGTGAATACATAATTTACAAGACAGGCTCTTTTTTTTGTTAATAAACATTAATTATCAACAGTTTTTGACAAAAAATGTCTAAAAAACAAGGAAAATAGGGAATTACTTACCTATGCAAAAATCATTGAAAATACTACCTAATATCTCTTCTACATCAACTTTTCCAACGATCATACCCAAATGTCTAGTAGCTAATCTTAAATCTTCTGCTGCTTTATCAAAATCCTCTATTTCTTTTTTTTTATTAAAGTTATTCAAATGGTCTAAACACTGTTCTAAATTTTGTCTGTGTCTTTCCCTGGTAATTAAAATATCATCACTAGTTATAAATTTATTTTTTAAATTATTTTTTATTTTTGAAATTAGTTCATCAATATTTTTGTTATCCTTAATTGAGATTAAAACATGATTTATATTTTTTATTTCTGAATCAATTTCTTTTTCTAAAAGATCAGACTTGTTAATAACTAAAATTGCATTTTCATCTAAAAAACCCTTCAAAACATCAGTAAAATCAGGGCTTTTTGCGTCTACCACTACAAGCTTTAAATCTGCTTCTTCAGCTCTATTCAAAGATAATTTAATACCTTTTTTTTCTATCTCATCTTTAGATTCTCTTATTCCTGCAGTATCAGATATTATTACAGGATAACCATCTATATTAAGATGAGTTTCAATAACATCTCTCGTAGTACCAGCTATTTCAGAAACAATTGCAACATCTCTATTTGATAAATGATTTATTAAACTAGATTTCCCCGCATTAGTAGGTCCAAGAATTGCAATCTTAAAACCTTCTCTAATTCTTTCTCCAACTTTTTGATCATTTAAAATCTTTTCGATTTTTTTAGTAACTTCATTTGAATTATTTTTAATTTCATCCAAAATATCGTTTGGTAAATCTTCATCCGGAAAATCAATTTTAGCTTCAACATGAGACAAAATTTTTAAAAGTTTTTCTCTTAAAAAATTAAATTGATCAGCAGACTTTCCATCCATAATTTTAATTGCTTGTCGTCTTTGAATTTCTGTTTCAGACGAAATTAGATCGGCAATACTCTCTGCTTTTAGCAAATTTATTTTTCCATTTTGAAAAGCAAGCTTTGTAAATTCTCCTGGTTCTGCCAATCTACAATTTTCAATTTGAGAAATAGAGGAGTGCAGGGCATCTATAACAGCTTTGCTACCATGAACTTGTATTTCGGCCATATCTTCTCCTGTGTAGCTCTCTGGTCCGGGAAACCATAGTATTAAGCCTTCGTCTATAAGCTCAGAAGTATTGATTTTATTGATTTTTCTCAGTGATGCTATCCTTGGCTTAGGTAATTTTTTGTTTGTTAATAATTCAATCACCTTAGATGTTTCTGGTCCTGAAATTCTTATGACAGCTACACCTGAAATACCTGGCCCGGTAGATAAAGCATAAATTGTCATAAAAATATTATATCTTCAAAAAGTCTAATTGTGTAAAACTTAATTATGATAATTTGGATTGCTTCATATCCCAAAAGTGGGAATACTTGGGTTAGATCAATAATTTCCTCATTGATTTACTCTAATGATGGTAATTTCAATTTTGACTTACTGAAAAAAATTCAACAATTTCCAAATAGAAAATATTTCAAAAATTTTACTAAAGATTTTAATAATATAAATGAAATAAAAAAATATTGGATTGAGTCACAAAACTTTATAAATTTAAATAAGGAGGTTAAGTTTTTCAAAACTCATCATATTAATTGTAAAATTGGCGAACATGCTTTTACTGATAAAAGTAATACATTAGGTACGATTTATATTGTTAGAGATCCAAGAAACTTAATAAATTCATTCACTAATCATTATAGTATTGATAAAAATACAGCAAAAAATTTTATTACTTCTCGACAATCAGTAACTGGAGCATTAGGAGAAATGAAAAAAGAAAACAACATTTTTACTATTTTAGGATCATGGAACGATCATTTAAAATCATGGACAAACATGAACCAAAATTTATTGCTAATTAAATACGAAGATCTTATTAAAAATCCTTTAAATGAGATAAATAAAATAACAAAATACTTAGCAAATTTAGTTGATTTTTCTTGCAGCGAAGAAAAAATTAACAACATTATAAATTCTACATCGTTTGAAGTTATGAAGAAGAAAGAAGCTGAAGAAGGTTTTGATGAAAGCGTAATGGATACTACGAATGAAAATAAAGTAAATTTTTTCAATTTAGGAAAAGAAAACAAGTGGGAGAAATATCTGAATAGTGAAGATCAAGAATTTATCAAAGATAAACTTGGCTTAGAAATGAAAGAACTTGGATATATTTAAATTAAGCGGGCTTGTTCATTGAGTTAAAAAACTCGGCATTATTTTTTGTGTCTTTTAATTTTGAATTAATAAATTCAATAGCATCCATTGTACCCATTGGAGCAATTATTCTTCTTAATACATTCATCTTTTGAAGGTCATTTTTGTTAAACAAAAGTTCTTCTCTTCTTGTTCCCGACTTTGTTATATCAATCGCAGGATAAATTCTCTTATCAGCAATCTTTCTATCTAAAACGGTTTCACTATTACCCGTTCCTTTAAATTCTTCAAAAATGACTTCATCCATTCTACTTCCCGTATCAATTAAAGCCGTAGAAATAATGGTTAAGGAGCCACCTTCTTCGATGTTTCTTGCGGCACCAAAAAATCTTTTTGGTCTCTGAAGTGCATTCGCATCTACACCTCCTGTTAAGACTTTTCCTGAACTAGGTATTACAGCGTTATAAGCTCTCCCTAATCTTGTGATCGAATCTAATAAAATTACAACGTCTTTTTTGTGTTCTGTCAATCTTTTAGCCTTTTCTATGACCATTTCAGCAACAGCAACGTGTCTTTGTGCTGGCTCATCAAAAGTAGAGCTAATTACTTCACCTTTCACAGTTCTTTGCATGTCTGTAACTTCCTCTGGACGTTCGTCTATTAATAAAACTATCAAATAACACTCTGGATAATTTTTAGCTATTGAGTTTGCTATGCTTTGCAAAATCATAGTCTTTCCAGCTTTTGGTGGTGAAATAATTATTGATCTTTGCCCTTTTCCAATTGGGCTAACCAGATCAATTAATCTTGGAGTAAGATCCGGTTTTTTTTCTACCTTAGTTGTTTCGATTTCCATTACCAATTGCTTATCTGGATATAATGGCGTTAAGTTATCAAAAGCAATTTTATGTCTTGCTTTTTCTGGCTCCTCAAAATTTATTTTACTGACTTGTAATAATGCAAAATATCTCTCACCTTCTTTAGGGGCTCTCACTGGTCCCTCTACTGTATCTCCCGTTCTTAAACCAAATTTTCTAATTTGACTTGGACTTACATATATGTCATCCGGTCCTGGAAGGTAGTTAGATTCCATTGCTCTAAGAAAACCAAAGCCGTCTTGTAGTAGCTGCAAGACACCTGCTCCAGTGATTTCCTCTTTTTCTGCAACTTTTTTAAGTATAGCAAAAAGAATTTCTTGTTTTCTTAATGTGCTAGCATTCTCAATTCCAAGCTCTTCTGCTTGCGTAATGAGCTGTTCAGATGATTTAAGTTTTAGTTCTTGAATGTTCATGATGAATTTTTTGATAAGGACTTATCGAGGGATTTAATATATATAATGATTTTATTATTTCAACCCTAGATTGGCTTAAAAATAGCCAAAAATACAACAATAATTAAAATTACAGTTGGAATTTCATTAATAATTCTAAAGAATTTGGCAGATCTTGTGTTTGTAGAATTTTTTATGCTAACAAGACAGTTTCCTAAAAAGTTATTATAGGCTGATAGTAAAACTATCAAAATTATCTTTATTTGGAACCACATCTGTAAAAAAATTTCTATTCCATTTAAATAGATCAAAACCAATCCAAACACCCAAGTAAATATCATTGCGGGACGCATAATATAAAAGAATAATTTACTCTCCATTACTTCAAATATATCGGTAGCATCTTTTTTTTCTTTATTCTCAACATGGTAAACAAAAATTCTTGGTAAATATAAGAGACCAGCCATCCAGGAAACGACTGCAATTAAATGTAGAGATTTAAATAGTAAATATGTATTCATTTATCAAAGATTGTTTTCAATTAAAGACTTTATCAAAAATATATGATCGTCATTGTCATTTAAGCATGGAACCATGTCAAAATTTAATCCTCCAGCATTTATGAAACTTTCTTTGCCTTGGATTAATATTTCTTCTAATGTTTCTACACAATCAGATGAAAAGCCTGGACAAATTGTTAGAACATTCTTAATTCCTTCTCTAGGTAAACTTTCTAAAGTTTTGTCAGTATATGGTTGTAACCATTCCTGTGGGCCAAATCTTGACTGAAAGGTAGTCTTAATTTTTATAGAATTAAATTTTTCTGAAATAAGTCTAGTTGTTTTATGGCAATAGCAATGATAAGGATCTCCTTTATCAAAATATTTTTTTGGTATCCCGTGGTATGAGGCTATGATTAGATCTGGCTTCCAATTAATTTCATTAATTTTTTTATTAATCGAATGAGCTAGTGCGTCAATGTATAAAGGATTAGATTCATAATGTGGTATTATTTTTAGAGAAGGTTGCCATCTCATTTTCATTAGTGTTCTATAAACTTCATCACAAACTGTTGCTGTTGTTGCTGCTGCATATTGAGGATAAAGAGGCAAAATTACTAAATTTTCACATCCCATCTCATGTAATTTATGTATCTTCTTTTTAATACTTGGATTTCCATATCTCATAGCAAAATCTAAAATGATATTTTCTTTTTGTAATGACTGAGAGGTTTTTTCACTTTGTTTTTTTGTATAATAAAGAAGTGGAGACATATTTTCATTTTTCATCCAAATTTCTTTGTAAGCCTTAGCGGTCTTTGAGGGTCTAAAAGTTAGAATAAATAAATTTAAAATTATTTGCCAAATTATAGGATTTACTTCTATCACTCTTCTATCTGACAAAAATTCTTTTAAATATTTCCTAATATCAAACCAGTTTGTTGAATCTGGCGTGCCCAAATTAATTATGAGCACCCCTGTTTTACCATAATTTACTGGTGGATGATTTTTATCCATAGTTTAATTATTTTTTACTATTTTAATTAAATTTTCGACCATTTCTGGATTGGTTTCAGGAAGAATACCATGCCCTAGATTAAATATATATGGATGATCTTTAAAAATTTCTAAATACTTATTTGTCTCTTTTTTCAAATTGTCATAATCAGTTAGTAAAACCTTAGGATCTAAACCACCCTGTATGGGAATTTTAATATCTTTTAATATTTTCTTTGGATCAACATTATAATCAATGCTTATTGCGTCAGGTTTAACAATTTCACAAAATTCTTTGTAGTTTTTAATTTCTCTTGGAAAACATATTACTGGTACTTTAAAAGATTTAACATAATCTACTAAATTCATAGTAGGAGTATAAATATAATTTGGAAGATCTTTTTCTTCTAGTAAACCAGCCCAGCTATCAAAAATTTGAATAACGTTTGCTCCATTATCTATTTGATTTTTAATATGAACTTTCAAAAATTTTTCTATAAGTAATAAAATTCTATTTATTAAAAATTCATCTTTAAAAAAATTTTTATTCAAATCTTTTTTTGGAGATTTTAAATTAATCATATAGACTAGAAGCGTCCACGGTGCTCCGACGAATCCAATAGTATTTTTGTTTTTTACAATCGAATCGGAGCTTACTTTTTTAATTGCTTTATAAACAGGATATATTTTTTCAACAAAATCTATCTCATCTAATTTAGATATATTTTTTAAATCTAAATTTTCTAACTTAGGGCCAAAATTTTTCTCAAATTTTACTTTTTGACCTAAGCCGTAAGGTAACATTAAAATATCTGAAAAGATTATTGCAGCGTCAATATCAAATCTTTTTAATGGTTGTAATGTTATTTCAGCTGATAAGTTATCATTTAAACATAAATTAATAAAATCAGGATTTTTTTTTCTTATCTCTCTAAACTCAGGTAAATATCGACCTGCTTGTCTCATTATCCATAGAGGATTAAATGATGTGTCTTTGTTAATAATTACTTTATTTAAAGGTTTCATATAAAAGTCTTATAAATTATTGTAGTATTAATATATCTTGTGAATAAAGAAGATTTTTTTTTATAAACATTATACTCACAATTTACTAACAAGTTTGTTGATTAAAATTGTTTAAAATGAAGCTTTTTTGATTATTTCAATTTTTGTGGATTGTTTTAGCTTATTTATTATTATTGTTAATAAAAGTCAGGTTTTACAGATCTTATTGGAGAAATTTAAAATTGTATAATTTAATCAAAATAATACAAGTTTATTAACAATTTATTTATGAGTAATACATATCAAATTTATTTAATTTCTGACTCGACTGGAGAAACTCTAGATAGAATATTTTTAGCTCTTAAAGCACAGTTTTTAAATATAGAATATAAAGTTCATTCCTATTCATTCACAAGAACGGAAAATCAGATTTTAAAAATTTTAAAAGATGCACAAGAAAATAAAAATTCAATAATTTTATATACCATTGTTGACAATAACCTTGCCAAACATTTGGCTGGTGAAAGTGAAAAGAAGAAGATACCTTGTTTTGGAGTATTGGGTAATTTAATTTTAAATTTTTCTAAAATTTTAAATCAAAAAGCTTCTCACGAACCAAGCGGACAACACGTTTTAAATGATGAATATTATGATAGAATTGAAGCAATTCAATTTACCATGAATCACGATGATGGTAATTTAATAAGCGAAGTTGAAAAATCTGATATTATTCTAGTTGGAGTTAGTAGAACCAGTAAAACACCAACATCTATTTACCTTGCTAACAAGGGCTTTAAAACTTCAAATATTCCTTTGGTAAATGAAAATTCTTTACCAGAAAAACTAAAGCAAAATCCTCATATAACTTGCGTTGTTGGGTTAAGCACAGAGCCCGAGAGACTTGCAGACTTAAGAAAAAATAGAATGAATTCATTGAAAGAAACTGAAAGCATAAATTATACCAACCTAGAGAGTATAAAAAAAGAAGTTCTTCAAGCAAAGAAAACATTTCAAAAATATAAATGGCCACTAATAGATGTAACAAGAAAATCTGTTGAGGAAACCGCTGCTTCTATAATTAAAATACACGAAATATACTCAAACAATGCTAAATAAAATTATTTTAGCATCTAAAAGTAAAGTTAGAAAAGATATTTTAGATAAAAATAATATACAAAGTATTGTGGAACCTTCAAACGTTGATGAAGATATTGTAAAATTATCTTTACTTAAGGAAAATGCTAGTCCAGAAATTATTTCAAAAAATTTAGCTGAGTTAAAAGCAAACAAAGTTAGTGCAAAAAAGCAAAACAAAATAGTACTAGGTGCAGATAGTGTTATTGATTTAAATGGAGAGTTAATTTCAAAACCTGAGAGCAGAGAAGAAGCAATGAGAATTTTAAGAAAACTTAACGGAAAACCACACTTTTTAATAAGTTCTGTTTGTATCTCAAAAAATGGCTCAATGATTTGGAACTATACTGATAAAGCAACACTAACAATGAAAAATTTTTCAGAAATAGAATTAGCAGAATATTTATCTAAGATATCGGATAAAAATCTTTACGCTTACAACGTCTATCAAATCGAGGGGGAAGGTAGAAATTTATTTAGCAGTATAGATGGAGATGAAGATACAATAATGGGTTTACCTATTAAAAAAATCAAAGAATATTTAAATTTACAAAAATGAAAAAATATTTTGTAATTGGAAATCCGATTAATCATTCCTTGTCTCCAAAACTACATAACCATTGGTTAGAACAAAATAATATTAATGCAGTTTACGATAAAATTAAACTTGAAGAAAATGAAATTAAAAATTTTATTCATAAAATTAAAAATCAAGAAATAAATGGTTGTAATGTTACTGTTCCGTTTAAAAAAACAGTGATTCCTTTTTTAGACAGGTTAAGTTTTGAGGCAGAACAGGCACAGTCAGTAAATACAATCTGTTTTAATAATGGCGACCTCGTTGGCTACAATACAGATATAAGTGGTTTTCAAAAAGCTATAAATAGTTTGAACTACAAAATTAAAGATAAAAAAATTTTAATTTTAGGAGCTGGTGGAGTAGTTCCATCATTGATTGTTGCTTTAAATAAAATGAAGGCTTCAGAAATAATTATAAGCAATAGAACCAGTAAAAAAGCTGAAGATTTAAAAATTCAATTTAACAAAATTAATACTGTAAGTTGGGGTGAGGTGCCTGATTTTGATATGATTATAAATGCAACTAGTTTAGGTTTAAACAATGAGACCATCGATTTAAACACTTCTAACATTGGTGAAGATAAGTTTTTTTATGACGTTATTTATAATCCTAATGAAACCAATTTTTTAAAATTAGGAAAAAAATTAGGAAACCAAATAGAAAATGGCAAATTAATGTTTATTTATCAGGCGTGTGAAGCATTTAGATTGTGGCATGGTGTTGAACCAAATGTAAGTGAAAAAATATTAAAATTATTAGACCATGATTAGAATAGGTATAATCGGAGATATTGGTTCTGGAAAAACTTTTGTAGCAAATAATTTTGGATATCCAGTATTTAGTGCAGATCTAGAAGTAGCAAAAATTTATAAAAAAGATAAAAAAGTTTTTTTAAAATTAAAAAATAAATTACCAAAATATATAACTAAATTTCCAATAAATAAAAACGAAATTACAAATGCAATTTTAAATAATCAAAATAATTTAAATAAAATAATAAAAATTGTACATAAAGAAATAAGAATAAAACTTAATGTTTTTTTAAAGAAAAATAAAAATAAAAAAATTGTAATTTTAGATATTCCATTACTAATTGAAAATAAACTTTTTAATAAAAAAGATTTATTGGTTTTTGTTGACTCAAAAAAAAAAGATATTGATAAAAAAATTAAAAAAAGGCCAAAATTTAACTCAAAACTTTTTAGAATTTTTAAAAAAATTCAGTTTAGCCCAAGCTATAAAAAGAAAAAATCTCATTTTATAATTAAAAATACATTTACAAAAAAACCTGTTAAAAACGAAATTATAAAAATTATAAATAAAATTTTATAAATGAAAGAAATTGTTTTAGATACAGAAACAACCGGAATATCAATTAAAGACGGTCATAGAATAGTTGAAATAGGATGTATCGAATTAGATGATTTAGTACCTGTAAATAAGTTTCACACATATTTAAACCCTGAAAGAAAAGTTTCTGAAAAGGCATTTGAGGTACATGGTTATTCTGATGAGTTTTTATCAAAACAAAAAAAATTTTCTGAAATAGTAAATGATTTTTTAAATTTTATTGAAGGTAAAAGTTTAATTATTCATAATGCAGAATTTGATATTGCTCATCTAAATAATGAGCTTTCGTTAATAGGAGAAAGCAAAATTAGCAATAAAATAATTGATACTCTTGAATTAGCTAGATCTAAATTTCCAGGCTCTTCATCAAGTCTAGACGCATTGTGCAAAAGGTATAGAATTGATAATTCTAGAAGAGTCCAACATACGGCTTTAATTGACTGTGATCTTCTAGCGAAGGTTTATATAAATTTAATTGATCAAAAAGAGCCTACTCTTAACTTTAAAAATGAACAAAGTCTTGAATTAAATAAATTAAATTCAGAAATTTCATACTTTAAAAAAATTATTACTCCATCAAAAGACGAAGTGTCTAAGCATAAAGAATATTTAAATAATTATTTAAAAAAAAATTATTATTAATTAAATCTTTGCATGTATAGATTTTCAAAATCTATTTTTTTTTCAAACTTAATTTCTGGATAACCAGAATTATGTAACATGTTTAAAAAAGATTTTTCAAGTTCAGGGTATATTTTTATCTGTGCATCACACAAAATTATTCTCTCTAATTCTTTTTTTTCACTGACAGTGTCATCTATTTTTAAAATTGTTGCATAGTTTATTTCGAAATGAGATTTGTGTTTTGTTTCATTTTTGTCTTCAAATTTTAGTATAGTGTTTACTTCAACCATTTTATTTTTTAAAGGTTTTGATTTAATATCAATATTAAGCTGATATTTTAAAATATTGTCTCTTACATATATGTATGTTTCAGCGTCCCTTGTTTCGCTCGACATATCTTTAATGTATTTTCCTAAAATTTTAAATTTATCTGTCATCTTTTTCGTCTAAATCTTCGTATTCACCATCAATAAAATTATTTTTTCTGGTATTTACAGCATTAAATTTTTTAAACAAACCATTAAATATAAATTTTCTAGTTAATGGGAAAATTAATAAAAAGCCTAATAGGTCAGTAGCAAATCCAGGAATTATTAATAAAACTGCCGCAAAAGCAATAGCTGCACCAGATAACATTTCATAAGTAGGAGTTTCGTTACGTTTTAATTGGTTGAAACCAGATCTGAGTGTATTTAAGCCTTCATATTTTGCATAATATATCCCCAATATAGCCGTGATAAAAATTAGAAATATTGTTGTTATTGCTCCTATTTCAGATCCTATTTTTATTAAAAGATATATTTCAATTACCGGAACTAAGATAATTATTAAAAATATTGGGTTCATTTGTCTTTAATCTAAATTGCCAGTTGAAATTAATCAACAGAGTAATTACTATCAACTCATGAATTACAGTTTTGAGTATATCGATATAATTTTACTTGCAATGATTGCGGGGTTCATTTTTTTAAGACTTAGGGGGATATTAGGTAAAAGGACTGGATTTGAGGGTAAAGCACCAGAGCAATTTAAAGAAGTATTAAAAAACATAAAAATTGAGCCACAAAAGAAGTCCAACAATATTTTTGACGAACAGGCTCAGAAAGAATTTATCAAAGGTGCTAAAATAGCTTATGAAACTATAATAACTGATTTTAGTGATAATGATAATAAAATTACTAATAGCAGGCCTTTACTTGATAACGAAGTATATAAGCAGTTTAGCGAAGCACTTAAAGAAAGAGATAGCAGGGGCCACTATGCTGAAATCACTTTTATTGGTGTAAACAAAGCAGAGATAAAAGAGCATAAAAAATCAGGCAATATTTTGAATGTTACAGTAAACTTTATTGGAGAGGTAATCACTTGTATCAGGGATAAAGATAAAAAAATTATTTCTGGTGATCCAGAAAAAATTAAAAAAATTTATGATACTTGGGTTTTTTCACGTGACACAACCTCACAAAATCCAAATTGGCAATTAGTTAGTATCTTAACATAATTGAACGACAAAATTTCAAATAAAGATAAAATTGATTGGGAAAATTTTCTTAAAAACAAAGAAAAATTAATTGATAAAGATTATATAGAAAAAAAAAATAAAGTTTTTTCAACCCAATCAATTGACCTACATGGATATACTTTAGAAGAAGCTAACAGGACTATAGAAAAATTTATTTACAAATGTTTTGCTGAACAAGTTAACAAGATAATTGTTGTTACAGGAAAAGGTATTCATTCTAATAATGAAAAAAATCCTTATGTATCTAAAGATTTGAGTATTTTAAAATATTCTGTTCCAGAATTTATTTCAAATAACAAAAAATTGAACGAAATGATTAATGATATTCAGGATGCCAAATTAGAGGATGGAGGTAGCGGAGCGTTTTACATATATTTAAAAAAAAATAAAAAAAAATGATTATTTGGCTTGCTTCTTACCCTAAGAGTGGAAACACATTGTTGAGATCGATATTATCAACATATTTTTATTCTCAAGATGGAGTTTTACAATTTGAAAATTTAAATAAAATATCTCAATTTCCGCAAACTCATCATTTTTTACCTCTTGGAATTGATATCGAAAATGACAAAGAGGTTTTTAAAAATTTTATAAATGCTCAAAATTTAATAAATGAGGAAAAAGGAAAGTTAAAATTTTTTAAAACTCATAGTTCATTATGCAAAATACATGACTGTAACTTTACAGATTTAAAAAATACACTTGGTGCAATTTATATAGTTCGAGATCCAAGAAATGTTGTTACTTCTTTTGCTAATCATTATAGTTTAAATATCGATGAAGCTACTGATACAATTTTAGATGAAAGTAGATTTATGGAAAAAACATTTAAAAATTGTAAAGTTTTTTTAGGATCTTGGAGCTCTAATTATAATTCTTGGAAAAATCTTCAAAAACCAAAAAAATATTTATTGATCAAGTATGAGGATTTAATAACTAAAAAAAAAAGTGTCATTCTTAAAATTTTTAAATTTTTTGACACATTAGGTTTCAAATCAGAAATTGACATGATTAAGCTTAATAAAGCAATAAAAACCACAGGTTTTGACAATATGAAAACTAAAGAAGAAAAAGAAACATTTCAAGAAGCTTTAATTGATGACAAAACTGGTAAAAGAAAAATTTTTTTTAATCTAGGACCCAAAAATGATTGGAGAAGATATTTAGACGAGAAAAATAAAGAGAAAATTGAAAATAATTTTTATAATGAAATGAAAGAATTAGAATACTTATAATATAGTATTAAAGAATAAATTTTGAAAGATCAGTATCTTTAACTAAGTTATCAAGATTTTTATTAATATATTCTTTATCAATTACAATTTTTTCTCCAGCTCGATCAGTTGCTGTAAAACTTATATCATCTAATATTTTTTCAATTATTGTGTGTAACCTTCTTGCACCAATATTTTCTACTGTTATATTTACTTCAGAGGCTATATTTGCGATTGCATCTATTCCATCATCTGAGAATTCAAGATCAACATTTTCGGTTTTTAACAAAGCTATATATTGTTTGATTAAACTGAAGTCTGGTTCTCTAAGTATTCTTTTAAAATCATCACTAGTTAATGCTTCTAGCTCTACTCTTATTGGTAGTCTTCCCTGTAATTCTGGAAGTAAATCAGATGGTTTTGCAAGTTGAAATGCACCAGAAGCAATAAACAAAATATGATCAGTTTTGATTGGACCATGTTTTGTATTAACTGTTGTTCCTTCTATTAAAGGTAGCAAGTCTCTTTGGACTCCTTCTCTTGATACATCGCCTCCAACTCTATCGGTTCTTGCAGAAATTTTATCTATTTCATCTAGGAAAACTATTCCATTGTTTTCAGTTGAAAGTTTGGCAGCTTTAACAATTTTATCTTGCTCAATTAGTTTGTCTGATTCATCATTGATTAAAATTTCATGAGATTCTTTAACCGTCATTTTTTTCTTTTTTTCTTTGTTACCCATAGATTTACCAATCATTTCTCCAATGTTTATCATTCCAACATTAGCACCTGGCATTCCTGGAATTTCAAAAGACGCACCGTTTGAGCCTGTATCACTTACAGCGATTTCTATTTCATTATCATCTAAATCACCATTTCTTAGTCTTTTTCTAAAACTTTCTCGCGTTGCAAGGCTTGCTTTTTTTCCCACCAAAGCATCTAGTACTTTTTCTTCAGCTGCTTTTTGGGCTTGCGCATAAACTTCTTTTCTTTTTTTTACTTTTTCCATTGCAATTGCAATCTCAATTAAGTCTCTAACAATTTGCTCAACGTCTCTCCCTACGTATCCAACTTCTGTAAATCTTGTTGCTTCAACTTTTACGAAAGGAGCCTCTGCTAATTTTGAAAGCCTTCTAGAAATTTCTGTTTTTCCAACACCTGTTGGTCCAATCATTAGAATATTTTTTGGCAAAACTTCATTTTTCATTTCTCCTTTTAAAGCCTGTCTTCTCCATCTATTTCTTAATGCAACAGCAACAGCTTTTTTTGCTTTATTTTGTCCAACGACAAAACGATCTAATTCTGAAACTATTTCCCTTGGAGAAAGAGTACTTACCAAAGAAGACTCTTCTTTTTGAGTCTTTTCTTTTGGGTGCAAAGGTGTAACGTTTGAATTATCCATTATATTTTTTCAATTTTAACATTGTCATTTGTAAATACACAAATATCAGCTGCTACTTTAATTGACTTTTTCGCAATTTCTTCTGCTGACATATCGCCTTCCATTAAAACTTTTCCTGCTGCTAGGGCATAATTTCCACCAGAACCTATTCCTATTACATCACCTTCAGGCTCTAGAACATCTCCAGTCCCAGAAATTATATAACTATTATTTTTGTCACCTACAGCCATTAATGCTTCTAGTCTTCTTAAATATTTATCGGTTCGCCAATCTTTTGCTAACTCAACAGCAGCTCTAGACAAATTACCTGCGTGTTTTTCTAATTTACCTTCTAATCTTTCAAATAAAGTTAGTGCATCAGCAGTTGACCCCGCAAATCCTGCAACTACATCTCTTTTTTCAATTTTTCTAACTTTTGATGCTGTACTTTTGACAACAGTATTTCCCATACTTACTTGTCCATCACCAGCAACCACTACTTCATTATTTTTTCTAACTAGTACAATTGTTGTCATATCTAATAAATGGTAACTATTTTTGATACTTCAAGTCTTTACACTAATATTGATATAGTTGGATTAAGTATGTATACAATTTAAATTATATGGCTAGAAAAGGAAAAGTTTCTCGAAAAACAAAAGAAACCAGTATCAATGTTGAATTAAATATCGATGGTAAAGGTAAATATCAAATTGATACAGGAATAGGTTTTTTAGACCACATGCTTGAGCAACTATCAAAGCATTCTCTAATCGATCTGAAAGTAAAAGCAAAAGGAGACACTCATATTGATCTTCACCACACAACAGAAGATACAGGAATTGCAATTGGCGAAGCTTTAAAAAAAGCTGCAAAAAAATTTGTAGGCATCAAAAGATATGCACACAGAGTTATTCCAATGGATGAAACGTTAACTAGAGTTGCAATAGATGTTTCAAACAGGCCATATTTAATTTGGAAAGTAAAATTAAAGGTTGAGAAACTTGGTGAAATGGATACAGAACTGTTTAAAGAATGGTTCCAGGCATTTTCACAAGCCGCAGGTATTACTATGCATGTCGAAAATATTTATGGTGATAACAGTCACCACATCATTGAGTCTTGCTATAAAGCATTAGCAAGATCATTAAGAGAGGCACTAGAGATGGACCCTAGAAGCAAAAAAAGTATTCCATCCACTAAAGGCTCATTATAAGTTTAATGAACGTCACAATTGTTGATTATAATTCGGGTAATATAAGCTCGGTAATAAACTCTTTTAAGGAGGTTGCGAGAGATAAAGTAAATATCGAAGTAACCTCAGAGTTAAAAAAAATTAAATCCTCCGATAAAGTAGTTTTACCAGGACAGGGTTCGTTTAAGAGTTGTGTTGATGCACTTAATAATATTAATGGTTTAGTAGATACATTAAACGAATTTGTAATTAGTAATAAAAAACCACTTCTAGGAATTTGTGTTGGTTTACAAATGTTTGCAGACATTGGTTATGAAGAAACTGAAACCAAAGGTCTTGGATGGATATCTGGCAAAGTATGTAAAATAGATAACCAGAATGGAAAATATAAACTTCCTCACATCGGTTGGAACCAAATAAATATTTTAAAAGATAGTAAAATTTTTAAAGATATAGATAATAATGCTCACATGTATTTTGTTCATAGTTACGAATTCGTACCAGAAGACAAAAATTTAATTTCAGCAACAACAGATTATTCATCGAATATTGTATGTTCTGTTGAAAAAGATAATATTTTTGGTACCCAATTTCACCCTGAAAAAAGTGATAAAACTGGACTTAAAATAATCGATAATTTTATAAATTTGTAAATATGAAAATATTTCCAGCTATAGATATTAAAGATAAAAAGTGTGTAAGGTTAGTCAAAGGTGATTTTGAAAATAAAACTGAATACGAAATGTCTCCAGTTGATCAAGCTGGCAAATATAAAGATTTTGGTTTTAAAAATTTACACATTGTTGATTTAGATGGAGCTTTAACTGGTGAAACAGTAAATTTGGATATTATTGAAGAAATAGTGTCCAAATTTGATCTTAAAATTGAAATTGGTGGAGGAATAAGGAATTTCGAAAGTATTAAGAAATATAATGATGCCGGTATCGAAAAAGTTATTTTAGGAAGCGCTGCTATAAAAGATAAAAATTTTCTAAAACAAGCTTGTAAAAATTTTCCAAATAAAATTGCTTTAGGTTTAGATGCTAAAGACGGTTATTTATCTGTTTCTGGTTGGAAAGAAAATTCAAATCAATTAACTTTGGACTATTTGAGAGAAGTTAATGAGTATGGAGCAAGCAGAATAATTTATACCGATATTAATAGAGATGGGATGAAGCAAAGTCCTAATTTTGAAGAAACAATAAAGGTTGCTGATACATCTAATTGTCCAGTGATAATATCAGGTGGAGTTTCATCAATAGATGACATTAAAAAAGCTAAGGAATTAAATAATAAAAATATTGAAGGTATTATAGTTGGAAAAGCTATATATGATGGCGATATAAAATTGGATGAATTAGCTAAGGAAGTAAATGCTTAAAAATAGAATAATACCTTGTTTAGATGTTAAAAATGGTCGTGTTGTAAAAGGGATTAACTTTGTTGATCTGCAGGATGCAGGCGATCCAGTCGAACAGGCTAAAATTTACTCTGATGGAGGAGCAGATGAAATCTGTTTCTTAGATATAACTGCATCAAATGAAAATAGAGATACAATTTATGATGTCGTAGAGAAAACTTCAAAAAAATGCTTTGTTCCATTAACAGTTGGAGGAGGCGTTAGAAGTGTTGATGATATAAATAAATTACTTAATTGTGGAGCAGATAAAGTTTCTATTAATACTGCAGCGGTTCAAAATTCAGAGGTGGTAGTTGAAAGCTCAAAAAAATTTGGTTCACAATGTATTGTGGTTGCTATTGATGCTAAAAAAAATGATGATAAATGGGAAATTTTTACACATGGGGGAAGAAACAATACTGGAATTGATGCAATAGAATTTGCATCAAAAATGGAAAGTAGTGGAGCAGGTGAGCTTCTAGTAACATCAATGGATCGGGATGGTACTCAAGTTGGTTATGATATTGATCTAATGTCTAAGATATCTTCAAAGGTAAATATTCCAGTAATAGCATCTGGTGGAGTTGGAAATTTAGATCATTTAGTAGATGGAATTAAATTAGGAAATGCAAGCGCCGTATTAGCTGCATCAATATTTCATTATGGTAAACATTCTGTTAAAGAAGCCAAGGAATATTTGGATTCAAAAGGAATACCTGTTAGAATTTAATATGCTTAATACATTAGAAAATATAATTAAACTTGCAAGAGAAAGAAAAACCAATCCAGTTGAAGGCTCTTATACAAATAAATTACTTACTGACAAATCTCTAAGTAAAGCTAAGGTATTGGAGGAAATTGATGAATTAATTGAAGCTATAGAGGAAAATACAAATAAAATTCATGAAGCAGCTGACGTATTTTATCATTTGCTAATGTATTTAGAAGCCAACGACGTGAAAGTTGAAGAAGTAATGGAAGAATTAGAGAAAAGAAAAAAATGAGTTACGACGAAAATAATATTTTTGCTAAAATTTTACGTGGAGAGATACCTTGTAATAAAATTTATGAGGATGATTTTGTTTTGTCATTTCATGACATCAACCCTCAAAAAAAAATTCATGCTTTGGTAATTCCCAAAGGAAAATACACGGATCTTGATGATTTTAGTTTAAAAGCATCCTCCGAGGAGATGGTAGGTCTTTTGAAGGGCATCAACACAGTTGCAAAAAAGCTTGGTATTTCAACAAAAGTAGGCAAAGGTTATAGAGCATTAGCAAATATTAGCGAGCATGGCGGTCAAGAAGTACCTCATTTGCATTTTCATTTATTTGGTGGTGAACGTGTTGGAAAAATGGTCGAGTGACAGAAGAAGTTAAAAGAAGCTATCTAGAAATAAACTCCCTTAAAGATTTACAAGAGAGCAAAAAACCTTCAGACGATTATGTTATTAAATTAGTTGAACCAATTGATTTCCAGTTAAATAAATTTTTTTATAAAAATATAGGCAAAAAACATAAGTGGACTGATAGATTGATATGGTCAGAAGAACAATGGATTAAATATGTATCCAGCAAAAATGTTAAAACTTTTGTACTAAAGAATAACAAAGATCTAGTTGGTTTTTTTGAACTAATTATTCATTTTGAAAAGAAAGAAGTAGAAATAGCATACTTTGGAATATTGGAAGAATATCAAAATAAAAAATTAGGATCATTTTTATTGTCTGATGCTATTAAAAAGTCATTTCATGAAAATGTAGAGAGGGTTTGGCTTCATACATGCTCATTAGATCATAAGAATGCACTTAATAATTACTTATCAAGAGGTATGAAAATTTTCAAATCCGAGGTTGTCAAAATTTAATTTTGAAGTGGAGTTTTAAATATTTTTTCATCAACTACTTGGTTTAATTTTATTGAATAAAGTAGTGTTACCGCAGTATTTTGATAGATATCTCTTGTTTGCCAACCAACTAATTCATAATTCCTAATATCAAAAAAAATATCTATTAATTGATTATTCTCTTTTATTGTAAATTTTATCAGAGAATTATTAATTATTTCCTCATTTAATTCTGAAATTTTTTTTAATAAAAAATTTTTATCTAAAATAAAATTTAAGGGTGTTTTATTGAGGGCATATCTATAATAACTTAAATTTGATTTTATAACTAAAGATTTTCCATTAGAAACCATAACTTTATTTTTTTTATCATATTCACAGAACATTTTTTTTGGATACTGAATTGTACAATTACCTAATTCGATTTTACCATTAATATTTTGCTCAAAATCAAAATTTAAGTTTGATATATTTTCTAATTTATTAATTATTTGATTTTTATTGTTTGCGTATACTTGATTAGACAAACTAAACAGAAAAATTAGAAGGATAAACTTTAGCATTAAAGAACGTCTCTTTTACCTACATGGTTTGCTTTACTTACAATTCCATCAGATTCCATCATGTCAATTATTCTTGCAGCTCTGTTATATCCAATTTGAAGTTTCCTCTGTAAAAATGAGGTAGAGGCTCTTCCTTCAGATCTAATTATTTCAACAGCTTGTTGATATAATTCATCTTTATCTCCCTGATCTGTATTTGATCCTAATTCCTTTTCGTCTGCAAAATTTAAAATTTCATCTATATAATCTGGCTCCGCTTGGGATCTTAAAAAATTATTTATTTTTTCTATCTCATTATCAGAAACAAATGGAGCGTGAATTCTTACTATCCTGTTCGCAGAAGACATGTAAAGCATATCTCCTTTTCCCAAGAGTTGTTCTGCTCCTTGTTCTCCAAGAATTGTCCTACTATCTATTTTTGATGTTACTTGAAAAGATATTCTTGTTGGAAAATTAGCTTTAATTGTACCTGTAATGACATCAACGCTAGGTCTCTGAGTAGCCATAATGATATGAATGCCTGCTGCTCTAGCCATTTGAGATAATTTTTGAATATAATTTTCTATTTCTTTACCTGCCACTAACATCAAATCTGACATTTCATCAACTACTACTACTATGTAGGGCATTGGAAGTTTGTGTTTGGTATTATAACCATCAATATTTCTAACTCCTTCTTTTGTCATTAATCTGTATCTACTTTCCATTTCTTTTACGACCCAACCAAGTACAGATGCAGCTTTTTTTGCTTCAGTTATTACAGGGCATAGTAAATGAGGTATTCCTTCATATGTTGAGAGTTCAAGCATTTTAGGATCAATTAATATAAACTTACATCTTTCCGGTATGTGACGATAAAGAAGTGATAAGATAATTGTATTAATACATACAGACTTTCCTGAACCTGTAGTACCAGCAATGAGCAAATGAGGCATTGAGGATAGATCTCCTACAATAGGTTTTCCAGAAATATTTTTACCGAGCGCTATGGGTAATTTTGTTTCCTTCTTTTTAAAATCTGCGTTATTTAGAATTTCACTAAGGTAAACGTTTTCTCTTGAATTATTTGGTAATTCAATTCCTACTGTGTTGCTGCCTGGTATAGTTGAAATTCTAGCAGACTCAGAACTAGTATTTCTAGCAATATCATCTGATAAATTTATAATTTTAGAAACTTTTACGCCAGCAGCTGGCTCAAACTCATTAAGTGTTACAACTGGACCATAACTTACTTTCTGAATTTCCCCCTTAACTCCAAAGTCCATTAGAATTTTTTCTAAAAATTTAGGATCATTTGTCTCATTTTTATTTGAGTTTTCTCTTTCCTTCTTAGTTGGTACTTTTAATAAATCTATTTTTGGTAATTGAAATTTATTTTTATTACCTAATTTATTCTCAGCTTTAATGAATGGCAAATCTTCTTGTATTAAGTTTTTAATTTCTTCTTGAGGTATATATTCACTAATAAGTTCACTTTTATTTGTGTATGATTTATTTTCTTTTTTATTAAAAAATTTAATAATTTTAAATATCGAATTATAGAATTTAGTAGGATGAAAATTGATACTTAATAGAAATAAAGTAATTATAAGTATAATTAAAACATAATAAATTAATTTTTCATTTATAAGAATTATTGAATTTAAAAAAGTTTGTCCAAAATAGTCTCCAACAAAACCTCCATTTCCATTTATGTAAAGTGTAAAAGCGTCTGAATAAAAATGGTTTAAAAATAGTGTTCCAATTATAGTATACAATACAGTTATAAAAGTATTTTCAATTATTAAAAAAAATTCTTTTAGTCGAAATATATTGAGCCCAGTAATTATATAAGTGAGAGATATTAGATAAGCAATGAATCCAAAAGATTGAAAAAAAAGATCAGAAATAAAGCTTCCTTGAAAACCTAATAAATTTTTAATTTCGGTATCTTTAGGAAAAATAAAGTTTGGGTCCTCAGGTGAATATGAAAAAAGTGCAATCAATAAGAGAATACCGGCAGAGAAAATTATTATTCCAGATATTTCTGCTAATCGTTTTAAAGTAAAATTAAGTAATAAATTAGCTGTTTTTTTAATGTCCATTTATACAAATCAATTATACCACTTTGTATCATCTAATTTTTGTTGTTAAAATTAAAAATAATATGAGGATTTGTATAATAGGAAGTGGACTAACTAGTTTAGCTTTAGCAAAAGCTTTAGTTAATCAGAATATATATGTAGATATTTTAATAGATAAAAAAAAACAAGTAATCGATCAATCTAGAACTATAGGTATTACAAAAAGTAATGTTGAATATTTCAATAAAAATATAGTTAATATTAATAAAATAATCTGGAAATTAAATAAAATTGAAATTTTTTCTGATAAACTAAATCATGAAAAATTGTTGGAATTCCAAAATAATAATCAAGAACTTTTTTCAATGGTTAGAAGTTTTGATCTTTACAATATTTTAGAAAAAAGTCTCAAAAAAAATAAATTTTTTAAAATACAAAATCTTATAAATTCAGAAAATATTCAGAAAAAATATAATCTTTTAATTAATTTAAATTTTTCAAACTTAATTACAAAAAAATTTTTTAGTAAAAAAATTATCAAAAAATATAAAAGCTTAGCTTACACTTTAATACTAGAACATGAAAAAATTGATAATAAAATTGCAAGACAAGTTTTTACAAAGATTGGACCTTTAGCATTTCTACCTATTTCTGATAAAGAAACCTCTATTGTTTATTCAATAAAAAATACTACTAAAATTAAAAAAGAAAATTTAATTGAATTAATTAACTTACATAATCAAGATTATAAAATTAAAAAAATTAAAAAAATTTCTTCATTTGAATTGATATCTGTAAACTTAAGAAATTATTATCATAAAAATATTTTAGCATTTGGCGAATTAATTCACAAAATACACCCTTTGGCTGGTCAAGGTTTTAACATGACTGTCAGAGATATTAAAATTTTATTAGAGATAATCCAAAACAGGATAGATCTTGGATTACCAATAAATAGTTCTGTAAATGAAGAATTTCAAAAAAATACAAAACATACAAACTTTATTTTTTCAAATGGAATTGATTTTATTTACGAATTTTTCAATTATGAAGGAAACTTAAAAAGCAATTTTTTAATTAATTCTATTAAATATTTTGGTAACAAAAATTCTTTAAATAATATGCTAAAAAAAATAGCAGATACCGGTTTGAATTATTGATTATTGAATAGTGTTATTTTCATAGATGTCGTGAGTATATGTTTTTAATATCTCAGCAATTTTGTTTTTTCTAACATCTAAATTTTGAGCTTCTAACAAAACTTGTTTTTCTTCAAGAGAAAAGGGTGACGCCATAGCTAAGGCGTTTATTGTTTCATCTAAACTTTGTTTTTCCAGCGCTTTCCAGTTAATGATAAAACCTTTTTTTTCAAATAAAGATTTTAGATCTTTAAAAATTAATTCCAAATCTGAAAATTTAAGATCTTCTTTTTTATTCTCTAAATCTTCAATATAATCGTCATAGTTTACTTGTAAAATCCTGTATTTCGTCAAAGTCTCTAATTCTTTAATAGATTTAAATCTTGTGACCCCCTTTAATTCTATTAAATATCTGCCATCTTCTGTTTCTCTAAAACTAGTAATTTTTCCGACACACCCAACTTGATATAATTTAGGAACATCATATTTAATATTTGAATTTTTAGGTTGTATCATTCCAATTAATTTGTTCGACTTCATACTATCATCAACCATGTCAATATACCTTGGTTCGAATATATTTAGTGGAACGGTAGTTTTTGGAAATATTATAAAATTACTTAATGGAAATATAGGTAATTTGGAAGGAAGATTTTTCATATATTATTATTAACAAAAATTAAATTATTGTTCTATATATATAATTATATGATTATATGGATTGCATCTTATCCAAAAAGTGGAAATACTTGGTTAAGAGCTTTAATAAGTACTTATATTTTTTCTAAGGATGGTATTTATAATCAAAATTTATTAAAAAATATTGATCAATTCCCCACAGGTAACTATTTTGAGGGATTTAACCACGATAAAAACATTGCTGGCGATACTTGTAAATATTGGATTAAAGCTCAAGAAAAAATAAATTCCGACTCTAAAGTTAGATTTTTTAAAACCCACAATATTTTTGGAAAAATAAATAATTTTGATTTTACAAATCCACAAAATTCTCTGGGGTGTGTTTATGTTGTGAGAGATCCAAGAAATGTAATTACATCTCTTAAAAATCACTATCAATTAGATGATAAGCAAGCTTTTGATTGGATAACTCAAGAAAAAAAATTTATATATAATATTTTAGAATTTGAAAGAGATGGGTTTAGTGATTTTCAAGTTATAAGTTCTTGGAGTACAAATTATAAATCTTGGAAAGTTCAAAAAAAAATTCCAATTAAAATTATAAAGTATGAGGATTTGTTAAATTCTACATATGCAACATTTTCTGATGTTTTAAGATTTATATATAAAATTACACGTAATAAAAAAAGTCTAAACAAAGAAAAAATTAAAAGAACTTTGAGATCTACAACCTTTGATGAGCTTAAAAAGAATGAGGCAAAACATGGTTTTTATGAAGCTGTCTCTAAACGAGAGGATAGACAGGAGAAAATACCTTTTTTCAACTTAGGCCCTAAGAATGATTGGAAAAAAATTTTGGATGAAAAAATTAGAAAAAAAATTGAATTGGTTTTTGAAAAAGATTTAAATGAATTAAATTATTAATAATTTTTTTATGATTTAGAGCTGCCAAGTCTTTGTCATAGTGTTTAATAAGTATAATTTCAATCCTATGTAGGTCACAGTTGGCTAAGAATTTTATTTAAATAGACTCTTGCTAAAAAATCAAAAACCTTCTATTTTTAATAATAAATTAACATGCGGGCATAGCTCAGTGGTAGAGCGTCTCGTTGCCAACGAGAAGGTCGAGGGTTCGACCCCCTTTGCCCGCTCCAAATTTTTATGAGCGAAGATCTTTTAAATAAAAAATGTTTACCTTGTGAAGGTGGGGTTATACCTTTTGATATATCTGAAATTCATAAATATCAAAAGAAAGTTGATGGTTGGGATATTACGGAAGATGAGAATAAAATATTCTTTCTACATAAAAAATTTAAATTTGAAAATTTTATAAAAAGTCAAAATTTTGTAAATGAAGTCGGTAAAATTTCTGAAGAAGAAGGTCATCATCCAGATATAAATTTTGGCTGGGGTTATGCAGAGATTAAAATTACCACTCATGCCATTAAAGGTCTTTCTGAAAATGATTTTATTTTAGCTGCTAAAATAGATAAAATTACTAATGTTTAAAATGTCTTGTCTTTGAAAAGACTAGAATAGTATCTGTTTCATTAGCAAATTTAATTATATCTTTGTCTCTAATTGATCCCGAAGGTTGAATTACAGCTTGAACTCCTGATTGAACTAATTTTTCTATCCCATCTACAAAAGGAAAGAAAGCGTCTGATGCTGCAACCAAATTATTTCCAAATAAATTAAATTTTCTCATTTTATTAATTGCTATTTCACAGCTATCCAATCTACTTGGTTGACCTGATCCAATACCAACAATTGCATCATCTTTTGCAAGAACAATTGCATTTGATTTTACATATCTACAAACATTGAATGCAAAAATTAGATTTCTTAGCTGCTTAGAATTTGGTTTTCTTTTAGACACAACTTTAAAATCTTTATTTTTAAATATTTTTAGGTCTTCAGATTGAACTAAAATTGCTTCATTTGCGGAAGTGAATTTTATAATTTCACTAAGTGAATAATTTGTTGCATCAATTACACGCAAATTTTTTTTATTTTTAAATATTTTTAGGGCATTATTATCAAAACCATTAGCAATAATTACTTCTAAAAATAGTTTATTTAACTCAATCGCAAGATGTTTCGTTATTTTAAAGTTACATGAAACAATTCCTCCAAAAGCACTCACAGGGTCACATGCTAATGCAGAATTATAACTATCTACAGGATTTGATTTAATTGAAACACCACATGGGTTTGCATGTTTTACGATTACAGTACCTCTGTTTTTTGGTAAAGATTTTGAGATTGTTAATGCTGCAAAAATATCGTTATAATTATTGTAGCTTAGTTGTTTTCCTTGAATTTGTTTTAAATTAGTTTTTAAATTTTTTGAATAATATCCACTAAATTGATGTGGGTTTTCTCCATACCTAAGTTTTTCAATTAAATTTGCAAAAAAAACTTTTTTATCAGGTAATTGTGTGTCTGTTTTTTTATTAAAATAGTTTGAAATTACTGAGTCATAGTAAGCAGTTTCTGTAAAAGCTGTTCTAGATAGTTTTTCTCTGAATTTTAACGATGTAGTTCCATTATTTTTATTCATCTCATCTATTAACTCTTGATATTGATCTATAGAAGTAACAACTGTTACATCATTATAATTTTTAGCAGCAGACCTAACCATTGTGGGGCCTCCCACATCTATATTTTCAATTATTTTTTTGTGATTATTTGTACTTTCTAAAGTTTTTTCAAATGGATAAAAATTTACAATTACTAGATCAATATTTTCAAAATTATTTTTCTTTAAGTCATTTAAATGTGTTTTATTATTTCTTTTATTTAGGATTCCTGCATGTATTTTTGGATGTAAGGTTTTAACTCTTCCCTCTAAAATTTCAGGAGAGTCTGTAAAATCAGACACCTCTAAACAATTAAATTTTAATTTTTTAATTTCTTTATATGTTCCACCAGAACTAATTATTTTAATGTGATATTTTTTTAAAATTTCTAAAATTGGTTTTAAATTTTTTTTATCCGATACAGAAATAAGAGCTGTCTTTATTTTTTTCATTATATTTTAATTATTTCCCATCTGATTATTTGCTCACTTTCATTATTCATGCCTGAAATAAATATATTTTGGTTTTCTTGATATGAATTTTTATTACCGAAATATAAACCATTATCAATATTTATATCATAGTTATCACAACTAAATTGCCAACCTTCATCTTCTAATTGTATTAATATAAACTTACTATTTTGTGTTTTCATAACTCTAGAGTCAGGATGAAGGTGAAACCTAATATCAAATTTAATTTGCTTATCAGGATCTTTTCTTACTATTTTATCATGACCAATAAATTTAAATTGTTCAGGATAGAATTCTAATTCTCTATGATGATCTAATTTAAACTTTTTGAAGTAACCATTATGACTAGCTGAAATTTTCCAATAATTTTTCTCGAAAACTATATTTTTATTTTCAATTTTTAGATCATTTTGTATCAAAAAATTATTACTAGATTTAATAAAATCACTTGAAGAGAAATCTTCAATTGAAAGTGTATTTTGTAAAGCAGTACTTTTAGATAATTTATTAAGTCTGTTTTTTGTATCTGAATAGTACCCAGAATTCGAAATTAATTTTTTATTATTAGAAAAAATTTCAAAAGATAAGGCACCTGCTTGATAATCTTTCGTATATATTTTATCTGGATTTGACCCAATATCTGCTGCTAGAATAAATTTTTTATTTTGTAGTATTACATATCCTGCTAGTTCATTGATTTGATTTTTAAAAGTATATCCAAATCGTTTTAAATATTGGTCGAATTCATGATTATTAGATGAATAATTTCCATTAAAAAAAACATCTTGCTTTATGTTTTGCCATATAAAAGCATAACTGGATCCTAAATAATATATAGTTTCATCAACATATTCTGGAATTGGATTTTGAGATTCTTTAAACCACTCTCTAATAATTATGAGATATTTAAGATAAAAAACTAAGTTTTGTATGCTTCTTGACCTAGGAAATCCTTGTTTATCAAGTGACTGTTTAATTATATTTTTTAATATATTTAAACCGCTGTCTAAATAATTTTTTTCATCTTTATACGCTAAACCTGTTAAAATAATTGCAGCACAGCCAATTAGTTTTTCTTCTATTTCACTTAAATTTTTGATCTCATTCAACAAGTGGTTAGTTTGTTTCTGAAGCATATGATTAAAAAATAATCTATATTCCTCATTACTATCCTCATAAGTTAGCTGATGATTGGAAAGCCAAGCAATAATTCTTTTTGCGGTAATATTGAATTCCCAGATATTCTCATCAAATTTTTCATTCTTATTAATCCAATTGAGAATAATTGATTGTGTGGTTTCTTTAGATGATTTTAAATCCAAACTAAAAAACCAAAAAAAATTGTTAAGTTTTTTAAAGTCCTTAGAAGAAATATTGTTTTCCCATATAGCTTCTGTTGCAAAATCTTCAATTTTATATTTTTTTTTCTGATATCTTATAATTGAAGATAAAAGATGAGGACTTGGTTTATATTCAAAATTGTTATCAAAGGTTTTTGAAATTCGCTTTTCATAAAAATTTGAATTTTTATATAGTTTTTTGAATGAAGATTTTAATCTAAAAAAAAATCCATTAGAAAGATTTAAAGAATTTTGAGATTGCATTAACTTATTTTGTTTTTAATAAATTAATATTCTTTTTAATATCTCCATCATTGCTTTTAAAAACTGTTGTACCAGATACAAGAATATTAGCACCAGCTGCAATTGCTATTTTGCAATTATCAAAATTTATCCCGCCATCTATTTCAATATCAAAGTTAAGTTTTTCTATTTCTCTAATTTTTTTTAATTCTTTAATTTTTTCTAAAACTTCAGGCATGAATTTTTGTCCACCAAATCCAGGATTTACACTCATTATTAAAACTAAATCAATTTTATTTAATAGGTTTTTAATTAAATCTATACTTGTTTCAGGATTAAGGGAAACCCCTACCTTTTTTTTTAGATCTTTTATTTTATTTATTGAGTCTTCTAAATTATCAGTTGCCTCAGGATGTACAGTAATTATATCTGCTCCCGCATCAGCATAAGCTTCTATGTATTTATGCACAGGAGAAATCATTAAATGAACATCAAATTTTAATGAGCAATGTTTTCTAAGAGCTTTAATTACTGGAGGACCTATTGTTAAGTTTGGAACAAAGTGGCCATCCATTACATCTACGTGAATCATATCAGCCCCACCTTCTTCAAGTCTTTTAATTTCTTTACCCAATTGGCTAAAATCAGCCGATAAAATAGACGGAGATATTTGTATATTTTTCATTGATATCTAGTCTTACTAGTACCAATTTTTAAAATTTAATTGAATTAAAAAATTGATAAATCTGCCTAGAAATTTCACTTTCAAGAGGAAATGACAACATACCCATTACTGAATATCCTAAAATCCAAGGCATCAAATAAAATCTAATCATGAAAAAGAACCAAGCCACATAAAGTGGTACCAATGGTTGAATTATGAAAGAAGGAGTAACAGGTCTAAAAATTCTTAATAGAGGATTGGTAAATTTTACAAAAGCTTTCATAAAGAAAAAATTTGAATCTTCTCTTTGAAAGATGTTCATTGCTACTCTCCCAACTAAAGTCCACATTATAATTCCAAGAATGTAGTCAATTATATAGACTAATGGATGAAAGTTGGCAGACATTAAGGAATTTATATTTGATCTTAAAAAGAAATAAAAGGGGCGAAATTAATCGCCCCTTAAAAAGATTATTTATTTTTGGCCGCCGATTACAGATGCACCCGCAGGTACCCTAGAATCATCAACCATTTTTTGTGTTGCAGCGCTAGGTTCTGAAGTCATTAAACTTACAACAACCATAGCTACTAAGCTAACAGTAGATCCGAAGATACCAAATGTTAACTGAGTAATACCTAAGAATCCGCTTCCACCACTTCGTACCCAAACTAGATACGCAAATCCAGAAACTAATCCTAAGACCATACCAGCTATAGCACCTTCTTTATTAGCTCTCTTCCACCACACACCAAGTACAAGTGGCCAGAACAATCCAGACATCGCAAAGTCAAAAGCCCAGATAACTGAACCTAAAATACCTTGGATCTCCATTGCTGCAATAGTTGCTCCTGCAAAACCAATCACTACAAGTAATACCCTTGCAACAACTAGTCTCTTAGCTGTCTCTGCTTTAGGGTCTACCATTTTGTAGTAAACGTCATGCGAGATCGCATTTGCGATTGCAAGAATCAAACCATCTGCAGTTGACATCGCGGCTGCCAAACCTCCAGCAGCAACTAGACCTGAGATTACATAAGGTAATCCTGCAATTTCTGGTGTTGCTAATACTACGGCTTTACCTCCCATGAAGAACTCGTTTAATTCAACAGTTCCATTTCCGTTAAAGTCGCTTACAAACATCAGATTTGCTTGGTTCCAGTTTTGATACCAATCGATTGCTTGAACTTCTGCAATTGATTTACCAATAATACCTGTTGGTAAGTTTGGATCAATCAAAGCAAGTTTAGATAGTGTCGCTAACATTGGTGCAGAAGAATAAAGTAGGAAGATAAAGAATACTGACCAACCTACTGATTTTCTAGCTGCTTTTACACTTGGAGTAGTAAAGAACCTCATCATTACGTGTGGTAATGAAGCGGTTCCCATCATCATTGCTAGTGCTAATGAGATGAAAGCCCAAGGTGTTGCGTTTACTTCAGAGTGAGCCTTAGTAATACCAGCTAACCCTTTAGGCACTGTAGCTAAATCAGCAGCAGAGTTTTTAACAAAACCAAACTGTTGTTCTAACTCACCGATTCTAGCAACTTCATCAGCTAACATGAAGTGAGGGAAGAAACCTGCACCTATGTTGTTACTGATCCAGAATACTGGAAGTAGGTAAGCTATAATTAGTACAATGTATTGTGCAACCTGTGTCCAAGTTACCCCTCTCATACCACCAAGCATTGAACATAGTAAAATACTTACTAGTCCAACATATACTGCGTATTGGAATGGGATATCTAAAGCAACAGCTGCAATAGTACCTGTAGCGTTAATTTGTGCAGTCACGTAAGTGAATGATGCAACAGTTAAAACTATTACAGCCATCAATCTTGCAGTATTACCACCGTATCTTGTACCCACGAAATCTGGAACTGTGTAACAGCCAAATTTTCTTAAGTATGGTGCTAATAAAGTTGCAACTAACACATAACCACCTGTCCAACCTACAAGCAAAGCCATATATCCATAACCTTTGAAGTAAATACCACCCGCCATTGCAACGAATGAAGCACCAGACATCCAGTCGGCTGCTGTTGCCATTCCGTTGAACACAGTTGGAACCGTTCTTCCAGCTACGTAATAGTTACTTGCTTGAGCTGTTCGAGATAGCCAGCCAATTAGTGCGTAGATGAAAATGGTAAAACCTACAAAGCAAATACCAATTGCTTTTGCAGACATACCCATCTGCTCACCAATTGCCATTAAGATTATGAAACCAATAAATCCACCAGTGTAGATTCCATAAACTTTAGGCAAGTTATCTATAAAATTACCTTTAATCATTAGTCGTCTCCTTTTTCACTGAAGCCGAACTCTTCATCAATTTTTTCTTGTCTACCTGCAAACCAGAAAATAAGGATCACAAATATCGCAAGAGAACCCTGACATGTGAACCAATAAGTTAATGGATACCCAAAAGGTCCTGTAACTTCGTTCATTTCAGCTCCGAAAAGGAATATACCCATTGAGAATATGGCCCAGATTGCTAGTGTTACAAATAGCAAACCTCTGGTCTTTTCCCAGTGTTGAGCGTTTTTCGCCATGTATACCTCTCTTTTTTAGTTATAACTGATAAAACCATAACCATTATGAAAGAGAATAAAAGTGTAAAAATAGCCGTATTAGGTTAATTTTTTCATATATTTTCAATAAAATTAACTTTTTATGGATAAAAAAAATTTAAGTTGGAAAGATTTATCTTTAAGTGATTTCAAAGTTTATTTCTTATCTTTGTTTAAAGCTTTGATTCCAAAATCAAAAATTAAAACTTTAGATGAGTTAGAAGATTTTATTCAAACCAAATCTGCGTGGGTATCACAAGTTACACTTTATAGTTATTTAAAAACAAGAATGGGAACAAGATATGTTCTCCATTTTGATAATGATGAATTTATGAAATCTGTAAATGAAGCTAAATGGAATATCTATTCCGTTGCTCTTCAAGATTTAACTTTCTTCACTTTTTCTTATTTAAAAGTTAATTCTAGTTTCAGTGAATTAAATAAAGCTAAGGAAATTTTTTTAAAAATTTTAGATGACGAAACAATAAATAACATGCCTTTAAATATCATCGAAGAAGCGAAAAAAGAATTTGATGAAAGATTGATTAAAATTGATTGGGAAAAGTATCATGATGATCGTCCCTTCAACCCGAGTGCATTATCATTATATAAATGGGCACCAATAGCTGACGAATTAAAAACTCTTGATAGAAAAATAGTTTTAAATTCTGTTATTTTAAAATGGGATGTTATTAAAAAAGAATTTAAAGATAGAATACAGTTTTAAATATTTTTTCTATTTTCAACCAAACTTTCTACAACGCTAGGATCAGCTAATGTGGTTGTATCTCCCAATTGGCCGTGTTCATTTGCAGCAATTTTTCTTAAAATTCTTCTCATAATTTTTCCAGATCTTGTTTTTGGAAGTCCTGGAGTGAAATGAATTAAATCAGGTGTAGCAAGTGGACCAATTTGCTTTCTAACCCAAAGTTTTAGATCTCTTTCGAGTTCACCAGTTTCTCTTTCACCAGCATTTAAAGTTACATAACAATACAATCCATTACCTTTAATATCGTGTGGATAACCTACGACTGCTGCTTCCGCAACCTTTGGATGAGCTACGAATGCACTTTCAATTTCGGCAGTACCCAAATTGTGGCCTGAAACAATAATTACATCATCTACCCGACCTGTAATCCAGTAATATCCATCTTTATCTCTTCGACATCCATCACCAGTAAAATATTTACCCTCAAACTGAGAAAAATAAGTATCAATAAATCTTTGATGATCACCATATACTGTTCTCATTTGTCCAGGCCATGATTGTGCTATACAAAGCCTTCCTTCTCCGGGTCCTTTAATTTCTTTGCCTGATTTATCAACCAACATAGGTTTTATTCCATAAAAGGGCTTTGTTGCAGAACCAGGTTTTAGTGGAATGGCACCTGTTTGAGGAGCAATTAATATCCCTCCTGTTTCTGTCTGCCACCACGTATCTACAATTGGGCATTTAGAATTTCCAACTGTTTTATAATACCACATCCAAGCTTCAGGGTTTATTGGTTCACCAACAGTCCCAAGTAATTTTAAAGATTTTCTAGAAGTTTTTTTGACAGGCTTATCACCTTCTCTCATTAGGGCTCTAATTGCAGTAGGTGCAGTATAAAAGGTATTTACTTTATATTTATCTACTATTTGCCACCATCTAGAACTATCAGGATAGTTAGGTATTCCCTCAAACATTATAGTTGTTGCACCGTTTGAAAGGGGGCCATAGATAATATAACTGTGACCTGTTACCCAACCAATATCAGCGGTACACCAATAAATATCTTTTGGTTTGTAATTAAAAATATATTGATGAGTCATTGATGCATACACCATGTAACCACCTGTTGTATGCAAAACGCCCTTTGGTTTTCCGGTTGAACCTGATGTGTATAAAATAAATAGAGGATCTTCGGCGTTCATTTCTTCAGGCTCACACTGAGAAGGAACATCCTTAATTAAATCATGATACCAAACATCTCTATCATAATTCCAACTAATTGAATTACCAGTACGTTTAACAACGATACATTTTTTTATATTAGGACAGCTTTCTAATGCTTCATCAGTTGTTTCTTTTAAAGGAATAGTTTTTCCACCTCTAACACCTTCATCAGCTGTGATTATATATTCAGACTCACAGTCATTCACTCTTCCCGAAATAGAGTCTGCTGAAAAACCTCCAAAAATAATTGAGTGGACCGCACCTATTCTAACACACGCTAACATTAAAATAGCAAGTTCTGGTATCATTGTAAGATAAATCGTAACTCTATCGCCTTTTTTAATACCTAATTTTTTTAAACCATTTGCAGCTTTAGAAACTTTTTGGTGAAGTTGTTTGTAAGTAATTTTTTGACTATCTTTTGGATCATCACCAACCCAAATTATTGCTGTTTTATCTTTTTTATCTTTTAGATGTCTATCGATACAGTTTGCAGACGCATTCAGTGTCCCATCTTCAAACCATTTAATTTTTACTTCCTTAGAACTATATTTAAAATCTTTAATTTTTTTATACGGTTTTATCCAAGTAATTCTTTTTCCTTCTTTTTTCCAAAATTCATCGTTATTTTTTATAGATTGAGAATATTTTTGCTCGTATTTACTTTTGTTGGCTAAACTGCTTTTAATCCATTCAGGTTTAGTTTTTATAATTAATTCTGGAGTAGGTTTTTCACTTTGTTTTAAATTTTTTTTTGATTTTTTTCTTTTAACTTTAGTTTTTTTCTTAACTGCAGTTTTCTTTCTTACTTTAGTTTTTTTTTTAGATTTTGCTTTTTTCTTTTTTTTTGGCATGGATTATTTTTTTTTAAATTTTACTCATGTTATTTATAATTTTCCAGCTTTTATCATCAATTGGCATTACTGAAAGTCTACTTTGTTTTATGAGCGCTAAATCCCTTAAATCCTTATTTTTTTTAATATTTTCAAGAGTCACTGGTTTAGAGAACTTGCTTTTAAATTGGACTGTTACAGCAACAAATCTTCCAGTCTTGTCAGTTTTATCTAAATAGTGTTCTTTTATTACTTTTACTATCCCAACTACTTCTTTGCCAATATTAGAGTGATAAAAAAAACATAGATCACCTTTCTTCATGCTTTTGAGATTATTTGCTGCTTGATAATTTCTAACACCATCCCACGGCGCACCTTTTTTGCCAGCTTTTATTTGTTGATCAATTGACCAAACATCTGGTTCAGATTTTAATAACCAGTATTTCATTACAGTTGTACTCCTGCTCCTTTTAAAAAAGCAGCTTTCTCATCTAATGGCCATCTTGGTTTTGCTGGAAAATCTAAATTATTAAATTCATTTAATTTATATTTTTCCAGACCTACCATTGCAATCATTGCAGCATTGTCCCCACAAAGTTCTATTGGTGGAAATATACTTTTGTAATTATTAGCTTCACATAAATTAGTTAACATAGATCTAATTTTCTTGTTAGCAGCAACTCCACCAGCTACTACAAAAACTTTTTCTTTTAATTCATTATCTTTTTCAAACTCTTCAAATGCTATTTTAGTTTTCTTATAAAGAATTTCTTCAACAGTTTTTTGAAAAGAAGCTGCCAAGTCAAATTTTTCTTGTTCTGTTTTTATAGATTTTGCAATTTTTAAAATTGCTGTTTTTAATCCTGCGAAAGATAAATTACATCCACCCTTATTAAAAATTGGTTTAGGTAAATCATATTTTTCTGGATCTCCTTTTTTCGCCAAAACTTCGATTTGTGGTCCACCAGGAAATTCAATTCCTAAAAGTTTAGCTGTTTTGTCAAAGGCTTCACCTAATGCATCATCAATAGTTGTTCCTAGTCTTTTATATTTTCCAAGACCTTGAACACTTAAATATTGTGAATGACCTCCTGAAATTAGCAATAATAGATAGGGATAATTTAAATGAGAATTTAATTTAGGACTTAATGCATGACCCTCAAGGTGATTAACTGCTATAAAAGGTTTATTGATTGCGCTTGCGAAAGCTTTTCCGAAACTTAAACCAACTGATAAACAAACAATTAAACCAGGGCCAGCAGTTGAAGCAACTGCATCAATTTCCTCAATTTTTTTACCACTATCAGCAATTGCTTTTTCAACAATCCAATCTATTTTTTCGATATGTGATCTTGCGGCTAGTTCAGGAACTACTCCTCCAAATTCTTTGTGAACATCGACTTGACTAGAAACGATATTAGATAAAACTGTTGGAATTCCTTTGTCATTTTCAGTTATTATAGATGCGGCTGTTTCATCACAGCTAGTTTCTATTCCAAGAATTAAGGGTTTTTTACTCATTCAAATAGTTTTTATTAATTGTACAATCTCAATACAAGTAAGAAATAAATTTTTAATGAATAGAAAAATTATAATAGGCTCAAGAGGAAGTAAATTGGCTTTGCTTTATGCGCAAAAAGCTAAAGATAAAATTATTAAAGCTTTAAATTTAACAGATGATCAGATCATTATTCAAACTATTACAACAAAAGGTGATCAAATACAGGATCGAAGATTATCGGAAGTTGGTGGTAAAGGTCTATTTTCGAGTACAATCGAAAAAGAACTTAAAGAAAAAAAAATTGATATAGCCGTTCATGCATTGAAAGATATGCCAGCAATTGAAACTAAAGGACTAAAAACAGACTCATTTTTAGAGAGAACAGATCCGAGAGAAACTTTAATAACAAATGATAAGAAAAATATTAAAGAATTAAAGCAAAACGCAATAGTAGGAACTTCATCTTATAGACGAGAATTTCAAATTAAAAAAATAAGATCAGATGTTAGCTGTAAATTAATAAGAGGAAATGTAGACACTAGAATTAAAAAGCTAAAGGAAGGCATTTATGATGCAATAATTTTGTCTTATACGGGGATTAAATATTTAAATCTTGATAATGAGATTTCAGAAATTTTTTCGACTGATCAGATTATTCCAAGTGCAGGCCAAGGTATTATTGCTTTACAGTGTAGAGACGATGACGGTGAAATCATATCAGTTTTAGAAAAAATAAATCACAAAGATACATATAAGAGAGCTCACGTAGAAAGAAATATTTTAAAAGTATTGGAAGGTGATTGCGAAACAGCAATAGGTGCTCATTCAATTATAGAAGGGAACAAAATTACTGTTGAAGCTGAACTATTTTCATTAGATGGTTCTCAAATATTTTATGAAAAAAAATCTGGTAATGTTGATATGTTTAAAGAAATTGGAACTGAAGTTGGTAATGCTTTAAAAATTAAATCAAATAATTCATATAAAAAGTAAAATGCATATTTTGTTAACTAGACCTTTAGAAGATTGTTCTGAAATGATAGTAAAGTTTCAATCTTTAGATCATAAAGTTTCTCACCTTCCATTAATAAATGTTGAAAAAGTTCATCATGATGAAATTAACTTTACTGAATATGGTGGTGTAATTTTCACAAGTTCCAATGCTGTAAAAAATTTAAATGTGAAAAATTTGAATAAAAAACTAATTTGTTTTTGTGTTGGTAGTACAACAGAAAAAAAAGCTAGAAGTTTGGGATTTCAAAACACAATTGCTGCAGAAGGAAATGTTTCAAACCTTAAAGAACTAATCTTGCAAAATTATGAATTAAAAGAAACTCCTCTCCTTTATGTAAGTGGTGAGATCATATCGGCTGATTTAGATCAACAATTATTAAAAGAAGGCTATACAGTTAAAAGAATTATAAATTATAAGGTAAATCATACTGAAAAATTTGATGAAAACTTTGTTAACGAATTAAAGCAGAATATGCCGGATATTGTTTATGTTTATTCTCAAAATAGTGCTTCCAGCTTCTTAAATTTTATAAAAATCTATCAAACAGAAAACCTTTGGATGAATACAAACTTGATGTGTATAGGTGAAAAAACCTCGTCAATATTGAATGAAATTAAATGGAAAAAGATATTTCTTTTTAATCCTGGAGAAGAAGAGTTTTTGTTATATAAAATTTAGGTATGGAATTAATAAATAATTTTTCTGAAATATTTTTATCTGTTTGGAGTAAAGGAATACTTGGTGTCGATATTTTTCAAATTTTAATTGGAATTGGTATATTTTTAATTTTTTTAGTCTTTAGAGGACTAATTAGTAAACTAATTATAAAAAAATTAGAAATTATATCAAAAAGAACAACAAATAAATTAGACGATACTTTTGTTCAGTCATTAATTGGCCCAGCTAGATTTTTACCGATTGTATTGGGTTTCTTTATTGCAAGTTATTATATGACTTTTTCAACAGAGGGAAGAGAAGTAGTTGATACAATTAATAGAACTTTAATTACGATATTAATATTTTGGGTTATTCATCAAATTATTGAACCCATTTCATATATCTTAAGTGGGCTAGATAAACTTTTAACCAGAGAACTTATTGGTTGGATTATTAAATCTCTTAAGATCTTAATATTTATTTTAGGATTAGCTGCGGTACTAGAATTATGGGGAATTAAGATAGGTCCTATTATTGCTGGTCTTGGTTTGTTTGGGGTTGCGGTTGCACTTGGAGCACAAGATTTATTTAAAAATTTAATTTCTGGCATTTTAGTATTAGTTGAAAAAAGATTTAAAATTGGAGATTGGATTGCAGTTGATGGTATCATTGAAGGTACAGTTGAAAAAATTGGTTTTAGATCCACGACAATTAGAAAGTTTGACAAATCTCTAGCTATTATTCCTAATTTTCAATTTGCAGAAAATGCTGTTGTCAATGTGAGTGAAACATCCAATTGGAGAATTAGATGGATAATTACTTTGCAGTACGATTCCACAATTGATCAATTGAAAAAAATAAGAGAGGAAATTGAAAGTTATATTAATAACAGTAAAGATTTTAATCAATCAACTGGCGTTGCAGTTAGAATTGAGAAGTTTTCTGATAGCTCAATAGATTTGCTGGTAAGATGTTTTACAGACTCAAATAGTTGGAGTAATTCACTGGAAGTAAAGGAGAGATTAGCAATTCAAATTAAGCAGATTGTAGAAAATAATAATGCTTCTTTTGCCTTCCCAAGTCAGTCAATTTATGTTGAGAAAAAATGATAGCAATTTTTTATTTAGTTTTACAGATATTGAAACTGTATTCTTATGTTGTCATAGCAAATGTAATCATAAGTTGGTTGATAGCTTTTAATGTTTTAAATACTCAAAACAGATTTGTTTATTCAATTTTAGAGCTTACATATAAATTAACTGAGCCAATACTTAATAAAATTAGACGTTTTTTACCTAATTTAGGATCGCTAGATATCTCACCAATCGTTCTTCTTTTATTGATTTGGTTTATTGAAATGTGTATGAAGCTCTACATTGCACCAATAATATTTTAGAAAGTAAAATGATTTTAATTGACGGAAAAAAAGCTGCAGCTGAACTCAGAGAAGAATTAAAACAAGAAGTATCAGGGCTTAAATCCAAATATAATAAAGTCCCTGGTTTAACTGTAATATTAATTGGGGATCTAACTCCAAGTCAAATTTATGTTCGTAATAAAGAAAAATCAGCAAATGAAGTAGGTCTAAAATCAGATGTAATTAAGTACCCAGATAGCGTTGAAGAAAAAACTGTTTTAGAAAAAATTGAAGAATTAAACAAAGATGAAACAGTTTCAGGAATTTTAGTTCAATTACCATTACCAAAACATATAGATAAGCAGAAAGTTATTGAAGCAATTGATCCTTCTAAAGATGTAGATGGTTTTCATCCAATGAATGTTGGAAACCTTTCATCAGGTTATGAAAGTTCAGTTCCTTGTACACCTCTTGGCTGTTATTTGTTAATAAAAAAAATTGAACCAAATTTAAGTGGAAAAAAAGCAGTAGTAGTTGGTAGATCAAATTTAAATGGAAAACCAATGACGCAATTACTTTTGAAAGAAAATTGCACTGTAACAATTACCCATTCAAAAACTAAAGATTTAAAAGCTGAATGTTTAGAGGCTGATATAATTGTTGCAGCAGTTGGAATACCTGAGCTTGTAAAAGGTGATTGGGTTAAAAAAGATGCAATAGTAATTGACGTAGGTATTAACAAAACTGAAAAAGGTATTGTTGGAGATGTTGATTTCGAAGATGTTTCAAAAAATGCAAAAGCTTTAACTCCAGTACCAGGTGGTGTAGGACCAATGACAATTGCTTGTTTGCTTAAAAATACAATAGACTGTTTCAAAAGATCGCAAATTTAGCATTTAAATCACTTGCTTATATCTGTTAGTTTAAAGGAATGAAAAAACCTAAACGTCCTTACAGATTTGGTATAATATTTCTCCTGCTTACTGTCCCACCAATTGGTGCCACACAACTTGGTTGGTATTTACATGACAAGCAAACTGGTTTTGACTATGGTATGATTGTAGGTACAGTATCAGTAATATACGCTGCATACTTAATGTATGAAAAAAAATGGAGAGAAGAAGATGAGGATTAGCTTATGGAAAAAATAATATTTTTTGGTTTGGCAATTCCTATTTTAGCGTATGTCCTTTATCTAGGCGGCACTGCAATTATGAAAGGATTTTCTGCAAAGGAAGCAAATAGAGTAGAAAAAGAGGAGTCTGAAAGTCAGACTAATTTAGAAACCACTGACCACAGTATAAATTTAAGTGAAGAGCTATCAAAGTTAAATGATTTAAAAGAAAAAGGAATTATCTCTCAAGAAGAGTTTGAAAAGGCAAAAAACAAGCTATTAAATAATTAATAGTTGATCATGTTTAGTGGATTTAAAAAAAAATTTATAAAAGTAAATAAAGGAAAAATTTTTTGTAGATTTAAAGGAAACGGTCCTCCCTTATTATTACTTCATGGATACCCTCAAACACATGTAATGTGGCACAAAACTGCCCCAGAGCTTAGCAAGTATTTTACAGTAATTGTTGCTGATCTTAGAGGGTACGGAGATAGTTTTGTTTTACCTGGTGGAATTAATCATAAAAATTACTCTAAAAGAGAAATGGCTAAAGATATGGTTCAGCTAATGAGTAAACTGAAATTTAAAAAGTTTTATGTTGCAGGACATGACAGGGGTGGAAGAGTTGCACACAGAATGGCGAGAGATTTTAGAGACAAAATTTTAGCTATGAGCGTTTTAGATATTTGTCCAACTCTGGATATGTATGAACATACAGATATGGAATTTGCATCAGGATATTTTCATTGGTTTTATTTAACTCAGCCAGCACCCTTACCAGAAAAAATGATCATGGCAGACCCTCAAAGATGGTTAAAAAGTCGTTTTAACAGGTCATCCAAACTTGCGGTTGGAAGAGTTGAGGTTGAGTATTTAAGAACCTTTAAACAAAAGAAAAGAATTTATGCAACCTGTGAAGATTATAGGGCTGCGGCTACAATAGATTTAGAGCATGATAAAAAAGATCGGAAAAAAAAATTAAACATTCCTATTCAAGTTTTGTGGGGGAAAAAGGGGGTTGTTGGAACACAATTTAAATCAGTTAAAATTTGGCAAAAATACACAAACAAAAAAGTTTATGGTGTAGAAATTAATTCAGATCATTTCATTCCAGAGGAAAGTCCTAAACAAACGATTAATCACCTAAAAAAATTTTTTTTAAAAGATGTTAAAAATAATTCCAAATAAAAGAAATATTGGGGCAGAAATAATTGTAAATTTAAAAGAAATTACAAATAAAGATATTTTTCAAATTAAAAAAGCACTTAACAAATATGGAATGCTATATTTTAAACAACAAGAATTAACTTCTAAACTTTTTATACAGTTTGCGAAATATTTTGGAAATTTAGCCAACTATCCAAGACTAAAAGGTTTAAATAAAAAATTCCCTCAAATTACTGTAGTACAAAGAAAATCAACTGATAAAGGACCAAGTTTTGGTGAGCAATTTCATACTGACTCGATTTATACAAAAAAGCCACCAAGATTTACAATGTTGCTTTCAAAACTTGTACCAAAAAAAGGAAAGGCTAATACAGAATTTTGTTCCCAATATCTTGCTTATAAAGAATTACCAAATTCAATAAAAAGAAAATTTAAAAATATTAAAGCTAAATATTCCTCTGAGGGTCCAATTTCGGTTACAACAAAAGAAAGAGTAAAAGAAAAAGGAAAAAAAATTAAAGAACTTAAATCTTCACATAAAATATTTAGAAAAATTAGTAAAAATTATTCGATTTATTGTAGTCCGGGACATTTTGTTGGTTTTAGTTCAAAGATAAAAAATCAAGAAAATTTAAAAAAATTTTTATTTAACCATCAAATTAAGAAGAAGTTTCAGTTTTCTTTGCCTTGGGAAAAAAATCAATTGGCTATATGGGATAACAGATCTATGCTTCATCAAGCAACACCTTTCAGAGGAAATAGAATAATGCATAGAATAACAATTAAATAATTTATGTTCACAATTTTTTTAGGACTAACTCCATTTATATTTATCACCTTTTTAGGATTTGTATTTGGTAAGTTAAAAGTCTTAGATCTTAGTCATGCTAAAATTTTAAATCTTTTCTTATTCTATATTGCAGTCCCAGCATTGATTATTAAGCTAATAGCACAAAATGAAATTGGACAAGTAGATTTCAAACAAATTTTCTCTTATTTAATTATGCAATCGATATGTGGAATTATCGCTTACTTAATTACTTCAAAATATTTTAAAAGATCAATCCCAGAGTCTATAATTTGGGCTTTAACAGTTGCATTATCTAACCATGTGACTTTGCTTTTACCAATAACAGAAATTTATTTTCAACAAAATGTAATTACACAAGTTGCAAGCATCATATTAATGGATGGGATAATTTTATTATCTATAATTGCTTTTTTTCTTGAATTATCTACAAAACAAAATGTAAATTTATTTAATTTTATTAAAAATTTATTTTTAAACCCATTTATTCTTTCAATAATTATAGGTCTATTATTTTTATTATTAAATTTTAATATTGATCAAACACCGATTGAATACACTTTGTCTAAACTTGCAGCATGTGTTTCACCCGTTGGATTGTTTGCAATTGGCATAATTCTTTCGTTTTATACTAAAAATGTAATCAATAAATTATCTGTTTCTATTTCAGTTTTAAAATTAATTATTTCCCCGATAATTTTATTGTTAATCGGATTAGTGATTTTTAATGCAGGATTGCCAGCTGAAATACCAGGTGCTTTCTTTGTGAGTGTTGCGCCTTGCGGGGTTACTTCTATAGTTTTATGTGCTGCTTATAATGTAAGTCCCGAAAATATAATAAAAGCAATTTTTGTTTCTACTATTACTTCTATAGGGACTATATTTTTTGCAATTAAGTATTTAACTTCATAACAATTTATCTAGAGGACTAACTTCTCCAATTTTAAAAATAATTGCATCTTCTTTATTAAAACCATATTTTTCAGCACTATCTTTAAATCTAATTGGGGGTTCCATAATTGGCTCCAATGATAAAACAAATGTTCCCCAATGCATTCCTAATACTTTTTTACTTTTTAGGTCTTGTGCAACATTTAAGGCTTCTTCCGGTGTAGTATGATAAATCGTTTTATCAAACATTGGTTTAAAATTATAAGCGCCAATATTAATCATTGTCAGATCTACAGGACCGTATTTTTTTCCTAGTTCTTTGTAGATTTCCCCATATCCAGTGTCACATGCAAATAAAATTTTTTTATTTTTATATTCTAAAAGAAAATTACCCCACAAAGTTTTATTAGTGTCTGTTAAACTTCTCTTTGACCAATGAACTGCAGGAAGTAAATAAATTTTTAAATTATCATTTATAATTATTTGATCATACCAATCCATTTCATTTACATCCTTATATCCTTTAAAGTATTTACCTAGGTTTAGTGGTGTTAATACTTTTGCACTCTTAAAAGGAAAATTTCTAATTGTTGACATGTCCTGATGATCGTAATGATTATGAGTGAGTAAAAATATATCGGTTTTAGGTATCTCGTTTAATTTTATTGCAGGATTAGTAAATCTTTTCGGACCAAAGATTAGTGGTCCAGCGTTCTTTGAAAATACGGGATCTGTTATAATTGTAGTTCCACCTAATTTTATAAGGTATGTCGCATGACCTATCCAAGCAATGTAATCATTATCTTTATATTTTTCTAAATCAGCTAATACTTTTTCTTTTTCAATCACATGTTCTTTTGGATAAGATAAATCAACTTTTTTTCTTAATTTACTGAAAGTTCTATAAGAAAATTTTCCTGATCTGGATATTATTACTGGAGATCCTTTTGGATTTCTGAAAGTACCATCAGGTAAATGATGATAAGGTCTTTCTTTCATATTATTTTTTTTTCTCCATTAACCATAAGCTATTCCCCGCAAGAAAATATATTTTTCCGTTAACTGGGTGAACTTGTATATCTCTTATTCTCCCAATTTTATCTTTGAAAATAATTGTTTCTTCAATCTTAGATAAATTTTGAAAGTTTAATTTTCTCATTGATTTATCTTTTAAAGAAGTAATAAGTGCTTCGCCATTCCATTCATTAAATTCATTTCCTTTATAAATAGTTATAGCACTTGCTGCTATTGAAGGTACCCAGTATTGGATTGCCTTAGTAAAACCCGGTTTCCATTTAGGTCCAATCTTTGACCCTGAATAATTTGTTCCACCCCAACCTAAAATTTTCCAACCATAATTTTCTCCTTTTTTAATTTCACCAAACCAATCACCACCTTTTGCACCATGGTTGCTTGCATAAATTTTTCCATCAAAAGAGGAATAGGTTAGACCTTGAGGATTACGAACACCAATTTGATAAATTTCTGGTAACCAATTTGATTTACCTTCAAACTTAGGGTTATCTTTTGGTATACTGCCATCCAAATGAATTCTGATAATACTTCCAGGATGGGTTGTTGGATCTTGAGCAATCATGCCACCACCTCTTTCACCAGCAGATGCAAAAAGATAATTATCTTTTATAGCCAGTCTTGAACCGAAGTGATAACCAGATTCTATTGGTGGTTCAGCTTGAAATATATTTTTAAAATCTAAATTTTTTTTATTTAATTCAGCTTTTGCAATCGAGGTGCTTGTTTTCCAATCCCCTCGATTTTCTGAATAAGAAATCCATAAGTAATTATTTTGATAAATAATATCTAATAAACCTCCTTGTCCGTGTACAAAATAATTTAAGTTATGTTCAACTTCATAAACATCTTCAGAAATAATATTTACTACTTTTATTTTTCCAGTTTTTTCAGTGATAATAAGTTCTTCATCACTTAAAAAAGACGATCCCCATGGATCATTTAAATCTGCCAATTTTTTAAAAGTAAAATTTTCAGAAAAACTTTTTGATGAAAGTAAAAAAAAGAAAAATATAGATAAAAAATATTTGATCACTTTATGAAAGTTTAGACCTACCACCATCAACAGCAATTATTTGGCCTGTAACCCAAGAACTATCTTCTGTAAGTAAGAATTTAGCAAGAGCTGCTGAATCTTTACCTTCGCCTAATCTTTTAAGAGGATGTGCTTTTGCAATACCTTCAGCTATAGCAGTGTTTTTTAACATTGCTTCTGCTATTTTAGATTTTGTTAAACTTGGTGCCACACAATTTACTCTTATGTTGGGAGCGAATTCTGCTGCAAGAGAAACCGTCAATCCTTCAACAGCAGCTTTTGCTGAAGCTATGATTGCATGATTGGTAAAACCTCTTTGAGCAGCAACAGTTGAAAATAACACTATTGAACCTTTATTTTTTTTTAAACTTTCCTGATATCCTTTAATAGCTTCTACAGCAGAATAAAGGTTAAGTTTCATGCATTTTTGAAAGTCTTGTTCATTGACCATTCTTAATGGTTTTAAATCAATTGAACCCACGCAATAAGCTAGGCCTTTAATTTCAGAAATATCTGATTTAACTTTTTCTATGAACCCATCCTCTAAAACATCTGAAACGGTATGTGAGCATCCAAATTTTTCAGAGATAGAACTAAGTTCACTTTCATCTCTTCCAACTAAATGAATATTGTTTCCAGAGTTTTTTAATTGTTCCGCTAAACTTGATCCAATAGAACCTGTCGCACCAAAAATTACATATTTTTCTGACATAAAAAATTTTATTAGTTATATTTAATTATGAAGTTATTTTTTATACTTGGTAATCAATTATTTCCAATAAAATACCTAGACCGCTTCAAAAAAGACCACCTATTTTTTATGGCTGAAGATAAGGGTTTATGCACTTATGAAAAGCATCATAAACAAAAAATTTTATTATTTTTATCTTCAATGCGCTCTTATGCTGAAGCGTTAAGAAAAAACAAATTTAAATTAGATTATTTTAAAATTGAAGATAAAGAATTTAATGATGATTATTTAAAAAAATTAAAAAAAATAATTACACAAAAAAAAGTAAAAGAAATTTCAAGTTTTGAGGTAGAGGATAAATTTTTTGAAATAAAAATTTCACAATTTTTAAAAAAAGAAAAAATACACTGGAATATTGTTCAAACACCTATGTTTTTAAATTCAAGAGCTGAATTTAAAAATTATTTATCAAAATCAAAAAAACCTTTTATGGCAACTTTCTATAAAGATGTTAGAAAAAAAACTGGAATATTGATGGGTTCAGATGGTAATCCAATCGGGGGGAAATGGAGCTTTGATGAAGATAACAGAAATAAATTACCTAAAAACATTTCAATTCCTATATTTCCAAAAATAAATGAAACCAGTCATACAAAAAAACTAAAGCCTATTATTGAAAAGGAATTTAAAAATCACCCAGGGAGTACAAATAATTTTTGGTTTGCAACTGAATACGAGGACGTTGTTAAACTTTTAAATTTTTTTATAAAAGAAAAATCAAACTTATTTGGTGATTATGAGGATGCAGTTGATCAAAAAGATAATATTCTATTTCATAGTGCATTAAGTCCTTATATAAATTTAGGTTTAATTACTCCTGAATTTGTCATCCAAAAAATTTTAGATTTTCATAAAAAAAATAAAATTAGAATGAATTCTTTAGAGGGCTACATTCGCCAGGTGATTGGTTGGCGAGAATTTATGCGTGGAATTTATCAGTCCTATTCTCAAGAAATGGAAACTGGAAATTTTTTTAAACAAAATAGAAAAATGAAAAGTTCTTGGTATGATGGGACCACTGGTCTTCCACCTTTGGATTATGCAATTAAAAATGCAGTTAATCATGGTTGGTCACATCACATTGAAAGGTTAATGATCTTATCAAACATTATGAACCTTTGTGAAATTAAGCCAACAATTGTTTACAAATGGTTCATGGAAATGTTCGTAGACTCTTCAGATTGGGTAATGGTTCCTAATGTTTATGGAATGGGATTATTTAGTGATGGAGGAATTTTTGCGACCAAACCTTACATTTGTGGATCTGCATATTTTATGAAAATGATGGATTTTAAAAAAGGTGAGTGGTGTAACACTATGGATGGTCTTTATTGGAGATTTATTGACCGAAATAGAAAATTTTTTTTAAAAAATCCTCGTCTTTCGATGATGGTAAGAATATTTGATAAAATGAAATCTGATAGAAAAAAATTAATTTTATCTGAAGCTGATAAATTTATTAAACTAAATACAATTTGATGAAAAAAGAAAATTTACCAACAAAAATTTGTACAGTTTGTAAAAGATCATTTACTTGGCGAAAAAAATGGAAGTTAAATTGGGATAGAGTAAAATATTGTTCCAAGAAGTGTTCTAAGCTAAGCTAATCTTAGTGAACATAATAGTTTTACAACATATCAAAATAGAAGATCCAGGTTACATTAAAGATTTAATGTTAGCTGATGGATTAAATTTAACTACAATTGAGTTAGATGAAGGTGAAAAAATACCAGATGATTTAAGTAAATTTGATGGAATGTTATGCATGGGAGGTCCAATGGATACCTATATGGAACAAGAATATCCTTGGTTAATAGAAGAAAAGAAAGCAATTAAAGAATTTGTTGTTAATCTAAAAAAACCTTATTTAGGTTTTTGTTTAGGTTGTCAGCTTTTAGGAGAAGTGATTGGTGGAAAAGTAGTTAAATCTAAACCAGCAGAAATAGGAATTATGGATATTAATTTTTCTAATGAAAAAGACGAAGATAAATTATTTTCAAAATTTCCTAATACGATTAAAAGTTTACAATGGCACTCTTATGAGGTTCAAGGTATTGAAAATAATAAAGATGTAACTTTATTAGCCTCTTCTCCAATTACCAAGTATCAAATCTTTAAATATCAAAACCATGCTTATGGAATTCAATTTCATATAGAAATTAAAGATACCACAGTCAATGAGTGGGGATGTGTACCGGAATACAAAAAAGCTTTAGAAGATCAGCTTGGTAATGGTGCATTAGAAAAGTTTGATCAATCTGCAAAAGATAACATGAAAGATATGAATAACTATTCTACAATTCTTTATAATAATTTTAAAAAACTCTTATGAATAATAAAATCTTTGAATGGGCAGGGGTTATAACTGCAATATTATATTCTTTGTTTGTCGCTTTAAATATAGGGATAGAATTTTTTGGTTTTTGTCTATTGTTATTGTCAGCCATTTTAATTGGAATTTGGGCCTATAGAGGTGGTCATAAAGGAATTTTATTTTTGCAATTTTTTTATGCAACCGCTGGAATCATTGGAATGGTTCGTTGGTTTTAATTAAAGCTTGAAACTATTTTAGGAATATAATTTTTAAAATTAAAAAAACCTTTATTACAGTATTGCCAAGCTAATTGATCAAGATTTCTATATAAAAAATCTATCTTTAAATTATTAGAATTTAAAAAATCTAAATTTTCACCTACTGTTGGATACAAACCATAATAATTTTCAATATTTGTTAATTCACTTATATCTATAATTTGACAATCAATAGATTGATTTTTTAATCTTTGTTCTTGGTCTTCTATTAAATGAGATTTAAATTTCAATAATTTTTCACTGAGTTTTATTGCTCTATTTTCATTTTTATTAGAAACTAAGTAAATTTTCTTAAAATTGTTTTCCTTAAAGTCAGTAGTTTCAAACGAGAGATTATTTTCAAAAATTAAAAGATTCTTATTCTCAATCTTTTGTGGGTTATTGAAATCCTGTTTAATTATTTGATAAGATTTTTCAGATACTTTTGGAGGAACATTTTCATTTAATTTTATATTTTGAAATCTATTGTTAGTGAATTTTTTAATATTCCATTCACTTGCAAGGTAATGTTTTCCTTGAGTTTGAACACCCGCAACCCATCGCCACCCAAGAGTATTTGATGCAGCATCTCCATCATAAAGATGTTGAATAAAAAATTCTGCACCTAATTGCCAAGGCAATTCTAAAGTAAAAATCCAAATACTAGCAAACCACATTCTTGTGTGGTTATGTAAATAATTATTTTCTTTTAGCTCGTTTACCCATTCATTAAAGCAATCTATATTTGTTTTTCCCTCAATTGCAGAAAGATAATTTTTATTATTTTGAAATTCATTTTTGATTTGATTTAACTCAATAAGATAATCTGCCCAAACATTTGGTCTTAGTTCTAACCAACCTTTCCAATAAGTTCGCCATAGAACTTCTTGAATAAACTTTTCATTTTTTGAAAAAGAAAATTTACTCAGCGCTTTTTGAATAACTTCTTTTTCATTAATTATTCCATGAGTTATATATGGTGATAAACAAGATATATTAGATCTTTTTTCAGGTCCAAAATCAAAATTTCTTAATTTTGAATATTCTCTAAGATTATTCTCAACAAAATTATTTAATTGATTTAAGGCCTTAGCCCTTGAAGCTCCAAATATCATTTTAAATTATTTTGATTTTTTTTTCTTAAGACCTAATTTGTCACTGTGTCTTAATCTTAAAACAACAATTGCTCCAGCTATTAACAAAATAGCTACTGCCTCATAAACAAGTGCAGTAGGATCCATTTCTTTACCTTGTAAAATAATAAATCGTGCAAGAGCGGTAATCGCAATAAGAAGCGGTAGGGTAATACTAATAGATTGTTGGTTCCAAAAAACCCTAACCATTGCTAGTACCTCCAAATAAAGAAACATTAAAAGCAAATCTGCTAATGTAACAGATTGATTTAAGAACATGTTTTTCATTTCAATCCCAACAGCAATAACAGTACTGATTAAGATAATAACCATTAATGCTAACTGTAAGTTTTTTGCTATCTTATCCATTATTTATCTTTACTAAAAGGTAACCATTTTTCAATTGCAGATTTTAAGGGACCATCATAAGGGATTGAATAAGAGTTAGGGTTTGGACTTGTCAAAACTTCAATTCCCTTTGAAAATACGAATATAAATACTATTACAAATACTATGACCATGATTTTAAAAGGATCAAAATTTTTTGTTTGAAAAACACTTGCAGATTTCTCTTCTGCTCTATGGAATTGTTTAAAAGTCATATAGACGGCAAATATTAAACCAATATGAGCTAAAAAAAGTCCAGCCCATCCAAATGCGAAAGTAGTGTAAGAAAAAACATATAAACTAAAAACAGTAGTCCAAATAAAACTTAAAACTAAAAGAATTTGTAATCTAACTGTCTTAGGAAGTGCTCGAAGATCATTTTTACTATCATCAAATAAAATATTTGCAGCATCTCTCATCCAATTCTTTATTGATTCCATGATCAAAGGATATAATTTTTAGTGATTTAAACAAATGTTAATTTGTCCTAAAGCAATCTTAAGTACGAAGCTTTTTCTTATGAAAATTGATAAATTTCTCAACATTAGATTTGTTAAATGATTTATTTTCTTCAAAAGATACCTTCTTCATTGAATATGCGTTGCTATTAGTAACTCTTGATTGAATTGTAATATTCCCTTTATATAGTTTAAGTTTAACTGAGCCATTAACTTTGCCTCTTTTTTGATCAACAATTTTTTGAAGTTTAAATCTTTCCTTTGAATACCAATAACCATTATAAATTAACTCAGCATATCTAGACATTACCTGATCTTTTTTGTGCATAGTTTCTTTATCTAAAGTAACAGACTCAATTGCTCTGTGAGCATTTATTAAAAGAGTTCCACCAGGTGTTTCATATACTCCTCTAGATTTGATACCTAAAAATCTATTCTCTACTAAGTCAACTCTTCCAATTCCATTTTTACCCGCTAGGTCATTTAGCTTCGTTAATAATTTAGCTGGCGACATTTTTTTTCCGTTGACTCCAAAAGGATCTCCATTTTTGAAATTGATAGTAACAAATGAAGGTTTGTTCGGAGCTTTTTCTGGAGAGATTGTTCTTTGATAAATGAATTCTGGTGCAGTATTTTTTGGATTTTCCAATACCTTACCTTCTGTTGATGTATGAAATAAATTATCATCTACTGAAAAAGGTGGGGCACCTTTTTTATCTTTTGGTATTGGTATTCCATGTTTTTTTGCATAGTTGATTAAATCTGTTCTTGATTTTAATTTCCAAATTCTCCATGGAGCAATAATTTTTATTTTTGGTCCAAAATAATGATAACCTAGTTCAAATCTTACCTGATCATTTCCTTTGCCTGTTGCACCATGCGAGACTGCATTAGCTTTAAATTTTTTAGCTATTCTTATTTGATCTTTTGCAATTAGCGGTCTAGCAATAGAAGTACCTAGTAGATACACTCCTTCATAAATCGCATGTCCTCTAATCATTGGGTAAACGTAATTTTTTACAAAAGTATCTTTTAAATCTTGGATAATAATATTTTTAACACCAAATTTTTTTGCATTCTTAAAAATTTTTTTTCTATCAATTTCTTGACCAACATCAGCAGTGTAACAAATTACTTCAGCTTTATAATTTTCTTGAAGCCATTTTAAAATAATGGACGTATCCAAGCCGCCCGAGTAGGCAAGTACAATTTTATTTTTTGATTTCATTTATTATTTACAAGCTTTTTTTGATGCGTTGTAAGCTTTGGTAAATCCAAGCAAAGAATAATGATCAATTGTTTGAGATCCATTTTGATTGTACCCAGTAATCATTATTCTTGAACCTTTCTTCATTCTACTAATCATTTTTACTTCAATTTTATTATCAGCAATCCATGCAAATCCTTGTTGCATTATATCAAACTTAAATTTGTTCTTTCCAGATGCCGCAATAACTGAATTCTTGTTATTAAATTCATATCCAGGAGTGACACTTACCTCATTTGAAATATTTTCTTCTGGTCTAAAAGTTACAAATAATTTTGCATCTCTTTTGTTTGATTTTGGAGCTTGAAGTACAGGCACTGATTGAGCAAAACATATTTTGCCATTGGGTTCATAAGCCTCCATTGCTTCCCAATCTTTATATTTACCAATTTTTTTTACTTCCTGAGCAAATAGATAATTTGAAATTAAGAAAAATATAGTTGATAAAATTATTATTTTTTTAATTAAGGACATGGATTTGGATAAATTGTTTGAACTTGATTGATTTCTTCAATGACATCATTAGATAAATTTACATTTACACTTTCTATATCTGATTTCAACTGCTCCATTGTGGTTGCACCTATAATAACACTTGTCATAAATTCTTGGATTTCACAGAATTTAATAGACATTTGAGTCATATTTAAATTGTGTTTTTCGCAAATTTTAAAATAAAGTTCTACAGCAGCCTCTGTGTTTGGTTTTCTATACCTTGTCCAAAAATCAAAGTCTCTTTCCATTCTTGACCCTTTTGGAAAATTTTTGTTTCTGTACTTTCCCGTTAAATATCCACTTGCTAAAGGTGAATATGCAAGGCATCCAATTTTTTCTCTAATCGAAACTTCTGCTAATCCAACTTCATAAGATCTATTTAGTAAGCTGTATGGATTTTGAATAGACATCATTCTTGGTAGACTTTTATCTTTTGATAACTGCAGATAATTTAATGCTCCCCAAGGAGTTTCGTTTGAAAGACCCACGTATCTTATTTTTCCAGCTTTAATATATTTATCTAATTCCCCAAGAATATCTTCAAATTTATTCCAATCATTTTCTTTATGAACATAACCAAGTCTTCCAAAATTATTTACATTTCTTTCTGGCCAATGAAGTTGATATAAATCAATATAATCTGTTCTAAGTCTTTTGAGACTATTGTTTAAAGCTGACTCTAAGTTTGGACCTGTAAAACTATTTTCTCCATTTCTTAAATAATCTCTTGCTGGACCAGCAACTTTTGTAGCTAGAATAACTTCTTTTCTTTTTTTTGTTTTCTCAAACCAATTACCAATTATTTCTTCAGTGTCCCCATAAGTTTCTTTACGAGGAGGAACAGCATATAATTCAGCTGTATCCCAAAAATTAACTCCGTTGCTTAAAGCAAAGTCCATTTGTTCAAAGGCTTGTTCTTGAGTATTTTGTTCTCCCCAAGTCATTGTACCGAGACAAATTGTACTCACATCAATATCAGTATTTCCCAATTTTTTGTAATTCATTAATGTTTTATGTTAACTTTTTATTAATTTATTAAGGTATCTTGAATAATTGTCAAAAGACTATTATATCTAACATATTATGGAATTTGACAAAAACGGAATATTAAACAGAGCAAAAGCAGCACAACAAACTGCGGCTGTAATGGATGAAGGCTTAAGAGCCTACATGTTAAAAGTATACAACTATATGGCAACAGGTGTGTTGCTGACAGGAATCATCGCACTAATAACATTTAAGATGTCAGTCATAACTGATCAATCAGGCGCAATTGTTGGATTAACACAAATGGGGAATGCAATTTATTTATCAGGGCTTAAATGGTTAGTAATGTTGGCCCCTTTGGGTATCGTCTTTTATATGAGTTTTGGAATTAATAAGATGAGCGCTTCAAAAGCCCAAACAACATTTTGGGTATTTGCAGCTTTAATGGGACTTTCATTGTCTTCAATCTTATTAGTTTATACTGGCTTAAGTGTTACTAGAGTATTTTTTATAACTTCAGCAACTTTCGGAGCGATGAGTATTTATGGTTATACAACTAAAAGAGATTTAACGAAGTTTGGATCATTTTTAATGATGGGTTTGATTGGTATAATAATTGCATCAATCGTTAACATTTTCCTAAAATCCTCAATGATGTACTTTGTAATTTCAATTTTAGGTGTTTTAATTTTCGTAGGTTTAACAGCCTATGATACTCAAAAAATTAAAAATATGTATGTTGCTAGTGACTCTGGTGAAATCATTGGAAAAAAAGCTGTAATGGGTGCTTTAACATTATACCTAGACTTTATTAATCTATTTATAATGTTGTTAAGACTTTTTGGTCAAAGACGATAATTTATTTTTGGAGTTTCTTCCAATTGGTATTTTTAAGTAAAGACTTAAGTTCATAAGAATTTTTTAAAATCTTGCCACTTGTATCTGTGATTAAGTATTTTAAATTTTTATTTTTTGGCTTAAAATTTTTGCAGATTTTATAGAGTGCATTTTCTGTGGCGTTCCTAAATACACTAAAGCTAACTTGCTTGCTTGAGATGTTCAGACCATAATCTCTCCAGGAACCTTCAGAAACCATTTTTGCATAAAGATCTAAAATAATTTTAAGTTCATCTTTTTCAAAAAATTGTTTTTCCTCTATCTTGTTATGTGGATTGTTTACTACTAATCTTAAATTATTACGCATCTATTTTATGTTTATTTATTAAAGGTACCTGAAATCCTGTAAATATTATTGTTATTGGAAGCATTCCCCATACTTTAAAATTAACCCAAAATTCTTCAGTTTGTGTTCTCCAAACTAATTCATTTAATAATGCAAGACCGAAGAAAAAAAACATCCATCTTCGATTTAAAATTTCCCATCCGATATCAGTTAAAGGTATTGATTTACCCATAACCTTTTTAAGGACTGGTTCTTTCGTAAAGTATTTTCCAAAATATAAAGCTAAAGCAAACATGATATTTATTATTGTTGGTTTTACATAAATAAATATTGGATCATTAAAATAGACAGTGAGACCTCCAAAAAAAGTTATCAAAATTCCACTTAACAAAGGCATCGGTGGTATTTTTTTTTCAAAAAACCAAACTACAGTTAATGCAATGATAGTTGCAACTATTAAGGGAGGAATTGCTACTGATAAATTTTTTCCACTGTTGTAATAATAGAAAAAAAATATTGCTAGAGGTCCAAAATCAGTAACAAATTTTAAAAAAGATTTATTCACTTAAAAGATATTAACATATTTGCCACATCACAAAACATTAATATTTTTTACATTGATTTTTATTTTTAAATACCCATACTAACTATCATGGCAATTCAAAAAGCTAAATTTTCAATTGGAGATATTGTTAAACACAAGCACTTCGAATTTAGAGGTGTTATTTATGATGTGGATTTCGAGTTTAACAATTCTGAGGAATGGTATCAGTCTATTCCAAAAAATGTTAGACCGAGAAAAGATCAGCCTTTTTATCATTTACTAGCTGAAAATGATGAAATTACTTACGAAGCCTATGTTTCAGAGCAAAATCTTTTGATGGATGACTCTGACGAGCCTATAAAACATCCCTTAATTGAAGAAATTTTTTCAGGTAAAAAGGGCTCAAGTTATTTCAAGCTTTCTAATTAGCTATCATTATTCAAACACATTTATTTCCAATCTAGGCCACACTAATTTTTTATAAAATGGTTATATTCTGATCAAGAATGTTAAAAGTTAATCATTCTTTATTATCTCCCCTCTTCATTCTTGATCAGATAATTTTTCACAATAGTATTTTTAAAATAAATCCCTAAATTAGAGATATGTTTAAACTTCTAGAGCCAAATAAAATTTTTCAACTTACTTCGAAGGCGCCAAAATATGTTTTGTTTTTATTTGTTGTTGTTCTATCAGTTGGATTAGTAGAAGCACTTATATTGTCTCCGGAAGACTACAAGCAGAGTGACGCTGTTAGAATTATGTATGTTCATGTTCCTGCTGCATGGATTTCTCTTGGAATTTTTTCCTCCATAACTGTTTTATCAATTTCAGGATTTATTTTTAAAAACAAAAATTTTTTTTTAATATCTAAAAGTTTAGCGCCCTCAGGTTTTGTTTTTAATATTATTGCTTTGGTAACTGGTTCTATTTGGGGCAAACCCACTTGGGGCACATGGTGGGCCTGGGATGCGAGAATTACTTCGATGTTAATTTTAGCTCTATTTTATGCTTTATATTTAATCTCTTGGAGAATTTATGAAAATGAGGAAAAAGTTTTTAAAATCTCTACTTTTATTACCATTCTCGGAATTATTAATGTGCCGATAATTAAGTACTCTGTTGATTGGTGGAATACACTTCACCAGCCTGCCTCAATAAATATCTTGTCAAAAAGCTCGATTCATTCATCAATGCTTTATCCGTTGTTGATAATGACTGCGGCATTTGCTCTTTTTTCGTTGTTAATTTTCTTAATGAAATATAATACAGAACTGATAAAAATTAAAAATAAAGGCTTAGATAGATTATGATTAACGAATTATTATTTATGAATGGATATGCAGTCTATGTATTTTCTGCATTTGGTTTTACTTTATTAAGTTTCCTAAGTTTATATTTATTAACTAAAGTTCAATTTATTAAAGAACAAAATAAATTTGTTGCTAAATTTGGATCACTTAACACTGAACAAGCTAATTCTGCAAAATCACAAAGAATAAATAAAGAAATTTTAGCTGACGCAACAAATAACTAATTTTTGATCGATGTATGGTCGAAAAGTTAAGTTAAGATTTCTGTTTGTATCGACCATTTTATTAATCTTAATATTAACAGTTTTTTTAGTTTTAAAATCTTTAGAAGAAAACGTTGTTTATTTTCAATCTCCTTCAGAAATTAAGTCATTAACTGAGCTGACAAATAATAAAATCAGAGTAGGTGGAATGGTTAAAAAAAATTCTATTAGTATGAATTCTGATGAAGTGAATTTTATTATAACAGATTTTAAAAATGAGATTAATGTTACCTATTCAGGTGCAGTTCCAAATTTATTTGAAGAAGGAAAAGGAGTTGTAGCCGAAGGTGTTTTGAAGGATAGAAATTTCTTTTCGGCAACAAAAATTTTAGCAAAACATGATGAAAATTATATGCCTCCAGAGGTTAAAGCTGCATTGGAGGGAAATTAATTGATTTATAGCTTTGTTGGATATTATGCATTAATTTTAGGATTAATTAGTGGTTCAATTTTGGTCTATTTTTCAGTTCAAAATTTTAGAAATTCAGAAATTTTAGATACTAAAATATTATCATTATCATTTTTACAATTATTCTTTGTTGTTGTTAGTTTTTTTGGATTAGTTTTATCTTTTGTAGTTTCAGATTTTAGTAATGAAACTGTATTTAATAATTCTCATACTACTAAACCTTTATTTTACAAAATTACAGGAACTTGGGGAAACCACGAGGGTAGTTTGTTGCTATGGTTGTTGGTTTTAACATTATTCATTTTCATTTTTTTATTAAGAACAAAGAATCAAACAATAAAATACAAAACTCTAACAACAATATTCCAGCAGATAATAATTATTGGTTTTTTTATATTTTTATTAAAAACTTCTAATCCATTTAATTACTTATTCCCAATTCCTGAGGAAGGTTTAGGTTTAAATCCAATATTACAAGATCCCGCATTAGCAATTCATCCACCCATTTTATATTTAGGCTATGTTGGTTCATCAATAATATTTTCCTCTGCATTAGCTGCAACAACCTTAAAAATGGTTTCAGGAAGCTGGGCAACTCATATAAAAAAATGGACTTTAGTTTCATGGATATTTTTAACATTAGGAATTTTACTAGGTTCTATTTGGGCTTATTATGAACTTGGATGGGGAGGATTTTGGTTTTGGGATCCAGTTGAAAATGTATCTCTAATGCCTTGGTTAGCATTAACTACATTGTTACATTGTATATTGGTTTTAGAAAAAAAAACGATTTTAACTTCTTGGGTTATAATTTTATCTATAGCCACATTTACACTTAGTATGTGTGGAACTTTCTTAGTTAGATCAGGAATCCTCAATTCAGTTCACACTTTTGCTAACGATCCTGAAAGAGGTTTATTCATACTAATTTTTTTGTTCGTTTTAATTTTTATTTCTTTATTTATTTTTTTCTTTTTTCACAAAGATAATCAAAAGAATTCAATAAATCTTTTTTGGTTGAGTAAAGAAAGTGCAATCATATTGAATAATTGGTTTATGATGTATTTTTTATCCGTAGTTTTAATTGGTACAGTATATCCAATATTTTTAGATGTAATTTCTTCAAAAAAAATTTCAGTTGGTCCACCATTTTATCATAAATTAATTATCCCTTTCCTAATTCCATTTTTAATTGGTATGGCAATTGGACCTCATTTGAAATGGATTAAATCTAACCTGGAGAGTAAAAAAATTCTTATATTTTTGTTATTTATATCTATTTTAATATCTTATTTAATTGTTAAGAATTTCGACAAAAATTTACTTGTAAATACCATATTAATCTCGAGCGCATTTTATTTGTTTTTTATTACCGTAAAGGATTTTTTTACAAAAAAATTTAAAAACATTGCTCAAAATATTGCTCACTTTGGATTTAGCTTATTAATTTTAAGTATTTTATTCAACAATTTGCTTTCTAGTGAAGTAATAACCAATCTTAAAATTGGTGAAAGTTATGAAAACTCAAAAATTAAAATTACACTTGAAGATGTAAAGCAGAGAGATGAAAAAAATTATAATTCAGTAGTAGCAAATTTTAAAATCATTTCCTCAAATGGAAAAATTAACATAATGTCCCCAGAGTTAAGAATTTACAATCAGCCAAATATAGTAACTAGTGAAGCGGATATCAAAACTACTTTGATGAAAGATAAATTTATTGTCATAAACTTAGTACAAAATCAGGAATATTTTAATGTTAGATATCAAGACAAACCCTTGATGCTTTGGATATGGTTGTCAGTATTATTATTAAGTATGGGTGGAATATTAAGTTTTTTTAAAAAGAGAATATGAAAGATAAATTAATACCTTCAATAATAATAATAAGTTTTATAACTATTTTTTTAATATTTTATAAGGGTTTACAAGAAACAAGCATTTATACACCTAAGTCAGAAATAAAAAAAGATATTCCAATTTTCTCTAGCGTCAAGTTTGATAGCAAAGAAAATATTAGCTCATCAGAAATATTTAATTCAAATAAATTTTATTTATTAAATATATGGGCCTCATGGTGCGTACCTTGTAGACAGGAACACGCTTATTTAATGAGATTAAGTGAAAGTGATCAAGTAACTTTAATTGGATTAAATTATAAAGATAATTTTAATAATGCTCAAAATTTTTTAAAGAAATTGGGAAATCCATACGAAACAATATTATTAGATGAAGATGGTACAATCTCAATAGAGTGGGGAGCATACGGTGTGCCAGAAACTTTTTTGATTCATAAAAATAAAATAGTTTCAAAATATATTGGTCCATTAAATGAAGAATTAATTAATGAAATTTACTCGATTATAAAATGAGAATCTTAAAAATTACTTTAATTATTTTATTATTAATTCCAAATTTATTATTTGCTGATGATAAATTTGAAAGAAATAAGATTACAAAAAATTTAAGATGTTTAATTTGCCAGGGTCAATCTGTATATGATTCAGACTCTGATTTCGCAAATAGCATGAAAATTTTAGTTGATAAAAAACTTGCAGAAGGATTCTCTGAAAATGAAATTTATGAATTTTTTAAAGAAAAATATGGTGATTGGATTTTGTATGATCCTGATTTAAATAAAAACACTTATATTCTTTGGTTATTGCCAATATTGATATTTTTACTTGGAGGTGCAATAATCATTAAAAAACTTAAATTTAAAAATTAATCCAAAATGTATCTAAAAAAAATACTAATTTTATTATCATTTCTAGCTTTTACGATCTCATTAAATGCAGAAGAAATTAAAAAGGGAGATTTAAATACTGAGTTTAATATTTACACAGGAATGTTTGATTTTAGTGATGATGGAAAAAAATCAACTTTAATAGGTTTTCAGCATCAAAATGAAGAATTAAACAGAGATACTTTTCTTGGAAATTTATCACCTATTACGGGTGCTCTTATTACTGCAGATAATGCAGCCTATGTTTATACAGGAGTAGAGGCGCAATATAAAATAGGATCTTTAAATTTTAATCCAAGTTTTACACCAGGATTGTATCACCAGGGTGATGGAAAAGATCTTGGTCACGTCTTAGAATTTAAGTCTGAATTACAAATTTCTTTAGATATGTCTGAGAGCAGTCAATTTGGTTTTTCATATAATCATATATCTAATGCTAGTTTAGGAAGTAAAAATCCTGGGGCAAATAGTTATATGTTTAATTTCTTTAAAAGCTTCTAATAAACTTTTTATGAATTTAAATGATTGTTATAATTTTGATGATTTTAGAAAATTAGCTAAAAAAAAATTACCAGCGCCCATATTTCATTATATTGATGGAGGTGCTGATGATGAAATAACTTTAAACAGAAATACAGATTCGTTTAACGACTGTGATTTAGTTCCTAATATTTTGAATAGTGTTGGAGAGCCAGATTTATCCACAACAGTTTTTGGGAGAAAAATTGATATGCCATTATTCTTATCTCCTACAGCAATGCAAAGCTTGTATGACCCTGAGGGTGACAAAGCTTCTGCCAGGGCAGCAGAAAAATTTAATACGATCTATAGTATGTCTACAATGGCATCATTTTCTATCGAAGAGGTTGCAAATATTTCTAGTGGTCCAAAACTATTTCAACTGTATATTCATAAGGATAAATCAATTACCGATGATTTGATTGAAAGATGTAGTAGAGCTAATTTTGATGGAATGTGTATTACTGTTGATACACTTGTTGCTGGAAATAGAGAAAGAGATCATAGAACAGGATTTACTACACCACCTAAATTTACATTAGATAGTTTATTAAGTTTTGCAATGAGACCAGGATGGGTTTTCAAATATTTTACAAATAAAAAATTTGAACTAGCAAACATAAAAAATAAAACTGACAAAGGAACGAATATAGCAAAATCAGTAATGGATTATATTAATGAGCAATATGATCCAGCGATGAATTGGAAGGATGCAGAATACTGCATTAAAAAATGGAATAAACCAATGGCTTTAAAAGGTGTAATGTCAGTAGAAGATGCTAAAAGAGCAATAGATATTGGCTGTACTGCAATTATGATTTCAAATCATGGAGGAAGACAACTTGATGGATCAAGATCACCGTTTGATCAGGTTAAAGCAATTTCAGATGCTGTAGGAGATAAATTAGAAATTATTCTTGATGGTGGTGTAAGAAGAGGAACTCATGTTCTTAAAGCTCTTGCAGCTGGTGCAACAGCTTGTAGTTTTGGCAAAGCTTTTCTTTTTAGTTTAGGTGCTGGAGGTCAAAAGGGTGTTGAGAGATTGTTAGAGAACATGCAAAAAGAAATTAGAAGAAACATGATTTTGATGGGATGTAAATCTGTAAAAGACCTTGATGAGACAAAAATTATCTATAGAAATTAAGAGAATTAATAGAAATTTATAATAATTCTAAATAGACATTCATTCATTTATATGTATATTTTCCAACTTTATTATGAAATTAGCAGCGTCACTTGATAGACTTGGAACAGAAAGTGCTTTCTCAGTTTTAGCAGAAGCGAAAAAGTTAGAAGCACAAGGAAATCCAATGATACATCTAGGCTTAGGTCAGCCAGATTTTAAAACACCTAAACATGTAGTTGAAGCCGCAAAAAAAGCTTTAGATGATGGTCACCATGGCTATGTTCTTTCAAACGGAATTTTAGAGTGTAGACAAGCAGTCACTAGATGGATCAAGAAGAGATATAACACTGAAGTAGATCCAGATAGAATTATGATAATGCCAGGTGGCAAACCTACAATGCATTATGCAATTCAGTGTTTTGGTGAGCCAGGAGCTGAAATTATTCATCCAACACCTGCATTTCCTATTTATGAGTCTATGATTAATTATACAGGTTCTACTGCTGTACCTTATGATTTAACAGAAGATAAAGATTTAAAATTTAGTGCAGATAAAATTTTATCTTTAATAACTGAGAAAACTAGATTGCTAATTTTAATTAATCCAAATAACCCAACAGGAAGTTTTGTTGAGAAATCTGAAATTGATAAACTAGCAGAGGGTTTAAAAAAACATCCTCACGTAACTATTTTAAGTGACGAAATTTACAGTAGACAAATATTTGATAACAAAGAAATGCCAACCTTCTTTAATTATCCAGAGTTAAGAGAAAGACTAATTGTTTTAGAAGGATGGAGTAAAGCATACTCTATGACAGGTTGGAGATTAGGTTGGAGTTTTTGGCCTGAAAATTTAATTGAACATATTAATAAATTATTAATTAATAGTGTTTCATGTGTTAATGCTGCGGCTCAATTTGCAGGAATAGCAGCACTAGATGGACCAGACGATTCAATTGATTTGATGATGGAAAAATTTACTCAAAGAAGAAAATTAATTCATGAAGGACTAAATAGTCTACCAGGAGTAGAATGCAGTTTACCAGGAGGAGCATTTTATGCATTTCCAAAAGTTATAGGAACAGGAATGGATGGCTCTGAGTTTTGTAAAAGAGCTATGCATGAAGCGGGTGTTGCAATTGTCCCAGGTACGGCATTTGGAAAAACATGCAAAGATTACGTAAGATTTAGCTTTGCTGCATCACAGGATAACATTTCTAACGCATTGGAAAATATCAAAAAAATGCTAGGTTAAGCTATGTCTGAAATAGCTTTACCAAAAGTAGATAGAGTAACTGTCAGTAAAAAAGATATAATCGTATCAAGCCTAAAAAATTTTACTTCAAGTGAAAATGTTTTAAGTGAATTAGATGAGATTAAGCCTTATGAAACAGATGCGTTGGCAGCTTATAAAAATTTACCACTAGCTGTAGTTCTTCCAGAAAATACAAAAGAAGTAAGTGAAATTTTAAAATACTGTCACCAAGAAAATATAAAGGTTATTCCAAGAGGAGCTGGAACAGGACTTTCAGGTGGAGCTTTACCTCTTAACGATGCAATTATTTTAGGTTTAGGAAAATTTAATAAAATTTTAGATATTGATTTTGATAATAAATGTGTAGTTACACAACCAGGTGTAACAAACTTGTCCATAACACACGCAGTAAAACATAAAGGTTACTACTATGCTCCAGATCCTTCTAGTCAATTAGCATGTTCTATAGGTGGAAACGTTGCTGAAAACTCAGGCGGTGTTCATTCACTTAAATATGGAACAACAACAAACAACATACTAGGTGTTGAAATGGTAATGATGGACGGGACTATTTGTAAATTAGGTGGAAAAACTTTGGATCAAGAGGGATATGATTTATTGGGATTAATATGTGGTTCTGAAGGATTGCTAGGAGTAATAACTGAAATAACTGTAAAAATTTTGAAAAATCCTCAAACAGTAAAAGCAGCTTTAATTGGTTTTCCGACTATTGAAGATGGAGGAAATTGTGTAACAGATATTATTTCCAATGGTATCGTGCCAGCTGGAATGGAAATTATGGATAAAGCATTAATAGATGCAACAGAAAAATTTGTTCATGCGGGATATCCAATGGATGCAGAAGTTTTAATGATAGTGGAATTAGATGGAACGAAATCCGAAGTAGATGAATTATTTAAAAAAATAAAAGAAATTGCTGAAAAAAATAAATCAAACAGTTTTAAATTAAGCAAATCTGAAAAAGAAAGATTAGGATTTTGGTCTGGAAGAAAAGCTGCGTTTCCAGCATGTGGGGCAATGGCACCAGATTATTATTGTATGGATGGAACAATCCCAAGAGGAAAATTATCAGTGATACTTAAAGAGATTAGCAGATTATCAAAAAAATATAATTTAGCAGTTGCTAATGGTTTTCATGCAGGAGATGGAAATCTTCATCCTTTAATTCTTTTTGATGGAAGCGATAAAGAACAGTTAAGAAGAACCGAAGAATTTGGGGCTGAAATTTTAAAAGCTTGTGTGAGAATGGGAGGTGCACTTTCTGGAGAGCACGGAATTGGAATAGAAAAAAGAGAATTAATGTGTGAGGCTTTTAACGATATCGATATCCAGCAGCAGCTTAATATTAAAAAATGTTTAGATGAAAAAAATCTCTTAAATCCTGGAAAAGTTTATCCAATTTTAAGAAAATGTGCTGAGGAAGGAAGGGTTCATGTTCACCGAGGAGAAGAAAAATTCCCAGATCTTCCAAGATTCTAATCACTTACTTCCAAAAAGTGAGCTTGAAGTTTCAAATATAATTAAAGAAGCTTATAAGAAGAAATTTCCAATTGATATTCATGGAGCAAACACAAAAAAATTCATAGGTTATAATGTTCAGGCTGCAAAAAGTTTAGACTTATCAAGCATAAATGGAATAATCGAGTATTTACCTGAAGAACTTTATATTAAAGTAAAACCAGGAACTTTAATGGAAGATGTTGAAAGTGCTTTAGAAAAAAATAACCAAGAACTTTCTTTTGAACCAACTGATTTTGGTTACATCGATAATGGAATATCAAACAAAGGAACTGTAGGTGGATGTGTTGCTTGTAATTTTGCGGGATCAAGAAGATTTAAGTCAGGCAGTGTTAGAGATTTTGTTTTGGGATTCAGGGGAGTAAATGGAAAGGGAGATATTATTAAATCAGGAGGTACAGTTGTAAAAAACGTTACAGGTTATGATTTATCAAAATTAGTGAGTGGATCTTTTGGGACATTAGTTGCATTAACTGAAATAACCTTAAAAATTTCAGCAAAGAAACCCTCACAAAATACAATTGTTATCTATGAAAATGATCCAAAGGTTATCTCAGACTTGTTTCAAAAAGTACTTAGCTCGAGTAATGAAATTTCAGGTGCAGTTTTTATTCCAGATGAACCACAAAATAAAAAATTTGATTTAAATAAAAGTAAAGCATTCAAATTTAATGATTTAGATCAAGAGGGATCATTTTTTGCTTTAAGAGTTGAAGGAGATAAAAATTCAATAAAAGAGCGAATTAAGGATATTTCAAATGAATTAGACTTAAAAAAATTTAAAACATCTAACTTAGATCCCCATCAATCACCTCTTTTTTGGAAAAGTGTAAACAGTTTGCAATTATTTTCTGAGACAAAAAATAATTTACTAAGAGCTGTTGTGCCTCCGGCAAATTGTGAAAAAGTTATGAAAGATTTAAAAAATAAATTTAAATATTTTATAGATTGGTCTGGGTCTCTTTTTTGGATAGAGGTTGCTGGAAAAGACGACGATAAATTAAAAGAAATAAAAAAAATGATCCTCCAAAATAATGGATATTTAACGATTATAAAGAAATCAGAGGACTTTGATTTTTCTGAAAAAATATTCACTATTGATGATACCAAATTAATGATTTCTAAAAAAATTAAAGAAAGCTTTGATCCAAAAGGAATATTTAACCCTGGAAAAATGTATAAGGATTTTTAATGCAAACAAATTTTTCAGAGACACAACTCAAAGATAAAGACAATCAATCTTCAGAAAAAATATTTAAAAAATGTGTTCATTGTGGAATGTGTAATGCAACTTGTCCAACTTATGGAATTTTAGGAGATGAATTAGATGGTCCTAGAGGAAGAATTTATCTTATTAAAGATATGTTGGAAAATAATAAAAAACCAACAGAAAAAGTTGTAAAACATATTGATAGGTGTCTGTCTTGTTATAGCTGTATGACTACTTGCCCAGCAGGTGTAAACTATATGCACTTAATTGATCATGGTAAAAAATATATTGAAAAAAATTATGAAAGATCCTTCTTTGATAAATTAATAAGATATTTTTTATCTATCACATTACCAAATACAAAAGTATTTAAGCTTTCTAGTTTCTTAGTCAAATTATCAAAACCATTTAAATTTTTAATGCCATCAAAAATAAAAGATATGATGGAACTAATGCCAACTAATTTTCCTAAAAAGACTTTGCCTAATAAAGAAATTTATAAAGTTACAGGTAATAAGAAAATCGCAAGAGTTGCCTTACTCACTGGATGTGTTCAAAAAGAAATTTCTCCACAAATTAACGAAGCTACAATCAGATTATTAAATAGACATGGAGTTGAAGTTGTAGTACCAAAAAAAATTCGTTGTTGTGGATCTCTAAACCATCATCTTGGAAAAGAAGAGGATGCTCATCAAGATTTTAAAAACAATATAGACATCTGGTACGAAGAACATCAAAAAGGAAATCTAGATGCAATTTTATCTAACACATCAGGTTGTGGTACCACAATGAAAGATTACGGATTTATTTTTAGAGATGATAAAGAGCTGAGCAAAAAAGCTAAAGTAATATCAGAACTAACAAAAGATATTTCAGAGTATATTCTTGAAAGTTTAAAACTAAATATAAAATCTAAAGGAAAGAAATATAAAGTTGCATATCATTCTGCTTGTTCAATGCAACACGGTCAAAAAGTTCACGCCCAACCAATTGCATTACTTGAAAAGACAGAAAATGAGATAATGGAAATTCCCGAAGGACATATTTGTTGTGGATCTGCTGGAACCTATAATATTTTACAATCAAAAATTGCAAAACAATTACTAAAAAACAAAGTAAACAACATAGAAAGCTTAAATCCAGATTTTATTTCAACAGGAAATATTGGTTGTATTACACAAATTTCTCATGGTACTAAAGTTCCAATTTTACATACAATTGAAGTTTTAGATTGGTACACAGGCGGTCCCAAACCTGAAATTTTAAAATAAGAGATTTATGAAAAAAATTTTAATTACTAGAAGACTAATTCGTGAGAGCGAAGATAAAGCATCAAAATTATTTGAAGCTAAATTTAACTCAAATGATGAACTTTATTCTCAAGCAAAAATTATTGAAATGAGTGAAGGCTGTGATGGAATTTTATCATCTTTAACAGAAAAATTAGATGCTGATACAATAAATAAACTTCCAGATAGTATTAAAATAATTTCTAACTTTGCAGTTGGATTTGGAAATATTGATCTAGAAGCTGCTAAAAATAGAGGTATTGCTGTCACAAATACTCCAGAAGTTTTATCAGATGCTACGGCTGAAATTGGAATATTATTAATCCTAGGAGCTTGTAGAAGAGCATCAGAAGGAATCGAGTCTGCTCGAGAGGGTGGATGGAAGTGGTCTGCAGATTATTTAATTGGAAAACAATTAACAGGAACAAGATTAGGTATTTTAGGTATGGGTCGTATTGGTCAAAAAATTGCAAAAATTGCTAAATCTTTAGGTATGGTTATTCATTATCATAATCGTTCAAAATTAAGTGAAGATAAAGAGCAGGGTGCAACTTATCATGATAACATAAAGAGTCTTTTTTCAGTTTCAGATGTTCTGTCTATTTGTTGCCCAGCTACAAAGGAAACAGAAAATTTAATTAATAAAGAGACAGTTGAATATTTCCCCAAAGGTGCTGTGATAACTAATGTTGCTCGAGGTGATATTGTTGATGATGAAGCTCTCATTGATGCATTAAACAGAAGAAAAATTTATGCAGCAGGATTAGATGTTTATAAAAATGAACCAAATTTAAATCCTGGTTATTTGAAAATTCCAAGTGCTTTTGTTTTGCCTCATCTTGGCAGTGCTACAAAAGATACAAGAATTGCAATGGGTAATTTAGCAATTGATAATCTAGATGAATTTTTTAGAACTGGAAATTGCATTAATAAAGTAAATTAAAATGTCTCAAACGATAGCTTTCATTGGTGTTGGCAACATGGGCTGCCCAATGGCTGTAAATTTAATGAAGGCGGGTAAATCCATAAAAGTTTTTGATGTTTCAAAAAAAATGCTTGAAATTGCAAAAGATAAAAATCTTGAAACAATCGAAAATATAAATGATCTAATTACAGCTGATATTGAAACTGTTATTACTATGCTTCCAGAAGGTAAGCATTCTAAAGAAGTTTATTTAGGAGAAAATGGAATAATAAATAAAGTTTCGAAAAATTGTTTACTAATTGATTGTTCAACAATTGATATTAAAACCTCTATTGAAATTGGAAAAAAAGCCTCAGAAGTTGGAATTAAAATGATTGATGCTCCAGTTAGTGGTGGAGTAATGGGAGCCCAAAAAGCAACTTTAAATATAATGGTTGGTGGATCAAAAGAAGCATTTGAAAAAGCGCTTCCTATATTAAAAATCATGGGAAAAAATATATTTCACGCAGGTGATTTAGGTAGCGGGAATGGCGCTAAGATTTGTAACAATATGGCACTTGGAATTGCAATGATTGCTGCCTCAGAGTCATTAATGTTAGCAAAAAGATTAAACATTGATATTAAAAAAGTTCATGAGATTATGAAGAACGCATCAGGTAACAGCTGGCCAATTTCTGTTTATCCACCTTTGCCTGGTTTGATTGATGGAACACCCTCAAATAATAATTATAAACCTGGTTTTTCTGCAGGAATGATGAATAAAGACCTTAAACTTGCTCATGATTGTGCAAAAAGTGTTGATGCTGAAACTCCACTGGGAAAAATGGCATTAGAAATTTATGATCAATTTTGTAAAGATGGGAACGATGCTAAAGACTTTTCTGCAATTTCTAAAGTTATAGGTGGTAATGCTTGGGACTATCCGATTGATTAAATAAATTTATTGTAAGTGTTTATAAATTGTAGTTCTAGATACACCTAGTTTTCTTGAAGTAGCAGAAATATTATTTGTTTCATTAAAAGTTGATCTTATCAAAGTACATTTTTCTCTTTTGATTTTTGTATCTTCACAATTTTTACAAGTACTTTTTTTATTTTCTTTTTTTGTTTCAACAAATTTGTTTTCCTTAAAAATTTGATTTTTCACCACAAAAACCGATGAACCTAAATGATCAGTAATTTTTAATGTTTTATTATTTAATAAATCTGATGCAATAGATGAAAATGAATTAGTAAAAATTTTATTAAAATTTTCGTTTTTAAGATATACTAATCCATTAAGCATAATTTTTGCATTACTGTTAGCTCCTACAATTAGACCATCTCCATTAACAGCCAATAACCCAACACTAGTTGTCGAAAGATATTCTTGTCTAGGATGAAAAGATAAAATTAATTCATGCTCAAACTTTTTTAAAAATAATTTTGTTTCTATACTTCTAGTTGCAAGTTTTACTAAAGCTAGAGTGTGTTGCTCTCTAGACATATAGTCGGTTGAAGCATCTATAATTCCAATAGTCTTTCCATCATAATTAATTATTGGACTTGCAAAACAAGATATATTTTCATGTGCTATAAAAAAATGTTCTTTACCAGATACTATTGTTGGTTTTTTTAATTCAACAGATAATCCCAAACCATTTGTTCCACAAACTTTTTCAGCCCAAATAGATCCTGGTATTACAGTTTTACCAACATCTGTTTGAAGACAAGTTTTGTCATATATCGTATCAAGCACTAGACCGTTTTCGTCTGAATACGCAACCATAAAATTAGTGCCAGCAATTTGTGAATATAATAGTTCTAATTCTGGAAGAACAATTCTTCTAAGAGCCTCATTTTTTTCTTTGATTTCTTTTAACTCAATTGAAGATATTACGCTTTGTTTTGGATCTTGAAATGGATTAAGACCTTTCGCTATGCATCTTGACCAGCTATCCGAAATTTCTTTTCCCATTTCATAGGACATCATTCCTCTTTTTTTAATGATATTTTTGAACTCTTTGCTTGTTGAGGTTAGATTTCCCATTTTTAAAAGATAAATAAAATTAAAGTGTTCAACAACTAACCACAGGTTGTATTTGTAAACTATTTGGACACTTAAAAGCGGCATTGACTTCAGTGGAGTTCGATTTTTTAATAGGGTTTTAAGAAAAAAATATAGGGAGAAAAAGAAATGAAAGCACAGGTTTTGCACAAGTACGACCCAGAAATGAAAGAAAAAGTATGGGTTACAGGTGAAGAATTACCAAATCCAAAAATAGAGAAAGCCAGTGATGTAATAGTAAAAATTGGTGCAGCTGGAGTTTGCAGAACAGATTTACATATTATTGAAGGTGTGTGGAAACATATTCAGGACCCGGATGGAAAATTACTTCCTTGCGTTATGGGTCATGAAAATGCAGGCTGGATAGAAGATGTCGGAAAAGATGTAACAGAATTTAAAAAAGGGGATCCAGTAATTTTACACCCTTTAATTTCAGGAACAGATGGAACCTGTTTAGATTGTAGAAGAGGTAATGATATGCATGCAGCAGCAGGTGCATTTCCGGGATTAAGTATTAAAGAAGGAGGATATTCAGAACTTTTAAAAACAAGTGTTAGAAACTTGATTAAATTACCGAAAGTCTTAGCTCCCAAAGACGTGGCTCCTTTTTCTGATGCAGGTTTAACAGCTTACAGAGTTGTTAAAAAAGCGACAAGACATTTACTTCCTGGTCAAAGTTGTGTGGTTATAGGTGCTGGAGGTTTAGGTCATATTGCAATTCAATGTTTAAAAGCAATGTGTGCAGCTGATATTATTATCGTTGAAAAATCTGAAAAAGCTTTAAAACATGCAATGGAACTCGGAGGAGATCATGGAGTAATTATTGATGGAAACGAGGTTGAAAAAGTTAAGGAAATAACAAAAGGTGT